>CATYOF010000022.1 GCA_958410215.1 uncultured Cryptobacterium sp. | reverse complement strand
ACAATTTGCCACTTTTTATTCATTGAAAGCATGGCAATGTTTTACGTATTCCAAAAATGCATGGATTAACTAAGAAACGGAACCCGATAAGCTAGTTTTTTGCCAAAAATGACCTCTGAAACGTACGATTTTATTTTTTGATTTGTTTTGGGTCCGAATTCGGCACGTAGATATGTAAACATGCAGGCACTTAAAGCGAGACCCAGCATGTAGGTATAAGCTGGGTTAATAACCATTAACCCTATAAGCATGCAAGACCAGACTCGGATTAGCAACCGAAACAATACAAAACCACCCCAAGTTGAACTGATATATTCAGTCTCCCAAGGGGTGGTCGGTTTTACTTGTTGATCCCGATTTTCCTTCTTGCCCTATTGCTTTTTCTTTGATTGCTTAGCAGCCTTACGCTCTGCCCTCTCATAAGCTTCTTGGCGCATAGGGCGCAACTGCTTGGAGTCAATACGCACGCTGATAAAGAAGAAAATCCACGCTACGATCATGATCACAATAGGAACAATCTGAACCGTAGGCATAATCAGCGAAAGAATAATAGCAACTACCATGCCGCCCAAGCCGATCGCGGAATACATAATGCGCTTGCGATTCAATGCCTTGAACTGAGGTGTATCAGGTACATAACGCTGAATAGCGCGAAGGCGGGCACGACCCGTCTTGCATTCTTCCTTGTTCTCATGGGCTTCCTGCTTACGTTCTGCCCTGTGTTCCTGCTTTTCTTCCGGGGTGCGCTTCGCAAACAAGCCCTTCTTTTGAGGCTTATCCGATTCCAAACGAACAGAAGACGCTGCTCGTGAAACTGGTTTTGCTGAAGCGGCGCTTTTACGTGTAGATCCTCCCTTATGATCGCCGGTATAGCGCTGATTCATGGGGTTTCGTTGACTCATCCCTTAAACTCCTTGCCAGGTCGCAAAGCAGGAACTGCTATCAAGCCGATAAGTGAAGCGAAGCACCGCTCCACGCTTGACACGCTACCTTACTGAGCGACAAATGCCTTACCTGTAATTTTTTCGTATGCCTGAATGTACTTTTCAGTAGTCTTCTTAATAACATCTTCAGGGAGACGTGGTGGATTGCCCGTACGATCCCAATTAGCGTTGAGCCAATTACGTACGAACTGCTTGTCGAAGCTTGGCTGTTCTTCACCAACCTTATAGGTATCAGCAGCCCAGAAACGCGAAGAGTCAGGTGTTAACACCTCATCGCCCAAGATGATCTTGTCATCAACAACGCCGAATTCGAACTTGGTGTCTGCAATAATAATGCCGCGCTCACGCGCATGATCGGCAGCGCGATTGTAAACTGCCAACGTTAAATCGCGAATAGCAGCAGCATTTTCTGCGCCGATAAGTTCCTCGCAACGAGCAAAGCTAATATTTTCGTCGTGATCGCCAATTTCAGCCTTCGTAGAAGGAGTGAAAATAGCTTCAGGCAATTTGGAAGAATTCACCAATCCTTCAGGAAGCTGAATGCCGCAAACTGAACCCGTTGCCTGATAGTCCTTCAAACCAGAACCAGTTAAATAACCGCGAACGATGCACTCAACAGGGAACATGTTGGCCTTCTTTACCAGCATGAAACGGCCCGCTAAATAGTCCGCATAGGGCTTAAACTGCTCAGGCAAATCTGCCACATCAGCAGAAATAAGATGGTTGTCTACCACGTCGGAGAGCAGATCAAACCAGAAGCAAGAAAGCTGCGTGAGTACCTGCCCTTTATAGGGAATTTCGTCTTCCAGAATATAGTCGAATGCAGAAATGCGATCGGACGCCACCAGAAGAAGCTTGTCTCCCAGGTCGTACAGGTCGCGCACCTTACCCTGTGCATCGGGCTTGATGTCGATTCCAGCCATGATGGTCCTTCCTTAAAGTGAATATACGCAAGTTCCTATTATGTAACATAATCCAACGCCGTGCACGAAAAAGCAGAAAGTATCTTACTTGCCGCTCCATCTAGCGACATATTCACGCAAATCTTTCGTAAATTTTACGCCCTCGTATTTCCCTGCTGCATTTTATCCTTACGCACCTCAGCTGATGTTTACCTGTTGCTATTTTGCTTGCTGTTATTTTGTTTGCTGTTGCGCTTCGTGTTGCGTTTGCGTGAGTTTTCCGAATACAGCGGAATATAAATGGTGAAACAGGCTCCTTCGTTTGGCCTGCCTTCAACACGAACCCAACCGTTGTGTTGGTCCACAATTTCCTTCACCACCGAAAGACCAATTCCTAAACCACCCGTCGCACGAGCCCTTCCTGAATCGGCACGCCAGAAACGCTGAAATACCATTTTTGCCTCTTCAGGGGTTAAACCAATACCGGTATCCTTCACCACGATTTGTCCCATCAAGTCGCCCTTGCGCGCCATGATGGTAATGGTGCCTCCTTCAGGGGTATAGCGCACCGCATTCGAAATTAAGTTTGCGGTAGCTTGACGCAGCAAATCGGCATCACCAAACACGTATACATGAGGATCGTATTCAAATTCCAGATTCAATCCCGCATCGTGAATGTAAGCCTGATGAGTTTGCACCACCGCAGAAAGCATTTCGGTTAAATCGACCTTTTTTTGTTCGATAGGCTTGGTGCGGCTTTCCAAGCGCGACAATTTCAGCAAAGCGTCAACCAGGCGCGATAAGCGCTGAACTTCCGAATTAAGCGTTTCTAAACGCTCCGCATCAGGCTCAAACACCCCATCAATCATAGCTTCAACCGTAGACTGTATTGCCATCAGCGGCGTGCGCAATTCGTGAGCCACGTCGGTTACCAAGCGACGCTCCAATTTACGGTTTGTTTCAACTGAATCTGCCATAAGGTCAAACATATTGCCTAAGCGCGCAATTTCGTCAGAACCGCTCATACCCGTTCGAGCAGAATAGTCGCCTTCCTTCAGCGCTTTTGCTGCGTTGGTAATTTTCTTGATAGGAGCAGCGATAGCGCGCGCAAAAATAGCGCCCATAGCCATAGCAATAATAAGAGCGATGATTGCAGCAAAAATCATGGCGTTATACGACTTGTCGCGGAAATCTTCATCGAATTTGGTCAGAAGCGTTTCTGAACCAGGAACACGCACCAACACCGTACCCACTTTTTCGCCATGAACCATAATAGGCGCGGCAGCTACATTAGATCCGTCCTCTTTTATATCGACGGGCCCCAAAACATCATCGCTGCGATCGTCGTAGACGATGGTGCCATCATTTGTCCGTACCTGTAAATACACTGAATCATACAAAGCCGAAGTTGAAGCAGCGGCCGATAAAGCACCTCCGTACCAATCGCCCTGAGAACGCTCGTAGCCTTCTGCGATTGCTGCAGCAGTACCATCGGCTACTCGCTGTACGTTTTCGCGAGTGTACGATTGAAAATGCTGATTCCACACCGCAGAAAGCACCACTACTGCCGAAACAATAGTGATAAGCGACACCGCAATAGAAACCAGCATAACGCGCTTGGTGAAAGAAATAGTAAAGCCCCGTTTTTCGTCCATCCGAGAAAATTCCGAAAGCTCCTGGGAAGAATCGGTGTGAGAAGTTTTTTTACGAGCAAACACTGGCGTGCTCCTTATCAACAAAGCGCCCTGCACACAGGACGCTTTTCGTGCACTACGTAATCGTAGCCTACCGTATTTTGTTCTGAGGGGTAAGAACTCCTCCTATTCCAAAAACATACGAAACAGTGAGAA
The DNA here is from genome assembly GCA_958410215.1 of uncultured Cryptobacterium sp. Lineage (GTDB taxonomy): Bacteria > Actinomycetota > Coriobacteriia > Coriobacteriales > Eggerthellaceae > Anaerotardibacter. Next base: position 1,356 of record CATYOF010000022.1, on the reverse strand, counting down.
GCCTTACTGGTTTGCCTTCGTGGGATCTTCGAAACGATAACCTACACCATGTACGGTATGAAGCCACTTAGGATTGCGTGGGTTGTCACCAATTTTTGCACGCAAGTTCTTTACATGCGAGTCTATCGTACGTTCGTAGCCTTCAAAGTCGTATCCCAATACCTTTTCCACTAATTCCATGCGCGAATAAACACGACCGGGATAACGGCACAACGTGGTAAGCAACTTGAATTCGCTGGCGGTAAGATCTACTTCTTCGCCATTAACCAATACCTTGTGCCCCGAAATATCGATAGTAAGTTCACCAAAGTCCATAACCTCACGCTGTGGTTCAACATCGGAATGAACACGACGAAGCAAGGCACGTACACGCGCAACCAATTCGCGAGGACTAAAAGGCTTAATAAGATAGTCGTCCGCGCCAAGCTCAAGACCAATAATACGATCTTCAACTTCGCCCTTTGCGGTAAGCATAATAATAGGTGTGCTGGAATTGTCGCGAATTACCCTACATACCCGTTCACCCGGAACACGGGGAAGCATTAAGTCCAAAATCACCAGATCAAAATGATGCTTAGAGAATTCCTCTAGCGCTTCTTGGCCATCACCTACAGCGGTAACCCAATAATTTTCACGTTCCAAATATGCTGCTACCGCATCGCGAATAGCCTTTTCGTCTTCAACTAATAGAATTCGACGAGTATTTTCGTTGTTATTCGAAGTCATACGGTACCTCCTGTTAGGCACTACATCTACTTGCTATGCTACGCATTTTCTTGGCTCTTGTCTTGATATCAGACACAAATTGCGCATCTGACGCATAATTATTTCAAAAGTATACAAGGACAGCTTGGCATACCTTTGAGCAATCTTTTGGTTTAACCTTTCAGAAGTATGGAAATAACTTTTTGGTTAGCCAAAAGAATAAGCCTATAAGCTTTCGTTTTTATTGTAACAATTGATATTTTGACTACCCGAAACGAAACCCAACTGTCACAATGATAAGCCAGTTTTACTTATATAAACCATCATATATTGTACCTTTGACCAGGAGTTATCGTGCCAACTAACCGCAGGCAAAACATACCAGGAAAAACACCCCGCCCCTCACGAAATTCCCATAGAGCACGCTCTTCTGCACATGCATCTACCAAAAGCAGTGTTTTTAAGCAAGCAAACAAAACTGCAGGTAGAACATTTAATGGTGGTCGCTCTGTGGTTAGCTCGGGCAAACGTGCGGGCAAACATAGCGTTAAAACAGGCATGAAGGCTGGCAGTAAACCAAGCGTGGTAAAACCAAGTTTTTCCACTTCGGGTCCTACCCTTGGATCAAAGTTTGGCTTAGGATCGGGCTCC
>CATYOF010000021.1 GCA_958410215.1 uncultured Cryptobacterium sp. | reverse complement strand
GTTGGCTGTGCGCAGTTATCGCATTCGACCTCGTCCGCGACGAAATGGACAAGGGTATTGCCGGCATGATCGCGGGCTTCGTAATGGCCCGTGGCGGCGGCGTAGGCTTCGTAGTTGGCGTTATCTTCTACCTGTTGATGGCAGACAACGACAAGATCCGCGAAGACTATGCTTACAACAAGGAACAGCAGCGCATCGAGGATGAAGAGACTAATAAGCAGCTCGAAGCATTACATGCTCGCCTCGAAGCTATTAGGGCTGGCCAAAAGGTTGACGAGCAATAACGAGCAAGTCATAGCTCAAAGCCATACTTCATAGTTGAAGTTAGTCTTACAAAACCCCGCGAGTGCACGTCTCGCGGGGTTTTTCGTTTAGTATAAAAGGAGCGGGTCCCGTGCCAATACGGAACCCGCTCCTTTAAATAATGCTAGGTTTTAAGGGCTTCTTTATTTATCCCTCCCAGCGCTCAAAAGGTGGATAGTCGAACCCAAAACGGTCAAAAATTTTTCCAATAAGTTGGTTTTCCATATCCTCAATTGTTTTGGGATGATGATAATACGTCATCATGGGAGGCATAATGCATACTGAAGGAAGTGCTGCTAGCTCGCTTAAATTGCGCAAATGAATGGGGCTCATAGGGGTTTCACGCGCTAAAAGCACTAAAGGACGTTGCTCTTTGAGCGTAACATCAGCAGCGCGTAGTACAAGATTATCGCTATAGCCACTTGCAATACCTGCAATAGTTTTCATGCTGCAAGGGATTACAACCATGCCGCGCGTTTTGAACGTGCCACTGGCAATAGATTCACCAATGCTTTTGTTGTTATGAACAACGTCGGCAAGGGCAAGAGTTTCTTCAAATAATTCAGGCGCTTCATAGCTTGCAGTCAGTCGTGCACTATCGCTTGCCACAACATGTATTTCACAATCGGTGTAGCGTTTAAGTTGCTGAATGAAATGACAGGCAAGTGCAGTTCCACTTGCGCCAGTTATGCCAACCACAAGTCTATCCATTAAAGCATTCCTTTCGAAAAACTGTTGCAAGCTTACCCAGGTTAGTAATTAATAAGCTTTTCTTACTTCATTTGAAACGTTTGAAGCGGTTTGCCTATTTTGTATTTCGGAGCATTCGAAAGTCCGACTGATTTTTGACACAGTAAAGAAATAGCCCCAGATTTTCGAGTATAAACATAGGGATAAGGTGAACTATGTATCGAATTTGCTTGCTATTTCCATAGTGTCAAAACAGTCGATAAAGGCTGGAGCTGCTCCGAAATACAAAATATACACCCCTCGCAGAAGAGGTTTCCTGGTTGCGGTACCTCAGTAAAGGACGCAACCAGGAAAGGCATGTCGTTAAAAATCAAAGTCTGGCAGCCAGTGCTTAGGATCAACTTCTTTGAACTGGCAGCGCTGGAACCTGTCTTTTTGATCGTAGGGCACCGTGCAGTCAAAAATAGTTTTGCAGGCAATACCGTGATCGCGAATGCTTGGATCCATAGAAGGATCATTCGACGGATCAAGCGGATGACAACGTACCCCAGGGATGGTAATAATATCGGCATCTCCCTGGAAGCGAGTATTCATGGCCCACAATACGTCGTTCATATCGAAGGGGTCAACGTCTTCATCAACCAAGAAGATGTGCTTTAGTTCGCTAAAGGCGGAAAATGCCAGAAGGGCAATTTGACGTTGGCGACCTTCATCGGCGGGAGAGCTTTTCTTGATCTGAAGCACTGCCAAGTATTTGCCACCACCAGGAGTTGCGCAGTAGCAGTTCAAAAGACGGCCAGGAACTGCCTTTTCCACCATTTGGATAATGCTTGCTTCAGTTGGAATACCCGCCATGCTTACGTGCTCTTCCGAAGGACCAATGCAGGTTTGCATAATGGGGTTCTTACGGGTTGTTACTGCTTTTACCTTAATGATAGGAAGGGAAGGGTTAGCAGGACCAGTATAGCCTGGGAATTCAGGCATTGCTTTACCCGTGCCGGAGTTCTGGTCTTCGGCGATGCGTTTCCCGGGAAGCAGTTCGCCTTCAATTACGTATTCGGCATGAGCAATGCAGCGTTCGTCAATGGTAAGGCATTTCGCCATGCGAACAGGTTCGCCACGAAGTGCGCCTGCAACATTCAGTTCGTCATAGCCAATGGGAGTCGTGGGAGGCTCAAAGCAGGTAGCAAGTTCGATGGCAGGATCTACGCCGATGCTGATAGAAATAGGCAGAGGCTTTCCCAGCTTTTCGGCTTTTTCGTAGAATGCGCCAATGTGGCGGGATCCAGGAACCATATAGATAGAAATTTCATCTTTGCTCTGAAGGCATAAACGATGAATGGTTACGTCTGATTCTCCGGTTTCGGGGTCGGAGGCGTAGGCCATACCTAAAGTAATGTAGGGACCTGCATCTTCGGGAGTATTGGTGGGAGCGGGAACAAGCTTGCGAATATCAAAGCCTTCTTCGGTGGCAAGATGTACCACTTCTTGGCATGCCGCTTCTTCTGCAGGAACTTCAACGGGTGGTACGGGATTTAATACTGCATCGTTAAGTAAAAAGCCTAAACGACGAGGATCAGCATCAAGCATGCGGGCAACACGTGTACGGCTTGCTAGCAAGCCAATTACCACGCGTGCATCGGGATGGCCCTTAATATTGTTGAAAATCATAACGGGGCCTTCTTGGGTGGGACGAGGAACCGTGCCACCTGCGCCAACGTAGCGATACACGCCGCAAAGCTCTGCTTCGGGATCTACTTCCACATCGGTTTCTACTAATTGACCAGGAATTTCACGAAGGAAATCAAGCGCGGTGCGCAAGTCGTGAATTTTATTCATGTAATCCTCCTTATTTTTTAGACGCTTACGGAAGCGTCTTTTCTCCTTAAGAAATGGCCTATTTTGCTATCTGCTTTATTCAGTGTATTTAGGTAAAGCACTGGGCGGGAGAACGTACGTTAAGAAGTAAGCATCTTGTTTGAGTAGCAACAAAATGCCACGGTTCAATTACGCACTTAGTTTGTTGGGTTGGTATGCCCCTTTCGCTCTAAAAGGGCAAGGATATCTTCAACAATAAGGGGAACTGAATTACGAATTTGGGTAACAACATCGGGCGCAGCGTTGTCGAGATGAATGCCGCAGCTGCAAGCGACCGCACAGTTGCGCGCTGCTGCAATTTGTTTTGCTACCTGAGTTGCAATGACATCATCCATATGGCCTGTGCGATTAATAACGGAAACCGTAGCACTGGTGCCTTCGCCGGTAAGGGAGGGTCTTGGTACGGCAAGAACTACACACCCTACATGTGGTGTGCCGCCATTAATAGTAATTGTGCAGTCGTTACCAGAAGAAACGACTTCCCCCCATAATTCACAAACGGGGCAATTCACGCGGTATTCCACTTTGTCCCCCTCCGCGCGTTTTGCTCTTTCGTAATTATAGGGGCTTTGCATGAGTTTTTTTGGTGACGATGTATGCTTTATGTGAAATAGAAATGAGGTAGAAGAAAATACCGTAAAAGTGCAAATGAATAGGCTTGCTTGCCTTGGGCAGGTTGAGATGGAAAGACTCAAGTTACTAAACGAGGTTAAACGAGGTAAAAATGGTGGTCAAAAAATAATTGAATAAGCACGGAATTGAGAAGTGGGTAGCTATCTGCGGGTATGAATAAATCCAATGGGCGCACAAAAATATGGGCGTAGTTTGCATTTGAAGAATGCAGCAAGGCATTTCATAATACGTATCAAGCAGTATGAGAGAGGCTGCTTTGGAGAAGGGGGACTATATGGAACTGATGGAAGCTATCAAAACTCGCCGAAGCATTCGTAAATTTACTGACGAGCCAGTACCAAGGGAAAAGCTAGAAAAAATTATTGAAGCTGCCATGTGGGCGCCTTCGGGCCAGAATTTGCAGCCTTGGTATTTTGTAGCCCTTACTAATGATGAGGATCTTTCTTACCTAATTGCCGAAATGGGAACTACGGCTTTTTCTGAGCGCAAAAAGCTTGAAGAACGTTTTAAGAACAATCCCGAAGTGGTAGAAGAAACCATGGAATTCTTAACTGCTTTAGGAGGGGCTCGCACGGTTCTTCTTGCTTTCTTGAATAAACCAGAATACAGCGATGGTATGCTGCCAAGCTGCGTGGAAAGTGTTGCAGCTGCTATGCAGAATGCGGTATTGATGGCACATGCTGAAGGTATTGCCTCGTGCTGGGTAGAAGCGGTATGTCAGGCAGGAGACGCTTTACATGATAAGTTTGCTCCCGACCATGGCAAACTTATTGGTGGCATTATCCTAGGTTATCCCGCTATGGAGGCGCGCGAAATTAAGCGTAAGCCCGGACGCTACGAAATTCGTTAGTACGCAAACGTCAGCATTCTTTGTTGGCGACGCTTATTTCAGCGAACTATAAGCATCAAGTGGTGAGAAAAACTTCGATAAGAACTTTTGTCGAATCTTATTATGGTTTGCTACAATAGCCAATGAGCGGTCACCCGTTGCAGCGGGTACGGCTGCTTGTGAAACATGTAAAGCAGTCAGCCGTTCCTTTTGCGTGGGGCGGCTGCGCTACTTTATGAGCCTATGCAGCAAGAGCAGCAACAGCACTAAACAAAATAATTCCAAGACAAGAATTAAATTATTCATGGCTTACCTCCGTTCAGGTAGGCAGCCATCCGCCCATCGGCTTATAAAAATAATAGAACAAATGTTCTATTATGAGTAGGCTTTACTCAACGCTTTAACAAGCTTTCCGCCGTTTGCCTCCTATGCAAGCTTCGCTTATCAGGCACGAACGAAGCAAAAGAGAGGATCACTACGTTCTTAGAAAAGCTATTTCTGAATGCCGCATTGCTAAGAATGTATGCAAAAGCGCGGCCCCTGATTAGCAAGCATATTCTTTGGGATGTGGTGAACTATGTGTGCACTAGTTTAGCCGCGCTCCTAGCATTCTTAGTGGTGTGAATAAGCACTCAGTTAGCTTTGAGAAAAACGTAGTGATCCTCAATCTAGAGCGAATCTACTTCAGCTAACCATGCCGTAGCGCAGGCATCTGAAGGCATGCGCAAATCCCCACGCGGAGATACCGCAATGCTGCCAACTTTAGGTCCATCGGGTAGACATGAACGTTTAAACTGCTGAGCGAAGAAACGACGATAGAATGTGCGAAGCCACTTTTTAATAGTGTCGGTATCGTAGCGTTCTTTGAAGGCAAGGCATGCTATACGATATATTTTCGCTGGTCGGAAACCGAAACGAAGCATGTGATACAAGAAGAAATCGTGCAGCTCGTAGGGCCCTACTAAATCTTCTGTTATTTGCGAAATAGCGCCATCGGTTGGAGGAAGAAGCTCGGGGCTTACCGGAGTATCAAGCACATCGCAGAGGATTCGCGAAAGTTTTTCGTCGGCGCAATTGAACGCATAGTGACGCACTAAATGACGGACAAGCGTTTTGGGAACCGATGCGTTAACGGCATACATAGACATGTGATCGCCGTTGTAGGTTGCCCAACCTAGAGCTAATTCTGACAAATCTCCCGTACCTATTACTAAGCCATTTTCTTGGTTAGCAACATCCATCAAAATTTGGGTACGTTCACGTGCTTGGCTATTTTCATAGGTTACGTCGTGAACTTCTGGATTATGGTTGATGTCGGAAAAATGCTGCATAACCGCAGTTCCAATAGGAATTTCTCGCAGCGTGGCACCCAGTGATTTCACCATGGAACAGGCATTAGTATAAGTGCGGTCGGTCGTACCGAATCCGGGCATGGTAACGGCAATTATGCTGGCGCGATCAAGCCCTAACCAATCAAAGGCGCGCGCGGTTACCAGCAATGCAAGCGTTGAATCAAGCCCGCCTGAAATACCCACCACTGCAGTTTGTGCATGGGTATGAGCCAAGCGCTTCTTCAGACCGAGTGCCTGAATAGAAAGAATTTCTTCGCAGCGATGATCAAGAAGGGCAGGGTTCGCGGGTACGAAAGGATCGGCATCGAAATGACGAACGATGTTGGTTTCTTCAACCGACAAGGCAAAAGGGATCGTACGATAGGTGTCTGCCTGAGTGGCAGGATAGGTGCTCATGCGCCTGCGCTCGGCGGCAAGGCGAGAAACATCAACGGTGGTAAGTACCGTGGCACGTTCGTCGGTAGTGCCATGAAGGTGTGCCGCTTCAGCAAGAATGGTGCCGTTTTCGGCGATAATGTTTTGTCCGCCAAACACCAAATCGGTGCTGGATTCTCCTTCCCCCGCAGTGGCGTAGATATAAGCTGCCACCAAACGGGCAGACTGTCCGGAAACTAGGCTGTCACGATAGGTGCGCTTTCCTACCATTTCATCACTTGCCGATAAGTTGCAAAGCACGGTAGCGCCTGCAAGGGCATGTGATGTGCTGGGCGGGTTAGGCACCCAAAGATCCTCACAAATTTCTGCTGCTACTACCAAATCAGGCAAAGTGGTGCAGGAAAACAGCAAATTGGTACCAAAGGGAACTTCAGTGCCCTTAAACGAAATTGTACCCATGTTCGCTTCGCCCGGAGTAAAGTGGCGCGTTTCGTAAAATTCGTTATACGCAGGAAGATTCACCTTGGGAACAAATCCTAAAATGGCTCCCTTATGAAGAACAGCGGCAACGTTGTAGAGCTTGCCTGTCGCACGAAGAGGTAGGCCTACCATAATAAGGGCATCAAGTTCTTGAGTCTGGCGCGCGATATCAACAAGGGCGTCTTCTGCGCAATCAAGCAGTTCTGTTTGCCAGAATAAATCGCTACAGGTATAGGCGGTAATGCACAGTTCGGGAAGAACAATGATGCGAGCTCCTGCTGCACTTGCTTCATGAATACTTTCCACAATAGCGTGTGCGTTTGCCTTGCAGTCGGCAACTGTTATAACCGGCGTTGCGGCGGCTACGGTAACGAATCCGTCTTTCATGGTTACTCCTTGCGAAAATCGTCGCGCTCGTAGCGGGGAGCTTCGAACGTTTGCAGAAAGTCAATAAAGCTTTGTGCGGCAGGCATGCGAATTGCTTTTTTCTGATAGGTCAAAGAGATGGGATAGAAGGTTTCAGCGCCTTCAACATCAAGGGGGATGACTACCATATTGGGATCAGGAAGCAAATTCGACGTAAGCATAGTAAGTGCAACACTTGATTCGTGTACGGCAAGAGCCCCCAGCATTACTTCGTCTTCATAGTTGCGTACCAAGGTGAGTTTTTCTAGGGGAGCGTTAGTGGCTTTCAAAAACGCCTCTAGGGTTTCGCCTACCATAATGCCGCGACGATACGTATTGACGGTATGTCCTACCAGGTTATCCCAATGGATGCTGGTAAGAGAAGCAAGCGGGTGGTCGCGTCGTACGGCAACCACGAGTTGCTGATAAAACAAGGTTTTACATTCAATATCGGGCCTGTGGTGGGGGCCGGCAATTACCAGATCATAAACGCCTTGCTCCAAGCGCTGATTAAGTGGGCCAGTTTCGCCTTGTGCCACATGGAATTCAACTAACGAGCCATACTTGTCGCTATAGGCTTTCATGGCGGCAGGCAAATAACTCGAACGGACGGTGGCAATAGCACCTATTTCTATAGCGCCCGTAAGCATACCGTGACGCTGTTGGAGTTCGGCTACCCCTTGTTCGATAGCGGCAAGGCCCTGATCAACATATTTTTGAAACAGCCTGCCGTCGTCGGTAAGGTAGACATTGCGGCCCTCTTTACGAAAAAGGCTGCATCCCAGTTCATCTTCAAGAGATGCAATGGAATGCGATAGGGCCGATTGAGAAATGTGCAGTTCTTCTGACGCGCGCGTGTAGTGCTGAATTTTTGCTAAATGCCGAAAATACGAAAGCTGGGCAAGGTTCATTATTCCTCCTTGGACAGTTTCTAATTGTAGGCGAAGAAATAAAACTATCCATAACAAAACTGTATAAGTCTTTTGCGCGAACTAAATGAATACAGCATGCCATAAAGAAGCAAAATCAAAGCCTTTGAACAGGCATTATTCAGAAAACAAAAACAAAAGATATTACTGAGTACTTTTATTCATAGGTTGTGTGTTCTTTGATGAATAATATGCGGGGAATTCTTTGCCTAATCTGGGGTAGGGTAATACCTAGAAACAGGAGGTTAGGTATTACGTACCTTATCTGCTGGTAAACCAGGTTATTTACGAAAACAAGGTTTATTTCGAGAGAGGAAAACCCATGACAAAGTTACCTTTGGAAGTAGGCAACAGCTGCACCTTCACTAAGACCATTAGCGAATCTGATGTGTATATGTTTGGTGGCATCACGGGCGACTATAGCCAGATGCACTTCAACGAAGCATTCATGAAGACCACCAAGTATGGCACCCGTATCGTGCATGGCGTTTTGACGTTTGCTCTGGGTAGCACCGCTTCTACGCTTATTCAGCAGAAGTATGAATCTCCTATCCCCAGTGCATCGTACGGTTATGATCATCTGCGTTTTACCGCACCGGTTTATTTTGGTGACACCTTAACGGCAACCTACACCGTTTGCGAAGTAGACGAAGAAGCAATGAAGACGTACGCTGATGTTATTGTTACCAACCAGGATGGTACGGTTGTTTGCGTAGCTAAGCACATCTTGAAGTTCTTCGAGGTAGAAGAATAGGGCTTCGATCTGAACGATAAGGGAGGGGATTGAATGACAACACCTTATGTAGATCATGTAGCAATTCGTTCGCGTAATTTTGAGCGCGACCTTGCCTTTTTCCAAAATGTTTTAGGGCTTGAGATTACTCTTACTGCTCCTGAAGGGCTTGATCACAGCGATGTCGCATCGATGGAACAGGTGTGGGTTGGAGGTATTCAGCTTCAGCGCGATGCTTCCTTTGATCCTACGCAGCGCGACGCGGGACAGCTTACTCATATTGGCATCAAGCTCGACGAAGTGGATGCGGTATTGGAAAAAGTATATGCCGTTGAAGGGGTAGTGCAGGCAGAAGGTAAGCCACGCAACTGGTTCGTATTGCCTGAAGGCCCCATGATTGAATTAGTTTCACCTGAAGACTAGAGGAAAGAAGGACTCTGTATGAAGGTTTGCGTTTTAGGAACTGGTTCGCTGGGCAGTACCATTGGTGGTGCTTTGGCGAAGGCGGGCAATGAGGTTCACTTTGTTGGTCGTCAGGCTCATATGGATGCCGTTAATAAAAACGGTCTGGTAATGGTTACTCCAACGGGCGAAGAAATTGCTCATCCTATTGGTCATACCACTCCCGATGGTATTGGACCGTGCGATTTGGTAATCGTGTTGTGCAAGGCATTCGATACTAAGGCAACTATGGAAGAAGGCAAAGAACTGGTAGGTCCTGAAACCGCTGTTATGTCTTTGCAGAATGGCCTTGGCGCTGAAGATGCTTTAAGCGAAGTGGTTGGTGCTGAACATGTAATCGGTGGCAAAACCTACATTGGCGGCATGCTTTTGGAACCTGGTCGCGTACAGGCAACCATTCCAGGTAAGGATACCTTTATCGGGGAATTGGATGGAAGCATTACCGATCGTGTGAAGGCAATTGGTGCTGCTTTTGAGGAAGCAGGTATGCATTGCATTGTTTCTGACAACATCATGGGTGTTATTTGGGACAAGCTTCTGGTAAATGTGGCAACTGGCGCGGTTTGCGGCATTACTCATCTTCCTTACGGCGATATGTATCAGGAAGAAAAGCTGGTTGCAACGGCGGTTGCTGCGGTGCAGGAAGGCATGGACGTTGCCGCAAAGGCAGGGGTTAAGCTTACTTACAGCAACCCCATGGATGTATTGGAGCTTGCGCGTGCAGGACTTCCTTACGATTTCAAGCCTTCTATTTTGCAGAGCTTGGAAAAGCACCGTCCTACTGAAGTGGGCGTAATCAACGGTGCGGTTGTTGCGCAAGGCGCAAAGCACGGTGTTCCTACACCAGTAAATGAAACGCTTGTTGCCTGCGTTACGGGTATTGAACGCTACATTCGCGAATACATCAATAAATAGTAACGGTGTCATAAGTCATATATATAAGTGCCTTCCAACAAAGAAGGTAATCTAGTAATGGGTAGCACGTGCCGGGCGCAAAAAGTGCTCGGCACACATAAAACGGGGTCACACAAGGAGGAAATGATGCGTCGTCTCGAGATTATCAATGGTCCAAACAATAACTTCTATGGTATTCGCAATAAAGGTCAGTATGGCAATCAGCTTTATGCCGATCTTATTCAGGAACTTACCGAATATGGCGCAACGCTTGGATTTGAAGTTCATGCTTTCCAGTCAAATGGCGAAGGTCCTTTGATTGATCATTTACAGGAACTTTATCGTGAAGCAGAAAAAACCGGTCAAAAAATTCCCGTAGTGTTGAATCCTGGTGCTTTTACCCACTATAGCTACGCCTTGATGGATGCGCTCGAGTCGGTTCATACGCTTGTTCCTGCTGTTGAATGCCATATGTCCAACATTCATAAGCGTGACGAATTCCGTCATAAGTCAGTAACGGCTTGCGAATGCATAGGCCAGATTGCTGGCTTTGGCAAGAATAGCTACAAGCTTGCTATGCATGAATATGCCTTACTGGTCGAAGCGGGCGAACTGTAATTCCCCCAATTCGTTTTCTTAATACCTTTGGGACTTGGTCCCCCTCCTCGTCGGGCTGCTTTTCTTAGTGAAAGTGGCTCGATTTTTTTTATTAGTGGGATTGCATAAGCCCGAAAAGAGTTCGATATAGGACAAAAAGAGTTGGATTAGCGGCTAAAAAGCTATGAAGATCCGAGAAGAGATTGAAAAGTAAGGTCGCGTCTCAAAAAGTGGTGTAAAGGTCGTCTTTAGAATCGTTAACTATCT
>CATYOF010000020.1 GCA_958410215.1 uncultured Cryptobacterium sp. | reverse complement strand
TCTCATCCCCCCGCTCTGTCAACAACTTTTTTTAACTTTTTGGGATTATTTTTCTTAAAGGGAGGTTAATCTCATGATGACCTGGGGATATAGATGAAAAGATTTTTGAAAAAGAAAAGCCCGCGAAGGGGCTTTAGGGGGAATTGTAAAAGAAGATTAGTTATTCGATTGACGCTTTTACGTGTAGGTTAGTTATTTCGACTGATCTTCTCACTCGTACACTTATGAGTAAGCAGTTCTTGTTACGTAGTAATAAAGTCAGATTACTTACTTCCGTGTAGCTTTAATAAGAAAAGTGTTATTTATAGTTACGAAAGAACACGCTCATAGATGGCATAAGCCAAAATAGCAACCACTGCCACTACGGCAACAATAAGAAAGATGCGTGTCTTCTTTCTTTCCTGTTCTGCTTCCTTGCGGAGCTGTTCTTCTATTTCTCTTGTCTCTTTACGACTTTTTTTCGCCATCAGTTTTTCTCCCGCTCCCTCATGTTCAAAATAGCTTTACAACTTTCAAAACTATACCATTGTCTCTTTCAAGTTATGAATCACTCTGTTCAATTTTGGTGAGCTTCCCTGTTTTTGAATCAATAATAAAGCCCTCTACTTCTACTGAGGTGGGAATAAGAGGATGATGCGCAATAGTTTCTACCGTTTTTCGTACACTTTCTTCCCCATCACCAAAACCAGCAAGCCACTTTTCGAAATCAATGCCGCAATAATCCATCATCGCAATATGATCCCGCGATATTCCTGCCTTGAGCATATGATCAATCATCTCCTTGGCATTCATATGCTGTGCGCCACAATTACTGTGACCAATTACCATGATGGTAGTAACTCCCAATTCGTATATAGCCACCAACAAGCTTCTAATTACGCTACCAAAAGGATGAGATATTACCCCTCCTGCATTTTTGATTATCTTCGCATCGCCGTTTTTAAGGCCAAGCGCCGCAGGAAGCAATTCTGTCAACCTTGTATCCATACAGCTAACAATTGCAAGCTTTTTGTCGGGGTATTTGTCGGTTTCATAGCGTTTGTAAGATTCTTTTTCCACAAACTTTTTATTAAAAGCAAGAATTTCATCAATGGTGCTCATAATGGTTAACCTCAGCGTGTAAGCAAATGTTTGCGCGTTTCTCGCATTGAACGTTAGCGCACTGCTTGTATTTTTAGCGTAATCTTCTTTATTACATGACGAATAGCCATAACGGGATGATGAGTTATCATCCGCGGGCCGCTATAAGCCATAATATTCTTAATTCCCGCCCTCATAGAAGGTGTATAACACTGAATTTCGCATGACTCGCAAACTCCTTTATGGAAATGAGGACACTTCTCCGTGCGCAGAAAGGCGTAGGTTACAATCTCGCTACATTCAGTGCAGAGACCATTTTTGCCCTGTAAACCACGATGATGGTCGTGGCAGTAAAGTTTTGCCATGGCCATCACCGTTTTGTTATCGCGCTCAAGCCGTCGCTTATCGCGCGCAGTCTTTTGTTTAGTTCGTGTATTCATTGACGCTTTCTTCAGGAAAGTGTTTTGCCCTTACCCTTCCCCAAAATATCAAAGTTAGCCGTAAATGCGCTTCAATTCCGCATAAGCCTCGTCAGCTTGATTCATAACATCGGTAATAATTTGCTTTACCGGACGAACCTCTTTGACTAAACCTGCAATCATGCCTGCAGAAAAAGCACCATGCTCAATGTTGCCATTGCTTGCATCAGCTACAGAACCACGACAGAACTGATCCAGTTCTTCACTTGTTGCACCAGAATCATGCAACTTCCAGAATGCCTCCGTGAAAGGACTCTTAATGCAGCGAACCTGCTTTTTGCCGTATTCACCCGTTAAAACCGTGTCGCAGTCAGCAGCATCAACGATCATCTGCTTATACACATCACTTACCGGACATTCGTCGGAAGCAAGAAATACGGTACCCATCTGAACACCTACTGCGCCAAGAGCAAGCGCTGCCAAGAATCCCTTACCATCAGCAATACCGCCCGCTGCAATAACAGGAATATCCACTGCTTCAGCAACTTGACGAACCATAGGATAGGTACACATACGACCAATATGGCCGCCGCCTTCCATGCCTTCTGCTACTACCGCGGTAGCACCTAAGTCCTGCATTTTCTTTGCAGCGCGAGCGTGAGGAATAAGGCAAACTACCTTTACGCCACCTTCAACCAAAATAGGAACAATAGCATCGGGCTTACCGGCGCTAATCGTACAAACAGGAACCTTTAATTCGACACACATGCGAGCACATTCTTCAACCAAATCGCTCTCCATAATCAGGTTAACCGCGAATGGCTTATCGGTAAGAGAACGAGCGATTTCTACCTGTTCCTTAACCCACTGAGCATCATGCAGCGTTGAAGCAATAACACCCAAACCACCTGCATTACTTACCGCAGCAGCAAATTTACCATCGGTGATATGAGCCATTGCACCCTGAATAATGGGATATTCAATGCCCAATACGTCACAAAGTTCTGTTTTCATGTACGATCCCTTCACCCTTACGCCCCCAAAGGCGTTTCTTCCAGAAATTTGGGCAAGTTTCAACTACACCCAAATTTCTTATACACCGTATAAATTTCCAACATGAGAAAGAATAGCATTTTTCACTTGAAAATACTTCTCAGTATAAAAAGGGTCCCTTTCTAAAGGGACCCTTTTGTGATCATAAGCAAAAATGCCTGAAAGAGAATTACTGGGAATCACGTTTAATCTTTGTTTCGGTTTCATTTACAGCCTTAGTTCCCGTTTCGTCTTCATCTTTAGTTTTATCATCACTTAAAGCTTGCGAGTTGGAATTGGGCTCACTTTTGTCTTCCGGCTGTGAACCAGATTCAAGATCGCTTCCATTTTCAGGTTGCGATTCAGCTTCAGGATTGCTTTCTTCTGTAGGCTGCGAGGCAGACTCAGGATCACTTTCACCCACAGCTTGCGAGTTGGACTCAGAAACCACATTCTCTTCTGAAGTCGGAACATCATTGGAAGCAGCATTTTCTTGAGCATTACCTTCAGGAGCAGCAACCTTTTCAATAGTTACGCTTGATGTCTCTATCGGCTCAACATCAATAATGGGAGGTTGCGTGGATTGTGTAGGTTGTACGACCTGTTCGGGTTGTGCAGGCTCCGCAGGTTGTGGAGGTTGCACGGGTTGTACAGGCTGCACGGGTTGTGCAGGCTGCGTGAATTGTTCGGATTGTACAGGTTGCACGTGCACAGGCTGCCCGAAACCATTCTGTTGTGGCACCTGCGTTTCCTGGCAGGACTGATTCTGCTGTAGTGGCTGCGCTTGCTGATACGATTGCGCTTGCGGATATAGTTGCTCTTGCTGATAGGACTGCGCCGGCTGGAAGGGCTGATTCTGCTGATACGATTGCGTTTGTTGATACGGTTGTCCTTGCTGGTAAGGTTGCCCTTGCTGATAGAACTGCGTCTGTTGGTATGGCTGAGCTTGTTGAGAAGGTTGTTGCTGATAAGGCTGCTGTGCTTGATAGGCACCATACTGCTGCTGTGCTTGCCTTGCTTGTTCAAGCTCGAAAGGCAAAGGATCTTCTTGTCCGCCCCACAAGTTAACCTGGAACTGTCGCGTCCAATAGCCAAGAGCGCGAATAATAAGCGCTGCCACAAACACAGATATGAAAACCGTAACCACACAAAGCAAAAGGACCAGCAACAAGATAATGAGCACAAACACTACGGCTTGGCTTTCGTTTCTTATAAACGCAACACCAAAGATAGTTCCCAAAATAACACTGAGCATGAAAATAACAAAAAAGCCTATTCCCACAACGCAGCCACAAATTAGCGACATACCAAATATGCGCAAAAGACCCGTAAAGTCATAACGCATCATTGCCCATATTTTGCCAAATTGGAATCCTGAAGAAAGCGTGCCATAAAGCGCACACCGCATAGAGCCCACCCAGTAGAAAAACACTACCGCAAAAGTAAGAGCAAGTCCCACGAGCGAGAAGATAAGACCCATAAATAAAGCGCCCGCGCCAAACGAAGCATCAGAATACACAAAACCAAAAATCGAAAAGCCCGTCAAAACGCTGGTAAGAGTATTGAATACCCCAGGAATTAAAGAAAAAACAAAGCCAATAACCAAGATAAAGAAACCACGCTTGAACAAGTTTCCATCTTCGTTACCAAAAATACGATCAGGCATGGGCCTGTGCACATTCCATGCTATATCACGCGCCCACCCATACAAATAACCATAGGTAACCAGTACCCCAAAAATAGGAATTAAATTCAAAAGCCCTAATCGAAGAGTCTTAGAAAACCAGCCAGGCGATTTCGTAATATCGCTCCATGCTGCAGAAAAGTAACCCTTTTCCATTTCAAACCTACTTTCTTTTCTGGCACACCCTTTATCGGACACACAATATGGCAATCATATTTTGGGTTATAGGCCAAAAGGCCAATAACCCCATATTTTGTTCAGTAACTTCACTATAAACGAAAAGAAGGGAAGCTTTCGCTTCCCTTCTTAGATGCGTTTCCAATATGAAACAAACAGGTAAGGTTCCGTTCAGGAACAAACCACAAAGTAACCAATAAGTTACTTCAAGGTTACAGCTGCACCAGCTTCCTCGAGAGCAGCCTTCATTTCCTCTGCCTTGTCCTTTGCAACGCCTTCCTGTACAGGAGCAGGAGCAGACTCTACGAGAGCCTTTGCTTCCTTCAAGCCAAGACCAGAGATCTCACGAACAGCCTTGATAACAGCAATCTTGTTGTCGCCAAAGCCTTCGAGAACAACGTCGAACTCGGTCTTTTCTTCAGCAGCAGCTTCGCCAGCAGCAGGAGCAGCAGCTACAGCAACAGGAGCAGCAGCAGATACACCGAATACTTCTTCGAGTTCCTTTACGAGCTCAGAAAGCTCGAGAGCAGGCATTTCCTTAAGGGCTTCTACAATCTCTTCACGAGTTACAGCCATGATATGACTCCTTTTCTTTTTAAGTGTGCCTTTTGTTTGTGACACAGATAATTTCAACATTTATGCAGCATGCGCTGCAGGGGTGATACCAGGTGGTACCTGAGCAGCTGTTATGCTGCTTGAGTGGTGCTTTGCACCAGCTGCAGCACTATTAAGCTGCATCCTTCTGGTCTGCGATAGCAGATACGCAACGTGCGAAAGCCTCCATAGGACCATTGAGCACGCGTACGGTCTTGACCATAGGATTCTGCAGGCTGCCGAGAAGCTTGGCAATGAGTTCCTCGCGAGAAGGAAGAGCTGCAATCTTTTCAACTGCTTCAGCATCAACGAACGCACCGTCCATCATGCCGCCCTTGATTACCAAATTTTCGTTAGCCTTAGCAAAGTCCTTCAAAGCCTTAGCAGAAGCAACAGGATCGCCCTCTGCAAAAACAAAAGCGGAAGGACCAGCAAGAACCTCGTCCATTTCAGGCATATCCAACTCTTTGAGAGCAAGGCGAACCAGCTTGTTCTTATGAACCTTCATGATTGCGCCCGCTTCACGAATGTTGTTACGCAACTGCTCGGACTGCTTTACCGTAAGGCCGCGATAGTCTACTACCCACATTGCTTGAATGTCGGTAAGATCTTCCTTGATCTCAGCGAGCCTTTCAGTGTTCTGTACGCTTGGCATATGTGTCGTGCACCTCCTTTTCAAAGCATCAAGTTCCGCACCATGGGGTGGGTCGAGCCTTGAAAAGAACGACCCCCTAGCTCATGACAGCAGGGGGTCGGTAAAGACTTAACATTTACTAACCACCTCGGCGGGCCGCACATGCGATTAAACCTTATAGGTACCAGCTGTCTTGGGCAGCGGAACAATTTTCAGTTCAGGCTGCTTTTTGCAGCCGAACTATAATTGCAAAACTGAAGTCATGCGTCAAGTAGAAATTCTCCATAGAGCAGATCTCGAACTATAATTTCACATTTTCTTCCTTTTCTCCTTATTTTTCTGCCATTTACTTGGCTACCTTTCTCGCCCGCGAACATCACCTTGCCATTTTCCCAGGAAACCACGAAGCTAAACACATCAACGAGAAAGGACCCTGTATGAAAGTTGCATTCTTCCCGGGCTGCATGGTTGACATGTTTTATCCCGAGGTGGGAATTGCTGCCGTAAACGTACTTGAACGTCTTGGCTGCGAGGTAGAACTCCCTGATGATCACGTGTGCTGTGGTCAGCCGTTTACTAATTCTGGCTATATCGAAGAAGCAAAACCCATGATGAAAAAGATCATTGATGCCTACAGCAAATATGACACTATCGTTTCTTTAACGGGATCGTGCGCATGGGCTATCAAGGCTGAATATCCGCACTTCTTTGAAGACGATGAAGAATATAGCCAAAAAATTGCAGAACTCGCCCCCCGTATTTTTGAATTCACGCAGTTTATCGTTGAGGTGTTGGGGGTAACCGATGTGGGTGCTCACCTAGATGGAACCGTAACCTATCACGCCAGTTGCCATTTAACTCGTATGCTTGGAGTAAAAGAGCCACCTCTTACCCTTCTTAAAAATGTGGAAGGACTTACCTATATTGAAATGCCAGAAATGGATCGTTGCTGCGGGTTTGGTGGCACCTTTAGCGTGAAAGAACCAGAAGTTTCCGGACACATGGTGCAAGAAAAAGTAGCTTTCGCCCTTGCCACAGGAGCCGACTATTTGTGCGGAGCCGACCAAGCATGTCTTATGAATATTAAAGGTGCTCTTGATCGCATGCGCGAAGCAGGCATTGTTTCAAGCAATATGAAAGTCCTTCATATTGCGCAAATCCTCGATTCACGATTGGAGGCGTAAGGTATGTCTTCTATTATTTACGACAATGCGCCTCTTGAAGAGCGCATTCACCGATCCCTTTCCGATACCTTCAAACATCGCGCTATTGAAACAGCCCAAGATGTGATTACCGGAAAGCGCAATGCCCTTGTTGCTGAGGTTGATAATTGGGAAGACTTCCGCGATCACGCTGCACAGATTCGCGACCATGTACTTGCTAATCTGGATTATTACGTGCAAGAATTCGCGACAAATGCCCAAAAAAATGGCGCCCACGTATACTTCGCGCCCACTGATGCCGATGCCCTTGAATGTATTCTCGATATTTTCGAAGATATTGGCGCCACTTCGTGCGTGAAATCAAAAAGCATGATGACCGAAGAAATTGGTCTTAATAAGTTTTTAGAAGAGCATGGCATTTCCGCTATCGAAACCGACTGCGCCGAGCATATCATTCAAACCGCAGGAAACGCACCTTCCCACATTGTTGTTCCTGCACTTCACTTCGATCGCACCTCTATTCGTGATTTGTACCGCGAACGTAAAGGCTATACCGGAAGCGACGACCCTGAAGAAATCACTCGTTTCTTACGCAAAATCCTACGCCCAGAATTTATGAATGCTTCGGTAGGTGTTACCGGTTGCAATTTTGGTGTTGCCGAAACAGGATCATGCACTCTTGTTTCCAACGAGGGAAATGCTCGCATGGCTTCAAGCATCCCCGAAACTCAAATTATTGTTATGGGATGCGAGCGCATCGTTCCTGATCTGCGATCCCTTGATGTGATGATGAAGTTATTGGTACGCAGCGCTGTTGGGGCGAAAATCTCCGGATCGTTTTCAATCAACACCGGCCCACGTCGCGAAAATGAAGCTGACGGACCGAAAAATGTTCATATTGTTATGGTCAATAATGGTCGCACCAACATTCTTGGCAGCGAATTTAAGCCTATGCTTCGCTGTATTCGCTGCGGAGCCTGCATGAACTCCTGCCCCGTCTATCGCCACATTACTGGCCATGGCTATGGTTCAATTTACCCAGGCCCTATGGGTATTGTTTTAACTCCCCTTTTGGTGGGATATCAAGAAACCGCTCAATTGCCGTATGCCTGTTCACTGTGCGGTTCTTGTGCTGACGTGTGTCCCGTCAAAATTCCTCTACCCGCTCTTATTGCCCAGCATCGCCGTAACATTGTTTCTCTTGGCTATGTTTCTCCTGCAGAAAAGGCGGTATTTAGTGCTGCAGCTGCTACGTTTTCTAGCAGAGCTCTTTACGGCATGGCAACAAGCGTTGCTCCTTCCATCATGAAGGCACTTACCGGTCAAACCAATCAGATTGATAAAAGCTCCACCTTTATTCCTGTCCTGAATGGCTGGACCGCATCACGCAATCTTGATCCTATGAGCAAAGAAAAATTCCGCACGTGGTTTGCTCGCCATAAGAAAGAGCAAACTGCAGTCAAACGTGCTCAAACCGCACAAGAAATATCTGCCGCAGCAAATCGCGTCCATAAAGCAATAGAGCAAAACGTAGCTGCAAATGAAAATCACGGCGCCTCTTTGCCTACCACCTCTACTCGAAAGGAGGATTAAATGAGCACGGTAAGTCTTGAGGAATTTCTTAAACCCATCTCTAACGCACTTGGTAGAAATGAACCTCCTGTACAGATAGAGCCTTGCAGCGCTACAAAAGCACCGCTGCCTCACGATTACCGCAACTATTCAACCGAAGAACTTGCTTCGTGGTTCGTTCGTGAAGCAGAAAAAGTAGGAACAGCTGTTAAGCAAACAACTCCCGACGGCGTTGCCGCAGCTGTAGTTGAACTGGTAAATACCTTCGGAGATGGTGGGCACGTGGTATTTGCCAATGTTCCCGAAATTGATGCCTATCACATTCCGGAAGCGCTGGAGGATGCTTCTCTTGAAGGAGTGCGCTGGGACCCAACTAGCCGAGAAGCAAGTGTGGGACGCGCAGAAAATGCCGATGTAGGTATTACCGTTGCAAGTGCAGGCATCGCAGAAACCGCAACTATTATTCAAAAATGCTCAAGCGAATCAGGCCGTTCCATATGCCTGCTTCCCATTGGGCACATTGCCTTGCTTCGTAAAAAGGATATTTTTCCCTATATGACTCAACTTATGGATGACTGGGAAGAAAAGGTGGCAGCAGATGAAGCTATGCCTTCAAACTACACCTTCATCAGTGGTCCCTCCAATACCGCCGACATTGAACTGGTACGCGTTGTTGGGGTCCATGGTCCGGTACATGCAGCAGTTATCCTGATAGACGAATAGTAATAAGTGTTCATCTTTTCTTCGAAGTCCACTTCACGCTATTTCAGTATGAAAGAATGCAAAGAGCGCAGCGAAATGATTTGACGAACGATTCGGATATCCCGTTATCGTAAATCAAAAACTTGGGCTGCGCTTTTCCGTATCTTTTCATACCAACGTGAAGAAATGGCTCATCAAAGAAAGATAAACACTAGTACGATCTTCGCCATATAAAATCGCTACCTTATCTGCAAGAAAAGGATGAGGCGAACTCGGAAAACAAATTGTAAAACAGCGCATTCAAAGAATGCGCGCGTAATTAAAGCATGATGCAGCGAAGCGCATGAAAAACGGATCACAGCGGATCCGTTTTGAACAGCGAAAGCGGTGAGCTGAAGCCTTTTTTGCAGATAAGCTCCAGAAATAAATATTGCAGCCTATCTCAAGAAGTCATTCCGCCGTATTTTTACTAAAGAAAACGTAAAAAGCCGAGAGGAAAACCCTCTCGGCTTTTGCATGGGTGTTAAGCATTCCCATCAGCTAGATGGTCGCTACAACTTTAGCACTAAGCAGCTGCTTGCCCCTCAGGAGCTGCAGCGCCGTTATTGGCTGCTCCGTTTTCCATGCCTGTGGCAGCATTGTCTACGGTAGCAGAATCACCTGCAGCAGCATTAGAATCCTGGTTCTGATTTGCTGGCTGACTAATAGAATCAACTACCACGAGTGATCCGCCACCCTTAGAGAAGTTCAACGTAATATCATCGCCTTCCTTATAGCGAACAATATCAACGATATCTGCAACAGAGCAGTCATAAAGCGTATCGTTGCCGGAAAGCATTACATAGTAATGAGTATTACCATCCAGTACAACCGGAGAAATTAATGAAATCGTGCCTGTAGCTGAACCTTCCGTTACCTTTGATTCATCTTCGCTGCCTTGGACTTCAATACCGTTGCTTCTCAGAAGTTGCTTATAGGCATCCTCTGTTTCTTCGATGGTATTACCAACCGCTACATTCTGATAACGCTGAATGTCAATCATGGCATACATCTTGACCAAACCAGCACTATCCTTCAAGGCAATAAAGTAGGTAGGCTGACCGCCCACGTTAATGAGCAAGGGGAATGTTGCGGTATAGCGCATCTGCTGTACCTGGCCTTCAGCTGAAGACATTGCTGAATCTTCCGTTGCACCCGCAACAGGATAGAATTTAGATTCAGCCGTACGCTGATTAATCAGAACAAAGCCAATAATAGAATTGTCTGAAGTAGCAGACGTTACACCACTGTATACCCAAACGTCATCATCTTTTACTACATAGTTGTAGCCCAAGTTGCCATCAGTACCAGGAGTGGTTTGACGAACGCCACTCTGACCTAACCAGGAGTTAATCCAGCCACCGGAAAGCGAACCGCTCCAGTTGTACTGTTCGATCAACAGTTCAGCAGGATAGGCGCGGTCAATCCACTGCGGAACATCCTGAATTGCAATGTCTTGGCATTCGCCTGTATTAGCATCACACAAAATGATACGCGATACGGTTTGTCCACCAAACAGACCAACCTTGTAGTCCATTACAGGATAGATCCAATAAGGTTTGCCATCATCGTCGATTTCAAATGACTTTTCACCCAGAATATAGAAGGGGTATTTCAGCTGAACATGACGATCAACGTTATTAAACAGAGGGTCAGAATCAGAATAGTAAATAGGATCGTCAAGACGAACGATCTGCGTATCCTGCGTACTCATATTAACAATAACGTAGCCAGGAATACCCGTATCCTTGTTTGACCACCACTTAAAGAGGTCTGCGTAATTAAGCGGACTTACACGAACCGGTGAATCCTGATAGTTAATCTGAGTATAAATGTCGTCAATAACATACTGACTTACATAGTCAGCCATTGCACCCATGGTACGGTTGCCCAAAAGCATAGCCGAATCTCGGTCGATAAACGGAATTTCAGAATAGTCAACTTCCTGAATATCGGTTGCAAAATCCGTTTCTTCGGTCTGCAAAATGGTTGCATACTTTTCAGCATTGCCTGGGAACAGACTCAGCGAGAGCAGCGCACCAATAAGACCAACCGCCGCAATTGCCAGCGGAACAAACATGAGCACCTTGAAGCGCTTTGACTTCTTTTCACTCTTTTCGCGCTTACCCATACCATTGGCATAGATTTGTTTGAAAGAAAAGAAGATCAAAAACGAAGGCAACAAAATAAAAATGGCAAGTGCAAACCACAAATCAACACTATGGATGTTGATAGGTGGATGGAACCACCAATAACAAAATGCCAAAACAAGTACTACCAGTACTGCAATAATAATGAGTGCTTTTTTGCTCATTTGCGAAAGAGCATCACGAAATGCACTGAATTCGTTACCACCAGGACGAGCACCGCGACCACCACGGCGAGGACCTCCTGGTCCTTCCGAGTCGCCACCGCCCGTACCAGCACCACCAAATCCAGCGCCACCCTGTGCAGCACCGAACTGTTTTAGCAAGTCTGCCCAACTGACTGGTCCTTGATTATTTGGATCTGCCATAAGGCTCCTTCCTCTTGTGTACGTAACATGTTATTGTATCCGATTCTTTACCCAGAACACCCTCGGTCTTTGTAAAACAACAGGCGCACCAGAAAAAACTGGCGCGCCTGCAAGTCTTAAACGTTCTTATTACATTACGACAAACCACGTAATACATACTGAAGAATTCCACCGTTGTAGTAATATTCCCCTTCTGTCGGGGTATCAATTCTTACTACCGCTTTGAAGGTAATTTCGCTTCCATCTGGCTTCACTGCCGTTACCTCTACCACCGATGGATTGGGTAAGCCATTCGAAAAATCTATTTCCGCAAGAGAAATAGTTTCGCTTCCGTCTAAACCAAGCGAATCGGCGTTTTGACCCTCTTCAAACTGAAGAGGCAAAATACCCATACCAATAAGGTTCGATCGGTGGATACGCTCAAAACTTTCTGCAAAGGCCGCGCGAACCCCCTGCAACATAGGACCTTTTGCTGCCCAGTCACGAGAAGAACCGCTTCCATACATTTTCCCTGCAAGAACCACCAAAGGAATATGTTCCTCCTGATAATGGGCTGCAGCATCATAGACTGCTTTTATTTCTCCATCAAGGAAATCTTTAGTCCATCCACCTTTTTTGCCTTCAGCAAGCTTATTGGTTAACTTCACGTTTGCAAAAGCACCACGCATCATAACCTCATGATTGCCACGGCGAGCACCATAGGTATTGAAATCCTCAGGCGCAACGCCATGATCTTCAAGGTAGCGCGCTGCAGGAGAATGTTGTGCAATAGAACCTGCAGGAGAAATATGATCCGTGGTAATGAAGTCTCCTAAGTTCAACAAAACACGAGCGTCCTTAATGGCGTTCGGTGCTTTTGGTTCTTTGGTCATGCCGTCAAAATAAGGAGCACGACGAACGTAGGTTGAATCAGGATCCCAAGCAAATACATCGCTTGCTTCTTTTCCAAGCGATTGCCATGCTTCATTACCTTCAAAAAGGCCTTCCCCTGCTCGATCAAATACCTCTTTAGTGCAGCACGAAGCAAGCAATTCTTGCACTTCAGAAGCTGAAGGCCAAATGTCTTTTAAGAACACTTTCGTTCCATCTTCTTTGGTTCCGAGTGGCTGGGTTTCAAAATCAAAATCCATAGTACCTACCAAGGAATAAGCAATTACCAAAGCAGGCGCACACAAGTAATTCTGAGAAACATCGGGCGAAATGCGACCCTCAAAGTTTCTATTGCCCGAAAGAATGCTTGCTAACTCAATATCGTTTGCTATTTCATGCATGAAAGGCAAAAGGGGACCTGAGTTCCCAATACAGCTCATGCAACCAAAGCCACAGGTATAAAAGCCCAAATCACGAAGCGAAGGCATAAGACCTGCTGCTTCCAAAATGTTTTCTGTTGCACGCGATCCCGGTGCCAAAATGGTTTTCACCCAAGGCTTCGGATGTAATCCTGCCGCCTGCGCATTACGCGCCAAAACACCTGCCGCCAGCATCATGCTTGCATCAGTTGCTGTTGTGCAACTGGTAACTGCCGCAATAGCAAGAGCACCGTGGGTTAATTCATAGGTTTCGCCCAAAATGTTCACCGATACTGATTTTTGCGTATCGAGCTTTCGGTCTTTGCAAGTACTTTCGAAGGCTTGCTTCGCCTTTACAACATCAATACGATCGTGCGGACGAGAAGGTCCCGCAACACTGCGAACCACACTTGACAGATCAAGCTCTAATACCTTTGCATACACCTTATTTGCTGCAACCTGCGGATCATTCCAGAAACCTTGCGCTTTTGCATAGGCTTCAACAAGCGCAATCTGCTCTTCACTTCTGCCGGTAAGACGCAAGTAATCAAGCGTTTTTTCGTCCACAGGAAATAGCGTACAGGTAGAACCGTATTCGGGCGTCATATTAGAAATGCAGGCACGCTGTGTTGCGCTTAAGCTTTCAAGCCCTTCGCCGAAACATTCGACAAAACAACCTACTACTCCTTCTGCACGAAGCATTTGGGCAAAGGTAAGCGAAACATCCATGGCGCTTACTTCATCTGAAAGCTTTCCGGTAAGCTTCACTCCGATTACCCGAGGAACAAGGGTTGTAATAGGCTGACCAAGCGCTGCAGCTTCTGCCTCGATGCCGCCTACGCCCCAACCAAGAACGCCAATGCCGTTTGCGGTTGGCGTGTGAGAATCGGTTCCTACCAAAGTATCAAAATACGCAACTGTTTCATCACCCTCTTCCCGGGTCATAACCACCTTGGCAAAGCGCTCAATATTAAGCTGGTGGCAAATGCCTGCTCCAGGAGGAACGATGCGAACATTCTTAAAGGATTCCTGAGCCCACTTTAAGAATTCATAGCGTTCTTTATTACGATCAAACTCTAACGCCATATTCTGCTCAAGAGCCTCTGAGCACCCCGCCACATCGGCAATAACAGAATGGTCGATAACCAAGTCACAGGGAACCTGAGGGTTTATGTTTTTAGGGTCACCGCCTAATTCCATGCAGGCCTCGCGCATGACCGCGAAGTCAACAAATACAGGCACACCAGTAAAATCTTGGAATAAAACACGTGCAGGCGAAAATTCAATTTCGCTGCCTACTTCTCCCGACAAACCAGCCCGCATAAGGCGATCGGCTAGTTTGGCTGCATATTCATCAGTAGGCGCTAAGCGCAAAATGTTCTCCAAAAGAACGGTAAGTGAATACGGTAGCTTTTCGTAGCCTTCAATTGCAGATACCGGGTAATACGTGTAAGAAGTATTACCAACCTGCAAAACACTTGAGCGATTATTCATCTGTTCCCTCTTTCTTACAACATTTTCTGCTCATAGGGACTGAACCTTGATTCATTAAAGTTGTTTTAACCGTTACCCATTCCTTATTTGCCTAAAGCAGCAATAAGGGCATCGGTAAATTGCGTGCACGTTGCAGGTGCTTGATCTGAGCCAACCGCTTTGCAAATATCAGCGGTCAGAACCGTACCCTGTGCGTATACTTCACACACAGCACGACGAATGTTCTCTGCTATGTCCAACTCACCAAGATGATCAAGCATCATAGCAGCAGATAAAACTTCTGCAGTGGGATTGCAAATATCCTTTCCCGCAATATCGGGTGCCGATCCGTGGACTGCCTCGAAAATTGCATAGTCAGGGCCAATGTTGGCACCAGGGGCAATGCCTAAACCTCCCACTAATCCTGCACACAAATCGCTTGCAATGTCTCCATATAAGTTAGGGAATACGATAACGTCGAATTGGGAAGGATCCATAACAATGTTCATGCAGAAGGCATCAATAATGTTGTCATTAAATTCAACCTTGCCTTCATATTCCTTGGCCACTTCGCGAGCAACCTTTAAAAACAGACCATCGGAATACTTCATAATATTTGCTTTATGAGCAGCAGTTACTTTTTTCTTGCCATGCTTAAGGGCATATTCAAACGCAAAACGAACAATATTTTGTGAAGCGGTTATCGAAATAGGTTTAATAGAAATGCCCGAATCGGGACGGATGGTGCCAGCGTTTTGGTCTTTGCAGAACTGAATAAGATCTTTTGCTCCCTGGCTTCCCTCTTCAAATTCAATGCCTGCATATAAATCTTCTGAGTTTTCTCGAACAACTACCAAATCAACATCAGAATAGCGCCCACCAGCTCCCGGAATTGACATAACGGGACGAAGACACACGTTGAGATTTAAGGATTTGCGCAAGGCTACGTTAACACTTCTAAACCCTGTCCCTACTGGCGTAGTAATAGGGCCTTTAATAGCTACTTTGTTACGACGAACTGCCTCAATGGTGCTTTCTGGTAGTGGAGTGCCGCACACATCCATCATATGAGCACCCGCTTCGGCGATTTCCCATTCAATATCGGCACCCGCAGCTTTCACTACTTTTTGCATTGCCGCGGTAGTTTCAAGACCAATGCCGTCACCGGGAATTAAGGTAACCGTATGTTTTGCCATCAAATCTCTCCTTGATAGGTTTCTCGTTAAGCAAATAAC
This sequence comes from uncultured Cryptobacterium sp., assembly GCA_958410215.1. Taxonomy (GTDB): domain Bacteria; phylum Actinomycetota; class Coriobacteriia; order Coriobacteriales; family Eggerthellaceae; genus Anaerotardibacter. The sequence continues at coordinate 7,073 of CATYOF010000020.1, read as the reverse complement.
CCTCGCGGTAAAACATCTTGCTTTGCTGCCAGAATTTAAGGCAGCAAAGCACGCTTCTTTTATTACAAGGTATAAGTGTAGCTTTGTAGCGCTCTATCATAGTGGAGTATTGAAAAATGTAACGTAGATTTCTCTACACGGCCCCTTGACAACGATCATAGACGCAATTTGCGAAGCACCGACATAACTACATCGACACTCTACGGGAAGTTTTGCTACGAAAGATTATCAATAATCTGCTGGCTTCGACGCTTTAAAGCTCCTTTGCTGTGCTGCGCATCAAAAGAAACTCGTTCAATTAATCCTTCCTTTACTTCTGGAGCAAGTTTGCCCGTAGAAAAGGAAATAAGCGCAACCAGCATGTCCTGATATTCATAGTCACCGTGATAGCACTGAATTGCCTCATCAAGCAAAGGCCACACTTTTTGGGAACGATTTTCCGTTGTCGCCCCCAACGCGCAAAGGAAACGAAGGGCGGACAGACGAACAAAACCATTATCCTCATCAAAAAGAGCTGTTTCAGCTCCGGCAATTCCCTTATCGCACGTGCGTGAATCGAACGGAACCAATTCAGTAAGAACATCAAGAGATTCCCAACGCGTTTGAGCTTCAGGACGATTCAAAGCATCGATAAAATCGTTGGTATAAGGAACCAATACTTCCGGATCGAGTTTTGCAACCTGAGCAAGCACAGACGAAGCATTTTGACGATCGCGACGCGTTGAACCCGACAAAGCAAGAACTACTTCTTTAATTAGATCTTTCGATTGAAGAAGTCGCGCTGCAAGATCTTTTGCACTCTGTGTTTTTTCGCTCATGAATGTCCTCCGTTCGGCTCCATTCACATCCTGCCAAGACGAAACGGGCCCATTGCAAAGTCAAAGTTAAAGAATTTATTATCACATTTTATTATAGCCTCAATGCAAAAAACTTCCGAAGGTATCGGTATGCGAAAACACCCTTTCGACAAAGGGATGAAGGCAACGACTGAGCACTAACGCATCACAAAATCACAAAGCACCACACAAAGGCAAGGTGCTTTCTGCGAAGAGTTAAAGAGGCTTGCAAACTTCGGCGAAATAATCAATCAAAAAGCTTTTTAATGCATCAACCTTTGATGATGAAGGAGCATTATCAGGTACCCGTAAGTACAAATAGCGCGTACGCTTCACATCGCTTAAAGGAACATAGACTAAATCATCACGGCTATCATTTGCCCACGTAACTTCTGGCGCTAAGGTAATACCAACACCTCGTGCTACCATTTCTTGAATTTGGATATAGGATTGGTTTTCCATATACAAATTCGGACTAAATCCCGCTTCTTGGAACATACTATCAACAATATTACGCAACGAACCAACTGGGTTAACGATGAATGATTCGTGGGCCAAATCCGCCAATGCAACTGATTCAGCCTGTGCGTACGGAGAATCTTTCGAAACCAAAAGTGAAATATACTCTCTTCCTAAAAGAGTATAGCCGCCCCCTTGGTGATACTTTGGTGAAGCGAAAAATATGAGATGAGGAATTTCTTCAGTATATTCGGTCTTCTTTGAATCACTCACACGCAACAAAACACGTGGATGCATTTCTTTAAAACGCATAAGAATGGTTTCATTATTACCCATAGGAACCGGAGCATAAAGCGTGATTACATGCTCCTTCTTTTTTTGATACAGCTCGACCTCTAAAGAAACTCGATCAAGTGCGTTCAAGGCAGTGTTTGCGCATCGCAGGGCAATTTTACCTGCATCATTTAGAACCAGCGTTCTGCCCTTACGATCAAAAAGCTGAACCCCCGTTTCTTCTTCAATTTGGCGAAGGGCACGCGAAAGGGACGGCTGAGAAATATGAAGCTTATCAGCGGCTTCGCTCATTGTTTTGGATTCCGCAATTGCCTTAAAGTAATACAACTGATGAAAATCCATTGCGCCCCTCCCCAACTTTCATAAACCTTAAACGCTAAAGATGTTCCGATTTTGTCACGAGTTATATCAACTTGCCGCAACTCCATTGGATAATTATTGCTTGGTATTCTTTATTCTTTGAGTCAGCTTCGCTTTATTTCGTTTTCGAATAAAGCTAAATGCGCAGCAAAAATACGCACCATAGAGTCTTCTCATCCCTATATCCGTCAGTGCCAAACCTTGGCTGCGCTCTATGCGCTTTATTCTCAAACTAAGCTCAGAATTCCTCAAAAAACAAAGAATACAAAGCAAATTGATCAAATGAGAAAACATCCTGCAAGAAATTAATCCTGCAGGATGTTTTCATACCATTTTAGTTATTCTTCAGGGAACAACTCGTCCAAGATTTCCTGGGTAGGCATCTTAACGCCATACCAAATTTCTTCGCCCGTTGCTGCCTGTTCGATCATCATGCCAATACCACCAATGATCTTGCAACCCTTAGCCTCAGCGTCTTTCAAAATCTGAGTCATGCGAGGATGATAAACTGCGTCAGCTACTACCATGCCCTCTTTAATGAGTTCAGCAGGCACTGGGGTCTGACCAGCGCTATCGCCCATGCCAACTGGAGTAGCATTGATAAGAATATCGGATTCAGCAATAGCTTCCTTCATTTCTTCCTTATTTTCAAACGCATGAAGAATCATTTCTGCGCCTGTTTTTTCCTGAACGCGAGGAAGAAGCGTAGTAGCACGAGTATAAGAAGGGCCACCTTCACGTGCGAAAACATGCACCTTCTTAGCACCATCCAAAGCTGCCTGAACCAAAATTGCAGAACCAGCGCCACCAGGACCTACTACCGTAATAGTTTTGCCTTCGATTTCTTCACCATGATTACGGATATTCTGCATCATGCCCGTACCATCGGTGTTATGACCGGTAATGCGACCGTCTTCTTCTTTCTTCAAGACGTTTACTGCACCCATAAGCTCTGCGCTGTCTGAAAGACCATCAAGCAAAGGAATGATAGCCTGCTTGCAAGGCATGGTTACATTGCTGCCGTCCCAACCATCCATGCGTTTCATTGCTGCAATGATGTCAGGCAGATCGTCCTGCTTAACGTCGAATACGATATAAATCGAATCTACGCCCAGCTTTTCAAACGAAAGATTATGAGTAGCAGGTGACATTGAATGACGAATAGGGCTACCCAAAAGGCTGATTAGATGGGTGTGACCACTTATCTCAATTTTCTCTGGCATAATAACTCCCTCTTTCTCCTGTGTTCGGTTATCTAATTACCAGTCTACTAACCAACAAAACAAATCGTTATACTAAAACCTCATGCAAATCATCCATGATACGAATAGCTTGTTTTACCTGAACCTGACCTGGTGCAGAAGCTGCCTCTAGCGAGCAGAACGTAATAGCGGAACCGAAAAGTTCACCAGCCAAACGAGTAATGCTTCCTTCGCGACCCATTGCCATAGTCAAAAGTGGCTTATCGCTGTGAATGCGAGACATTTCTTCAGTTGCAGCAAGAAGCTTTAAAGCGTCCTGAGCGCCATTTGCCATAGTGGCAATCTTTGGAATATCGGCACCCAAATCTGCCATATGCGTCAAAAGATTTACCATCCACTCAACTGAAGGCGTGCCTGCAAAGTTGTGATAAGAAATAACGGTTTTTACGTTGTGCTGCTGTGCGCAAGCAACAAGCTCTAATACCGCTGCGTCGCCAATCCAGGTTTCAATGTCAACCAGGTCAATTGCCTCTGCTTCGATAATAGCCTTATTGAGAGCAACATATTCCTCTACCGGAATAGTAAGCTGTCCACCTTGACTGGTAGAACGGAAGGTAAACAAGTAAGGGTTGTTTGATAGAGCTTTCCCAATCTCTATAGACTCTTGTGCCATAGCTTGTGGATCATGAACATTTGCAGCAAAATCGCCACGCCACTCAAAGCACTCTACACCGGCATCAATGCCCTTTTTCACCAGCTCAATGTTTTCATCTGCGTGAGCCCCCATCAGTGAAATAATAGTCTTTGGACGACCTTCACCGAGTTTGATTCCTTTGATATCGATAGGTTGCGTCATAATCCCTCCTACCTGAGATTTATCAACTATTTGTATATTAGTTCCTTATTTATTTGTTTCTTATATCGTTTGAGTATTTGTATATTACATTTTTGGTATATATTTCAAAAAATAACGGATACTTATGCATAAAAAAGGCACCTCCTAAGAGGTGCCTAAACGTCAAATACGGTAAACGTTTGTTTTATTCAGCAGCAGTGTATTCGCGATTTACGGAGCTATCAACTGCTACGCCAGGGCCCATGGTGGAAGTAACGGTTACAGACTTTACATACTTGCCCTTTGCTGCAGCAGGCTTCATACGAAGAATCTCGTCGTATACTGCACCATAGTTTTCTGCAAGCTGTTCAGCGGTAAAGGAGCACTTACCAAGAACTACATGGCAGATACCATAACGGTCAGCACGATATTCAACGCGACCACCCTTGAGCTCCTTAACAGCCTTAGCAACATCAGGAGTTACGGTGCCCAACTTTGGGTTAGGCATCAAGCCACGAGGACCCAAAACCTTACCGAGACGGCCTACCTTAGCCATCTGGTCGGGAGTTGCAACAGTTGCATCAAAGTCAAGCTTGCCAGCCTGAATGTCTGCCACCAAATCATCAGAACCAACGATATCAGCGCCAGCTTCTTCTGCAGCACGTGCAGCATCGCCTTCAGCAAAAACTGCTACACGAACCGTCTTACCGGAACCGTTAGGAAGACTTACGGTACCACGAAGCTGCTGATCTGCCTGACGGGTATCAATACCCAGACGGAAGTGAGCTTCAACAGTTTCATCAAAGTTTGCAGGATGGATCTCTTTTACCAATGCAAGAGCAGCAAGAGGAGCATAGGTCTTACCTGCTTCGATTTTGGCCTTAGCCTCATCATATTTTTTAGACATATCTAACTATTTCCTTTCGTGGTATGGCGAGCTCTTTTAAGGCTCTTCCACTTTTGCAGATGAAATATAATCCCGTTACACAGGAAGAAGAAAACTAAGCGTTATCACCCTGAAGCAATGCAGCCAAACGACGGGTTACCTTGTATTCCTTCTTAGGAGCACGACCCTCAATGGTTACGCCCATGGAACGAGCGGTGCCTGCAACGATTTCCATAGCAGCTTCAATGGTGTTTGCATTCAGGTCAGGCATCTTAATTTCAGCAATTTCACGAAGCTGGTCTTCGGTAAGTTCGCCAACCTTCTTCAACTGAGGGATACCAGAACCACCCTTAATGCCAAGCTTTTCCTTAATCAAGAAAGCAGCAGGTGGAGTCTTCAGAACGAAGTCAAAGGTTTTGTCTTCGTAAACCGTAATCTCAACAGGGATAATAGTGCCTGCCTTGTCCTGCGTAGCAGCGTTGAATGCCTGGCAGAACTGCATAATGTTTACGCCCTGTGCACCCAGTGCAGGACCAACAGGAGGAGCAGGATTTGCAGCGCCAGCAGGAATCTGGAGCTTAACGAAACCGCTTACGTTTTTATCAGCCATTTCAGTTGCTTCCTTTCGACTGAAATAATTTGTTTACCGTTATATGACAAGCGAACTTTACGAGAAGCCCCGTCCACATGCGGGCATAAAGTCGCATTGTTCTCAAAGTTAAATGTTTGCTACCTGATCAAAGGAAAGTTCTACCGGAGTTTCGCGTCCAAAGATGGAAACAAGAACTTTAACCTTACCAGCTTCAGGAGAAACTTCAGAAACAACACCATCAAATTCAGCAAGAGGACCAGAAACAACCTTAACGCTCTGACCAACTTCAAGATTCGTTGAGGTTTTCTTGGGAGCCTCATGCGAGGTGCGCTTCATAATCTTGTTATATTCTTCGCGGGTAAGAGGTGCTGGATGACCTTGGCTACCCACAAAGCCTGTAACACCAGGAGTGTTACGAACCGCAGCCCAGCTGCGATCATCAAGTTCCATGCGGACAAGCACATAACCAGGAAATACCTTTTTATCGCTTTCCACACGACGCCCGCCTTCTTTGATTTCCGTTACGGTTTCCGTAGGGATTTCAATGGCGAACACGTTGTTTTCAAGACCCATAGTTTCAATACGAGTCTCTAAATTTTTCTTCACCTTGTTCTCATAGCCTGAGTACGTGTGAAGTACATACCATTTCTTCGTCATGGATTAAGCCCCCAAACCAGAAATAGCCATAAGAATCGGGGTTACTACCCAGTCGTCAAGTACGACAACAAATACGCCGAAGAACAACAGCGCCACAATTACAACGCCGGTCCACTGCAGAACTTCCTGCTTCGTGGGCCACGTAACACGACGCATTTCAGAACGAACTTCAGAAAGGAAAGCAAAGCGCTTCTTCTTAGGCTTTTCCGCAGCCTTCTTTGGCTTAGGAGCCGGCTTTGAAGATGCTTGTACGGTCTTTGCAGGAGACTTCTTAAACCCAAAACGTTTTTTCTTGGGTTGCTCCTCAACTACCGGAGTAGCCTGAGCCTGCTGTGCTGCGCGCTCTTTTTTAGCTGCACGATTGGCAGACGCTTTTGCTCTCTGTGTTTTAGACTTCTTTGCCATACAACTTTCCTGCTCTGGAAATAACTACTCTATACGCCAAATAAGCAGCCCATGAGCTGCTCATTAACAAGCTGGCAGGCCAGGAGGGACTCGAACCCCCAACATGCGGTTTTGGAGACCGCCGCTCTACCAATTGGAGCTACTGGCCTATATATTGCCTAATCTTAGCGAGTTTCCTTATGCAAAGTATGGTGACCACACCATTTGCAATACTTCTTGAACTCAATACGATCGGGATTATTCTGCTTGTTCTTCTTGGTCGTATAGTTTCGACGCTTGCATTCAGTACATGCAAGAGTGACCAAAGTACGCATCAATACTCCTTAACTTACGTAATAGCATTCTTGCCATTGCATCATGATCAATCAAGAGGGAGCCCGCAGCAAGCGAGCTCCCCTCGAATTCACAAACTTTAGATCAATCGTTGTTATTTGATGATCTTGGTTACACGACCGGAACCAACGGTGCGGCCACCTTCACGGATAGCGAAGCGAAGGCCTTCTTCCATAGCGATAGGATGAATGAGTTCACCACGAAGCTCAACATT
>CATYOF010000019.1 GCA_958410215.1 uncultured Cryptobacterium sp. | reverse complement strand
CGGTGTAGTCCGTGGGAGGATAGGTCGTTCTGCTCATGCAGGGCGCTATCTGTTTTTCATAGCTTTTACATTAATAACTCATTTCTTTTCAATGGTTTTCTGGTAATATCAGAATTAAATTAATTCATTAACGCAACATTAAAGCCTTTTTTATTATGTTTCGTTATGGTTTGTATACTGCACTGTTGCTTGGAAGGTAGGGCTACTGTATGAACCTTGCTCAGCTGTATTACTTTCGTACCCTTGCTAAGTATGAGCATTATGGTAAAGCTGCCGAAAGTCTGTATATTACTCAACCTTCTCTTTCTAACTCGATTAAAAATCTTGAAAAGGAAATTGGCGTTCCTTTCTTTGAGCGTGTAGGCCGCAACGTTCGACTTACCGAATATGGCGAAGAATTTAATAAGCATATCTGCTTGGCGCTTGATGAAATTGATAAAGCGGTTGAAATTATGCGCGCCTATAATTCGGGGCTCAGTGGGCGCATCCGTATCGGATCAGTTATTAGTATTCAGCGTAATTATTTGCCTCGTCTTTTAAGTACCTTTAAGGGTGCTTTTGGTGATGATGTGGTATTTGATATCTACCAGGGAACCACTTACGAATGTCTTAAGGGTTTGGAAGATGGCAAGTACGACGTTGTTTTCTGTGGCAAATTAGACGGCGTTAGCGAAGACATTGAATTTGTGCCCCAATTTTCCCAGAATGTAGTGCTTGCGGTTAATTCTTCAAGTCCTTTTGCGCAGCGCGATGTTGTTTCTTTGCGCGAATTGAAGGATACGAAGCTCACCTCATATCGCTCCCAATCTTATATGCATATTATTTTTGAGGGATTGTTCAAAGCCTACGATCTTCATGTTGAACAGGGCTTTGATGACGAAATTAGCGCCGCTTCTTTAGTTGCTTCAGACCGAAGCATCACTGCCATTATTTTAGAAACACTTGACGATCTATCGTTAGAAAATTTTGTTACGGTTCCTATTGCTGAACTTCGTGAGCCATTCCATATTATCTATCTGGGCTATAACAAAAAATCCTTCCATTCTCACTTGGTGGAAGAATTTATTAAGTTTACGCAGCGTCATATTAAATTCCCTACAGGGGTAATTCCTCTAGAGGAAAGCTATCTGAAGGGTGGCACTTCTGATCAGGCAGCTAAACTCTACGATCAGCAATACTAAAAGGAAAGTTTGCCTTAAGAGGCGAGCGTGCGATCTAAAAAGGGGAAAGCAATTCTCTGATTGTGGCTAGTTCTATAATCAATACTATTAATCAAACAGGGGTAGTTCAATGTGAACTGCCCCTGCTGTATTTCTTTGGCTAAAGCTGAAAATTTCCTATAACCCGTATTTTGTCCTATATGCCAATGGTGGACCTAAAACCGATAAAGAGCACTGGATTCCTTGGATGCAGAAAGATAGATAAACATGCTTTATGTTTGCGTTGATTTTTCATCATGGAACAATGTTTTAACAATCGGTCAATGGCTAAACTTTTACGAGAAAGGCTTGATAAACCTATATATTCATTTGAGATTTATAAAACGATAGTTTTCAGCTATGAAAAAACGTCAAAAATGGCTATTTTTCCGTTAATTGATAACTAATGCCTTAATAATAGGTTCAAACTGATAGAAACAAATACATATCATTTGTGTTTGCTATAGGTATTCATCAGTAGACAATTAGACCCAAACCCAGTTCTGGCCGACCATAGTACCTGTTTGAAATAGTGTGAATCAAGGAAACATAGAGAAAGGGTTTCCTTGGAATAAAGAAAAGAGGAGGGTTTTTATGGCTAACTGGTTTGCTGGAGAACCAAAGGAGCAGCTCGCAGGTAAGACTGCCGTAGTAATGGGTGGCGGCTCTGGTATTGGTAAGGCAACCGCACAGGCTCTCTGCGCAGCAGGTGCAAACGTAATGATTTGCGGCGTTCCTGAGCAGATTTGCCTTGACACTGCTGAAGAACTTAAGGCAGAAGGCGGCAAGGCAATCGGCATGTTCTGCGACGGCACCAAGCAGAGCGACATTGATGCAATGCTCGCTAAGACCGTTGAAGAATTCGGTGGCATCGACATGGTTGTTTCCACTGCAGGCATCTCTCTTCCTCGCACCAACGCTCTCGACGTTACCGAGGAAATGTGGGAGAAGATCTTCGCAGTAAACGTAAAGGCAAATTGGTTCATTGCAACTTCTGCTGCTAAGTACATGAAGGACAAGGGCGGCAAGATCGTTCTCGTATCTTCTGGCCGTGGCGACCGTGCAATGGAGAACATTGCTCCTTACTGCACCACCAAGTCTGCTGTAATGGGTATGGTTCGCGCTTTGGCTGTTGACCTGGCTCAGTACAACATCAAGGTAAACGGTATCGCACCTGGTTACGTAATGACTCCAATGGTTAAGAAGGTATTCGAAGATAATCCTCAGCAGGAGGCTTATGTAAAGAGCCGTACCCCATTGGCTGACTACACCTACATGGGCTCTCTTGATGAAATGGCAGAAGCAATTATGTTCTTCCTGCATCCAATCAACGAGTACACCACTGGTCAGACCATTACGCTCGACGGTGGTTGGTCTATCCAGTAACTTATCGTCTTCGCGCAGCCGCTTAATTGCGGCTGCGTAGTGTTGACTTTTGTAAATTACCTAGAAAGGGGTAAATACATGGAAGGTGTAATGAACGCAATCCATTGTGTAGGCCGTACCGAACCTTGGCAGTATGTAGAGGATGCTCCTATTCCTCAGATTAAGGACGACGAAGTACTGCTCGAGATCAAGGCATGCGGCATCTGCGGTACTGACCACTCTTTGCATCGTGGCCAGGAAGCACTGTTCAATTCCTATGACATTACGTTCCCTGCAATCTTTGGTCATGAGTTTGCTGGCGTTATTGCAGAGCTTGGCGCAAACGCTCCTAAGAACCTCGAAGTAGGTATGCGCGTTACCGCTAACCCTGTATTGTTCGACAACACCTGCCCCTACTGCGACAAGGGCATGGTAAACATTTGCGACAACCGTCCATTCTATGGCACCGACCTTCCTGGTGGTTTCGCAAAGTACATGGCAATCCGTGCTACCAACGTTATTCCTATTCCTGACGAAGTATCTTTCGTACAGGGTGCTCTTCTTGAGCCACTGGGTGTAGCTTTGAACGCTGTAGAGCGTGTACATCCTGAAGCAGGCGACACCGCTTTGGTAATGGGCCCTGGCCCAATCGGTCTGCTTATGGTTGCTGTTTTGAAGCAGGCTTATGGTATCCAGAAGGTAATCTGCTCTGGTCTTGCTGCTGACACCAAGCGTTTGAAGGTAGCTGAAGATCTTGGCGCTATCACCATCAACGGTTCTGAAGTTGATGTTATTGAAAAGGTTAAGGAACTCACCAACGGTACTGGTCCTGAAATCATTTTGGACGCTGCTGGTCACTTCACCGTTGTACAGCAGGCTGTAGAAATGGTTGCTAAGAATGGCCGCATCGGTATCACCGGTCTTCCTGCACAGCCTTCCAGCATCCATATGAACCCAATCGCTATGCGTCAGATTAGCATTATCGGTTCTCGTGCTTACGAGCGTAAGCATTGGCGCCAGGGCTTGAACCTGCTCGCAAATGGCCTCGACATCGACGCAATTGCAAGCCACGTTCTTCCTTTGAAGGAATTCGAAAAGGGCATGCAGCTTATCGACGACGGCGAGGGCTTGCGCGTAATTCTCGAGCCGTAAGATCAACTCTTTTTCTAAGTTCATTACTTTATTCGATAAGACGAGTTCAAGTAGTGAAGTAGGATTTAGCATGAGGGGTGCTGACACCATCGGTGCCGGTGCCCCTTTTTACTTCTGTCAGTGGTGCAATAGGTGATTGCGCCAATATCACTTAAGTTAGGAGATAAGTATGGCAGGACTTGAAGGAGTAAAGGTTGTTGAGCTTACTCAGTATGCAGCAGGACCAGCAGCTGGTCGTGCTCTTGCTGAAATGGGCGCAACCGTAATTAAGGTAGAGCCATTCACTGGTGACGAACAGCGTACCCAGGGCATGGCTTGGGGTATGGCTTTCCGTACCGAATTTGACGACGTAGCATATGACTGCGGTTCTTTTAACAAGGAATGGACTGCTATTAATGCTAAGAATCCAGAAGGCCTGGAAGTAATGTATAAGCTGCTCGAAACCGCAGACATCTTCCTGACCTCTTTGCGTTCTGGTGCTTTGCAGCGTTTGGGCCTCGACTATGAAACCCTTCACGAGAAGTTCCCTCGTTTGGTATGGGCTCAGAACCGTGGTTATGGTGAGCACGGCCCAATGAAGGACGCTAAGGGCTTTGACGCTACTGCATTTGCTGCTCGTTCTGGTTTTGTAAGCGCAATTCCTCAGGCAAACGCTCACTATGAGCCAGGTAACTCTCCTATCGCATTTGGCGACTGGAACACTGGTTGCGCTTTGGCTGCAGGTATCCTTGGTGCTTATGCTGGCGCTCTCCGCACTGGCCAGGGCGACAAGGTAACGGGCTCTCTGTATCACGTAGGCACTTGGGGTATGACCTCTGCTCTTATCGCTCAGCAGCAGGGTTGCGACTATCCTAAAGACCGCATGGATGCTAAGTGTCCAACCAACAACTCTTATGTATCTTCCGATGGTACTTGGTTCCTCATGTGCTTCGGCAACTACAACAAGTACTGCAAGTTGGTATTCGATACCCTGGAAATGGATCCTCACTGGGCAGAAGATCCTGAGACCAGCACTCTTGAGGCTTTGGCAGACAACGGTAAGTATGTTGACGTTGTTGCTGAAATGCACAAGGCTTGCAAGAAGTTCACGTTTGCTGAATTGGAAAAGCGTTTCCGCGAAAACGACATTCCATTCGAGAAGATCCAGACCGTTACCGACGTTCTTCAGGATCAGGAAGCATTCGACAACGACCAGCTTCGTTATGTTACCTACAAGAAGCAAGGTCCTTCTAGCCCTTATGGCAAGGAAGATCAGTACATCATTACCACCATGCCATTCCGTTTGGACAGCATTGGCGACCCTGTACTGTACCGCAGCCGTCCTACCGGTTATGACACCCGTAAGATCCTGAAAGAGTATGGCTACACCGACGCTGACGTAGATAAGCTGGTTGCAGATGGCGCCGTAATGGAATACACCGGCGATCCTGTACCTGAAGAGGTATTTGAGCCAAGCTTCGGTCCTAACTCTAAGAAGACTAAGTAGTTTAAAACTAAGGAGATTCTTTACATGGCACGTGCTACTACACCTTTTTCAGGAATTACCGTTCTTGACTTTTCTCGTTACCTTCCCGGCGGCTATGCAACTCAGGTATTAGCTGACCTTGGTGCAACGGTAATCAAGTGCGAAGACACTGGCGCTGGCGACTTCATGCGTCACGACTACCCAACCATGGGCAACGGTATTTCTTACTACATCACCGCTCTTGGTCGTAACAAGAAATCCGTTTCTTTGAACTTGAAGGACCAGGAAGTTGTAGATTGGTTCTTGAAGATGGCTAAGGAAGCTGACGTTATCGTAGAAAGCTTCCGTCCTGGCGTAACCAAGAAGCTTGGTATCGACTACGAAACCATCAACAAGATTAATCCTCGTATCATCTACTGCTCCATCTCTGGTTATGGCGCTGAAGATCCTCGCTCCAAGAAGGCTCAGCATGACCTTAACATGCAGGCAACCAGTGGTTATCTGTCCGTAAATCACGGCGGTACTTCTCCACTTCACCTGTGCGACCTTTCTTCTGGCATGGTTGCTGGTCAGGCACTTCTTGCTGCTCTCTATGCTCGTGAGCAGACTGGCAAGGGTACCTACATTGATACCTCCATGTTCGACTGCTTCGTATGGTGGAATTCTTTGCTCGATTCTCGCTGGTGCTTCAACGGCGGTCAGTGCGATCGTAACGACCTTGAGTATCCTTCTGCTGCTTACAACGTATACGAAACCAAGGATGGCGGTAAGCTGGCACTCGGTATGGTAGAGCCTAAGTTCTGGCAGCCCTTCTGCGATGCAATTGGTCATCCAGAAATCAAGGGCGACGGCTTGAAGCGTCGTTGGGAAGCTCCTGAAGCATTCAAGATCGTAGAAGAAACCATCAAGTCCAAGACCACCGACGAATGGATGGAGTGGCTTGAGGATAAGGACTTCTGCATCGCTAAGGTTAACTCCAAGACCGAAGCAGTAGAGCAGATTACTCGCGAGAATCCAGAAGCTCTTGCTTGGGTTGACTTCCCACGCGTTGGTCGTGTTCTCCAGACTGGCTTGCCTCATCACCTGTCCACCATTCCTGTTAACATTGCAGACTTCGAAGAAGTATCTCCTCTGGGCGCAGACACCGAGGAATACCTCAAGAAGGTTGGTGCAGACGACGAGACTATCGCTCGTTTGAAGGAAAAGGGCTCCATCCGCTTGGGCGACGATATTGAGCCTGAAGAGGATCGTGTACCTCTGTACGGTGGTCAGTTAGACTAACGTCGAAATTCATACGTTCTAGTGTTTTCCGCAGATATTTGTGATGCGGGAGGGGCTAATTTGAGGGACATCTATTTCAGATGTCCCTCTTTTTTGGTTGAGATTGTTGTACCGTCGTCGCCTTCCCGGAGGTTGTATCTTCTATTGCGACAGGACTCTCTTGCTAGAGCGGTAGGAAATTGAAATAGGATGCCTATCATGATCTTTAGATTGCACTGATGTATTTATCGAGTTGGAGCTTTTTAATCAGAACCATCTGAGCGCAGCGCAGCAAGAAAACCTTTAAAAGGCGTAGACCCAAGTGTTCAAGTATCAATTTTTGGGATTAGGAAATCATGCGTTGAATCATTCCACTACGCCCTTTGGTTTTCTTGTCAGCTGAATCAAGCGAAGCTGTTCTGAGTGAAAAGCTGTAACTCGATAGCGATCAATCAAAAATAGCGGGAGAAGCGAAGATAAAGCAAAGATAAAAATTCGTAACACTATGAACATGTTTTAAACGTTTGTAAATTTAATTGGTTATCATTCGTAAAATTGCGGAAAAGCAGGTACGAAATATATAACCTATTCAAAAAATATATAGATTCCCTAGAAACTAAATTTGCTTAATGATTTGATTTAGAACCCGTTCACCGTCAGAATAGTCCTGTAAGCAAAAGCGATAAGCTTGAGCAAAAGAAAAGAAGGGGGACTAATGAATCCTAACGCAAAGATCACGGATGAGCAGTTTGAGGCTTATCTCAAGCAGATCCGCGAATTGGCTGAAGGCCCATTCGAGGAAATGCAGAAGGAGATCGAGGTAACCAATACGTTCCCAGAAGAGTTCTATGAGCTCTCCAAGAAGAACGACCTCTATCGCTACTATCTGCCATCAGAATACGGTGGATGGGACCTCAACGAGCTTGAAATCCTGAAGGTTCAGGAAGAGTTCTCTCGTGGACCTGGCGGAATGCGTATGCATCTCCATCATGCAGCTGACATGAACTGGCGTATCCTCGAGGACTATGGCAAGCCTGAGCTCAAGGCACAGCTCATGGACAAGTTCCAGGACAAGACCATTTACTGCAACTTTGCTATCACCGAGAAGACTGGTGGTACCGGTGCTGACCTTCACACCACTGCAGAAAAGCAGCCTGATGGCTCTTACGTTCTGAACGGTGAAAAGTGGCTTATCTCCCACACTGACTGCTCTGACTACACCTATGTAATTGCAGTTACCGACCAGGAAAGCGACAAGGACTCTCGTCTTTCTGCATTCCTTGTACCTAACGATGCACCAGGCTTTGAAATCATTCCTATGCCTCATATGATGGGTTGCCGCGGCGCAGGTCATGCTGGTCTTAAGTTCACCAACTTGAAGCTTGACCCAATTTATCTGCTTGGCGAAGAAGGCCAGGGCATGGAAGTAGCTATTCACTCCCTGTCTGTTTCTCGTGTACACATCGCTTGCTCTAACCTCGGTATGGCACAGCGTATGCTCGAGATCTCCTTGGCACGTGCAGCTGACCGTGTAACCTTCGGTAAGCCAATCATCAAGCGTCAGGCAATCAAGATGAAGATTGCTAACATGCAGATGATGATTCATGCACTTCGCTGCTTGGTATACGACTTCGCTCAGGATTTCGATATCGATCAGCACAATGACTACATCGATGAAAAGGCTGCTATTGCTAAGCTCTTCTCCATTGACACGGTACGTCTTGTTTCTGACGAAATGCTCGAGATCTTCGGTGGCGACGGCTACTTCGAGGATTCTCCTTATGGTCCTACCGAGCGCCTCTATCGTGACTGCCGCGCTATGTGGCTTGAAGAGGGTGCACCTACCGTACAGCGCATCACCATCGCTCGTGAGTGCGAGAAGCACGGCGGTAAGATTGAGTACCTGTCTGCAAAGTAGTTATAACTAACAATTATTTATAACTCTGCATTTTATTTGCGGCTCTTATGGGTCTTCGTCCTATAATTGGATGAAGACCCATTTTTTATGTCAGATTGAGGGGCCCTTATGAATTTGTCTCAGTTGCGTTACTTCAGAAAGTTGGCAGAAGTTCAGCATTTTACGCGTGCTGCGGAAGCGCTTTTTATAACCCAACCAGCACTTTCTAACTCCATTAAGCAATTGGAAAACGAACTGGGAATTCCACTGTTTGAACAACATGGCCGCAATGTGCGCTTGACAAAGTACGGCAAGGAATTCAATGAATATGTTTCTGAGGGGCTTGATGTAATAGATAAGGGAATTCAGATTGCGCAGGAACACGCAAATAGTTTGTCGGGCACCATTGATATTGGAACAATTTTTACGGTGCAATCAGATTATTTGCCAGCACTTTTGCGAACCTATCGCGGTATTTACGGTACACAGGTAGACGTACGCTTATATCAGGGTCTTACACAGGGTTTGTTGGAGCGACTCGAAGATGGAACCTACGATATTGCAATTTGTGCTTATGCGGAAGGATTGCCTGATATTGAATTTGTTCCGGTTCTTGCGCAGGACTTTGTAGCGGTGGTACACAAGGATAATCCTCTCGCGAATAGAGATTGCATTAAAGTGTCTGACATGCGCAAAACCGATATTGTTACCTACCGTCCTGAAACTTCTATCGGAAGTGAAGTAAAGGGCTTAATTGAGGAATTCAACCTCAGCATAAAGCAGTGGTGCGATGACGAGATTACTCTTGGTGGGGAAGTTTCGGTAAATCCTGATCTTATGGGAATTTCGCTTGATACGCTTGGCCTAGCACCATTTCCTGAACTAAAGCGTATTCCCTTCGCGGATAATGCAGGTCGTGGAGCGCATCAAATTTACCTTGCTTACCGAAAAAATGCCCATAAAACCAGAGCTGTAGAAAATATGATTGCTCTTGCTCAGCATATGGTTTGGGACGGAAAGCAAGGTAAGGTAGACGAAGAGTATCTTGCTAATACGAAATAAATACGATTTTTGCGTTTAGGTTGCGATAGGGGGAGGTGCAATGGGGAAGAGGATTTTAGACGTTGTTCCTTACGTCATCTTTCTTGTTGCGCTCTTTTTTGTTGAATATAACCTTTTCGGCGTTGAAGATGCACTGTTGGGCATCGTGTTTCAATCGTTTGCAAGGACCATGGTAGAAACCATAGGGCTTTCGTTTGTGAATTACCTTAAGCATGCATTCCTGTTTTTCCTTATGAGTCTTTGCGCCTCTATAGCGGGTCTTCATCCTGCTTTATTGGTGTTCGGCAGTGCTTTGTATATGTTTGGAATTACCCTTTTAAATTCTGATCCCTATTTGCCGCGTAATTTCTTTATGCTTGGTATGGGCTTTTTGCTTTTGGAAATTTATCCTATTGGCGTTCAAGAAATTCCTATTCGATTAGGTGCAACTATTTTTGCGATAGCTTGTACAACAGCCTTTATTTATGCCATGAAGGCGGTCAAGCAGGAAAGCGCTATTGCACGTGACAGAAAATTTGTCATGCGTGCCTTTGATGATATTGGTTTCCAGCTCATTGATTTATCTCACGGCAATACGATCGACATTGATTCTCATCGGGTATATAAGATTACGCAAGAGTATTGCAATACAGAATATGCTGCAACGTTTAGACAGGGAGGCCTTTTAAGCGGTCGTCAGCGTTATACGTTTTCGCTGCTTGTATGTGCGGAACAGGTTGCTGATATGATTCAGGCTGCCTCACGTAATGTGAAGACTATGGACGAAAAAGAGCAAATGTATTTGCTTGACTTATCCGAAGTGTTTCTTGCTTTTGGTAAGGGACGCATCTTACAAGTTCGTGCGATGATTGATGCACTGGAAGGGTTTTTGGAGACTCACAGACTTGAGGAATACGAACACGACACCACGTGGCGTGCAACGCTAGAAGCGCTCGTAAGAACACTGAGGGAAAATGTAGCTTCGCGTAATAACAATACGCCGCTTTGGAAGGGCTTAAAATATCGCGCAAAGTTTATTGGGGACAATTTTTCGCACAAAAACCCTCAGGTTCGTTTTGCTATTCAGCTTTCTGTGGTAGTGGGAATTGGTTTTGCAATTGCTGAAATTATGAGTGCGCATTTTGATACTCGTTTTGGAGTATGGATTCCTTTAACTTCATTTTTGATGCTTAACACCTATCGTGATGAAACTATCAAAATGATGGGCAAGCAAACATTAGGCATGTTTATAGGCATTGTGGTGTTTGTGGGGGTAATTCACTTTATTCCTTTGGAGATACGCCTGTTCTTTGTACTGGTAATGGGCTATACCGTTATTCTTTTGAACTTTGGTCCTGCGGTTTCTATGGCAGCTGGTACTCAATTGGCCTTAACGGCGCTGTATTCCACTATGTCGCTGGGGGATACGCTGTTCATCCGGTTGCTGTTTGTGCTTTGCGGAACTCTGGTGGTGCTAACCATTGTGTTTGTTTTGTTGCAGGCGCGACGCAATCTTACTATTTCTCACAAAGTACAAGAAATGGAACGGGTGGACGAACGTTTGCTCGCACAAATTCGGCGCGATATTGATCGGGGAACTGCGGTAAACGATCGCACTCTTCAGCTGCTCTATTACTTGCATATGAATGCTTTTATGTTGAATAGCTTGGCGAAGCGAACTGACAAAATTATTGCAGGTGAACTTCATCATCTTGCGGAAGCGAACTTTCATTTTGCTATGGATGCAGGACATGCAGTGGTATTTCTGTATTCCGACATTAAGAATGAACGGTTTGATCATTTGGATGGTACGACAGAAAAGCTTCGCATCAAAATAGATGATATGCCGGTAGACGAAGTGCAAACACATGCCGAAGAGCAGTAGTGCTAAAAGTTCGTTTTATTTGGAGTTAAAAGCACTGCCTCTAATGAGCAAGGGGACTGCAGCAACGCTGCAATAAGATAAGCGCGCAGCTTTTCTTTTGTATTCCAAAAGCATACGCGCTTTGAAGCTTCCGTTACGGATGATGCGTAGATACTATCGAATAAAAAATATTATTCGTCGATAAACAGATCTGAAGCAGCCTCTTTGTAGGGCTGAATGGCTTCGATCATGCGCGTGAACTTCTTTTCAAACTTCTTAATGGCATCCTTGCCCAGAGGAAGCCAAAGCGGCATAGGGTCGGGCGAGGAAACTACCTGATACACCAATTCGGCTGCTTTTGCAGGATCGCCGTGTTGCTGATAGTTATGACCCAAGCAGTAGTCTTCGGCGCTGCGGGCGGGGCTGTCATCATAGACCGGCAAAGTATGTTCAGGGCGCTTAATAGAAGACCCGTCGAAGAAATTAGTTCGGAACATACCTGGCAAAATAACCATGCTTTCGATGCCGAAAGGTTTCATTTCAAGGGAAAGTACTTCGCTGATAGAAGCTAAAACTGCTTTGCCGCCATCATAGAGCGATCCGCCCGGATCGCAGGCAAAACTTGCAATAGAACCAAGCATAACAATACGGCCTGATTGCTGAGCACGCATGTAGGGTAATACGCCGCGAGTTACATTGAGTGTGCCAAATACATTGGTGTTAAAAATGGCACGGGTTTCTTTGTCGCTCAGTTCTTCAAGAGCACCAAAAATGCCATATCCTGCATTGTTGACGAGAACGTCAATGCGTCCAAAGGTATCGATTGCTGTTTTGATGGCGGCATCAATTTGCTCTTGGTTGGTAACGTCGAGCGCAACAGGAAGCAAGTTTTCTTGTTCTCCGAGTGCTGCAGTCACTGCTTCGGGTTTGCGTGCGGTTGCTACTACGCGGCATCCATGCGATAGCGCAGCATGGGCGAATTCGTAACCGAATCCTCGGCTTGCGCCAGTGATAAGCCATACAGGGGTATCCATGCGTTATTCCTTTCAGGCGTTACAAAGTATTTTGCAAATATTTCGAAATTTATTGTACGCCATCGTTAAAGCTAAGGGATGGCGGAAACTGATCGTGAAAGCTTCAAGGCTATTTTGTCTATGATTGTTTATTGGTAAGGGACGAATAGTTTGTGCCGTTGTATGCAAAGGAAAGATAGCGGGAAGCTTTCGCTTATATAACGCTATTATGCAAGTTCGCAGATTTGGAATGGTAATTCTTATGCTTCTCTTAAGAATTGAGCAACTCAACCTGCGAAGGGGTATACACGCCTTTTTCGGTAATGAAAGCACTAATTAATTCTGCAGGTGTTATATCAAAGGCCGGATTATAAATGTCTACTCCTTTAATAGCACGGGGGAGCACTTCTTCGGGGTTTCGTTGTTCGATGTTTATTTCTGAACCGCACGTAAGATTAAAATCGAAGGTGGAACATGGCGCTGCGACGTAGAAGGGAATGTGATGGTAGTGCGCAAGAACTGCTAACCCGTAGGTTCCAATTTTGTTTGCAGTATCGCCGTTGGCACAAATGCGATCTGCCCCCACAATAACGGCATCAATTTCTCCCTGAGCCATAAGACTTGCTGCCATATTGTCGCAGATGAGTGTAGTGGGAACACCGACTTGTGCAAGCTCCCATACAGTAAGACGAGCACCCTGTCCAACAGGGCGTGTTTCGTCGGCGTAGACGCGTACGATTTTTTCCTGTTCGAATGAGGCATAAATTATCCCAAGGGCAGTACCGAAAAACGAGGTCGCAAGCGATCCGGCATTGCAATGAGTGAGGACTGTCGCCTGGCTTGGCAAGAGAGCAGCTCCATAGGTGCCAATTGATCGACAACATGCTTCATCTTCTTGCTGTATAGCGGCAACTTCGGAAGTTACCGCTTTGCATACACGGGAATAAAGTTCAGCATCGGGAAGTGTTTCATTAACAAGCTGTTGAAATGTTGTATGGGCAACCTTGGCAGCACGATTGGTTCCCCATGACAAATTAACAGCAGTAGGGCGAGCATTAGCCACATGGTTTCGAACTACTTCAAGGCGATCAAGGAAATCTACCGGATTGAGGCAAGGGGCCTCATAAGTAATAAAAATACCAATGGCGGCAGCTCCAGCGACTCCCAAGGCAGGGGCGCCACGAATCTCAAGACGCTGAATGGCTTCAACCATTCGTTCCCATTGGGTTATTTCTATAAAAGATAACTCATAGGGAAGCTTGGTCTGGTTGATAATGCGCACCGATCTTCCATCGGAAGCTATCTCTATAGTGCGAGGTAGCTTGTGCAGGGAGTGAAGGTTTTTAGAAGTCATGAATGCCTCATTTTTGGATTAAAGGTCTAAAAGGCGTAAGTCCTTTACCATGCCTGGCTTGATGAATTACCCGAGGAACCATCTTGTCCAGATGAATCATCTTGGCTTGCCGAATCATCTTGAGCAGATGATTCTCCCGAAACTTCAGCAGATACTACTTGAATGCTTTCGTTGCTTTCTTCGATTTTTGCCAAAATGCGGTCTGTTTCATTGCCTTCTGCGGGAGTAGGCTGGTAGTTGTTGCTACTAGAAGACGAAGAAATGGAGCAGGGAATTACGTTGATTGAATCATCCGTTACAACATCGTTGCCCGTAACGGTAAAGGTTTGTTGGAAAATCATGCAGTCCTTGTCGCTGGGATTCTTATTTCCACCAAAGCAGAAATTGCCAAGGCTATACACAATATAGCGACCATTATATTTTTCGTAACCCTGAATAACATGAGGGTGCGACCCTACCACAATGGTGGCGCCCGCATCGATGGCGGCGTGTCCCAACTCAACTTGATCTGCGCCCGGAACAGTTTCTTTTTCAATTCCCCAATGGGTGAAGACAATAATGATTTGCGCACCTTCGCTTTTGGCGGCGTTGATATTGGCTACCATTTCGTCTTTGATATCAAGTCCTTCGGCAAGCATGTAGGTGCCAATAAGGGCGACTTTGATCCCTTTAACATCAGCATAGGCAATGCGATCGTAACCAAAATTAGTAATGCCTGCTGCGTCAAGCGCTTCAATGGTATCGGTATAGCTTTGATCGCCATAGTCGTGGGAGTGATTGTTGGCAAGGGATGCTGCTTCGATATTGCCCGATTTCAAAATATCGGTGTATTCAGCGGGGCCCTTGAAGGCGAAGGTCTTATCTTGGCGCGAATCGGATTCTGTAAGGGTGCCTTCCATGTTTACCACGGTGTAATCGTCCGAGCCGAAGATACTTGCAACGTTTTTCATGAAATAGGCAGGATCGTCAACGTCGTTATATACCGCGTTAAAGCTTGTGGATGGATCAAAGCTTGAATCGGTGCCTAAGGTGCAGTCACCTGCAAAGGAAATAGTGAGGGATGTTGAAGTGGGAGCGCTTTCTGAAACAGGAAGCGCATCTTCTTGTGCGGGTTGTTGCGGCGCGGTGAGGGCATTAACCACATTCACGATAAGCACAATAAGAAGAACAAGCACCACGATGCCGCCACCGATAAGAAACGGCAGCTTTGAGGTTGTGCGTGATCCTGAAGAAAAACGAACACCATCGTTTAAAGGTCGATTGCCTCTGACATATCCGTTACTTCCGCCAAAAGAACGACGTTTGCCCACATAGACATCATGCTCGTTTCGAGAATGCCAGCGTGGATTTTCCAGACTGGCATCAAGAGTTGCGCGAGGATCGCGCGAGGCGCCAGCGCGATTAGGATCATACCAGGAAGGCTGGTTTTGGATCGGTTCTTGGTTTTGGCGTGCGAAGGATTCACTTGGCTGATCAGCAAGGGGATCGCTATAATACCCCGCCTGTTCTCGACGGCGGGAAGGTGAACGAGATACTTGTGACGAGCGGGGTGTTTGCGATGAACGAGCCGCTTGAGACGAGCGAGGTGATTGTTCTAATGGATCAGGCAAGGGCGTTCTTTGGGTACCGTTTCTTGAAACGCGCGCAGCGTCATCTGCGGAAATGCATGAACGGTCAAAATATCCATCCGATGCCGATGAAGTAGGGTCGGATGAACGTCGTCTAGGAATTGGTCTTCCGTCTATAACATTGCGCTGCCTCGCGCGTGGATCCGATGAAGTGTGGCGAGGGCGTGGGGTTCGGTTGTTCATGATTCTCCTTGTATAAAATGTATGGACACATCATAACCTAGAGCAGGCATTATGTGTTTTAGCTTTCGCATATTTGGCAGAGGGTGTATTCTAGCCTCGAAAGATTAGAAAGAGGTTTAACGTTATGAGTCTTGGAAGATCCCGCAATGGGGTAATTTTGAAAAGTCCGCAGGAAATTGAAGAAATGGCAGAAGCGGGTCGTTTATCAGCAAAAGTACTGCGTGAAGTGGGTGCTCGCGTGCAGCCAGGTATTTCCACGGAAGAGTTGGATCATTTGGCAGAAATGCTTATTCGCATGGAAGGCGGTATTCCTGCGTTTAAGGGTTACGGTGGATTTCCTGGATCAATTTGCGCTTCCATTAACGAGCAGATTGTACATGGCATTCCCTCAAAAAACGTTATCTTGCAGGAGGGAGATATCCTCTCCGTTGATACCGGCGCAATTGTTGGTGGATGGGTAGGCGATAATGCTTGGACCTTCCCCGTTGGTAAAATTTCGCCTGAAAAACAGCGTTTACTTGAAGTTACGGAACAATGCATGTGGGCGGGTATTGAAGCTGCTCGTCCCGGCAACCATTTAGGCGATATTGGCCATGCGATTCAGGAAATTGCCGAAAAGGCAGGCTATGGTGTTGTGCGTGAATATGTGGGTCATGGCGTGGGACGCAACATGCATGAAGAGCCTAATGTTCCCAACTATGGACGCAAGCATCACGGTATGAAGCTTGAGCCTGGTATGGTTATTGCTATTGAGCCCATGATTAACATTGGCACTTATCGCACCAAGGTAATGAGTGATGGCTGGCTGGTGGTAACACGTGATGGCAAGCCATCGGCTCACTTTGAAAAAACCATTGCAATTACCGAAGATGGTCCCCGTTTGTTGACGGTCGAACCCGATTACAGGCGCCCTGTGGAGCCAAAGAACAATTAATAAGTAATCAAAAAAGTTTTGCGTTTTCTGCCCCTTCAGAGAATATCCTGGAGGGGCAATTAATTGCATAAGAATATCTTTACATTCTTGCTAGCTTCGCTTGCTTCACGCCTCAAGAAGGCAAAATAACGTAGCGAAGCTAACGCACAAAAGGTGTTCACATCCCTCTATTTTCTGGCGCTAATCAAAGGCTACGTTTTTACCGGCCTTCTTTCGGCGTGCGTTCAGGATAGCAAGAATACAAAGATATTCTTATGCCTTTTATAGTGTTTGCTTCTTGCCAGGAAATACTACCAGCGCGCATGCTTCCTACTAGAAAACACTATTCCAATTTGCCCTAATGATGCTGATTATTAATCGTCTCGTCCAGAAGAAAAGAACACGCGTGAAGTGCGTCCGTAAAAAGTTTCTGCTTTGTAGCGCAACAAAATGGTAGGTTCATCGCCTTTACGTACCACTACGCGGCGAATAGGACGTTCTGAGGGAATAATTTCGCCATCAATAAACATAGTTGCTTCGCGATTGGCGCTTGAAGGATCCATAAAAACTTCTGCTACGTCCGAGGGGCCCGTTACCAAGGCTCGAGAATGAAGCGAATGAGGCGCGATAGGTACAACCACCAAGCCACTATAACCAGGGGCAACCAGTGGGCCACCGGCAGATAAAGCGTAGGCGGTTGATCCGGTTGCAGTTGCAATAATAATGCCATCGCCCTTAACGTCGGCTACCATTTCACCTGATACGGCATAACGACAATCTATTACGCGGCCCTGAGCACCACGGGCAAGAACTAATTCATTGAGAGCAAAAAACTGAGCCGAAGATCCTTCGGTAGGAGAAGCTTCTGGGTCAAGATCAACGTTGTCGTCGCCTTCATAAAACACATCAATACGCAAGTTAGTACGTTGTTCAACCGTTAAATCGCCCGCTAGAGCAGCGGCTACCACAGGGATAATGCCGTCTTCGTTTGAGTTTGCCATAAATCCAAGATGGCCAAAGTTAACGCCGAGAATAGGAATACGGCGATACTTAATTTGGGCAGCAGTACGAAGGATGGTGCCATCGCCGCCTAAGACGATTGCTAAATCAAACGAATCTATATCATCAACTTTTTCTGGCTCATTCATTGATAGAGAAGAGCGCAAATCGTCGGTATCGTAAGCGCGACACTCCACTCCTTGAGATGCCAGGTATACTTCTAACAGCAATGCTGATTCAAGAGCCTTAGGGTTGTAATTATTGCGAACTATCAGAACACGCATGATTTTTTCCTTAGTATGGTTCTATTGAATTCGATCAATTATAGACGCAACGCGAGGACATATGGCAAACGATTCACAAGATAGCATTATAAAAAACACGGGTTTGATTACCCTTTGTACGCTAGGTTCCCGCGTTACTGGCCTGCTTCGTACCTGGGCAATGGCCTTTGCTCTGGGCAATACTTTGCTTACGTCAGCCTATCAAATTGCCTATAACATGCCTGCAATGATTTATGAGTTGGCAGCATCGGGCGTATTGGCAACAGCGTTTTTGCCTCTGTACTTGCTTATGAAAGAAAAAGAGGGCAATAAAGGGGCCTATGATTTTGCTTCTAATATTTTGTCGATTACCATCATTGCACTTGGCCTTTTGACTTTAGCTTGTTCGTTCTTTTCTCCGGCGGTAATTGAAACACAAACCTTTACGGTTGATCAGGGAGAATCGAAAGAGCTTGCCATCTTTTTCTTCCGAATTTTTGCTATTCAGATTCTGCTCTACGGCGTGGGTGCGGTAATTACTGGTATCTTGAACGCTGAACGTACTTATTTAATGCCATCATTAGCACCTGTTATTAACAACATCGTGGTTACTATTGTGATGTTCGGTTTTGTGCCGTTGTCTGCCTGGGACCAAGAAGTTGCTCTTTGGTGGTTGGCAATTGGTACTTCAGTAGGTGTTTTATGTCAGTTCGGCGTACAAATTCCTGCGCTGATAAAGCAAGGATTTCGTTATAGGCCGCATATCAATTTGCGTGATCCTATGCTGGTAGAGGCTCTCAAAGTAGCAGCTCCTATGTTTTTGTACATTGCGGGCACCATGATTACCTTTAGCTGCAGAAATGCTTTTTCGCTTGAAGCGGCACCTAATGGTCCTTCGACGCTTAATTATGCGTGGACGTGGTACCAGTTGCCATATGGGGTTATTGCAGTTTCGCTTTCCACTACGCTTTTGACCGAGCTTTCCGATTGTGCTGCTAGGGAAGATTGGGATGGTTTTAGGGGCTTTATCCGTTCTGGTTTGCGTTCAACTTTCTTTTTAATTATTCCGCTCGCATTTCTGGTGGGCGCTTTGGCGCAGCCGTTGATGCAGCTCTTTCAAGCGGGTGCCTTCACGGCAGAAGAAGTTGCCAATGTAGGGAGCATTCTTGCGCTTTGGGTAGTAAGCTTGCCGTTCTATGCGGGATATATGTACATGTATCGTGTGTTTGCGGCGCTACGCAGCTTTATGAAATTTGCGATTATCGACTTCATAGTTCGCTTGGGCCAGGTAGCGGGGTATTGGTATTTGTGCCAGCCTGGAGTGCTTGGACTAGCGGGTATTCCTATTTCCGATTTGGCGTTTTACGCCATCATGATGGTAATTTGTTCTCTTATTGTTCGTAGTAAAGTGGGCAGCTATGGTAATCGCGGCATCATTGCGGTATTCGTTAAGACGGCAATAGCTGGTCTGATAGGCGCAGTGCTTGCAGGCATTATCGCTAACGGATTGTCTTATTTGCTGGCAGGTATTGCAATCAATGCTGTTGTTGAAGCAGTTATCGTTCTTGCAATTTCCGGATGTGTTGGTCTGGTTGTTTCCTTTGGCCTGTGCCGCGTTTTACGTGTTGAAGAATTTTCTGTTTTGGAGCGCATAGGACGTAAGCTTTTTGGACGTTTCTTGCCAAAGAAACGCGGTAAGCATGCGCGCTAGTGACATTTTGAACGTAATCATCAAAAATATGGAAGCACAGAAGAATATCTTTTGCAGGCTTTCTATTCTGAGCGCACGCCGAAAGAAGGCTAGTAAAAAACGTAGCCCCTGATTAGCGCCAGAAAATAGAGGGATGCGAATACCTTTTGTGCGTTAGCTTCGCTACGTTCTTTTGCCTTCTTGAGGCGTGAAGTAAGCGAAGCTAGAAAGAATGCAAAAGATATTCTTCTGTGAAAATATTTGAATGTTGCTTTCGTGTGAAAGTTTAATGCGCAACACCACTGAGGCGCAGACCAATTACGCCCACTAAAACCAATGCCATAAAGAACAACTTTAACGGGTCTTTACTTTCTTTGAACACTGCAATACCAAATAGCGTTATGAGGATGGTGCCAACTCCAGTCCAAACGGCATAGGCGATGCTTAAAGGTAGTTCAGTTGTTGCAATGGAGAGCATTCCAATGGAGCAGATAGTGGATGCAATGCATAAAATGGTCCACTTTTTCTTCTTGAACCCTTCGGATAATTTGAGACATACCGTAAAGCCTAGCTCGAAGAAGGACGAGACAAACAAGATGAGCCACATCATTAGTTATCACCTTCTTTTGAATGACTCAGGTTATATTCCTCTACCATCTTGCTTGCCTGCTTGGCAGCCTCTTTAGCATCGCAGTATTTAAGACCAATTACCCCAATCATTAAAACGGCAATAGAGGCAATCTTTGGAAGGCTGATTGCCTCTCCCAATCCAACAATGCCTACAATACTTGTGCCAACAATGCCGAGTCCCGTGAAAACGCCATACGAAACACCAATTCCGAGTGTAGCAACAGGCTTTTCAAGTAAAAACAAATTAATCGCCAAAAACACGATAGTGATGATGGTGTATAAAGGATCGGTAAAACCATGGGAAAGTTTCATGGTATAAGCCCACACCACTTCAAAACATCCTGAAAGTAACAGGAAGAACCAGGCAGCTGTGTGGCTGCGGGTATTTAGATTTTGCGTATTCACCAGCAAACCTCCTTAATGCGTTCGCTTCTGCTCGTAACATTTTTTTAAAGCAGAGATGTCTTGTATATTTTTTGGTGTGTTGGGCTTTATTGGACACAAAGAAAGCCCGGAAGCAACACCTTAATGCTGCTCCCGGGCTTTTATCCCGCCGTGGTAGCTAAGTATTTCTTAGCCGTTTTCTCTCGGACCTGCTTGGTTATGCCAACGGAACCCTAGAAAACTTTAAACACATTGGCGCAAAGTATATCACAATGCATCACTACTTTAGGATGCTTTCTGCCAGGGGATTTCTCTGCTTTTTGCCTGGGTATTTTTAACGATGGTAATAACGACGCTGTTCATATTTAGGTTCACAGCAAACGTTAATACCAAGCGTGCGATACAGCTTTTCGTCGGTATGCGAAATAATTACGCTAAAGAATGCATCGCACCCTTTTAAATCGCCTGCGTGTTCGATTAGCTTTTTCGCTGTAGAATCAGTGGCGCTGGTAACTGAAAGAGCGAGCAGGGTTTCATCGGAATGAAGGCGTGGATTGCGCGAATGAAGGGTGCCAGTTTTCAGTTCGCAAATTGGCTCAATTACTTTATTGCTAATAACATCAACGGCATCATCAACACCGGCAACACCTTTTAAAGCGTTCATCAAAAGGGACGAAGCAGCCCCCAGCAAATCGGATGTTTTGCCAGTTACTACGGTTCCATCGGGTAGCACCATAGCTCCTGCAGGGCGTCCTGTGGTTTCTTCTTTTAAGAGCGCTGCCGAACGTGCAGGAGAATAATTGATGTCTACGCCAGCTTGGTTCATGAGCAGTTCAAGTCGCTCTACGTATTCGTGACCTACGCCCGTGCGGCGGGTATCGACAGCGGCCTGGAAGTAACGACGAACAATTTCCATTTTTGCTGCATCGCGCACCGCGTCATCGTCAACGATGGCTTTGCCTGCCATGTTCACGCCCATATCGGTGGGAGATTGGTAAGGGCTGGTGCCCGAAATGCGTTCCATCATGGCCTTCAATACAGGGAAAACTTCTACGTCGCGGTTATAGTTAACGGTGGTTTCCCCATAAGCTTCCAGATGGAAAGGGTCAATCGTGTTGGCATCATTGAGGTCTACGGTTGCTGCTTCATAGGCAATGTTAACGGGATGCTTTAAGGGTAAATTCCAAATAGGGAACGTTTCGTATTTGGCATATCCTGCTTCAACGCCATGTTTGTGCTCGTGATAAAGCTGTGACAGGCAGGTAGCCATCTTTCCGGAGCCAGGACCAGGCGCAGTTACTACCACTAAAGGATGTGTGGTTTCAATATATTCGTTTCTGCCATAGCCTTCTTCGCTTACGATGCGAGCAGTATCGTATGGGTATCCCGCGATAGGGTAGTGAAGGTAGCTTCTGATGCCTAACGTATCAAGACGATGACGGAAGGCAAGGGCAGAAGGCTGGTTTTCAAACTGGGTAATTACTACACCAGCAGTAGCAAATCCCATCGACTGGAAAATATCCAACAGGCGTAATACATCTTCATCGTAGGTGATACCCAAATCACCTCGCATTTTAGATTTTTCAATATCGTTTGCATTAATAGCTACGATTATTTCCACGTCATCGATGAGCTGCTTAAGCATGCGAATTTTACTATCGGGTTCGAAGCCAGGCAGTACGCGGGAAGCGTGAAAGTCGTCAAACAGTTTTCCGCCGAACTCCAAATACAGCTTTCCACCAAACTGGCTAATGCGTTCGCGGATGTGCTCAGCTTGCAGGGCAATGTATTTGTCGTTATCAAAACCGATGCGCATGGAATAATCCTCTCATCTTGTAGATAGCTGTGATAGTCGTCGTAACCAAACTAGTATAAAGCAGGGTTGGGCGGGCTTATAAAAAATCTGTCGTTCGAATTTAAATTGATTTGCATTGAGGAAATAGGGGCTTGCAGGCTATTAGGGCAAGGGAGTGATTGCATTTGCAACACTCTTACGGTTAGAGGTGTGGGTTATTTTCGTTCGAAAGTAGGTTTGCGCTCTGGTGGAGTTAAAGGCTTCTGTGGAATAGGAAAGAAGTGTTTCGAGCACGTAAAACCTTGCGAAGAAAAGCCGCGTTAAACGTTTCGAAACATAGCTTAGTAGAATAAAACTGAATGTAATACTGGTTTAGTGTGTCATAGGGCCTCTGACGAGGTTTTGTTCAGGTGGTTGACTATTCGACCGCCTGGCAGAGTTGCTGGTTTGGCAGAGTTGGCAGTTTGGCGAAGGAGCATCATGGCGAAGCACATTTTTGTAACAGGTGGCGTAGTTTCATCGTTAGGGAAAGGAATTACCGCAGCTTCGCTTGGGCATTTGCTCAAAGCGCGTGGATATAAGGTAACCATGCAAAAAATGGATCCTTACTTGAATGTGGATCCGGGCACCATGTCTCCTTTCCAACATGGCGAAGTGTTCGTTACGGAAGATGGTCACGAAGGCGATTTGGACCTTGGTCATTACGAGCGTTTCATTGACGAAAACTTATCGCGCGAATCGAACTTCACTCAAGGATCTATCTATAAAAGTCTTATTGCGCGCGAACGTCGTGGAGATTTTCTGGGTGGTACGGTACAGGTAATTCCTCATGTAACGGAAGCTATTAAAGACAGGCTTCGCCGTATTGCTGATCAGTCCAACGCCGATATTGTTATTTCGGAAATTGGCGGCACGATTGGCGACATTGAATCGCTCCCTTTTATTGAAGCGGCGCGTCAGTTCAAAAAGGAACGCCCCGAAGGGGATGTGTGCTTTATTCACGTGACGCTGGTTCCCTATATTGCGGCAGCACACGAGGTAAAGACAAAGCCAACACAACACAGCGTTAAAGAATTGCGTTCGCTTGGTGTTCAGCCAGATTTTATTGTGTGTCGTTCCGACCACGAAATTACTGACCAGGTGCGTGAAAAAATTGCGTTGTTCTGTGACGTAGAAACGGAACACGTGCTTTCTTGTGTGGATTCACCTTCTATTTACCAAGTGCCTTTAATGCTGTTTGATCAGGGATTCGATGAACAGGTGCTCAAGCGTATGAATTTACCTGCACCTGCTGCGGATTTATCGCCCTTGAATAACTTCCTTGCGGCAGCCGATGCTTGCTCGGGAGAGGTCAACATCGCCATTGTAGGTAAATACGTAAGCCTGCCTGATGCGTACTTGTCGGTTATTGAGGCGCTGGGTCATGCCGCAGTAGCTAATGGCGTGCATGCATCCATCCATTTGGTTGATGGAGAAGAATTAAGTTCTGAAACTGCACAAGCAATGTTGGGCGAGATGGATGGCATTTTGGTGCCAGGTGGCTTTGGACAGCGTGCTTTTGAAGGTAAAATTGCAGCAGCGCAATTTGCACGTGAAGGCGATGTTCCCTATTTGGGAATTTGTTTGGGACTGCAGGCGGCAGTGTGTGAATTTGCTCGTCACGTAGCAGGACTAGAGGGTGCAACTTCGGCTGAATTCGACGAAGAAGCACAGTATCCGGTAATTGACCTTATGCCTGAACAGGAAGATGTGGAAGATAAGGGTGGTACCATGCGTCTTGGCGCTTATCCCTGCAAGCTCGATAAGGATTCACTTGCTTATAAAGTGTATGGGGAAGAAATCATTTATGAGCGCCACCGCCATCGTTATGAAGTAAACAACACCTATCGTGGGGAACTTACTGAAGCAGGTTTGCGGATCTGTGGTCTTTCTCCTGATGGACGTCTGACAGAAATGATTGAGCTTCCTGACCATCCGTGGTTTATCGCAAGTCAGGGTCATCCTGAATTCAAGAGTCGTCCTACTAAACCTCATCCTTTGTTTGTGGGCTTTATTGGTGCTGCCTGCAAAAAGGCGGGAATTGATCGGCATACATTCGGTTAGGGCGATCGTGTTTTTTGTACAGGATTTCATAGGGTACTTAGTGGCAGAACGTGGTGCTTCGCCTGCTACCGTGCGTGCTTACCAGGAAGACTTAAAAGACTACGTGTCTTTCTTGGAAAACACCTATGGAGTGCAAGCGGTGGAAGACATTACCCGCGAAGAAATTCTTGCCTTTCAGATCGAACTGTACAAAAGAGGACTTGCGGCTTCCACTATCGCGCGGCGAACTTCTACTGTTAAGGGATACCACAAGTTTTTAGTGCGAGAAAACTTGTGCGCGAATGATCCTGCCCAGCTGGTAGGTATTCCCCAAAAACCCGAAAAGTTGCCTGATGTATTGAGTATTGATCAGGTGTGTTCCTTGCTTGACGGTATGCCTTTTACCACCCCTATCGAAATTCGAGATGCCACCATGCTTGAGGTTTTGTACGGTTGCGGACTTCGTGTAAGTGAACTGGTGGGACTTGATTTGGATCGCGTGCGCTTTGATGAAGGTACCTTGCGGGTGTTAGGCAAGGGGTCAAAAGAGCGTTTGGTGCCTTTTTCAGGCATGGCGCTTGAGCGTATGCGTGTGTATTTGCAAGATTCGCGGCCCAATTTAACGTGCAGTAAAGCGCACCCTGTTCCTGCGTTATTTCTGAACGCGCGCGGGGGGTGCCTCTCGCGGCAAAGCGTGCATAAAGTGGTGGAAAAAGCGGGGCTTCGCATTGGGATAAAAAACTTGCATCCTCATACGCTGCGCCATTCCTTTGCAACGCACTTGCTTGAAGGCGGAGCGGACTTGCGTGCTATCCAGGAAATGCTGGGACATTCCGATATTTCGACGACGCAAATTTATACTCACATACAAACAGCGCATCTGCGTGAAGAATATTTAGCTGCGCATCCACGGAATAGAAAATAACCAAGTAACTTTTGGTGTTTATTCGCATAAAAACTGGACACTTGTTTGCTCGAAAGGCTTGCAGAATAACGCTTTTATTTTCCCCTATCTGCTAGTGGCTAAGAAGAGAAACTTCCAAATGATATAAACTTAAGCACTATAAAATTAAATGCTTGAAATGCTGAAATAACTTTCTTTCAAATAAAGATTAGGTTTAGGAGTAAAAAGTGAATAAGCAACAACTTGCTGCAAAAATTTGGGAGTCCGCTAATAAAATGCGTTCCAAAATTGAAGCTAACGAATATAAAGATTACATTCTTGGTTTTATTTTTTATAAATTTCTTTCCGAAACCGAACTGAAATTCTTAAAGGAAAACGATTTCGACGAGGATAACATTAAGGCATTGGATGAATCTGACGAAGAAACCGTTAGCTTTATTAGAACCAATATTGGGTATTTCATTTCATACGATTCGCTTTTTTCTACCTGGCTGGAAAAAGGTAAAGACTTTACTGTAGACGATGTATATACCAGCCTGTCTGCTTTCAATAGAAGCATTAATCCAGCACACAAAAAAGTTTTCGAGGGTATTTTCGAAACACTAGAAACAGGTCTCTCGAAGTTGGGGGATAGCGCAGCAAGCCAAACCAAAGCAATTCGAAATTTGCTTGATACCATTAAAGATATTCCTATGGATGGCAGGCAGGATTACGACACGCTTGGCTTCATTTATGAATACCTGTTAGAAAAGTTTGCATCAAACGCAGGAAAGAAGGCGGGAGAATTCTATACGCCTCATGAAGTAAGCTTGTTGATAAGTGAAATTGTGGCTAACTATTTAGGTAAAAAAGAGCAGATTAGCGTATATGACCCAACAAGTGGATCAGGCTCTTTGTTGATTAATATTGGCAAAGCAGTAGCGCGTCATGTGGGGTCTTCAGATGGTATTAAGTATTACGCACAGGAGCTAAAGGAGAACACTTATAACTTAACCAGAATGAACCTGGTTATGCGTGGTATTAAGCCTTCGAATATTACAACCCGTAATGGCGATACGCTAGAAGAGGACTGGCCGTATTTTGACGAATCAGATCCTCAAGGAACATATAATCCTCTGTATGTGGACGCGGTAGTTTCTAATCCGCCATATTCGCAGCAGTGGGATCCAACCGATAAAGAGGTTGACCCACGCTATTCGTATGGCATTGCTCCAAAGAGCAAAGCTGACTATGCGTTCCTGCTTCACGATTTATTCCATTTAAAACCCGAAGGCATTATGTGCATCATTCTTCCTCACGGTGTTTTGTTCCGTGGTGGCGAGGAGGGGCAAATCCGAAAGAACTTAATTGAAAATCGGCATATTCAGGCAATTATTGGCTTACCTGCCAATATCTTCTTTGGAACCGGTATTCCCACCATCATTATGGTGCTCCGCCAAAAACGGACTGAATCAGATGTGTTGTTTATTGATGCCTCTAAGGGATTTGTAAAAGAGGGTAAAAGCAACAAGCTTCGTGCCTGCGATATTCAAAAGATATCTGATACTGTGGCGGGAAACGTAGAACGTGAAAAATATAGTCGCCTAGTAACTTTAGATGAAATTCGAAAAAATGATTACAACTTAAATATTCCTCGTTATGTGGATTCAAGTGAGCCGGCAGAAAGCTGGGATATTTACGCAAGTATGTTTGGTGGCGTTCCTTCTGTTGAGTTAGATAATCTGAATGCTTACTGGAATGCCTTGCCGGGAGTGCGAGAGGCAATGTTTTCTGAAGATGGAAGCGGCTATGCTTCGCTTAAAGTGGAAGATATTAAGCAAAGTGTGATGAGTCACCCCGCTACGGAGCGATTCTTAACGGACTTCGATGTGGCTTTCGATGGGTTTGCTGAATATCTTGATATTGAGCTTGTGGGTAATGCAGAAAGCGTTCAAGAACCTGTTATCCAAAAGGAAATTACGCAAGAAATATTCAAGCGTACAAAGGACATTTCTTTAGTTGATCCGTATGCAGCCTATCAAAAACTCGCTGATAGATGGAATGTTGTTTCAGGTGACTTGGAATTAATTCAAACCGAAGGAGTAGCTTCTATTAAGACCGTTGATCCTAATATGGTCTTAAAGAAAAAGGGCGGTAAAGACGTAGAAGTACAAGATGGCTGGCAGGGAAGAATCTTGCCTTTTGAATTGGTTCAGGAACACTTGCTTTCGGAAGATTTGAACGATATTCAAGTTATCGATCGCCGTCTTAATGCTCTGCCTTCATTGATGGAAGAGCTAGTAGAGAACCTATCGGAAGATGATAAAGAAACACTTGATGGTCAGCTAAATGATGATCAAACGGCGTTTGTTTCGTCTGCTTTAAAGCAAAAGATTAAAGAGCTTAAGAAAGAAAAAGATGAGCAATCCGAAAGACTACTTGAGGTATTAAAGCAGGCAGAAGAATATTTTACGGAAGAAAAGGCGCTGAAGAAGCAGCTAAAAACTGTCCAGGCGGAATTACAGGAAAAGACAAAGCGCACCATTGAATCGCTTTCTGATTCGGAGGCACTACGTATGCTTAGACTTAAATGGGTGAATCCGCTATGTGCCGACTTAAGAGCGCTTGCAATTGAAAAACCGAACGAACTAGTTTCTGAACTAGAAAAACTTACTAAGAAATATGAAACTACCTATTCGCAGATATGTTCGGAAATAACATCTGCTGAGCAAGAGCTGGCGGATATGATCGACAACTTGGTAGGCAGCGAATTTGATATGGCGGGTTTGAGAGAATTTCAGTCCCTTTTGAGGGGTGAATAATATGATTGAGAACGACGCAACCAATGCAATCATCGGCATTTCTGAAAACGAGTCAAATAATAAAGTGACAGAGGAAGTCGACAAGCCAAACGTTCCCGCAATTCGTTTCAAAGGTTTTACTGACCCTTGGGAACAGTGTAAGTTGGGAGAGCTTATTCAGTTAGGAGGCTCGGGTGGTACC
>CATYOF010000018.1 GCA_958410215.1 uncultured Cryptobacterium sp. | reverse complement strand
TCTGAGCAAGGATTATCTTTAAATTTTTCTGCCCGATAAGCTACGAATTTGCCAAAAACGACTCAAAAATCACGGAAATCGCGTCAGGAATAGCAAGGGTAGCCTATCGAGCAGTTCGCTTAGTTCATTCGATGCGGTAATATGAGCTATTACGGCGTAGCCGACACGTATCTGACATAACGTACGGGTGTTCAACGCATCAAGTATGTGCGTGTCGGTTGTGCGGACGAAATACATGCGCTTAGTGCATGCGACGAAGTATGCATAATTTCGTATATCTATAAGAAAGAGGCAGAAAGAGGCATCTTTATGAGGTTGGTATCTTGGAATGTAAATGGCCTTCGTGCTGTTATGAAAAAAGGCTTCATGGATGTATTTGGCGAATTGAACGCCGATGTGTTTGCCCTTCAAGAAACTAAGCTTCAAGAAGGTCAAATCGAGATGGACCTGCCTGGCTATCACGAATATTGGAGCTACGCACAACGCAAAGGGTATTCGGGCACAGCGGTATTTTGCAAAGAAGAACCCTTGCAGGTGCTGTACGAAGTAGGTGTACCTGAATTGGACACCGAAGGACGTGTGGTAATTTGCGAATTTGAAAAATACTGGTTTGTGAATGTGTACACACCCAACGCCCAGTCCGAACTTGCACGCCTCGATCATCGCATGCAGTGGGATGATGTATTCCGTGATATGTGTAAGGGACTTGAGGAAGGAACGCTGCCCAACGGAGATGCCTGTGCGGCAAAGCCAGTAGTGATGTGCGGCGATTTTAATGTGGCGCATCAGGAAATCGACCTTAAGAATCCTCGAACGAATCGCGGGAATCCTGGTTTTTCCGATGAAGAACGCGAAAAGTTTACGAAACTACTTGATGCGGGATTCGTGGATACCTTTCGCGCGCTTCATCCGGAAACAACAGGTGCCTATTCATGGTGGAGTTATCGCTTTAATGCACGTGCCAACAATGCGGGGTGGCGTATAGATTACTTTTTGGTAAGTGAAGCTTTACGTGATCAGGTTCAGATGGCAAATATTTATTCAGAAATTTTCGGATCGGATCATTGTCCGGTATCGTTGGAGTTGGACCTATAATAAAATCCTTATTTTGGTGAATTTTCTCCTGGGTAGCTTTTAGAATTACTGCTTTTTGGTGCTTAGCGTATTCTAGGGGCGCTCAGGGTATTCGGTACTTTTGCAAACAAACGGAAAGGCACTTGATGTCAGATCAACTTACGGAACCTTTGCAAGGTTCTATGGATTTAGAAAAAATTGAAGCAGGGGTTCGCATGATTCTGGAAGGAATTGGCGAAGATCCCGATCGCGAAGGATTGCAAAAAACTCCTTCGCGTGTTGCGCGCATGTATGAAGAAGTGTTTGCAGGCCTTTACGAAGATCCGGCAGTGCACTTCGAAACCACCTTCGACGAACATCATGAAGAGCTGGTCATTGTGCACGACATCCCTTTCTATTCCATGTGCGAGCATCATCTGGTGCCATTTTTCGGAAAAGCCCATGTTGCCTACATTCCCGCAAAGAGCGGTCGCATTTGCGGTATTTCGAAACTTGCTCGTTTGGTGGATGCGTATGCGCGTCGCCCTCAGGTGCAAGAACGTTTAACGTCACAGGTGGCCGACACCTTAATGGAGCAGCTTAACCCTCAGGGCGTTATTGTGATCATGGAAGCAGAGCATCTATGCATGAGCATGCGTGGGGTAAAAAAGCCCGGTTCGAAAACCACCACCAGCGCTGTGCGTGGTATATTCAAAAGCAGTGCAAGTGCGGCTACGCGTGCAGAAGCGTTGTCGTTGTTGATGGGTCGCTAAGTTACCCAAAACCGAAAGGATAATTCAATGCGTTGTGTAATTTCTGTTCTGGGTAAAGATCGCAGTGGTATTGTTGCGGCTATTTCGGGTGTGCTGGCAGAAAAGGGAGCCAATATTGCCGATATTAGCCAGACCATCTTGGACGATATTTTTAGTATGACCATGTTGGTAAAGCTGGATGAAGCTACGGCAAGCTTCAATGAGGTCCAAGAAGCTCTTACCAAAGTCGGCGAAGATTTGGGCGTGCAGGTAATTATCCAACGTGAAGAAGTATTCCAGGCTATGTACTCTATTTAAGAGAATGCTTGGAATCGAATGATTGGGTGAACTCGAAATGCTGCGATCGATCTATGATCCAACGCTGAGTTAAGAAGATGTTTGCTACGGCACCCAAAACGCTACGAGATTTATCAACAAGCTCCAGCGGCACACGTTCTGGAGCTTGTTGTTTATAACACCTAATACTTTCTAGGGGGAGCGATGGTTCCATTAGATCCACTAGAGCAAGAAAATTCTGAATCGCTTTACCAGCAAGGGCAGCAAGGGCAACCCTGCCCCGATGCTGGTGAAGCGTTTTCTGCTTTTGCTGATACGATAGCGGCGCTTCGTGCGCCTGATGGATGTCCGTGGGATCGCGAACAAACCCACGATTCTATTGCGCACAACATGATTGAAGAAGCCTACGAAGCAGTGGATGCAATTGAGCAAAAGGATACGGCTCACTTACGCGAAGAATTAGGCGATGTGTTGTTGCAGGTGGTATTGCAAAGTCAAATTGCTGCCGATGCTGGCGAATTTAATGTGGCTGATGTTTGTCGCGATGTGAATGAGAAAATGATTCGTCGTCATCCGCATGTGTTTGGTTCTGTCGAAGCTGCTTCATCGGGTGAAGTGCTGGACATTTGGGATGCCGTAAAAAATGCTGAACGAAATGCAGCAAATGCTTCTGTTTCTGGTGGCGCGGATGGTGGTATTACTGGTGGTGCTGGCGACAACGCTTCCGGCGATGCCGTTAGTAACGCTTCTAACAGCGGTTCCGATAGATTCGCGAACCCAGAAGGTTTATTGGATAGCGTCCCGGTAAGTTTCCCTGCGCTTATGCAAGCAAGTAAGATATCGCGCAAGGCTGTTTCGGTAGGCTTTGAATGGGATAGCGTTGACGAGGTATGGGACAAGGTTAATGAAGAAATAGCTGAATTCAAGCAGGCATGTGCTGAAGGAGATTTGACCGCAATGGAGCTTGAATTTGGTGATGTGCTTTTTACCTTGGTAAACGTGGCACGCAAAGAAAAGATAGACCCCGAAACGGCACTGCGTGCAACTTGCAGAAAATTCCGTGATCGTTGGGCGTTTATGGAAGGTGCCGCATGGGCTGCGGGTAAGCACATAGAAGATCTAACCATGGATGAGCTTCAAGAGTTGTGGGATCAGGCGAAGCTGATGCAGCGCACGCAGGCGGAAGCGAAGCTCAAAACATCGAGCGAAAAACAAAGCGGGGAACATATCGAAGCGCGAGATTCGGCGCAACCCACAACGCAGAATGAAGGTTCGCATGACTAAGATTTTTTCTCATAGCGTGCGTCTTGACGGCAATCGCACTTTCATCGCAAATGATTGTAGCTCTGTCACGAGTGACAGCGCATCGTCGGAAGTCGATGATGGCAACTGCGCTTCCCTTGCTTCCTCTATAGACATCGTTGATGCGTTTTGCGTTTTACAAAAAGGCTTTACCGACCAATTTGTGTATTACGACAAGGAACGTCTCAATCGTTATATGGGTCTTGGTCGTTGTATTGCTATTCCTTCCCTTGAAAGTGCCGATATAGTTCTTCAGGGAGATAATGCTTGTCAGCCTATTCTGTTTTCGTTTAATCGCTTTGATGCATCAAACCCTAAACCGACTGATGACATGATGGCATCCTTTCCTAAGGTTCGCCTTATGGTGCCTGAATTGGTGCTTATTCAAAATGAGGCCGGCATCTTTTTGCAGGTAAACAGCTTAGGTCCGGTGTACCCAGGTAGGGTGGAGCGATTTATTCGTCATATACATGACGCTCAACCGCGCACCCATCGAAGTATGCCCTATTCTTTAACGCGCGATTCGTTTGAAGAATGGCAGCAGGTAATGAATACGGGTTTGGATAAAATTCGCTCACATCGGATAGATAAATTTGTGCCTTCGCGCCGCATTTATTTAAAAACTAAAGAGCCCTTTTCTTCTAAAGATGTGCTGGTCAATTTGATCGATGGCGATGCGCGTGGATGCGTATTCATGTATCGCTATGGTGATGTGTTTTTCTGCGGATGTACGCCTGAGTTATTGGTGCGCAAGCAGGGATCTGCGGTTGAAAGCATGTGTTTAGCAGGTACTACGTCATGTGGTGCCAATGAGGGTGAACGGGTACGTCTTGCCGAAGCCTTGCTTCATGACGACAAAAATAGACGCGAGCACGAATTTGTGGTCAGTTTCATGCGCGATGTGTTTGGGCGTAACTGCTATGACGTCGTTATTCCCCAAACGCCTTCAATTGAAGTTCTTCGCCACGTGCAGCACTTGTGCACGCCAGTTTCTGCTCAGGTAATGGAAGGAAGAGGATTGCTTTCTCTGGCAAGTCAGCTTCACCCGACTCCGGCCTTATCGGGAACGCCGGTAGGAGAAGCGCTTATGACGTTACGTGAAGCAGAATCGTATAACCGAGGGTTCTTTGGTGGAGCAGTAGGTTATATTGATGGCGCTGGTAACGGGGAATTTTCTGTGGCAATTCGCTCAGGTGTGTTCGATGGCGAAGCAGGGTGGCTCTACGCTGGCTGTGGCGTGGTGGAAGGTAGCAACGCGCGTGACGAATTCGACGAAATTGACCTAAAGTTAAAAACCATCTTGAGTGCCTTTGTCGCGCCAGAACAAAGCGAACAAGGCGAACAGAACAAATAACGCGAACAAGGCGAGCAGGGTGAATAAAGCGGTTAAAGAGAATACCAAGTGTGCGCGGGAAACAAAGCTCAAACAACTAATGCGTTTAGCGATCTAGCAGATGCTGATATATTTTGAGTGTGTGTACGAGGAGTAAAGCGATTGTGAAACAACAAGCATGTGCGGGAAACAAAGGCGGTGTGGATACATGAATAAATCCGAGGAATTAGGGTTATACCTTGGTTCGTTTTTTGATGAACTGATGCGCCTGGGTGTACGCGATGTGGTGGTAAGTCCTGGTTCGCGATCGACCCCTTTGGCTATGGTTGCTTATGAGGCACACAAGCGTTTTGGCACAACGTTTCGTTTGTATATTGATGTTGATGAACGCGGAGCGGCATTTTTTGCGTTGGGTCTTGCGAAAGCCAGCAGCCGCGCCGTTGCGCTTATTTGTACGTCAGGCACGGCAGTAGCGAACTACTATCCTGCGGTGCTAGAAGCCGAAACTTCCCGTATTCCGCTGCTTGTTTTGACGGGTGATAGACCAGCGCGTTTGCAAAAATTGGGTGCACCCCAGACGTGTGACCAGGACAAAGTATATTCCGACCATGTACGTCGTTTCTTTAGTATGGCAGCACCAGGTGCCCGTGAAGGCCAGCTGGCTTACGTGCGACAAATCGCACGAGAACTTATGGCTTGTGCTACTCCCGGAACGCTTGCGGCAGCTCCGGTGCACGCCAATTTCCCCTTTGACGAACCGCTTGTTCCCGCGCTTGATCAAGAGGATTTGTTTTCTCGGGCTCGCATTAGGGGGTGCGCTAGTTTGCCGGGGATTGTTCGCTCGGATAGATCGCTTTCAACGCAGGATGCTGCTGTTTTGGCAACGTATCTTGATGCACACAAGGTTATTGTGCTGGCAGGCGAAGGAACCTTTTCTCCTTCTGCCGTATATGATCAGGCGCGCCGTGACCGTGAAGCACAGGCGCTGCTTGCCTTTAGCGAACGCTTTGATGCTCCACTTTTGGCTGATCCGCTCTCGCAACTTCGATCGTATGGACATCCTGCGGTGATATGCGGATACGACCAGATTATGAACATTGCTGCCATGCCTGAATTTGATGTGGTGGTGCGATTTGGTCGCTATCCTGTATCGAAAAAAACTGCGCAGGCCATTGAATCGCTGCGCCCGGCGCAAATCGTGGTGGATGTGCAAGAAACACGCGATTTTAATGCGCAAACCACCACGTTCGTTGCGGCTAATCCGCTTGATTTTGTGGTGGCTTTGCTTGAAGCAGTGTCCTACGATTTTGAAGAAATGCCTGATGAAAATACGCGCCTTCCTGAAGCTATTCAGGAATGGGGCATGCTTGATCGCAGTCGCTGTGAGCGAATGTTTGCATCCGATTTGGAAAAGAACGACTCCTTCGAAGGGGCTTACGTGCAGGCGTTGTTGCATGAAATTCCTGCCGAGTCGCTCTTGTTCAGTGCAAACAGCATGGCAATTCGTGCGGTAGATGAATTATATTTTGAGCGAGGAAAACGTCTGACCGTGCTTGCAAATCGTGGTCTTAATGGCATTGATGGCACGGTATCAAGCGTGCTAGGGGCAGCCCAAGAATTTAAGCAGACGGTATTTCTTACGGGCGATTTAACCCTTTTGCATGATTTGAATGCGCTGGCGCTTCAAGGCGAAATGGCCTTGCAGGAAGCGGAAGGCGCAAATAGGCCAAGTGTGGTTATCGTGCTTTTGAATAATCAAGGTGGAGCCATTTTCGATATGCTGCCTCAGCAATCTGATGATGCGTACTTTGAGCGATTATTTTTAACACCCCAGCAGATTGATTTTTGTGCAGCAGCCAAAGCTTTTGGCGTTCCTGCGCAAAAGACTGAAACCCTTGCTGAATTCCGAGCAGCGTTGCAAGAAAGTTTTGGTGTGCCGGGTATTTCGCTTATTGAAGTTCCGCTGCCTTTACGAGGGGTAAAGGAACGCTATGGAAACTACCGATAACTGGGTAGAACGCCCGCAGGCAGGTACATTTACCTATAAACGCTGCGCGCACTTTTACCAGCGATGGGACGATGTAGCTAAACCAGCCGCAACAGAGGGATCTGCTATGGCACCCAAGCCTGTTGTAGTGCTGCTTCATGGCTTCATGCAATCATCAACCAGCTGGGATGTGGTTGCTCGTTCGCTTCAAAATCGCTTTTGTGTGTATGCGCTTGACTTTATAGGGCATGGCCTTAGCGAAAAAGCAACCAAACCAGCGCGCTATACCTATGAAGATATGGCAGCATCGGTGGACTACTTTATTCGGAAAGTTATTGGTCGCTCGATCGCTGAGCAGAAGGCCGCCGGACGAAAAGCCGGTGGTTGCAATGCCCCTGCCAGCAGGGCTAATTATCGATGGTCTGTTGGTCAGGAGGTAGCCGACGCATTTCGCGTGCACGTGGTGGGCTATTCCATGGGCGGGCGCATTGCGCTTCAGCTCTTACGTATCAGCAGTGATGTGTTAGCTTCCCTTACTCTTGAAAGTTGCAACTTGGGGTGCGCTACTGAAGAAGAACGCGCGCAAGCTACCCAACGAAACCAATCATGGGTGGAACGAATTCGCCGCGATGGTATGGAATCGTTTGTGAACTATTGGGAAACGCTTCCCTTATTTGAAACACAAAAAGAACTTGGGTATGACAAGTTACTTCACTATTCGCGCGCGGCTAACAATCCTGAATGTATGACGCTTTGTTTGGAGGGCGCTGGCAAACAGGCTATGCCGCTAAGTGGTGATACGTTGAAGATCATAAAACGGGCTGTTCAAGGCCCGGTAGCTCATGCGGGTGAGCAGCGCGAAAGGTGTGACCAAGATAGTAAAAAAGCACAGCGCGAGGGGTATAAGCAGCAGAATTCGTGCTCTTTTCAGTTTCATGCGAAACACAATGAATCCGTGCGGTGTGAGGAACGCCCGCAAGGCGGTCTGCCTATTCACTATATATATGGTAGCAAGGACGAAAAGAGCAAAGCGATTGCTAGCCTACTCTCGGATATCGGAGTCAGCATTTCAGAAATTGATGCGGGGCACAATGTGCACCTAGAAGAACCAACGCTTTATTGCAAGGAAGTGCAAAACTTTCTGCTAAAGGCCGATAATAGATAAGAGTTGGTAAGCAATGCAAGCACTAGAATAAGCAACGGGGTGAACGAGAAATCTTCTCGTTTTCTGATACAGAAAGGAACGCGTATGAGCAACTTTCCCTGGGTGAAGGGCAAAGAATACGACGAAATTATTTACGAAACGTACGAGGGCATCGCGAAAATTACCATCAATAGGCCCGAATGCCGTAACGCCTTTACCCCTAAAACCAATATAGAAATGTACGATGCATTTTCTATTGCGCGCGATGATGCATCTATTGGTGTCATTATTTTAACGGGTGCTAACCACGACGGTCGTCCTGAAGATCAGGCGTTTTGCTCTGGCGGCGACCAGAAGAAGCGCGGCAACGGAGGATATGTAGGCGAAGACAATATTCCTCGCTTGAACGTGCTTGATTTGCAACGCTTGATTCGTGTGGTACCAAAGCCGGTTATTGCTATGGTGAATGGCTATGCTATCGGCGGCGGAAACGTGTTGAACTACCTGTGTGATCTTTCCAT
The DNA here is from genome assembly GCA_958410215.1 of uncultured Cryptobacterium sp. Taxonomy (GTDB): domain Bacteria; phylum Actinomycetota; class Coriobacteriia; order Coriobacteriales; family Eggerthellaceae; genus Anaerotardibacter. The sequence goes on along the minus strand of CATYOF010000018.1, from coordinate 21,655 downwards.
TGCGGCAGAAACTGCCAAGTTTGGCCAAACTGGCCCCCGTGTGGGTAGCTTTGATGGCGGCTATGGTGCGTCGTATTTAGCAGCGATGGTGGGTCAGAAAAAGGCTCGCGAAATTTGGTATTTGTGTCGCCAATACACCGCGCAAGAAGCCCTGGAAATGGGTATGATCAACAAGGTGGTTCCCTTCGATCAGCTGGAAGAAGAATGTGTTTCTTGGGCGCGCGAAATGCTGGCATTGTCTCCTACGGCACTGCGCTTCTTGAAGGCGTCATTCAATGCGGCTACCGATGGCTATGCAGGCATTCAGCAACTCGCTGGCGATGCAACGCTTCTGTACTACACCACCGATGAAGCCAAAGAAGGCCGCGATGCCTTTAAGGAAAAGCGCAAGCCAGATTTCCAGCAGTTCCCTAAGTTTCCGTAAGGATTTCGCGCTAAAAAGCGCATCGCAGTGGTGCACAGCATCGTGTGCGCCGCACACTATTGCGAACAGCATTAAAAGCAAGAGGGGGCTGGCAGGCGCAGTTGGTCAGCGAAGCAGGCTAAAAGCCGATAAGTAAACTTGATTAGCAAAACGGGCAATGCTTGCCAGCATGCTTTTTTAGGAAGTGAACCAACCATGATTACGCATCTGTCTGATTGGGCAAGACAAAAACCCCACGCACCATTTTTTTGCGTACAGGGTGACAAGCAATCGATTGAATATTCGTATCGTCGGGCACATATAGCAGCCGCTGCTTTAGCGCGGGAACTTGAGCGTCGCGGGATGAGTGAAAAAGGAACGCTTGCTTGCACTATGTATAACGGTGCCGAATTGGTGTTGCTTTCTTTGGCAGCTGCGTATGGTGGCTACACGCTCGCTCTTTTGAATCCACGTCTTTCTGCTGAAGAACGTCAGCTGCGGTTGGTGGAGCTAGAAAACGCAACGGGCGAACGTGGGATGGATGTGCTAACCAACCAAATAGTTAATCGTTTGCTTATTGATGCTACAGGATTCGATGCCAGTGCGTTTGGCTTGCTCCCCGACGATGCGGCGGTACTTACGAGGTTACAGGTTGAGCTAGAAAAACCCATCCAGCTTGCCAAAGAACGCTTCGATGGCAATAATTCGGGGCTTGTTATGTTCACTTCGGGGTCTTCCGGTACGCCAAAAGCGGCTTTCCTTACCTGGAATTCTTTGATGGCTTCTGCGGCGGCAGCTAACGATACGCTGGAATTCCTTGAGCATGGGGTATGGCAAATGGTGTTACCCATGTGCCATGTGGGCGGCTTCCAAATATTGGTTCGTGCCCTAATAAGTGGCAATACTTTTATTTTGTATGAGCGCTATCAACCCCAGCGTGTCTTGAACGATGTGCTCAGTTTTCGGGTAACGCATATATCGGTTGTCGATAAAATTCTGGCTGATTTACTGGAGCACGACCGCGATCGTGTAATAACCAAGTATGACTGCATTTTGCTGGGTGGCGCCGAACTGAATGAGAAAACCATCCGTGGTGCTCTTAAGGCTAAGGCAAAGGTGTTTGCTAGTTACGGTATGACCGAAACAGCAAGTTTAATTGCGGCGGCACCCGTAACGCGCAATTTCGATGGAGCCTTGCAGGTTCTTCCCGGATACAATGTACGTATTATGCGCCCGGATGAAAACGGTATTGGTCAGCTTCATGTTGCGGGCCCAGGTATTTTCGAGGGATATCTTAATGCGCGAAAAGCTTCAAGCATGGATGGTTACTTTGTTACGGGAGATAGAGCTTCGCTTGATCGCAATGGGCTTTTGCGCGTGTATGCACGTACGGAAGATCTCATTATTTCTGGGGGAGAAAACATCTATCCTGCAGAAATTCGCGATGTGCTACTGAATATTCCTGGGGTGAAAGATGCCTACGTATTCGGCACGGCAGACGAAACGTGGGGATACAGGCCCGTAGCCTTCGTCGAGGCGGATTATTCTGAAACTGCCCTTGCGCGCGATCACGAAGCTCTAGGGCTAACCCCTGAAGAAACGGGGATCCGTGCGGCAAGCTGCCCGCAGGAATTCGCCCATATGATACATGCGTATTTGGATAATCATATGTCGAAGTTACATCATCCTAAGCATATTTTGGTGCTGGATGAATTTCCGCTTACGGTGGCAAGTAAGGTGGATCGTATTGCGCTCAAGCAACTCTACGATAAGCGCATCGATGTAAAGCGGATAAGTATCTATCGTATAAAACAGCCCTTTGTCACGCCCGTTAAAACTCCTAAGACCGTGGTTGACGAGCGAGAATCGTTCTTTGTGGAAGTGGAAGACTGGGCCGGACGTATTGGTATTGGCGAATGCGTGTCGTTTAAAACCAATTGGTATTTGCCTGAAACTATTGAAGAAGACTTCAGGGTTGTGCGTGATGAAATTGCACCCATTGTGCTGGGCGAGCGCTATGTGCACCCCTCTCAGGTGTCGCGTTCCTTCGCCACGTTTCCCGGACTAGCGCGTTACCCCATGGCAAAAGCGGCGGTGGAGCCTGCACTGTGGGATTTGTACGGCAAAACTGTAGGCAAACCGCTTTCGAAGTTGATTGGTGGTTCTAACCAAGAAAAAATTCTGGGCGGTGTGGTAATTGGTTTGGGTACTCCTGAAGAGGTGCTTGCCAAGGTAGACAATGCAGTGCGTGTTGGTTATACGCGCGTAAAGCTAAAGGTTACGCCCGATACGGTTTTGGGGTGCGTTGAGGCGGTGCGTCGTGCCTACCCCGATTTAGCTATTATGCTGGACGCCAACCAGTCTTTCGACGAATCAAATTTAGACACCTTGTGCAAACTGGACGAATTCAACATTGCTTGTATCGAAGAACCTTATAATCCACATTTTGTTCCTCGCAACGGTGATACTGATTTGTTTGCACGCTTGTCTGATTTGCAGGAGCATATTGCAACGCCGGTATGTTTGGACGAATCGGTTGTAACCGCGCAGGATATGGAAGAAGCCATGGATTTCGAAAACCTAAAGTGTTATGCGCTCAAGGTAGCGAAATTTGGCGGCATTCAACCTACCTTAGATTTTTATGCATGGGCGCGCGAGCAGGGTAAAGCTATCTGGATGGGCGGCATGTTCGATACGGGCGTTTCGAAGCGTATGCACGCAGCCTTTGCAACCTTGCCCGGCATGGACTTGCCGGCTGATGTTTCAGACTATTCGGAATACTTTAGCCACGACACCGCCATACCGCCGCTCGAGCTGCAAGAAGGTGAATTGGTGCTGAATACGGTGGATCATCCTGCAGGATTGGGTTGTGTGTTAGATAAGGAATATTTGCAGTCAGTTTTGGTGGATGAAGTAACCATTACCAAAGAGTAGATTCGGGCGTGGCATATAAGATTAATAAGTTTCTATTTTGCGGGGCAGACTTTATAGTTTGTCCCGTGGTTTTGTAGGAGTTTGGTCTATTCGCTATTCGAAACTTATCCTAAGTTTCATATCAAGTCCTTGGGCGATTTTGTTGAGTGTCGCAATGGACGGATTGCCGTTTCCATTTTCGAGGCGACATAGGTTAGATGCTTTCATTCCGCATTTTTTAGCAAGATCTTGTTGAGTCATTCCTTTAGCGATCCGGGCTTCAACTATCTGCTTCATTACTTCACGTTCGACGGAGTTGTTTTCCCATTCGTTTTTAAAAAGAGGATCTTCTAGAGAAGATTCAAGATGTTTTCTAAAGTCGCTCATTTCTTGTCATCCAATCTTTTCGCAGCCGGGTTGCTTTTTCTATTTCTCGTCGAGGAGTTTTTTGACTTTTCTTTTTGAAGCCATGGGTAAGAATGATTTCAGCGTTACCGGAAAAGAAATAAAAAATCCGAATAGCCATACCTTTCTGAGTAATTCTAAGCTCAAATATTCCATCCATAAGATGTTTTGAAAAGGGCATTCCTAGCTGGTTTCCATAGGTTTCTAGTAATTCAAGATGCCCGAATACTTTCGTCTTTGTTTTGGCATCTAAATTATCAATAAATGTTTCAACAGGTTTGTTCCCCTGGGTATCTGCATAGTAATTAATGGTGAACATCTTCTGTACATCATTATCATATATGATAATTTCTATTTACTCAATAGAGAAAAAGCTTCGTTTTTCTGTTTTCATCGTGCCAAAGAAAACTCACAGGAAAGAGAAAAATAAGCACTAGAAAGTGCATAAAAAAGAACCAAGAAAAGCACATTGATTGCATATCAAGCACACATAGATTGCCTATGAGACTCAAATGTCATATAGAAAGATATTTTGAAAATCGACCCTTAATTGAACAACAGCAGCTTCAAAATCGTATTAATTAGTACACGCGAGTCGAATATTGCAAAATCGTAAAATAATGTTGCAACTTTGCTAAATAATTCGTGTTTGTTCTCGTATCATTACGTATTGCAGGCAAAAAGGGTTTTCGTGCAATTCCCTCCGCAAATTACATAAAGGTGCATCCCCCGGTGCCATTGTTTTGCAGAATCTGCCGCACTAGAAGTAAACCTTGCGTGAAGGACACAAACAGTGATTGAGTTCGGTGCTTTTCTAACGGCGTTAACAAGCAGTCCGGTTTTGGTAATTGTGCTGCTGCTTACGTTGGGGGCTACGGTAGTAAATGGTGCAACCGATGCACCAAACGCAATTGCGACTGTGGTAGGCACACGAAGCATGTCTCCCGGCGCTGCTATTGTGATGGCAGCAATATGCAACTTTATTGGGTTGCTTGCGGTTACCACGATTGGTGCCGCGGTAGCAAAAACCATTTTCACTATGGCGAATTTCGGGGGAGATAACGAAGCGGCGTTGCTTGCGCTAGCGGCCGCAATGATAGCGGTTATCGCTTGGGGCGTCATTACCTGGGTATTTGGTATTCCTTCTTCCCAGAGTCATTCATTGATTGCTGGTATTACGGGTGCTGCTATTGCATTGCAAAATGGTATCGGCGGTGTTAATCCTGATGAATGGGTAAAAGTTTTATACGGCTTGGTAATTTCAACCGGTTTAGGCTTTTTCTGCGGCTGGTTATTTACCAAGCTTATTGAATTTTTAGCACGAGGAATCAATCGCCGAAAGTCGGCAAATTTCTGGCATTGGGCACAGATTATTTCTGGTGCGGGCGTTGCGGTGATGCATGGCGCTCAGGACGGCCAGAAGTTTTTGTCGGTTAGCATGATGGGCATTATGCTGTGTATGGGAATGGGCACTGAAACGGGCGATGTTAACTTCCCGTTGTGGCTGGTACTGTTATGTGCGGCAACTATGGGCCTGGGTACTGCTATTGGTGGCAAGAGGATTATCAAAAGCGTTGGCATGGATATGGTAAAGATGGAACCCTATCAAGGGTTTGCCGCCTGTCTTTCTGCTATTTTCTGTATCGGTTTGGCTAACGGTACCGGTATGCCGGTATCTACCACGCACACGAAAACCACCGCCATTATGGGTGTGGGCGCATCGAAGCGCTTAAGTAACGTGAAGTGGGGCAAGGCGGGCAACATGGTGCTTGCGTGGGTGCTTACCTTCCCGGGATGCGGCATTATAGGTTATGTGCTAGCGAAAATATTCATATTGTTCTAAATACGTATTAGTAGAGTAAACAGAGCAAAGCGCCCCAAGGGGCGCTTTTTTGTATGGGGTCTACGAAATCTGATCAGTAAAAGTTGCCAACTACTGTAGTAAAAACGGGCCAAATACTGTAATTGGTATTTTTGATAAAAACATGCTCCGCTCGGGAAATATGGTCTTATAGAAGTGAAACTGGGTGCTACTGATCGATTAACGCATAAGACGGCAAATAGATGCAATTTGAGAAGAAATTGCTTTCGAAAAGATGCAAATACGTAGGCAATCAGGCGTTATGTTTTTGCAGCCTTTTTTTGTTTGAATAGATGCAAAGTAAGTGTGTTCTTGCAGAGGCAAACATAAAAATTTGCAGTCAAATTGGAAATATTTCGGGGGGGGGGGTACAAAGAAAAGGACACTCTCAGAGCAGAAAAACCCTGATAAAACTACCTTTCGCACGAAAAAACACAATTATCTTGAAAACTTTTTGAACCAAAGCTGTTAATATTGAATCCGTATTGTGATTGGACAATTGCGCCCAAAATGCGGAATGTCTGAGGGAAATATCACAAATACAAAGCAGTTCTTTTGGTTACCTAAACTTTATTAAGGTTTTCGTATAGGAAAGGTTGTTGGTATGTCGTTTAAGGGTCGTCGCTCATCGGGGATGAGTAGCTCCCGTCTAATCCAGGGTGGGCACGAAAAAGCGAAGCTCGGAAAACATGCTTCCGCTTTTGCAGTAGCCCGCGATAACCTCACGGGGGGGGGGCACTTCTAAGCAAGTAGGTGCTGCAGTAAGAACTTTTACACGCAATAATGCGGGAAAAGTTGGCGCTGTATTAACCGCGTTACTCGCGGTAATCTTGGCAGTTTCGTTAGCTATGCCAGCTGGGGCTGCAGAGCTAACAGGTGATACAAAGATCGACCCTGATACCACGAATGATTGGACGCAGTATACTCGTCCCGACGGCAGCCCGTCCACGCAGAATGTTGGCCGCATCTGGACCGACAAGAGTGTATTTAATGAGGGCTACACGTTTACAAGTGACGACGCTGGCGGCCTGAACGGGCAAACTGTCGGCCAGGGTAACTCTGACTTTTTGGTTGGTTTATCTGCTCTGTCTTCGACATCGAACCTCAAAGAAACGGTCCAGACGGGTAAGCCGCTCGATATTGTGCTGGTGCTGGACGATTCCGGCTCGATGGCGTATTCGTTTGGCGAACCTTTGAGCTCTAGTGAGCTCGACACGAGTAAGACGTATGTAATTGAGCAGAACTATGGGATTTTAGGTACAAGCTATCAGGAGATTTACTATGACCAGGATCGTGGCCAATGGGGGTACTATACTGGTCTCATTTTTCAAAGGTGGGAATCAGTAAACCCCAATCAAACCGATGTTTATCAGATACGCAAAAATGCCCTTCAGGACGCCGTAAATGATTTCATTGATCAAACGGCAGAAATGAACGGTACCGTCTCGAATGAGAACAATAAGATACAAATCGGTACGGTTGTCTTTTCGAGCAATGCAAGCGTCGAGGACCGTCTTACTGTATGCGAAGACACTGGTGTAGATAGTCTCAAGCAAACTATTAATGATCTCCAGGCGAACGGTGGCACGAATCCTGGTGCAGCAATGGAATCCGCGAGCGATGCGTTCCTTCAGTCGCGAGAGGGTGCCAAGAAGGTCGTCATCTTCTTCACTGATGGCGAGCCTGATCCTGAGAGTAACGGCTATCCCGCTGTTACTAATGCATACAACCTGAAGCACGGCCAGAACGCCACTATCTACACCATTGGCATTTTTGATGGCGCTAACCCCGCGGCCGATCCGGCCCAGAACGGTACCTCGATGGCTAATGTGCTTATGCACGCTATGTCGAGTAACTACCCTAACGCAACCGAGTGGAGCAGAAATCAGCTTGGGCAGCGAACACCCGAGAGCGACTACTACAAGACGGCTGCTGATGCGGGCGAACTCGATGAGGTCTTCCAGGACATCTTCGATGAATCCACGGAGGATGTAAACTCTGGCTCGCCTATCGAGGAGAACAGCCAGCAAGGCAACACTCAGCCTGGTTTGCTCACGTTCGAGGATCAGCTGGGCAACTACATGCAGGTGACGGGCACCGGTGCGGGCGCGGATAAGATGCAGCTCGCGTACGGTGACCAAATTTTCACCAGCACTGAAAAGACCACCGACAACAACATCGACACCTACCACTTCTCGGGCACCGTGAGTGGCAACGCTGTGTATGGCGCCGCTGACCTCTCCGCTATTACGGTGACCGTCGAGCGTAGCAATGATCTTGCCACGGGCGACAAGGTGACGGTAATGCTCCCCGCGTCGCTGCTGCCCATGCGTCACTACGACGTAGATACCGACAACAACACTATGACGGTATCGCAGGCTTACCCCGTGCGCCTTTTCTATGGCGTGAGCCTCAAGGACGATGCAAAGAAGGCTCTTAGCAATCCGACTTCCGACGATTACGCCGCTATCATGGCATCCCAGAAGTCTGCTGACGGCAAAACGGTTGACTTTTATAGCAACAATTATGCGGCAGGTTCAGCTGACGGCTTCACTACCGCAACCTTCTCTCCGAACGCCGGCAACAAGTTCTATTACTACACGCAGGACACGACTCTGTACATCGATCAGGACTGCGAGACCGAGGCGACTCAGTGGAATATCGGCCGCGCTGACACTCTCTATTGGAAAGACACCTACTGGGTGCAGACTGCTAACGGCGGCGCTGAGGAGCGCTCCACGGGCGTAGCGGTTAACCGTGACACGGCCGAGTGGAATGCTATGGATAACACGGGTGGCCGTGATGGCTATTACTACATCCCTGCCAACACTCCGCGTTCCGATCGCCCCGCGACGATGACTTCCGCGAAAACCGACAACATTACTGGCACGGCAGCCAATGCTCTCAACCCCGCATGGGTGGGTGACGACGTGACCCAGTACCTTGGCAACAACGGCAAGCTGTCGTTTGACATGCCTGGTTCACTCGAGATCAAGAAAGCGGTCGACTGGGGCAATGCTTCCACCGAGACCCAACAGAGTAAGAATAGCTTCACATTCACGGTTAACCTGACCGACAGAGAAGGTACGGCGCTTACGGGCGAGTATCCGTACTGTATTGACGGCGCGTCCGATCAGGCTGGTACTGTGAAGAATGGCGGAGCCATCACCATCAACGGTGGTCAGTCCGTGAAGATTGAAGACCTGCCGGCAGGTGCGCAATTTACCGTAATGGAGCAAGGCGCAAACCAGAACGGCTTTACTACGGTGGATGATTCCACGGCTGAGGGCAACGACAACACGACTGATGGCTCCGTATCTGGCGCGATCGTGGGCGGCGGCAACGTCTCCACTACCTTCACGAACACCTACAAGGCTGCGGACGTGAACCTAAGCACCAACACGACGCTCAAGGTCAAGAAGGACTTGCAGGGCCGCGATTGGCGCGACTCTGACGAATTCACGTTTGAGATTGACGGCCTGGGCAACACGGCTGGGTCTGGCATCACTACGCCCGAACCTGCCGACACTACCATCACGGTGAATAGCCAGACCATGGATTACACGGCCTCCTTTGGCGACATTACCTTTACGGCTCCGGGCGAGTATCGCTACAACATTACCGAGGACAACGACATTAACCCCATTGCGGGCATCGACTATTCGGGTGCTATCTATCGCGTGGTTGTCACGGTGACGGATAACGGCACGGGTAACCTTGAGGTCTCCAACGTTGCCATCGAACAGCGTACCAATGATGACGGTGTGGAGAATGATCCTGTCGTCGCGGTTCAGGGCGATACGGTGACGTTCGTCAACAAGTACGATGCTGACGGTGGCACCACCAACATTGATGGCACCAAGGACTATACTGACACCACGGGTGACAACCCCATCAATGTCGACAAGTTCACCTTCAAGATTGAGGCGCTGGGCGGCTACGATACGGACAACCAGCAGACTAACCCGTACACCTACGGTGCGGACGAGGTTCCGCTGCCTGCAGGTTCCGATGAGGATACTCACTCCAAGACCGTATACAACACAGGTTATGACTTCACTTTCGGAACCATTACCTATAGCGGTGACGACATCAATCGCACCTATGAATACAAGGTGACCGAGCTTGCCCAGAACAAGAGCGGGCAGGCCGAGGCTGGCATGACGTACGATACGAATGAGTACACCGTCAAGGTGAAGGTGGAGGAGGCCACCGATGCCGAGGGCACGCATATTGTGGCGACGCCCGATATTGCGCCCGAGAATCTTGTATTCACCAATACCTACGACCCGACTGATGTGACGCTCGGCGCCAATGGCGTGGCCCCGATTCAGGGCACCAAGACTCTTGATGGTCGCGACATACTGGATGACGAGACGTTCTACTTCCAGCTGACTCAGACGGACGGTCCGGCTACAAGCGGTGGCGGTTTCGTGACCGTGCTCGACCAGCCTGAGACGGTGACGGTCGTCAAGAACGACATGCGCGACGGCTCTGCTGACTTCGACTTCAGCAACCTGACGTTCTCTCAGGTGGGCACCTATAAGTTCACAGTGAATGAGGTCGCCGATGATCATGGTACTGAGACTGCCGATGGTTCCGGAATGACCTATGACCCCAACATCGCTACGGTGACGGTTAAGGTATCCGACAATCATGACGGTAAGCTTAAGGCCGAGGTGACCTACAGCAACGACAGGCACACTGACACCACGAATAAAGCGCTGTTCGTCAATAGCTACGAGGCGTCCATGAACTACGGTGCCGAGGGCAAGGGCGGCATCAACGTGACGAAGCAGATGCTTGACCGTCCGATGGACAACAACGAGTTTAGCTTCACGATTGCTGGTGCAGATTCCGATACGGTGAAGGCTGACGAGGCCAACACCAAGCTGGCGGAAGCTGACAAGAGCTTCCAGAACACCGCTGCGGCCGAGGACACCACCGCCACCATGGCGAAACTTCAAAACGTGAGCTTCGACGAGGGCGATGCGGGCAAGATGTTCAGCTATATCGTTTCGGAGACGATTCCTGTCGACGGGGACAAGCTTCCGAATGTGACATACGACCAGAGTCAGTACCGCGTAGACATCCAGGTGGTAGATAACGGCGACAGCACCATGCACACCGTGACCACAGTGACAAAGGTCAAGAATTCGGACGGCACCGAGGCGAGCGAGGTTGTGGTAGACGCTGCGAACTCCGATGCCGATGACTATGCAATTCCGACCTTCGGTTTTGTAAACGATTACAACCCAACGCCTGCCACGGTGGGTGAGGGCGCCACGAACCAGATTCAAGTGACGAAGAAGGTTGAGGGCGCGGATTCCGCGACGGACTATACCTTCACGCTGACGGCGACTGGCGACAACATCGGTAACATCGGGGGTCTTGACGACAATAACCAGCTTACGGTGAACACCGGTGGAACCATCAAGAACGGTGAATCCCAGACTAAGACGTTCGGCAACCTTGAGTTCACCGCGCCTGGCACTTACACCTTCACGGTGCAGGAGAATCAGCCTGATGAAGATGCTGGTTGGACGTTCGACGACGCTGACGGCGACGGCACGACCGACACGCATACGGTTACGGTTGTGGTAACCGACCTTAATGGGGACAACGCCTACGACGGTAATCTCTATATCCAATCTGTGATAGGCAGCCCCGTTGAGATCACCAACTCCTACGAGGCCAACCCGGTAATCGTGGGTGGCGACGATGCTGAACAGCGGATCACGGTTCAGAAGAACGTGACGGGTCATAACACGGATGCAGATTTCAGATTCAAGCTTGAGCCTGCTGATTTTGACCAGAGCAACGAGGAGTCTGTGGCTCACTGGTCCACGGTGAAGGCTGTCGACCAGAACTATGACGGTCTAACTGCGATCACCGACGACTTCTCCGATGGAGATAACCATACTGCTTCCTTCGGCGGCATTCAGTTCAGTGCTGCCGGAGAGTTCCAATTCAACATCACCGAGGTCGAGGCTCATGATGGCGCTGACGATCCCGCTGGTTGGACGTATGACACCGGTACCGCGAAGGTGACCGTCAAGGTTACCGACAACGGCGAAGGCCAGCTTGAGGCCGAGGTCGTGTATGGCGACAAGGGCGTGGATACCAACGATGATACCGTGGCCGACGTTGCGCAGTTCACCAATAGCTACAGCGCTTCAGGTTCGCTCGAAGGCGATGCCAACGGCAACTTGACGGTGACCAAGAACTACACGAGCAACCTCGGCGATCCGTGGACGCCCGACGACAGCTTCGGCTTCTACCTTGAGGCTGACATGGGCGATGCGGACACAAAGACCGCTATGGATAACGGCTGGATCAGGCTGCCCGACAATGCTGGTACTGCTGATGCAGCTGGTATCACCATCACGGATACCGACACACATCAGGCATCCTTCGGCGACATCACGTTCACTGAGGACGGCACTTACAAGTTCATCGTGCGCGAGATCGTGCCTCAGGACGACGATCCTGATACCGAGGGTGTGCAGAATGCTGGCATCACCTACGACACCTCCGCCAAGACTGTGACCGTTAACGTGGAAGATAACGGCGACGGCACGCTTGCGGCTTCCGTGGACGAAGGCAGCGACGACCTGACCTTCAATAACACTTACAACGTTCAGCCCGCTATGTTCCGTGCAGCATACTTCCAACTGCAAGGCAACAAGGTGCTCGATGGTCGTAACTGGGAGCAGGGCGATACCTTCACCTTCACCATGACGGCTGCTCGAGGTACTGATGCTAATGGCGAGCAGATGGCTAACGGAGTGGTAGAAGCTACCATGCCCGACAAGACGAGCGATACCATTGAGCCTCTAGCAAACGATGGTTCGTGGGTGAGCGATAACTCTGCTCAGTTCACCTTTACGGACGAGCGTTATCCTGGCGGTGACGTGGTTCCCGACGCTGATGACGTGTTCACTTACACGCAGCCTGGTACCTATCGTTACCTCATCGCTGAGACCAATCCCAATGCCTCGAAGCCTGGTTCTGGCATCCTTGGTGTGACCTATGATCAGACGCAGTACCGCCTGACTGTAGTCGTCAAGGATGACGGCAATGGCAATTTGGTCGTGGAGAGCAGCAGCTTCTCGTCTCGTCCGACTGCGGGTTCTGGTCAGTTCACAGACATTGCGGGCGATCAAGGCATCACATTCACTAATACCTACTCTACCGAGCAGATTGGCGTGAGCTTCAACGTTGCCAAGGTACTTGAGGACCGCGCTACCCCGATGGCCGACAACGAGTTCATGTTCCACATGGAGTTCGCTGGTTGGATGACGAACGACGACTCCGATGCGCAGTCTAACAATTGGTCCATGGACGGTGAGGTGGCTGAGAAGGCCCCTGCGCCTGCGGTCGACAAGGGCAATATCGTTCGTGGTGACGTTATCTTTGACAACGTCACTTTCAAGAATGAAAACGTTGGCTACACCTATCGCTATGCCGTAACCGAGGTTATTCCCAATGACGCAACTAACGCGGCATACGAAGGCATTACCTACGCTCAGGCAAACGATGAGCAGAAGGCCACTGCTGGCTGGAGTAAGAACGGTGTGACCTACGACGGATCTACGAAGTACCTGACCGCCAAGGTGACGAGTGAGCAGGTCGAGGATACGCAGCAGCCCGGTACGTATATTGAGGCCGTGCGTGTTGCTACAGGCGGCGAGGCCCCTTATAACGAGCAGACTGGTCAGTTCGAGGGCGACGCTATCTTCACCAACACTTATGATGCTGGTGATACCACGGGCGACACTGGTACGGCCGAGGATGGCGCGCAGCTGACCAAGGTGCTTAAGGGCAAGGCATGGGACGGCGATACGTTCACATTCCAGATTGCTCCTGTTTCCAACACGGCTGGTATCGAAGTGGACGACATGCCGATGCCTGCTGAGACTCAGGTAGACGTGGACGCCGCCAACGGCAAAGACGCTGAGGGTAACGACCAAGTGACTTTCGGCTTCGGCAGCATTACGTTCGACACTGAAGGTACTTATGTTTACAAGGTGACCGAAGTTGAAGGCGACAACGCTGGCATTACGTATGACACGGACAACGAGGCTACGGTAACCATTACTGTGACCGACAACAACGACGGCACAATGACCGCAGCTGTGACGATTACGAACAATGTATTTACCAATGAGTATGCAAGCGAGCTTGACTTTGCAGCAGGTGGCGGACTTGAAATCGTTAAGACTTTCGAGAACGCTGACATGCGTGAGTTCAGCTTCAAGGTAACCCCGACTGATCAAGCATCTGCCGATAAGCTTGATATTGATGCAGCAGGGGAAACCTTTACTACTAAGCCGGGCGCAACCATTGGCGATGACAATGCATCCCATGCGGAAGTTGCAGTAATTGACGCTGGCGCAGAAGCCAAGTTCACACAGGATGACGCTGACGACACCTATACCTACACGGTCGAGGAAGTCCCTGATACTGATGACTCTGTCGACTACGACCAGACGAAGTACACGGTAACTATCACTACGGCTGACGACGGTCAGGGTGGTATCAAGGTAACCACAACGGTGACCGATGGCGCTGGCTACAGCCAGTCTTACGTCTACGACAATGATGAGCAGACCGAGGACCCGACGGCAATTGTTCCGTTTACCAATACTTATAAGGCAACGGGCGAGTTGGGCGGCAACGGCGACGTTAAGATCAACGCCACCAAGACGCTCACCAATCGCCCAATGACGGATGGTGAGTTCACATTCAATGTGACCAACGTAGCTGATCCTAATAAGGTTGTTGCTACTGGCACGAACAATGCTGACGGCACCATCAACTTTGAGCCTATCGACTACAGCATTGATCAGATGATTGAAGATGTGGACAACGGCCTGGCAACTCCGAGTGTGGTAGATGGCAAGAACACCTTTACCTACCAGTACGAAGTAGCGGAGGATCAGAGCAAATTTGATGACGGCGTAACGGCAATTGCTGGATCGTTCGTCATCACCGTGACGGTAACGGATAACGGCGACGGTACGCTAGGTATCGCAGTGGCTTATCCTGATGGCAGCGACGGTCTCACCTTCCGTAACGCTTATGGCGAAGGTGATACTGGTAAGGCAACGCTGAATGTCGCAGGTAAGAAGATCCTGGATGTTCAGTCAGGTAACAACAAACCGGATATTACAGGTAAGTACACCTTTACGCTGACTGGTGAAGATGAAGAAGGCAATAAGGCTCCGATGCCTGATACGACTACAGCAACCAACGATGCTGCAGGCAACGTAACCTTCGGTGACATTACCTACACCATGGAAAATGTATTCGGAGATACAGGTGCACAGGAAGATGCAGCAACAAACGAAACCAACGCACAGGGAAGCGACGATGTTGTAACAGGCGAGGCCACCGATGAGGCAGCCACCGATGAGGTGACTGCAGAATCCGGTGCTACTGCAAACGAAGCCGACATCGATGTTCAGTCTGCGGAACGTACCAAGACCTTCACTTATACGGTGACGGAGTCCGGTACTGTCGAAGGCGTGGATAATGACAAACAAGAGTCCAAGACCTTTACGGTAACGGTTACGGACAACGGTGATGGCACTATTTCTGCAGTAAGCAACCCTGAAGAAGGCGCGAAGTTTAGCTTCACCAACACCTATTCGGTTGATCCAGTGGAATCTTCGCCAACAGGTGAAGGTGGTATTGCTATCAACAAGAACCTCACAGGACGTGACCTTACTGATGATGAATTTAGCTTCGAGTTGATAGACGATGCAACAAACAAGGTTGTGGCAAACGGCAGCAATAACGCTGAAGGAGTTGTTGAATTCGAGACAGTGAAGTTCACTGAACCTGGAGAGTTTACTTACACCATTTGCGAGACCAACAATGGTCTTGGTGGAGTTGAATACGACAACGCTCAATACAAGGCAACGGCAAACGTAACCGACAATGGTGATGGCACCTTGAAGGTAGAGTGGAGCTTTGCAGACGTAGCAGGTAATCCACTGGATAATGGCATTACCTTCAACAACACCTACACAGCTCAACCCACCAGCGTATCGCTGGGTACCGGCAAGCTCATTAAGGGTCGCGATCTTTTGGCAGGTGAATTCACCTTCAAGTTGGCTGACGCCGACGGTAACGAAGTAAGCACTGCAACCAATGAAGAAGACGGTGCGGTAACCTTCGACACCATCACCTATGATCAGGCAGGCACCTATAACTACACCATCACCGAGGTTGCACCTGAAGATACCGATCCTAATACGGAAGGTATTCAGAACAACGGTGTTACCTACGATGAATCGGTCTACAACGTAACGGTTGAAGTGACCGACAACAGCAAAGGCAATTTAAATGCCGAAGTTAGCTACGATACCGAAAATGGCAGTGCTCCTCTGTTCGTGAACACCTACACCGCACCTGCAGAACCCGAGCAGGGTGGTGACGGCGAAGACGGCGGCCTGTTCGGTATGGCTAAGACGGGTGACTTCACCGGTGGAATCTTCGCCGCTATTGCAGCGTTGGTGGCAGCGGCAGTAGGCGGAGCAGCCTATGCATTCCGTAGAATGCGTCGTCCACGCGGTCGTCACGCACGCTAATTAATACCAATCCCAGCTCCGAACAGGTACAGGATTAAGCCTCGTCGGAGCCGGGATATTTCTTGTAAA
This sequence comes from uncultured Cryptobacterium sp., assembly GCA_958410215.1. Taxonomy (GTDB): domain Bacteria; phylum Actinomycetota; class Coriobacteriia; order Coriobacteriales; family Eggerthellaceae; genus Anaerotardibacter. Next base: position 5,406 of record CATYOF010000018.1, on the reverse strand, counting down.
GCCTTAAGCCTTCTAGGAAGCGCGGGAAGGTTTTAGGTTCAAGGGAGTTCGAGATAAAGCGCTCGAGCTCCCTTGCTGTATTGAGGGGCTTATTATGAACTGGAGCAAGAATCTTCGACAAAAAGCAGCCGAGCTGTTTGAAAAAGGCTTGGGATATAAAGCGGTTTCATCCGAATTGGGAGTGAACCGCGAAACCGTGCGCGATTGGTCGTACACATGGCGCGCGTTGGGCACCGAAGAGTTTCTGACCAGTCATACAGGCGAGCGCATAACCTATGCGCCGGAAGTAAAGGTGGCTGTGGCGCGTGATCGCATTGACGGCATGGGTGTTGTTGAGGTTATGCAGAAGTATCACATCCCGAACAGGCATCGCGTAAAGGAATGGGTTGGCATGTATTTGGAAGATGGCGAAGCAGCATTCGGGCTGGTTTCTGGGAAGTAGAGCTGTCCGCACGGTGCACAACAGTGTAAAACAGTATAAAAGAGTATAAAACAGTAGAAAATGGTATAAGATAGTGTAGAACTGCACAAATAGTGTGTAACTGAAAGGCACTATCATGAATCCTTTTAAACCTACTGCTGGAAAAATGCCACCCGTTCTAATTGGTCGCGAATCCATTGTGAGCGATTTTTCGGAGGCACTGGAAAACGGTGCCGGAGCCCCAGGGCGACTTATGCTTATTACTGGTCAACGTGGTTTTGGTAAGACGGTCATGCTTACTGAGCTAAGTAAACTGGCAAGAAACCAAGGTTGGTTTGTAATATCAGAAACTGCATCGGCTGGGTTATGCAGTCGTCTTATAGCAGAATTATCTGAAAATAAAGATAGAAATACCTATGCGGAATTTAATCCAGCACTTTCAATTTCTGGAGTTGCTTCGCTGCAGCTGGGAAGTGTTGGTTTTTCTAAGTCACAGCCTAAAAACATTCAAGGAAAAGAAAACATTGCTCTTGCTTTACACGAAGCTATTGAAGAGCGTTTAAAGAAGGTAGGAAAAGGAAAGGGCGTTCTTTTTGCTATAGATGAAGCTCAAGCGGCTTCGCGTGAAGATATGGTTGCATTAGCAACAACCGTTCAGCATATTATCCGCAACGAAGACATGAAAGATGTGCCGGATAACGAGAAGAAGGGAATCGCGTTTATTTTTGCGGGCTTGCCTTCGATGGTTGACGAGCTGGTAAACGACAATGTTCTTACTTTTTTGCGGCGCAGTCAGCGTCAGGATTTGAAGCCAGTTCACTTAAGAGAAGTAGCATATGCTTATGTGCAGGCAGTAAGCGATTCTGGTTTAATGATCAGCTTTGATAATGCATTGCAAGCGGCAAAGTTCGCGCAAGGCTATCCTTACATGGTTCAGCTTATTGGCTATTACATGTGGCAGTCTGCTTGGCGTAGAGGTTCGAAGGAAATTGAAGCTTTCGATATAGAACAAGGCGTTGCTGATTCTAAAGTTGCTTTTGGCGAAGCGGTATGTGCTCCAGCTTACAAGGGACTTACCGATGCGCAGCAAGAATTTGTGCGAGCAATGGCGATTGATGAAGGAATTTCCAAAGTAGCTGATATAGCCAAAAGGGTTGGGAAAAGTATCAGTTGGGCAAATAAGTATAGAGCAAGTTTAATAACGGCGAAAATTATTGCTCCTGCAGGTAGGGGTTCGGTTTCTTTTGAAATTCCCTATTTTGGTGAATACCTGCAGCGAACATTCCTTTCGGATGATATTAGTCAAATTAGATGCACCGATCCTGAAACAGTGGAATATGCTTTTATGGATGAATTGAATCAAGAGCAGGAATTTACGACGGTAGAAGTGCGTGACGAACAACAATCGGTCGCTCTTTTGCAAGAGTTGATTGATGCAGGCTATGAAGGGGACGAACTGTTGCAGAAGTTTAAGGAAGGCCTTAAGAAACAGCAGAAGTTATGTAGCTAAACATGATCAGCAAAGTAACGAGCTTGAACGAGTATCGGCCAAGATCAGCCAAGTAAAAAATCTGGCTAAAGGAAGAGCCTTCCTAAGTGTTTGGTTAGGATTGGAAATAAAGCGAAGTTAACAGTTAATCCTGCTATTGTGTGCAATCTGTGAATACGTGATTGTTTCTGTTGCGTAAAAAATTCAAATATATATACTGAATTATTGCGCTTAGGGCGCAACCAGATAGTGCGGGGTGGAGCAGTCTGGTAGCTCGCCGGGCTCATAACCCGGAGGTCGTTGGTTCAAATCCAGCCCCCGCGACCAAATGTTTCAGCAGGTCAATCGATGAATCGGTCGGCCTGCTTTTTCATATTATGATACTTCTGGTTTCGTCAAAAGTTTTCCCGATTATCAAGAAGAATTATGTGGTGGCGGGCAGATGGTTAAAATAGAAACATACCATTTGAAGTTATACGATCAGGTTATTGCAACCTTCGAATACCATACTAACGAATTTGGTGAAACCGAAGCTTGTGAGCTCCAGGTAGTGCCCGGCAATGAATTTCTTCTTCCACTCAATATGCTTGCAGAGAGAAGCGATTATGAGTTACAGCGATTTCTTGACACAAGAACGATTCCGCGTAATCGAGCTTATATTGAAGAAATACTAAAGCCTTTCGGATTAAACGTTTCTCGTTCTAAAGACATTATCGATGTAACGCGAGGGGTGTCAGTTAACGATTCTTATTCGATTGTTCCAGAAAGCGATACCCTATCTTTTTCAGCATACAATCTTTTTGATAATGATTTAGATACCACGTTACAGCTCATTTCTTTAACTGGTGTTAGTCCCCAGAACGCCATACACAGCAACATTCCAAGTGAGCTTTCTGTTGCAGGAACCTTTCCTAAAGCATGGCGAAACATTAATGGACAACTGGTGCTTTACAAAGCTGGTAGTGCCTGGAGAGCATCAAATACAGGTAAAGAGCCTTATTCTGAATATTTAGCATCGCAGGTAGCAGAGGCTATGGGGCTTAATCATGTAAGCTATTCGCTTGAAGTTTGGCACGACGAATTATGCTCGACCTGCCCTCTTATGAATGATGCTGACACTTCTTTTGTCCAGTTTGGCTACGCTTTGTCGGCTTCGCGGTTTGCTTCAATGAATCTTATGCGCGCAATGAAATATTTTGAATGTATAAGTAAAGAAGCGCTGGAATCGTTCAAATCTATGCTGGTGTTTGATGCAGTGATTGCGAATAAGGATAGACATTTAGGTAATTATGGAATACTGCGCGATAACCACTCAGGCAAAATTAAGGGCTTTGCTCCAATTTATGACAATAATCTTTCCTTGTTTGCCCAGGAATTAACGGATGATCTTACGCCAGAGTTTATGAAGAACCAGCTAGCTTCTATGCCGGGTGCTTTTTCGCAAAATGTGCTAGAACAAGCTGAACTTGTTATGGGTAATCGACAATATGAAGAGCTTTCGCGTTTGAAAAACTTTCATTTTGATTTCGACCTAGTATACGAATTGCAAACACCAGACACTCGCACAGCATTTGAGGAGCAGCGTGCCAAAGTATTGGAGCTATCTGTTAAAGAAACCGCCTGCAAACTCATGAAGAACTATCAAAAGAAGGTATTCTAGGCTGCGATTTTAATTACTTCCCAGAAATATAGTCACTCCCTTTTCGCATCCAAGTACTTTCCTTTAGTTGCTACTATTACAGTGCGTGCGCTGTTCGCAATACTTTCAAGATAGGTACACCCTCTAGCCCGAGACCTGTCTTGGAGAAAGCACGCTCTTAGATAACCTTATTGCTAAGAAATAAGGTTATCTTGGTCAAGATAGACTATTAAAAATGAATGTAAACTTTTATAAGGAGTGTTAGATATGGCGGAGGGGTATAAAAGACAGAACGTAGGAGCTCCTATCCTTCACGCTCTTGTAGAACTTGGTGGGAGTGCTGATAGACAAAAGATTAAAGAGCAAATCGTCGATGACAGCACAAACGAACTTACTTATGAAGACGTATTTGAACCGATTACTTCAAAAAAAGGAAACCAATACATACCGTTTAACTTTGATTTTAACTTCGGCATTCAGGAGCTTTTACATTTAGGTTATATAGAAAACTATTCTCGCAAAGGGGATATTGTTCTTACGGAAAAAGGTCGTTTGGTAAATATTGATTTATATCCAAATAAGAAAGAGCAAGAACAAATAAAAAAATTTTGGGCAACAAAGCACAGCAACAATAAACCTTCCAAAACTAAAGATACAGCAGATAAGAACGACTCTTTAGAAACTACTGAAGAAAAAAACGATGTAGAAGACGTACTAGATCAATGGAAGATCGATGTTTTAGATAAGATAAAACAGTTCTCACCTAAAAAGTTCGAAAGCTTTTCGCGTCTTCTCTTTTCAAAGATGGGAGTGAAGTTTGATCCCGTGAAGGGTGTCAAAATGTCCGGCGATCATGGTATGGACGGATATGGGACATTCGTATCTGATGAATTTAGAACTTCAAAAGTTGTTATGCAATGCAAACGGTTTACTAATTCGCCTGTTTCCGGACCCGATATTGATAAGTTTAAAGGGGTCATGGACTCAGAAAATGCCGACTATGGCATCTTCGTTACAACAAGCTATTTTACTCCAGATGCCAAAACAAAAGCGCTTCAAGGGTCTCGTACGGTAACGCTTATCAATGGTCAAGATCTAGTGAAGCTTATCGAGCGTTACGAGCTCCATATAAAGCCTGTTACCACATATGAACTCGATGATTATTATTCTGAGCAAGACTAAAAAATAATTATTGCAGAAACACAACTTACAAATAAAAGGTTACTGGAAAACCATATAACGAAGAGCGCTAGATAAAAAAAGACAGTAGTTGAAGTATTCCTTGACTATGAGTCTAGTGAAGAGTAGAGCTAGACAGCGCCTTTGTTTCATCTGGGACAATACGGATTGTCGTTATCGTGGTTAGGGTCTTATTGCTGTGTTTGGGATTAGAGATTCTCAATTATCACGGGCGCTAAATAAATTGGCTTGAGCTCCAGCATTCCTCTATTTGAAGTGTCTTTCTGAGAAGAAACTTCGGCCATTGCTTACAACTATCTAGGCAACTGAGTTCCGTAAAGATAAAAACGACATAAATCGCAACACTAAAAACAAGAAAAAGTGCAGTTTTCGCAACACTTGAGACAAGCAAAATATACACATTTCGCAATACTTTCAATGTTAAAAGCGCGGTTTTTGCGATACTCGTAACATATAAAACCAGCAGTTTTTGTAATACTCGTACAGGTTATGCTTTCTCGACATACGCGTCGACTAAGCCTTCCTTAAATACTAAAAAGCTCGAATTCTCAACATATTGAGTATTTTTACTCAATAGAGTATGAGAAGCTGTTTTGATAGTGGGGTCGCGTCTCAAAAAGTGGTGTAAAGGTCGTCTTTAGAATCGTTAACTATCTA
>CATYOF010000017.1 GCA_958410215.1 uncultured Cryptobacterium sp. | reverse complement strand
CGGCGAAGTGTTCGGAGATTTTTATACGGTTGTTCCCACATACAAAATACTGCGTACCGTTCTCTGCTTGTATGACCTGCCCTGTCAGAGGTGTAAAAGTATCGCTTTTACTTTTTGCCATCCAGTGTCCTCCATATTCAGTTTCAAGGTACAACACCACACAGGGGCGTCGAAAATTTCTGCTTATTTCTATCGCCTTTCCTTTACTGTGTACCGCTGCTGCCGTTTCAGTTTCGCCAGTATATCCGGCGGGATATGGTCAACCAACCTTTTCAGCTTTGCCTGTTCCATCCTATCATTTCATCATTTCTGTTTATTTCGTCTGTCCTTTATATCCCGAAACACCTGATAAAGTTAGCGCTCTGTATCTTTTTTTCTTCTTATACTATTGCAGACTGCGGCTATGGCTGAAAAGAACCGGAAAGACCATTCTTTCCGGTTCTCCGTTTTCTGCCTATGTCTGTTTGTCCAAATCGAACGCGAACAGTATCTTTTCCATCAGGTGTGATTCCAGCTCTGCATATACGGATTCATCAACGTATGACTTGCTCACATTATCCCGATCCATATAATCTCGTTTTGCCAGCCAGCGAATAAATCCCCTGTAGTGGGTCAATACTTTGTCCATCGCTTCGGGATCGCCCTTGACGGCCTGCGTTACAACAGCATAAGGCAGCGGCTTTTTACGCGCCATGTTCAACCCTCCCTGCTATCATGATAGGAACATAACAAGCTATGAAGCTGTGATAATGCCTTGCTGCGTTGATATTGAACCGTTGAACGCTTCATATCCAATGCTTCTGCGATCTGTCTGTCCGATAGTGACAGATAATACGACAGCACAATGATACGGCACAATGACGGTGCGATCCTAAGAAGCGCGTCTGCTAATGACGTGTTGCATACGAGAATAGAATAATCTCCAAGACTGATCCAAGCTTCTTCTGTAAAGTACACATCACAGGCAAACGGCTCCGCACTTGAAGGCAGAACACACAAAGACGGCTCATGATGTTGTAACCGCTTGCGCTGCCGTATAAGGTCGCGGTTTTTGTTGGCAAGGACTGTCCTGCAAAAATGGTCAAACTGCCGCTCTACAAGCTGTTCCTGCTGCTTTGTACGCATCATTTCTTTTTCACCCCCTTTCCCTTTGTTTCTTTCACTTAAATCATGAAAAATTTGCCAAAGGAAGGGAGCGTTGAGCAGCAAGCTATTTTTATATCATGATATGTTTCTACGATGATAGACCACGTAAGTTTTTAGACAATAGATTAACAGAAAGTAGTTGAATCATAGCAACCTATCATGATGGGAACATATCTTGATAGGATTATGTAAAAATGGTGGAGAAGCGTAATAGAATCCCATTTTACGATCATTCTACCGTGATAGATTGATATAATCCTATCATGATATGAATATCCCAATACCGCTTGTTAGGTTGATAGTTTGGTAGGATGGAAGGATCCTACGTGAATAGGAAAAAGAGCAATGAATGGTCGAAATATTAAAGATATTACAGGTAAGCGTTTCGGAAGGCTGGTTGCACAAGAGCCTACAGAGCTGAGACGAAACGGTTCTACTGTATGGTTGTGTCAGTGCGATTGCGGAAATGTGCATCTTGCCAGCTATCGCACGCTTGTGAGGGGAAACACGAAATCCTGTGGATGTCTAAGGATGGAAGGCCATGCTGCACGATGGCTTTTGAAAAGATTTAGCAGCGAGGAAGAAGCGGTTCAATTCGTCAAGGAACTGTACTCCAAACCTTCATCGAATCAATTGCAGGACGGAAAATAAGGAGAATCGCCATGACAACTAAAGAAGGAGACTCAAAAAGGCTGGAAGCAGCAAAATTATTCGCTCAAGGTTACGGGTATAAAGCAGTATCCACTGAACTCGGCATAAACCGAGAAACGGTTCGCGACTGGTCGTACACTTGGCGCGCATTAGGAACCGAAGGACTAATTAAGGAAAGTCGAAAACACTATCTGCCAACAATTAAGTTGGCGGCGGTTCACGATAGACAAAATGGACTGGGAGTTGTTGAGGTGATGGAAAAATATCAAATTCAAAACCGGAATCGTCTTAAAGATTGGTGCAAAGCATATAAGGAGCATGGCGAAAACGCTTTTCTTTAATGAAAGGAGTAAACATGGGAAATCGTAATCTTGGCTGGGACGGAAAGCCAATAAATGTAGGTGATGAAGTATATGACGTGATGGAAGGATGGCATGGGCGTGTAATGAGTGTTGGTGAATACTCGGCAAAAGTAATCGTTGACTTATATGAATGCATTGGTACCCCTACAATCCTTTTAACACATAAAGACCTAAAGCTTTTTAACTCCTTTAGAGATTTGCATAAGGGAGCACATTCCTGGGTTGAGCAGTTAGGAAAAGATCAATGCAACGATAGGGAAAAAAGTGCCGCAATGTATGACCTATCAAAAATTTTGCAACGCAGTGTTTATTTGACCTTAGCGCTTGTTGAAGGGCTTGTGGAGAGAGGCATCAAATTAAGTGAGGCTTGCGGCTATATTGAAAATTACTCGTCGCAGAATTACTCCTGCTGGGTTCCAGAAAAGTATTGCTGGTATCTATTTAAAGACTAAATTATCCGAGAGAAGGAAATTAAACGTTTGGAGCAGCCCCAAAATACCGAAAAAGACTGCTCCATTCCGCCAAACCTCTAACTATGAACAACCGCCCACAGAAAGGAGAATCGAGAACATTCTACAGCTCCGGCGGGCGGAACGCAAAACCAAATTCGCAATTGATTGCGAATTTACCGAAGAAAGGAAGAATCAAATGTTTACAGTTCTCATTATCAACCAAAAGGGCGGCGTTGGAAAAACCACGATCGCAGACGAGCTTGCCTTTGCTTTGGAACGCCGGGAATACAAGACCGTATATGTGTCCACCGACCCACAGGGCGGCGCGGTGCACGAACAGCCGGAGGATTTCAGCGAGATCGAAGGCGCAGATTTTCAAGTCGTTGATACAGCAGGCGTACTGTCTGACGGCCTCGGTGAGTGGTGTATCAATGCGGATATGATCCTGATTCCGCTCATGCCGTCGTGCAGGGACTTGGAACCAACGCTGCGCACCTATGAGATCGCACAGTCGTCCGGCACAAAAGCACCCATCTTTTTCATCGTCAATGGCTATTACCCTTACGGCGTTTTGGATCAGGAATTGCTCGCGTTCATGAAAGAAAATGATATGCCCGTGATCGCTAAAGTACCTAAGACGGTTGCCCTATCCCGCGCAGCAGCGGGCGGTGTGAGCGTCGCAGATTTCGACAAGCGCAATCCATCCGTCGCAGTATTTGAACAGCTTGCAGATAATATTATTCAACACGCGGCAGCGGAATAAAGAAAGGAACAAAGACATGGCAACCGGAAACGTATTTATGAACGCCAGCCAAAAAGCAAAAGCAGGTATGGCGAAGGCTGCGCAGACAAGCACGCGCAAGCCTGTTTCCCAAAAAGAGAAGATGGTCAATGTGCGTGTGCCGCCTGAGCTTCACAGGCGCATGATGGAACACAGGCTCAACACCAATGAGAGCATGAACGCTCTCATTGTCCGCCTGTTAGAAGCTGAACTTGGCGGCAGCAACGGAGAATGATCATGAGCATTTACAACGTATCCAAAGCGGATATGATCGCTTGGTTCAAACGCAATAATCAAGTAGATAGTATTCTGACTTTTGCCCGTCTGCGTGAAATGCAGCGGGCAATGCCGGAAAGCGACCGTCTTATTGAAGAAGCGAATAAATTGCGAAAGCAGTTTATAGAAGCTATGCAAAAAGCAAAGCAGGAGCCTGACAGAGAAAAGAGATTTTTCATGATGGGCGAAGCGATCAAACTACGAGAACGAGCCGATGAATTAGATAAGCAGGAAGACAAACTTTGGGAACGAATTGACCGGATATGATCGCGCCCATTGTTATTTCCGAAAGTCCGCTCGCTCTTCGGGCGGAACATTCAGGGGGAGGCTGCTCCCCCTTGAACCGAAAGGAGGCTGCTCCTTTCGCCGCGCCGCAGGCGCGCTCTCGTAGATAGCAGATTGTGATACAATCCTGCTATCTACTCACATGCAAGATGTGGGAACGGAGCCGAATGTGGTACATTCACTCTCCCTTCCATCTTGCCAAAGGGGACGAAAGCTCCCCTTGTGGAATCCCCTGACGGCACACAAAGGTGTGCCTCAGCCCAGCCGGAAACGCTGCAAAGCAGCGATCCGTCCGGGGAATGGATGGTGCGGGCTGCCGCACCAAATCTATCCGGGGGGCTGCCCCGGTTCCTAAAAGTAAAGGGGGACGATTGAAAATCGGAACGCAAAACAGAGACAAATGGATCAAGGTTCGTCTGAGCGAAACGGAACTTGCAGCCATTAAAAAAGCGGCGGCAGAAAGCGGGCGCACTGTTTCAGAATTTGCCCGCGCGCGGCTTTTGCAGCATGACCGGACAGAACCAAAGGCCGGACTTATTCGTCTCGCAAAAGGAAACGCCGGAGAAAAACGAAATGTGAAGATCTCCGTCCGGCTCACAGAAGAAGAGCGTGCATGGATCAACGAGCGGGCGGCATGGATGGGCTGTACACCTACCGAACTGATCCGCAAGCTGATGTTCTCCAACGAAGATATTGCTCCTGTCGTAATCGACACAGAAGCGCTCAGGCAGACTTACCTTGAGCTTCACCGTCAAGGCGTCAACTTAAATCAGCTCATGACTTATCTCAATACCTATAAAGCAAATGCCGATACACGCGGGATCACAGAAACACTGTCAAAGGTCTATGCCTCATTAGATAAGATGGATGAAGTTATAGACAGCGTGAAAAAAAAGACGGAAACGCTATGACTATTATCAAACAAAAATCTGTAACGACCAAAAGCCATGCACAGAACCTTCGGAACTATATCAACGATCCAAAGGCACTGCTGCGTTCCTTTCAGAACATTCGCACTCCTGCGCGGTGGTCGTTTGAAATGGCACGGACACGGGAAATGTTTGGACACAACAAGCCCGCAAGAAGCGGGAGCAAAAATACCATCGAATATCATCAGATCCTTGCGTTCCTGCCCGACGAGTGCGATATGAACGGCGGCAAAATGACGCCGGAGCTTTGTATGAAATACGCGCAGGAGTACGCACGTAAAAGGTATCCAAATGCACAGATCGCATTTGCGCTTCACAAAGAACATTGCAGAGCGGACAAAACCTACCGCTATGCAGTTCACATGGCGGTCAATCGCTCTGATCTTTCGACCGGAAACAGGCTCGATGAAGGCTTATCCAGAACAGCCAAACGTGACCGGGCAGAATTTGTGCGCGGAATGGACGAACACTGGGAACTAAAGCAGGTGGAAAAAGGAAAACAAAATTCCAAAATGCACGCTCGCCAACCTGACCGGATCGGCGCGGAAAAGGAGATCATAGACCGCGCCGAAAAGCATGGGATCGCACCCGAAGACGCCAGCTATAAATACAACCTGCGCGAGTTGTGCCGCGGGATGAAGAAACGTGCTGCCAGTATGGATGAATACCGTAACCTTCTTGCCGACTGGGGCGTTGAAACCGAAATAAAGGACGGCAAACTCTACGCGACAGATACGGATAACAACACATATTCTTTTCGCGTATCCCGTTTAGATAAGGCACTCGAAGAAAATCTTTTGGAACAGGCTTTTGCACGAAACGCTGAAAACGCAGGAATGACCCGAATAGAAGCGGAGATCCAGACGGCAGCTCAAGAACTTGCTGATCACGCAGCGCAGCGCGAGAATTACCTGCGCAAAGTTGCCGAATGTTATCAGGATTACCGGAAGCACGCAGAAGAACAAAAAGGCAGCGCATTGGAAGACATCCCACCATTACTTTTGCCGCGTATTCCGGAGAGCTTATCTCATGACGCCGAGGTGCGCAGGAAGGTGTTGACGGCTATTCGACAGGGCGACGCGGTACGAAAGCAATTTGCATCGGGAACACCTCTTACAAACGGACAGAAATCACAGCCGCCACAGCAAAATACAGTGCGGCAGAAGCCCTCTCAAGAACGTACTGCTCCGCCAAACAGAGACGTGCGCTAAACGCGCAGCGTGTTTCCCCCATCCTTTCCCCACTGCGGGTTTAGGAGTACCCTTCGCAGGGAAAGCCTGTGGAAAACACAGGATATATATGGCTTCCAACGCCAGCCGGGCGGCCTGTCCCGCTCAAACGGCGCGGGAGCCTCGTTCCTGCTTTCTTTGGGGCTTATGCGTCAAGAGTCGCACAAAACACTCCACAAACCGCAAGCGGTTGGTGCAGGTTTTGTAACTTAAAACCCTTGACACGCCCCAAAAGCAGAGATCGGCTTATTAAGCCAAATGAAGCAAGACTTCATTTGGCAATACCAAATCAGATAGCGAGATGATGACCGAAAATGAAAAAAGAAAGAAGACAGCAGATTTTTGACAAAGGTTTTTTATGTGCATGTGCGGCTATATTCCAAGAAAGGCTGATCGCAAAAGACGATCTGCTTTGGTTTTTGGAGCATAACGGCTTTGCAACGGTAAAGGATATTGAAAAGACAGCTCCGGATGAATTTGAGTTAGAGCTGTTTCGAGGTTTGCTGCAATAAAAAAGCAGGGACAAAAAAAGAGAAAGGATCTGTCCCTGCCTAAGCCACGGGTTCCAAAATAATGTTATACGCTTTGGTTGATAGAGTTTAGAAATCCCATGACATAAAGGAGTATATCCTATGAAACGTACAGCAACAATGCACCGCAAGCATAATCATGAATACGGCACAATGACAGTGCCTATTGCACTCGATGTACTGTTTGGCCTTGTTACCATATTTTCCGTACTCGCGGAATGTTTGTAAAATACATTATGGGAAGCGCAAGACCTCTTCCTATACCGAAAGGATGATCAATGCAAACGAATAACCATAAAGCGCGGGAATGGGCAAAACAGAATGTCTTATCTGCTGCGGAGGTTGCCGGGCTATTAAACATGACCCGTTCACAGGTTGCTCGACTTACTAATTGTGGAAGACTAAAACCGCTGAAATATTCACGTAAAAACGGCACGGCACTATATTATCTTCCCGATGTGCTGGAATACGCGCAGATACGCAAAAAAGAAGCATTGCGCAGAAAACACATTGCAGAACAACGGCTTATAGATGACATCGGAAGGATTATAGGTTCATAGCATCAAAGGATGATTGGAGCGGAAAATGCAGGGCATAGTGATCGTAATTATGATCGTTCTTCGCATCACGATATGGATGATAGAAATAACGGCAAGGATTATCTTTTGGTCTGTGCGCGGCATTTTCCGCCTATGTAGAAAAGTCTACCGCAGGCTCACAAGGCCAAAACCAAAAGAAATTAAACAAATCACGATTGACGAGTTAATAAAGAATACCGAAAAATGAGGAATACTATATGGCAAGAAGCGCAAGAGAATTGAAAGAAGAGAACAGTCTTGAAAGCGAAGCACGCGACGCCCGCGAAGGTTCGCGTGCTTTAGAATATTCCGCAGAGCCGGAATTTCGGTATCGTATGTTATCCCGTATGAAGTCTGATTGTGAATATTATCTTGGGTATGGCGGACGTTCCGCTAATCACCTTTGGGCGCTCGATGAAGCAAAGCAGATCGAATATATGAAAGCGATCTGGAATAGTTTCCCCGAAGGTCAAAAACCGGAATGGCTCAGTATGGAGCAGATTGAGGAATACGGCAATAAAATGGGAGCTGCTCCCGCACGTAACGTCCGTGCCCTGCTTATCCCGGTGCATGACGCTCCGCACGAGGTATCTGTTTCGGTATCCGATTCTCTTAATGAGCTTCAACAACATGTCGGAGGGCTGATTGAACCGTTAGACGTGCTTGGCAATGGTGTTTGCCTATATGTGAATGAGGAAGGGATCGGAACTCTGCCCCCTAACCGCGCGCTGTATGCAACAAAGGAAATGGAAGAAGCAGGTTTTTTAAGTCAGTTAGACTTTAAGCATGTTGCAAAAGAAGGAGAACTATACACTGTCCTGTTTGGCAATATCGTTGCTGTTGCTTATGACGAAAATATGGATATGAAAGACTTAACGCAAGAGCAAATAGATAGCCTGTGTGAGCAGTTTAAGGATAGTAACAGCGGCTTTCGTGAAATTATGAATATGATGCACCGAAAGAACGAGCCGTCTTATGAAAACAGAGAGAGCGTTTCTCTTGACAGCGAGTGCAGGGATGCACAGGCGGCAAAGGAAGTATTGGCTTCTGAGCAGCCTGCCATCCCAAAAGACCGCGACATCCGCTAAACTATATACCATACCGATGAAAGGAGAATATAATGCCAGATAATGAAGGAACGATCACTGTTTGTATTGGCAATTACGGATACTATAATGAAAGCGAGCTGCGGGATCGGTGGATCACGCTGCCAAAAACGGACGCGGAAATCCAGCAATTTTTAACGGATAATGGCTTGCAGGACGCGCAGCATGAGGAAATATATATTTCTGATTATGACGGGATCCCCTTTGGTTTTAATTATGGAACAATATTCAGTGAATATACCCATCTTGACGATCTGAACTTACTTGCAAAACAGATGGAGCTACGCCCTGATGCGGTAGAACGGGTACAGGAAGTCCTCGATACGGGCTGCGACGCGCCAGAGAATATTATTGAGCTGATGAATCTTGTGGAGCAGGCGGACGAGATCCCCTTCTATTCTTACGAATATTCATATATGTTCAATAAGGACAGTTGGGGGCAGACCTGTCTGGAACGAATGTCCAATGAAGAGAATTATGGTTATACCCTTTTGGAAGGTACGCCTCTTATGGAGCTGCTGGAACAAAACAGCGAAGCCATGAGTGCGTTTGATGTGGGCGAATACGGACGGCAATGTGCGGAGAACAGCTATGTGAGCCTTTCGGATCATGGTTATCTTGACAATTCTCAGGATATGCCGGATCTGGATTACTATTGCCGCGAAGAGCTTGTGGAAATGATTGCCGGGGAATGGGATAAGGAACATGAATCCGATGTGTCGCAGGAACAGGGGTATTCCCTTTCCTCCGAGCAGCGGGATATGAGCAAGGCGAAGGACGCTTTGGCAAACGAAGGGCGGGATATGGAACAAATGCGTGCGACTGACGCCCGGTAGTGCAAATTCGCAATTGATTTCTATTTTAGGGACGGTTCTTTGCCGTCCCTTTTGCTTTTCCCGGACGGTTTCCAACAAGCGCATAACGCAATACATTTATTGCAAAAAGCCATAAAATGCTGTATAATATATATAAGATAGAATATTAAGGCGGTGAATAGTGGTTTGAAGAAAAATAAAACCGAAAGCCAAAGGACAAACGCTGTGAATGGATATAGGGAGCTTCCCTTAAACGGTGATATGCAAAAACGCCGGGAATATTGGGAAGCTGCGAAAGGGTTACAGGCAACAGACGGCCTTACGACCTCTGAATACTTGGAAAGCGTTATAGAGGATACCTTGACCGGACGTTACGATACCGCCGAGGCGGTAAAACGTGTCGGCAGGTATTACGAAAACGGCGATAGAGATTCCCGCGAAAAGGAAGCGGATTTATCTGCGGCGCGTATCACGCATATTCTAGAACGTGGTGGTTTTACGTTTTCTCCCGTTACCTTACAGGCGATCCATCGGGAACTATTTACGGACGTATTCAAGCCGGAATGGGTGGGTGTGTACCGTACCGTGAACCTCGAAAAGAGCGAGGATGTATTGAATGGCAGGTCTGTGCAGTATGCGGACTATAGCGCTATTACGGATACGCTAACTTATGATTTTGGAGAACAAAGAAAGGTTCGCTACCAGCTTCCCTTTGATAAGGCGCAGGTTGCTTCTATTGCCGGGTTTATATCTAATGTTTGGCAGGTACACCCATTTCGTGAAGGGAATACCCGTACAGTTGCGACTTTTTTAATGTTGTATCTGCAAAGCCTTGGCATTGATATTGATAATGAGCCGTTTCGGGAACATGCCGGATATTTTCGTGACGCTTTAGTACGCAGCAATTACGCGAGCATTCGGGATGGAATTGTTCCTGATAACAGCTTTTTGATGATGTTTTTTGAGAACATTCTGCTTCATGCAGGGCATGATCTGGAAGTACAAGACCTGCGGTGCAAAGAATTGTTCGACGACCAAAAGCAGGATAAGGAATACTCTTTGTTGTCCGAGCGGCATGACATGGATCAAGCAAAAGACGCTTTGGTAAACGAAGGGCAAAGCATAAAGCCTTTCCGCAGTGAAGAAGAGCGATAACAAAAATTTTAAGCATATATAGGATGGAAAGATAAGGCGGTGAACAAAGGTTTGAAGATAAATGTAGGTATCCGTATGGATCAGGAATTAAAAGAACAGTTTGAAGCTTGCTGCGACCAGCTTGAACTGAGCATGACTGCTGCGGTCAACTTATTTGCCCGCGCTGTCGTGAGAGAACGCCGTATTCCGTTTGACATACGGATTGATCCGGTCGATGATTCCAAGCAGGAAAGCGAAGAGAAACCAAGTTAAGTTAGCAGTTATTTGCCAAAGCATGGTAGAATACTATCATGGTAGGTTGATAGAAAGGTAGAATGATGGACGAAAAGAACGAAACAAAGGCTGTAAAGATTGTTAGCCTTGAGAGCGCACAGAAAAAAATTGAAAAGGCGCTTTCTAAAGCAGGGGTCGAATACGATACAGAACAGATCCATGAAGCTCTTACAACCCTGTATGCGGCTTATGAGGCAGACGGCGTACAGCCGACGCGCGACGCTTTTGCGGAGTGCTGTAAAGATCAGGAAACAGGAAGCTTCATAAAGGACATGGAGAAAGATCCATTTGTGGCAGACAATACAAAGAAAATAGCGGCAGTCATTGTTGCTGTAGTCATTATTGCGATCACCGCTTGCGCCGTGGCTTTTGGGCTGAATAACCAGAATAGCTCTCAGCCGGAATCTGTTCCAACGCCTGCTGCCTCTGCTCAAGCTGAGACGGCTGTGGTAGACGTAACGATCAAGGCGGAGGGTACGACCGCAGATTCTACCAAAGTAAAGGCTGAAATTCTCAACGAAGCCGGCGAAGCGGTTGTTTCTGCAATGGAGATTACCGCCAATGAAAAGACGTTCGTGGGCGATTTGGAACAAGGGAAATATTCCCTGCGTGTGGTGCAGGCTCCGGTAAATACGGACGGCTCCACCTACAAGCTGCCGGAGAACCCAACGGAATTTACTGTTGAAGCCGATGGTTCCCCTGCTTCGGTAGAGATCACATTGGAAAAACTTGCTGTGGAAGATATGAGCAAGGAACAGCTTGAAGCTACGGCAAAAATATTGGAAGATAACGGCAAAACGAATGAAGCAAATACGGTAAAAGCAGAAGCGACCGCTGCACCCTCCCGACCGGGAAGCGCAGGTGATATTGCTGCGGAACCCACCCCTGCACCCGGTAATCCATCCAGCGGCAATAGTGGAAGCAATTCTGGGAATAGCGGTAACAGCGATAGCAAACCTACTCATACGCACAATTGGGTAGAACAGACTAAGACCGTACATCATGACGCAGAATATAAGACCGTACATCATGATGCCGTTACAAAAAGTGCAACTATCTGTAACCAGTGTGGTGCAGATATTACTGGAAATGTAGCTGGACATCTTAAAGACGCTTTGAAGAATGGAACGGGTTGCGAAAATTATCGTAATGAAACGATTGTTATTAAAGAAGCTTATGATGAAAAGGTACTTATTAAGGACGCATGGGATGAAACGGTTGTAACTGGTTACAAGTGTTCCGGCTGCGGAGCAACAAAATAAAAAAACTATGCAAATGAGGAACAGTTTTTATGATAGACAGCAAAACTTTACTTGATGTTCTGCTGCATCAGCGTGAGTATGGCGTAGACGACAGCGTATATAAGATGGTTCAATGTGATTTTGCATACAATTCAAATCACATGGAAGGAAGCCGTCTTACCCCCGAACAGACAAGAATGGTGTTTGGGCGGAAAACGATCAGCGGGGAAAACATCGCTTTAGATGATGTTTTGGAGGCCATGAACCATTTTGAAGCTTTTGACACTATACTTGACCGATATAACGAGCCAATAGATGCAGATATGCTGTTTTCGCTCCATCGAACGTTAAAGGCAGGTACAACGCAGGCGAAAAATCCGTTGTATTCCGTTGGCGAATACAAGAAGTATGAAAATGTGATCGGCGTGCTTGATCTGCCGACCACGCCCCCGGACAAAGTGGAAACAGAGATCAATAAGCTTTTAATAGGCTATGAAAAGGCAGATACACATGATATGGACGATCTGTTAGCGTTCCACACGGCTTTTGAAGAGATCCATCCATTCAGCGATGGAAATGGGCGCGTTGGAAGGCTGCTTTTGTTCAAAGAATGTCTGCGCAATGATATTGTTCCCTTTATTATTACGGATGATCTGCGCGGATATTATATCCGTGGTCTTCAAAATTTCCATGAGGAAAAAGGATGGCTCCGCGATACCTGTCTTACTGCGCAAGACCGTTTTGTTGAGAAATATATGCCGCTTGCAGAATCGTATGCTAAAGCGATGGAAGCTGTTCAGCTTGAGCGGTCTGTTAGTCTGGAACAGGAAGCTAAGGATTGTATGGCGGCAAGCCACGACAGCGACTTAAACGATCTTGGAGAAAGAAGCTTACAAGAGCGCGAGCGGTAAACTGTCATCGGTATATCCTCTGTTCTGATATGTGAACGCTGTGAGAAATCACGGCGTTCTTTTTTTGGCAAAAATCCAAATATTTGCGTGGGTAATAATGAGAGGAATGTAAGCCTCAACTGGTGTCATGGGCTATCCATGATAGAATATGGCTCAAAGCAGAAATAGCCAAATGAAAAGGAGAACATTATGCCAAAAGAAAAAACAGGCGCACCCGCCGCAGCGGAACAACCAGACTTTGTTCACATGACAGTCCCAAAGGGCTTTGCCCACCCGTACAGCTTTACCGACCAGAACGGCAAGGAGTGGAACAAAGCCATCATCAACATCCCGCCGGGAACAAAAGCAAACGGTATTGATCTTACGGGCTACAGCATGGACACTTTCTTAAACAGCTTTCAGCTTGGACAGATCGCAAGCAACGAGCCGCTTTCTGTTTCCATGCGGGAAGGAAACAAGGTCGAGCTTTTTAAGGGAAAGGGTGACGACCGCCAGACAATGCTTGTCGATCCTTGGGCGCTCACATCCGCAATGAAGGAAAATCGCGAAGCCTTTGCGCAGCAAAAAGCGCAGGAGCGCAACGCCGCACAAAAGCAAGAGGACAAGGGATATTCCCTCGCCTCCGAGCAAAAGGAAGCGAATAATCCTTTTCAGGGAACCAGTCGCGCAAAAGCGCTATAAGCGCTGTGTAGAGTAAACGCTCTGAATTTTCCCAGAAGGGATCGCCCTTCGTGCCATCGCCGGATGTGTTGGCAATGAGACAATTCACAAAGGATAGAATATCTGCGTCCGTTTTCACGTAATGGAGCGGGTTGTAGTGCATGGACTGGTCAAAATTGATCGTATTGAAACAGCGGATCTCATAATCGTTTTGCTCAAACAAATGTCCCGTCTCTGGAAGCAGGGTGCCTTTTGGATCGGTAACGAAGTAGGAAGCGTTGAGCTGCATCAGGTTCGGCTTCACAAAGTTGCGTGTTTTACCGGAACCAGAACCGCCGATCACGACCACATTCAGATTGCGGTCAACCTCAAGATCAAACTTGGGGCGCTTTAAGGCAAGCCCAAAGTTCTCTGTAAAGAGCAGGTTGTTATCTGGATTCTTCTGATCCTTAAACGCAATGCCTTCTTTTTTTGTGCCCCACCGAGCGGAGCCGCTTTCCTCGCCTGCGCGATAATTGCCAATAAATGCGACATACCGCAGCCATATCAGCCATACCACGAGGAATACCGCGCCACCGCAAAGCATCGCCATCGGTTCTTCTGAAATATGTAAAGGGTTGGCAACTACCACAGGCAAAAGCTTACTAAACGCCGTCCCATAATACTCGAAGAAGTTGCGTCCGGATTCTATGATGATCTCGCCATAACGGTTGCCAAGATAAAAAAGCACAAGCGAAATGCCCAGTGTACCAATTGCGGAATACAGCACCTTTTTTGATGTTGTCGGGTCTGCCATAGCCTGCCCCTAACGTTCCTGCGGGGCGATCTCTTTGGCAGCGCGATCTGTGTCAAGCGCTTTGCTGGCAGCACGCATATCCCGCGCTTCTGAATTAAGGTCGTAACCTTTGTCCTGCTCTTTGGCGCTGCGATCCGCCTTTACCTTTTCCGGCTGTTCTACTACACGGGTAGAAGTGTCCAAGTCCTGACTGTCGTGTGATTTGATGTAGCGTTCCTGTTCTTCCACCACGTGTTGGGAGAGATCTTCGGCCTTTTCACCCACGCCGCGTTCAAAGTCTTCACGATTCATGCCGTTTTCCATGCGCTCGAAGAGTGTATCCGCGCGGCACTCAAACCAGCCGTTTGAGTGGGTGAATTTAAGCGTTCCATCCGCAGCCTGTCCTACTTCAAGTCCCTGTTCACGACACAGAGCGATAAACTGCTGCGGATCCTGCGTTTTGGACAAGGCGTCATCCACTATCTTTTCAATATCCCGCATATATACGGGATGTTGTTCCGGAGCAGACGCTTCATGAGAGCCGCGCCCGTTCACGCTCTGCGACACAACGCCCTTTACGGCGTCAAAATCCTTTTCCGAAAAGGTGAACTCTGTGCGTTCCGATAAGGACGAAACTTTTTCACCGTCTTTATTCATCCTCGTGTTGAGATTCAGTGCGGTTCGACGGACTTCATAGGGGATCCCTGCCGATTCGAGATCGTGGGCAATGCGTTCGGCCTGTGCTGCATCGTCTATGGAAATGCTGCACTGTCCAAGAGCCGGCATCACTTCACGCATTTGCGCTTTGTATTGTTCCAGCGCTTCGCTTACAGTCGCCTGAACGTTGGGCAAATCCGCCTCTGCGAATCGGAACTGAAAACGAGAACCTAACTCACCGTTTTGCTCCACATTTAGTGAAGTACGGGTAATCTCAAACGGTATGCCTTTGTCTGTGAGCGCTTTTGCTACAGCGGCAGCCTCGTTTTCACCTTGGATTGTTATACTGCTGCTTTTCGATTCTGTTTCATTCTGGCCTTTTGCTGCTTTTTGCCTGTACTGGATCAAACGCCGAATAAAATCATCCGTGTGACGGATCAGCATATCTCCTACATCATCGCCAAAGTCAGCCATAACAGATCACACTCCTTCCTTTTTTCTCTCTTGTCGTTTCCAATATATTTAGCCATTTTACCACGTCATTAGCGGCTTACAATTTACTCACGCAAAGTCTCATAAATCTGCCAAACGTATAGAAAAAGACAACAAAAAACCCCTCTCCAAGCACCTACTTGGAGAGGGGGGTATCGTATCCTGATATTACGCAAATTACTCCGCTTTGTGAGACGCTTTGCGTCAGCGAACACGAACTGGTAACGGCAAGCGATGATTGGCGTCAGCGAAAGCTTGAAAAAGAAGCAGCCATGCATAGAAAAACACGTGTCAGTTGGTTGATCGTGTGGACTGTTTTGTATATTGCGATTGGTGTTAATGCGGTTTTCGGATTAGGTGCGCAATCTGCATCAATTATTGTTTGTTGTTTGTGGCTTGCTTGTTTTACTCATGTTCCAGTTATTGTCCAGTCAAATAAAGGTGTCCTTACTTTTATTTCTTCATACGTTGTATTGAATGCGCTGTTTGCGGTAGTGACGCTTCAGCAAAACCAGATCGGAATAGATGATATTGGTTCAGAAATTGCTGGATTGTTATTTAGTTTGAGCCTTGTGGTGCTTCCTTTTATCTTAAAATTGCTTTCAACCCGATGGGCTTCGCCCGTGTTTAATCATAAAGCACTTATTTGTTTGCTTGCCGATTCAGTATTTCTATTGGCGCTTGTTTATGCATTCAATTATCAATCAGACACAGCCGTTGTAGTCAATCAGTTAAGTGGACTGAAGCTTTGCGGAATTGTAGTTGTATTGCTCATTCCTGTTTGGACTACGTTTTTCTCGATAAGATATCTTCCCACAGAAGCACCCTTTCGTTTAGCGAGTGCATTTGCCTTCTTTGGATTTTGGGTATTTCTTGCTAATGGATTTTTAAATGTTCTGACTGGGGCTCCTTTTGATCTTCATTCAGCAGTTAATTTTTCTGATTGGTCTACCTATCCTACGGTTAATGACAACCTTTGCTGGATCGTATTGATTGTGTGTTTGGTGGTGGCGGGTGCTTTGTGTGTTGCCGCCATGAAGAAGGACACAAAATAACAGTTCAAGGATTTGTGGAATAATGCAAGAAAACATCAAAAAGAAAAAATGGCCAAAACGTTTAGCGATTGCGCTTATTGCAATAATTGTTGTTAGTATAGTTGGCTTTTATGTGTACGTTTCAGACTATTATCATGCGGGTAGTACCGCAAGTGAACTTACTCAGGAATTAAAAGAAGCAAATGTTTTAGAAGAAACAGATCAAGCAATCAAAGTGGGTAGCCCTCAAGCAGAAACGGGGATTGTGATTTATCCAGGTGCAAAAGTAGACCCCTATGCTTACGTTCCTCTTGCAAATGAACTGACTGAGTATGGCTATTATTGCGTAATTGCAAAGATGCCGTTTAATCTTGCATTTTTCGGTATAGATGTGGCTGATTCCTTGATGGATGAAGCTCCTGAGGTAGGCAAGTGGTGGATTGCGGGTCATTCTCTTGGTGGGGCTATGGCTGCACAGTTTGCTTCAACCCACAGTTCTGAACTTCAGGGAGTGTTTTTGCTTGCAGCATATGCGGCAACTGATTTATCGTTCACAAATCTAGAAGTTGATCTTATTTATGGCAGTAACGATGGTGTTTTGAATAGAACTGCTCTTGAAGAAAACGCATCAAATTTACCCGAAGATTCACGCACAATCGTAATTGAAGGTGGTAACCACGCTGGCTTTGGGGATTATGGACCTCAAGAAGGCGATGGTGAATGTGTAATAGGCGCACCTCAGCAATGGGAAGACGTCGCTCAGTCATTAGATGAAGCTATTGCGGCTTAGAGTAAGGAGCTAACTTAAAACAAAGACCTTGCTTAAAACAGAGATAAATTTCTGAACGGCTTCCTAAAGTGAACGCTATATCCAAGGATGTTTGTTACCTGCAGGTAAAATGTTACTAAATTAGTAGCATAAATTTTATGAATTTGGCTTTTTTTATAACCAGAATGTCGTATAGTTATCAACAGAGGTCAGAGCTAGGGAATATAACTGAAACATCATGTTATGTCCTAGTCTTAAGAAACCTGGTTAATCCATTTTTAAGGAGAAGACAATGAAATTTGTATGCCCAGTTTGCGGTTATGTAGAAGAATTCGACGGCGATGAATTGCCAGCAGATTTTAAGTGCCCCCAGTGCGGCGTTTCTGGCGATCGTTTTATTAAGCAGGCAGACACGGAAATGTCTTGGGCTGCTGAACATGTAGTAGGCGTTGGCAAGCTTCCTGAGGTTCCAGAAGACATCGTTAACGATCTTCGCGCAAACTTCGAAGGCGAATGCTCCGAGGTTGGTATGTATTTAGCAATGGCTCGCGTTGCTCATCGCGAAGGTTATCCTGAGATTGGTCTTTATTGGGAAAAGGCTGCTTACGAAGAGGCTGAACATGCCGCTAAGTTTGCAGAGCTCTTGGGCGAGGTTGTAACTGATTCCACCAAGAAGAACCTCGAAATGCGCGTTGAGGCTGAAAATGGCGCAACTGCTGGTAAGACTGATCTTGCTAAGCGCGCTAAGGCAGCTAACTTGGATGCTATTCATGACACCGTTCATGAAATGGCTCGCGACGAAGCTCGTCATGGCAAGGCATTTGCTGGTTTGCTGAAGCGTTACTTCGGCTAAATCGTTAAAGAAACCGCTAGAAATAGTCCGTATTTCTTTGGCGTATTGCTTAGTATAATGAGGCGTGCTCTTTGGGCACGCCTTTTTGTATTCTCTAGGGGTATCGTAGTGGCTGATATTTGTGTCAAGTTGCGGGAATTACTTAGCGACTTGGCGTTAAAGTGCAGTTTTAAGCTTGCCTGCTGTTTTACTTACTAGGCATTTCGCGATCTAAAATAACGAACTATCTATTTAAAAAGCGCCCAAGGTTTTGAGCGCTTCAGGGGATATGTTTTGAAGTACGTAGGGCTAGTTGTAGGCTATAGCTCTACGCGTTCAAACTTTGCAAGAATTTCTGTTACTGCGGTGCAGGAAGGGCAATCGCACCATTTAGCACCAGCCATTTTGCGTTCCTGTTGAGCAGCGAGGCGTTTGGCTGCTTCTTCTTCGCCGAATACTTCTTTGGCGGGTCCTTCAAGGAATGAGATAACACCATCAATAGTGGTAGGGCGTCCTTCTAAGATATCAAGCAACTTTGTGGTTGCTTCCTGAACAGCGGTATCACTGCTATCTGCCGCTATAGCTTCTTTCCAAGCAAGTGCAACATCTTTGGTAACTTGTGTGCTGGTATCGGCGGTGGACAAAATATCTACGCGTTCGGCGATGTAATCCATAAGTTCTTTTTCCATGATTGATCTCCGTTTATAGGATAGTGTTTTCGCTGCATAAAGTACTTATCGCATACTTTAATAAGTGAGCTTTAGGAAAGAATAGCATATGAATATTTCTTAAAATGGTAATTGCTTACTTTTAAATTTGAGAGCCCGTAAGGCGTTCAAAGAAATCTATTCTCCTAAGCTTTTGTTCAGCTTTTCATCCATTTCGTCAAGGGCATTTTGTTTTTCACGTTCGGTTATTTCATTGTTGTTTGCTAGTTTATCGAGAGTTTTACAATAATGATCCCACGGTGTAAGCCCTGCTTCATCTTGAATTGAAGGATCTGCGCCAAATGCGATAAGCGTATCTACCATTTCAGGTGAAGAATACCGTGTTGAGGTTGCCATAATAAGGGCGTATTCAGAGCCGGTAATTTTCCCGTCGATGTCGTAATCAATGAGTGGTTGGTTTAAATCAATTGTCAAACCTTTTTCTTGTGCATCGCTAAGAATGACTTCGGCACATTCGGCGTCCCCGTTAATAATTGCGAGTCGAAGTAGGTTTCGATAGGATTCTTGCCCTTCTACTTCTAGGTTTAAATCAGGTGCGTCGAGTACTTGTGCTAGTTCGTCAGAGTTGTGTGAAACGACGGCGTTAGAGCAGTCGTTATAGTTGGTAGTTGTACCTAATTGGATAGTGGGAATAACAACGGCAGCGCATAGGGGAATTACTATCAGTAAACTTAAGATAAAGAAAACAATGGGCAGTGCAATAAGAGTGCCGAGTTTTTTGCCTTGTGAGCGTCTTTTTTGCGTGCGAACTGCGAAAACGATAGAGATAACAATAGCGGCTATGAAAAGCGCCACGCCAACGAGAAATGCCGTGACGAAAAATCCCATTACTGCACCAAGCACTAAAACGCTTATTCCGCCCAAGGTATGTCCTAACGTTAGTCTGCCGGGGTATCGATCTTAGGTGATTTGAGCTACTCTCGTTTCGAACATCCCGCCATTAATCTTACTGGTTGGTAAGCCTGATTATACATTTAGCTCTTCATAAACTACGCCATATTTTGCTTCCATGAGATCAAAGAATTCCTAAGGTGTTAAGGCAGGTACCCTTGAATTTTCAAACCATTTAGTGTCACGTGTGATGAGGTAATCGGCACCTTCGTTTTCTGAGCAGCGGGCGATAAGGAAATCTTCTAAATCAGGCCAATGGGATTCTAAGCCTTCATTATTTCTAGTACCTAAAACTATGTCGAATTGTCACCCTGAAATAAAATATACGTTGACGATTGGTGGACGAGTTTTCTAGAATCGCTACAGCGAGAAACTACAAGAGTGCTAGAGCAATGCATCTGTTAGCGATGAAGATCACTAGCCACCGGTGATGAAGGTCACCAGACGCTCTAAAAAGCGTTTCTTTAACCCTGTTGAATGCGTAAACAATCGCAAATGAAAGAAGTACCACGATAGAAATGTCAACGAAAGAACAACTTCTGCTGCATCTAGAACATAAACCAGGAGAATATATTTCTGGCGAAACGCTGGCCCAAGAATTAGGTGTTAGCCGCAATGCCATTTGGAAAGCGGTGCATACTCTTCGAGAAGGGGGCTACACAATTGATGCAGCTCCTAATCGTGGGTATGCCTTGCTGTTCGACCCTGATCGTCTTTCGGCTCAGGGAATAGGTAAGTATTTACGCCATAAAGATACCTTTGATATCTCTGTGCGTCGTACGGTTGATTCCACTAATACGTGGGCACGACAGCATGCTCTCGAAGGGGCTTCGGAAGGTACGGTGTGTATTGCAGAAGGCCAGACGGCAGGTCGAGGTAGGCGCGGCCATACCTTTTTTTCGCCTGAGGGAACTGGCCTGTATTTAAGCATAGTGCTTCGTCCTGCTATAGATCCTGATCAAGCTCATTTGCTTACGTGTTCTGCAGCAGTTGCAGTAGCGCGAGCAGTTGAACGCATTGGTGGCGATCAGGCTGCTATTAAGTGGGTAAACGATGTGTATCTGAATAATCGTAAAGTAGCAGGTATTTTGACTGAAGGTTCCTTCAATATGGAGGAAGGGAAGTTTGATTACGCTCTTGTAGGAATTGGCATTAATGTACGCACGCCAAAAGACGGTTGGCCAGAAGATATCGCGCATCGTGCAGGGGCGGTTCTAGACGAGAACGATTCGGCTGCAGTTCGTTGCCAATTGGCTGCAGCGGTGCTTGATGAATTTTGGAATTTCTATCAGCTTCTTCCAGAAGATACCTTTGCAGAAGAATACCGACAGCGTTGCTTTTTATTGGGTCACGCTATAACGGCTTCGGCGGGTAAGCGAACCTTGCGAGGTAAGGCTATTGATTTAGATAGTGACTATCGTCTCATTGTTGAAGATGTTGAGGGGTTCCGCCATGCTCTTTCGTTTGGAGAAGTTTCTGTGAGTTGGTAGCTGCAAATCTATTAGTCAGCAGCTTATAAGTTTGCTGGATGGCAAACGTAGATAAACGTAGGCAAACGTAGGTGAACACAGGTTAACGCAGGGCAGTTACAGGGCGATCAGCCTAGCCACTATTAGGCAGGTTTCTTTTGAAAGCCATTGACATGCTTATTGATAGATATAAGGACAAAAGGAAAGATGGTATGAAAAAATCTTATGCACAAGAAATTACGCTGTGTGCGTTCTTCGTGGTGCTTATTACATTGGGTTCGTTTATTAAAATTCCTATTCCACTTTCCCCGTTTACCCTGCAATTTTTAATGACCTCTTTAGCGGGCTTATTACTGGGTCCTAAATGGGGTACCTATGCGGTGTTGGCGTATGTGTTGGCGGGCCTTATGGGGTTACCTATTTTTGCTGAAGGGGGAGGACCCGGTTACGTTATTAACCCAAACTTTGGCTACCTTATTGGTTTTATTGTAGCTACGTGGCTTACGGCACGTATTGCTCCTCCTTGGATGGAAACAACGTATAAACGCAGGTTACTTGCATGTTTGGCGGGGTTGGGTGTTGATTACGCTATTGGCATGACACATCTTTACCTGGTAAGTAATCTTGTTTTAGGTACACCTGTTACCTTTGCGGCATTGATGTTGTTTTGTTTCGTGCTCGCAATTCCGGGAGATTTGTTTTTGTGTTTTGTTGCAGCGGGCTTTGCCGCACGAATTTTGCCGACGGTTCGCAGAATGAGCTTTTTGCGAGAAAAGATGGTACTTCATCGAAACTGCCCTGCAACGGTCGCTGCGTCTGATGAAACGTTAGAGGATCGGCCTAATATGGTAGCGACAGGGGCATCTGGGAGCAAATTGACAAATCAACTCAATGTTTCAGCAGTTACTTTATCTGGCGAAAAGGAGAGCGCGCGGTGAGTAAAGAAAGTAACGATATGAATGGCGGAGGCGCTTTGGGTGATACTGTAGATGCCTTGAAAAAAACTTCATTTGAGGTGTTCGATCTTGCCAATAAAGCGATTGAGCGTGGTGGTTTAGATAAGGCAACGTTATTGCAGCTGGTGGATGCGCCGTTTGAAGACGTATGCGCCGCAGCCAACGATATTCGTAAGCGTTGCTGTGGTGATGCGTTTGAACTCTGCTCTATCATGAACGTGAAAAGCGGAAAATGCAGTGAAAATTGCAAGTTTTGCGCCCAGTCTGCCAGCTGGAATACCGAAGTTGAATGCTATCCGTTTGTGGATTCACAAGAAATTGTTGCCCAAGCGCAGGCAGACGCGCACGCAGGGTCGCATCGTTTTTCCTATGTTGCCTCTGGTCAGCGAATAAGCAAAGCGGATATTGATCGTGCGTGTTCGGCAACAAAGGAAATTCTTGCAGAAACGAAGGTTCAGGTATGTGCGTCGTTTGGCTTGCTGGATAAGGTTGATTTTGAGCGATTGCATGCTGCGGGGGTAAGTCGTGTTCATAACAATCTTGAAACCTCGCGGTCTTACTTCTCCAAGATTTGCACCACCCATGACTATGACCGAAAAATTCAGGCGTTACGTGATGCGCGCGCAGCAGGAATGGAGCTTTGTTCGGGTGGCATTATAGGCATGGGTGAAACATGGGAAGATCGTATAGATCTTGCCTGTGAATTGCGTAAATTGAAGGTAAATTCGGTTCCTCTTAACGTTCTTAACCCTATTCCGGGAACGCCATTAGATCAGCTGGAGCCTTTATCGCTTGAGGAAGTGTGTCGAACCTTTGCAATCTTTCGTTTTGCACTTCCGTTTACTACGTTGCGTCTTGCAGGAGGAAGAGCTTTACTTCCTGAAGCAGGGCGTGCTTGTTTGCATGCTGGTGCTAATGCTGCAATTTCTGGAGATATGCTCACGACGGCAGGATTCGATATACCCAGCGATGTACGTATGGTATCTGCTGAGGGATTTTCGCCTAGCCTTATACAGGGAAACTAACATAGTGTTTTTGACGAAGCTTTGATAAAGAACGATAACTGCAATAACTGGTTTTCGGTAAAGCTCTGATAAAGAGTAATAACCCTATGAGTGTTGTATGCTGCGTTTTACGTACAGAGCTGATGTTATTACGCATTGTTTATTTATCGCGTTTTGAATACGAGACCACCAAAAGAAAGTAATTGACATCATGATTCCATCGAAAATAAAAGCCTTATTTGTTTCTGGCACGGGGACCGATATGGGAAAAACCTACTGCTCCGCATTGCTGGCAAAATGTTTGTGCGAAGCTGGTTATGATGTGGGCTATTACAAGGCTGCGGTAAGCGGAGTTACATTTGCGAGCGATGGCTCTATTCAATCTGACGCAACGTATGTGGCAAGTGTTGCGGGTATTCCTGAAACACATGATGAAATGGTTTCGTATACCTATCGCAATGCGGTATCTCCTCATTTAGCGGCAAAACTGGAAGGCAATCCTGTCGAACTTGCGCAGGTGAAGAAGGATTTTGAAGCGGCAGGCAAGCGTCATGAGTATGTGCTTATGGAAGGCTCGGGTGGCATTACGTGCCCTTTGCGTTATGACGAAACCGGATACCTTGGGTTAGATGATATGGTTAACTCTTTGGGTCTGCCCGTACTGCTGGTTGCTGATGCGGGCCTTGGTACTTTAAATGCGCTTATAACAACTATGGCGTATTTAGAAAAAGCAAACCTTCATGCGGTGGGAGTAATTCTTAATCGTTTTAAAGAGGGTGATGTTATGCATGAAGATAACCGTCGCATGGTTGAAGTGCTCTGCGGTGTTCCAGTTGTTGCTTGTGTTCCAGAGGGGACTCAGAACCTTGAAGTAGATCCAGTTGCATTGGCGCACTTGTTCACTGAAGTGTGAGTATATTGTGCTTAGCATTTACGCTTTGCTTCTATCTTGATTCTTTGTTTGCTTGGTGGCTATCGAAGAAATACTTTGCGCCAATTGACAAAGCTTCTGTTTTGCACAGGCATCAATTAAAAGCGTTGTGTAATTACACTTTCAGCGATTGGAAATATGCCTTTTGTTCAGGGGGAATTCTTCTGCTTTCGCGCGCTTTTTGAAGGGATTTGTTGTACGTCCACTCATCAATTGGGATAGGTCGTTGTTCGAAAAAGGAAATGGTTACTTCTGGTTGCTTAATAAGTGCAAAGGAATAATACCAGGCACGTGCCATATTGATGTAATATTCATCGCGTTTGACGGTGGCAATAAGGTGCAGATGATCAGGATCAAAAGCATCATCTAAAAATAAGGTCATAAGCTGCACCACACCGAAGCGAACCATATATTCTGGTTCCGCGGCTAGCCATTCCTTTATTTTGCGAAAGGTTGTTGCCAGGTCCTTTTTGAAAGTGGGGATACGCATAAGATCGCAGGTTGCCCAATTGTCAACAAAGGGAAGAAACTCATCCAAGTATTTAAAAGCCTCTTCAGGTGTTTTCGCTAAATGTCCAATAAGTTCTCCGTGGACGTTATTTTCTTCGTAATAGGCATGCGGAAGCTGCTGTAAAAAATCTCGTGCCTTTTCTGGTTGGGTTTTAGCAAAGTTTTTTGCATATTTTCGAAGGTCAGGCGTGCGCACTCCTAATACGGTATTTGGGTCAATGTTGGGTACCAGCTTTGCCTGAAAGGCTTGGTAGGTTGGATCGGCAAGGGAACGAAGCTCTTCAATTACTTTGTTTTCCACAGAAGTGTTCATGAATTGTTCCTTTCGATCCAATCAAATAATTCGAGGGCTTGCTGGGATCCGTCAATATTAACAAGTAGGTAAAACGATACACTCGCGTCGGGCTCATCCAGCGGAATAATAACACGTCCTGGCATTTCTCCTGATAGATAAGCAGCATTGGTAACGAAGCCCAGTAAAGGTGAAGTAATGGCAAGCTGTTCAAATACCATTCTATCTTCCTGTACTAAAAATGACGAATGGAGCATTTTTTCGGTAACCATGGTTTGCCAAAAACCAATGTTTCCCATTAAGAGAAAATCTTCTCCATCAAGTTCAGCAAACGTAAGCGAATGCTTTTGCGCTAAGCAATGATCTTGAGGGGCACTAATTGCCAGGGTTTCATCCATAAGATGACAACAGCGTATTGCAGGATAATGAAGGGGCTTGCGAGTGATACCCAAATCTATAGTGCGGTCAATAATTTCGCGTTCTATATCGCGCTGGTGCATGGTGTGCGAAGAAAGCAGTCTGTCAGGAAAGCGTTCGATAGATTGTGCGGTTAAGCGCCAAAGAGGAGCAGGGGCAACGGTTCCCACTAAAAGACTGCTTGCCCGATCGAGCAGTTCGTCTAAGGCAATTTTCATGAGGCGTTCTTCATGAAGAATGGATCGAATGTATTCGAGGGCAGTCTTTCCAGCTGCGTTGAGGCTAATTTTTCTACCCTGACGATCGAGCAACTGTGTTCCCAATTCATTTTCTAGACGTGCTAAAGATCTTGAAAGTGCTGGCTGAGAAATATGGAGTTCGTTTGCTGCAGCACTAATGGTTCCCAGTCGCGCAATGGTGTCTAATTGATGCAGCTGATCAAAATTCACAGTTTGCCTCCTTGGATATAAGGCCTTAGGGGTGAAACATGGTGCTGTTGGATAATAGGGGAGTCGGCACTCTTATTACCAATCTGCATATAAGAAACTTTTCTATGCATTGTACTTCTTTCTGTTTGCCTGCAACAATTTAGTTAGATTTCAGTTGAAATGATGGGAGTTGCTATGCAGACTATGAAAATGAATAACGGAATAGAAATTCCTGCAATAGGCTATGGGGTTTACCTTATGTCCTCTGATGAAGTGGAAAAACATGTTCCTGAGGCACTTAAAATGGGTTACACCCATATCGATACAGCCAATGCTTATTTTAACGAGGTAGCAGTAGGCAAAGCAGTTAAGGCTACGGGCGTAAATCGAGAAGATCTTTTTATTACCAGTAAGTTATTTCCTCAGAGCTATCCTTATGAGCAATGCAGGAAAGACATAGATGCAACGCTTAAACGTCTTGATATGAACTATGTGGATCTGTTGCTGTTCCATCAACCGTATGGGGATTATGTTTCTGGTTGGAAGGCAATGGAGGAAGCGGTACGAGACGGCAAAGTGAAGAGTATTGGTCTTTCAAACTTCCCTCTGCATAAAATCAAGGAAATTATGGCGGTTGCTGAAATTAAGCCAGCAGTTCTGCAGGTTGAGATTAATCCGTATTGGAATCAGCATGAATTGAAGGCGCAGCTTGCTGAAATCGGTTTGGGCGATGTTGTCTTGGAGGGTTGGTATCCGCTTGGCCATGGTGATAAAACGCTTCTTGAAGAACCAGTGTTTACTAAGTTGGCAAAGAAATACGGTAAAACCAATGCGCAAATTATCATGCGTTGGCATTTTCAGGAGGGCAATGTGACCTTCCCGAAGACTCTGAACTCTGCCCATATGAAGGAAAACATTGACGTTTTCGATTTTGTATTAACCGATGCAGAAATGGCAGAGATCAACAAACTTCCTCAGCATGCTTACTACCAAGTTCCTGAAGAAGCACCTGATTTTGTTTTAGTGCATAACGACTACTCAAAACAAGCCTAATTATGTGGTGCTTTGAAAATCTCGATATTTGATAAGAGTAACTTATCGTTGGTTCTTTTCGATATTTAGAAGATGTTTTGTCGGATATAGCTTAGGTCTAGCACTGTCTGCTGGGAGGATGAAGGGATATGAAGTACAAAACTTTAAATAATGGTATCAAGATGCCTATGTTAGGTTACGGTGTATTCCAGACACCACCTGAACAAACAGAAGAGTGTGTATCTCAGGCGTTAGAAGTAGGATATCGTCTTATTGATACTGCGCAAGCATATGACAATGAAGAAGGAGTAGGTGCTGCGGTTCGTAAAAGTGGTATTCCTCGTGAAGAAGTCTTTATTACCAGCAAAATTTGGGTTTCCAATATGAACTACGTGCGCGCTGCTGCGTCGATCGATGAATCGCTGAAAAAGCTTGATACGGATTATCTTGATTTGATGCTCCTTCATCAAGCAATGGGGGATTATCCTGGGGCGTATCGTGCTATGGAAGATGCTTATAGGGCGGGTAAAATTCGTGCCATTGGTCTTTCTAGTTTTTACCCAGAACGCTTAATAGACGTTTGCATGCTTGCAGAAATTACTCCAGCGGTAAATCAGATAGAAACGCATCCGTTCCGTCAGCAAGATGATGCTCACGAAAACATGGAAAAATTGGGAGTAGCGCATGAAGCGTGGGCTCCCTTTGCGGAGGCTCAGAATAATTTTTTTGATCATCCAATTTTGGCAGAGATTGCTGAAAATCATAATAAGAGCGTCGGCCAGGTTGTTTTGAGAGCGCTCATTCAAAAAGACGTTGTAGTGATTCCTAAAACAGTTCATCGAGAGCGCATGGAAGAAAATTTCGATGTATTCGATTTTGAACTTACGAAAGAAGAATTGCAGAAGTTTGCGTATGTTGAGGATCCGCAATTTCCTAAAATCTTTGACCATTTTGATGTAAATACGGTTAGCTGGATGTTGGGTGATTTGGTCCGCAAACAACAACTAAACGGGGAAGCATTGTATTAGCGATTACGTAGAATAACGGGTGCTTCAATGTTGTGTAGTTCTACTACTGCTAATTTCGATTTGTTTTGTTGTTGGTTATTTGCTAAAGAAAACTAGGCGAACACATAGCAGTCGTAGCGGATAGATTTCCCTTTTATGGAATAACTGGGCTTCTTCCCGGCAAGGAAGGGGCCCTTTGCCATGCGTTTCACAATTACTTTTTTGGGATGCAGTGCTATGGCTGCTTCCAGAAGCTCTTCTTCGTTTTCACAAGGGTGTTCAAGCAGGTGAAGTAATTGGAACTTCTTTTTCACTGAGGCACTTTTGGTGCGTTCAGGAAACATAGGGTCAAGGTAGATTACCTCTGGTTTTCGGTGCAGTTCAGCGGCTTCTCTGGGCTTGGGAATACCATCAATTTCCAATAATCCATCTGCTTCAATACTGTTTTCTGGCTCGCCTTGATCTGTGGCATCGTCGGTTTTGTTGGCTAGTAAAGCTTCATCTAAGCTGGTAGCTTTAGAGAGGCTATTTGCGAGTGCTTCGAGGGCTCGTACGCTGTTTTCCTTATGTAAGTGCATGCGGGAAACAATTGGTGCAAGCGCGGGGTCTTGTTTGGCACGATCCAAAGCATCTTCCAGAAGTGCTGCAATAATAGGGTCTTGTTCATACATATGAACCGTAAATCCTGCTGCGGCAAGAAGAAAAGAATCTTGTCCAAGACCAGCTGTTGCATCAATGGCGATAAGTGATAAGTGGTTGCTATTTTGTGGATTTTCCTTTGGGCTACTGGTGGAGAGTGTGTTGTTTTCGTTTTGGATTGTCGAAGAATTTCTAGACTTCTTGTTCTTTATTTTCGCTGCTTTTACTAAAAGTTCAGCTTGGAGTTTACCGGGTGTAATGCGGGGTAGCATATCGGAAAAATCGTTTCTCAGAATCATATTGCCTTGTTCAAGCTGTAATCCCTTTTCGGTGCGATGAAGAAAGAGAGGGTTTTCACCAGAAACAGTATCGCCCGATACTGAAACGTTTGAAGTAGCGTTTTGTATAGGCTGCTTAGGCAACAATCTTTCTCCTTCACGTAAATCTTAAGGAAATAGTATCCACGACAATGAACCTTAACGGCATTTTAAAATATTTTTTGTTGACGTATGTACTGTAGGCGTATTAGAGTTACCCCGTTGGACGATATCTCTACAAAGGGTAGGGAACCGTACCGTAGGCATATCTGATTGTGTGCGTTGCTGCGCATCAGGAATGCTCCTTCGAAAGGAATATACACCATTATGAACATTGGGTTCATTGGTGCTGGCAAGGCGGGAACCGCACTGGGGCGATATCTCGTAGATCACAACCACACGGTGGTTGGATATGCTAGTGCTTCATATACCTCTGCACAAAGTGCAGCGTCTTTCACGCAAAGCTCTGCGTTTGCGTCGAATATCGAACTGGTGCAAGCCAGTGATCTTGTTTTTATCACTACTCCCGATGGAGTTATTTCTTCAGTTTGGCATGAGTTATTAGATGCTCATCATGCCGGAAGTCTTTCACTTACTTCGAAACTCGTTTTTCACTGTAGCGGTTGTTGTTCTTCAAAGGTGTTTGTAAACGCACATGATGTAGGCGCCTGGGTAGGTTCTGCCCATCCTTTGCTGGCCTTTGGAAACAAAGAAACTGCTCATGTGCAGGTTGCTTCTGCTCATTTTTCTGTAGAGGGTGACGCTCGGGCCCTTGAAGTGGTAGTACCCCTTCTTAAGAGTTTAGGTAATACCGTTCATGTGCTTAATGCTGCTGATAAAAACCGCTATCACGCTGCAGCTGTTTTTGCCAGCAATCTAGTTTTGGCGCCCTTAGATACCGCAGTAAAGCTGTTGGAACAATGCGGCTTTTCGGAAGTTGATGCGCGCGCCGCTTTAAAGCCATTAGTTTGTGAAAATATAGAAAACTTTTTCCATTTGGGTGCGCCCGGTGCTCTTACGGGGCCAGTGGAACGAGCCGATTTATCGACCGTGGAAAATCACTTGCAGGTTCTTGACTCTAATCAAACGGCGTTGTACTGCGTGCTTACTCAAATCCTTATTGAAATTGCAAAGCAAAAACACCCTAACCGTACGTATGAGGGATGGACTGAGGTATTGGACAAAGAAAAGGAGAATTATAAATGCCGGTAACTATTTCAACTTTCCAGAAAATGCGTGACGAACAAAAGCCTATTGCCATGCTTACCGCCTACGACTATTCCACGGCAAAGCTTATGGATGAAGCCGGAATTGACGGCATTTTAGTGGGTGATTCACTGGGCATGACGATGTTGGGCTATGAAAACACCCTTTCGGTCACGATGGAGGATATGCTTCATCACACTAAACCAGTGGTTCGCGGTGCAAAAAACGCGTTAGTAGTGGCAGATATGCCTTATATGTCGTATCAGGTTTCGGTGCAACAAGCGGTAGAAAATGCTGGTCGTCTCATCACTGAAGGTGGTGCACAGGCCGTTAAGCTGGAAGGCGGCGCCAAGTTCTGCGCTGAAGTTGAAGCTATGACACGTGCTTCTATCCCGGTAATGGGCCACATTGGTTTGACTCCTCAGTCTATCAATGCTTTCGGGGGCTTTAAGGTTCAGGGTAAAAGCGAAGAAGCTGCTCGTCAGATTATTGAAGACGCTCAAGCACTTGAAGCGGCGGGAGCTTTCTCTCTTGTTCTTGAATGCATCCCTGCAAAACTGGCAGTATTGGTTACCAAGGCGGTAAACATTCCTACTATTGGCATTGGTTCAGGCGCTGAATGCTCGGGACAAATTTTGGTTTACCAGGACATGTTGGGAATGTATAGCGATTTAGTACCGAAGTTCGCTCGTAAATTCGCCGATGTGGGCACTGCTATGACAGAAGGTTTCAAA
Source organism: uncultured Cryptobacterium sp. (assembly GCA_958410215.1). GTDB lineage: Bacteria > Actinomycetota > Coriobacteriia > Coriobacteriales > Eggerthellaceae > Anaerotardibacter. Next base: position 8,120 of record CATYOF010000017.1, on the reverse strand, counting down.
TCGTATATGCAAGCAGTAAAGGACGCTTCATTTCCTGCACCAGAGCATACGTTCAAGATTGACGATGAAGTGATTGAAAAACTGTACTAAGGCAGGCAGCCTATCTGAGTTCAATGGTCAAACAATAGAATTTCAAGTAAGCAGAAAAGAGATTGTTGTGGTTGAAATAGTCGAAACAATTCAGCAGGTGCGCAACCAGGTTGCAGCGTGGCGTCGTGAAGGATTAACAGTTGGTCTTGTTCCTACGATGGGGTTCTTGCACGAAGGCCATCAAAGCCTTATTCGTAAGGCCGCCAGCGATAATGATCGTGTGGTGGTAAGCGTATTTGTAAATCCTACGCAATTTGGTGCAGGCGAAGATCTAGAAAGCTATCCGCGTGATATCGAGCATGACAAAAAAGCATGCGAAGATGCGGGCGCATCCCTTGTATTTCATCCTTCCGTTGATGAAATGTATTATCCGAATCGAAGCACTACCATTCACATGGCTGATATTTCTGAGGAATTGTGTGGAAAAAGCCGTCCTATTCATTTCGATGGCGTGTGCTTGGTGGTTAACAAGCTTTTTAATATCGTGCAGCCTAATCGTGCCTATTTCGGGCAGAAAGATGCTCAGCAATTGTTGGTGGTACGTCGCATGGTTCGCGACCTTAATATCAATGTCGAAGTTGTAGGATGCCCAATTATTCGCGAAGAAGATGGTTTGGCAAAAAGTTCGCGCAATACCTATTTAAATGAAGAAGAACGTAAAGCGGCGACGGTGCTGTATCGCGCACTTCAAGCGGGGAAACACTTATGCGAAGCGGGGGAGCGTAATGTAAGTGTGGTGCGCGCTACTATTGCGGAAGTATTGGCGGAAGAACCCTTGGCTGATCCAGAATATATCGAAATCGTAAGTACCGATACAGTAAAACCAGTTGACCGTATTGAGGGAGAAGTACTTTGTGCCCTAGCAGTTCGTATTGGTAAAACACGCTTGATTGATAACTTTTTCTTTGTAGCAAGTTGTTAAAAAGTTAAAGAAAGCTGGTTAGAGCAAAGCCTTTAAAACAATAAGAACCGAAAAAAGTATAGGTCAGATTACATCGCTTTTGGGATGCGACTAACTTACGAGCCATTTAATGGGAAGGTTTTTCTGCAGGCAAGCGAACTGCTTCCTTGTCAGACAAACAAGTAAACCAAATAACAAATGAGTATTGTGGTAGCTCAAACAGATGAGTTGCCCGGCAGACAAAGGAGGAACTACCTATTTATGATGCTTAACATGCTGAAGGGAAAAATTCATCGTGCCACTATTCGTCAGGCAGAGCTTGATTACGTGGGAAGCATTACTATTGACCAAGATTTGCTTGATGCGGCAAATATTCTGGAATATGAAACCGTGCAAGTTGTTGATGTAAATAATGGTGCACGTTTAGAAACCTATACTATTGCCGGCGAGCGGGGAAGTGGGATGATTTGCCTGAATGGCGCTGCTGCTCGTTTGGTGCAGCCAGGTGATAAATGCATCATTATGTGCTATTGCCAAATGGATCCCGAAGAGGCGAAAACACATCAGCCTCACGTGGTATTTGTGGATGAAGAAAATGCCATTAGTGAAGTAATGCGCTATGAACGTCATGGGGAAATTCGGTAATAGTTTTCCGTGTCTTATAAATACTATTGATGAAATAAAGGGAATTTACCAAAACTCGTAATGAGCAATCTCAATAACAGGCGGATGAAATAATTAGACTTTTCAATGTAAAGAACGTGACATAAAAACATTTCTTAATAACCTACCAGTAGTTATTGAATTCATAAATCCCATTTATAAATTGAAAGAGTGTGCAGGTAGAGAGGCATAGGTTTTTCTCTGTTTCTCGCTGCACACTTTTGTAATATAGACAAGAAACGTTAGCGAAACACGATAGAAACATATCTTGAAATAAAACAAGGTTTCGTTTTGCTTGTGGTTTAGGAGAAGAAGTAATGCTGGTAGGTATTCCAAAAGAATTGAGCGCCGACCAAACGCTTGTTGCTGGCTCGCCTGATACGGTGAAGAAGCTTATTAAGCTTGGTTATGAGGTGTGCGTTGAAAAGGGTGCAGGAGTTAAAGCGCGTTATTTTGATGATCAATATGAAAGTGCAGGCGCTTGTATTGTTGATACGGCGCAAGCATGGGGTGCAGATATAGTGGTTTGCCTCGATGCTCCAACGCCGGATTGCATGGCCCTTATCAAGCAAGGTGCTACGTTAATTTCTCGCTTGAATCCAAGAGAAAACAAAGCTTTAGTTCAAGCTTGTATGGTGAAGAGCTTAACCGCTCTTGCCATGGATGAGGTTCCTCGTATTAGTCGCGCGCAGGCCCTTGATGTGCGAAGTTCCATGATGAATGTGGCGGGGTATCGTGCTGTTGTTGAGGCGGCAAGTGCTTTTGGGCGAACGTTTACCGGTCAGGTTACGGCAGCGGGTAAAGTTCCTCCTGCTAAAGTGTATGTAATTGGTGTTGGTGTTGCGGGCCTTGCCGCTATTGGTCAGGCGGGTGCTATGGGTGCGGAGGTTTCTGCAACCGATGTACGTCCTGAAGTGGCTGATCAGGTAAAGTCGCTTGGCGGCAAGTTTGTAGAAATACCGGTCAAGCAAGAAAGTGCCGACGGTTATGCGAAAGCCTTGGATGAAGAGCAACAAAAAATAACACTTGAGGTGTATACCAAGCAGTGTGAACAAAGCGATATCGTTATTACTACCGCACGCGTTCCCGGTCATCCTGCACCTTTATTGGTTACCGAAGAAGCGGTAGCAGCAATGAAGCCTGGATCGGTTATTGTTGATATGGGCGCAAGTGAATTGGGCGGAAATTGCGCACTATCTAAACCCGATGAAGTGGTAATAACTGAAAACGGGGTAACCATTATTGGATGGACTAACTTACCTGCTCGTTTGCCAGGTCAGGCATCTCAGCTCTTTGGCCAAAATATTGTTAACTTCTTAAAGCTGGTAACTCCTAACAAAGATGGGGTGTTAAGCCTTAACGAAGAAGATGTTGTGGTGCGTGGTGTTACGGTTACCTTACAGGGTGAGGGTATGTGGCCTCCTCCTGAAGTAAAAGTTTCAGTTGCTTCAAAAGAAGAATCTCAAAACGATGAAGCGAATGCTTCGCCGCAAAAAGAAAAATCACTTTTTGCAAAGCACTGGTGGAAAGTGCTAGCAGGCATTTTAGCTGTTGTACTGATTATGGTATCTCCTGTAAGTGTTGCAGGGCATTATATTGTGTTTATGCTTGCGGTTGTGGTTGGTTTTTATGTTATTACCAACGTAACACATACTCTGCATACACCCCTTATGTCAGAAACAAACGCAATTTCAGGCATTATCATCGTGGGGGCAATTTTGCTCATTGGCTCAGGCAATGTGATTATTCAGGTTCTTTCTTTTATCGCAATGGCAATTGCGGCAATTAATATTTTTGGTGGTTTTTTGGTTACGCAACGTATGCTCAAGATGTTCGAGAGGAGCTCTGAGGATAAATAATGCAGGCACTCGTCTCAGAACAAATTCTTTCGGTTTTTACCAGTTTTGAAACGCTCGCTTATATTTCGGCAGGCTTGTTATTTATTCTGGCGCTTGCCAATCTTTCTAAGCAAAAAACGGCTCTTCGTGGCAACAAGCTCGGTATTGCAGGAATGGTTTTAGCTCTGGTTGCCGTAATTTCGGTGACTGTGGTGTCTAATACGGTAAACCCTGTACTTGCGGTGGCACTTATTGTGGTTGCTTTGCTTATTGGGGCTGCTATTGGTACATGGAAGGCACGCAGTGTCCAAATGACTGAAATGCCCCAGTTGGTAGCTATGCTTCATTCCTTTGTGGGTGCTGCAGCGGTGCTGGTTGGTTTTAATTCGTTTATTACCACTCCCGGTGCGGTATTGGGCGATCCTACGGCAGCAGCGGAAAACGCCTTCCACATGGGTGAAGTTGGTATTGCGGTATTTATTGGTGCCGTAACCTTAACGGGTTCTATCATTGCCTACCTAAAGCTCGCGGGAAAAATTTCAGGCAAGCCTCTTACCTTGCCAGGTCGAAATGTGCTCAACCTGCTTATGTTGGTGGTTATTATTGTATGTATTGCCTGGTTGGTAAATACGAAGGGCTTGGAAGCTGGTCTTGTTCCACTAGGCATTATTACGGTGGTTTCTCTGGTACTAGGCTTACATTTAGTAATGGCAATTGGTGGCGGCGATATGCCGGTAGTTGTTTCGATGCTGAATAGCTATTCAGGCTGGGCTGCGGCAATGGCGGGCTTCACGTTAGGTAATGATCTTCTTATTATTACGGGCGCTTTGGTTGGTTCTTCAGGTGCTTACCTTAGCTACATCATGTGTAAAGGCATGAATCGCAATTTTATTTCCGTAATTTTAGGCGGTTTTGGTTCCGACGGTTCTTCTAAGAGTGGTTCAGGTAAGGCTCAAGCAATGGGCAGCTATACCACTATTACGCCTGAAGAATTGGCCGAGGAATTAAAGGCTGCAAAATCGGTTGTTATTTGCCCTGGGTACGGTATGGCGGTTGCGCAGGCGCAGTTCCCAGTAGCTGAAATGACCCGCAAGCTTATGGACTATGGGGTGGATGTTAAGTTTGCAATTCATCCGGTAGCGGGTCGTATGCCGGGTCATATGAATGTACTTCTAGCAGAAGCAAAAGTTCCTTACGACACGGTGTATGAAATGGATGAAATTAATGACGATTTTGGCGATGTGGATATTGCGCTCGTAATTGGTGCAAACGATACCGTTAATCCGTCTGCGCTTACCGATCCTGATAGTCCTATAGCTGGCATGCCCGTATTAAAGGTATGGGAAGCAGGAAAAGTTGTGGTGTCGAAACGTACGATGGGTAATGCTGGTTATTCAGGTGTTGAAAATCCCTTGTTCTTTAACGACAACACTGACATGCTTTTGGGCGATGCTAAGGTGTCGGTTGATGCCATTGTTGCTGCACTGTAGTCATAAAGGTCATAAAGAAATCTTCTGTATATTAGCTTTTTGCTGTAAGCCTTGCTAAATATCAGCTTGGTATCAGTCTTTCAACGTTCCTTCGTGATCTGATACAAAAGTTTCAACCGCGTAGGAAGATGCAGAGGAATAGTAAAGAGTGCAAGGATGTCTTGTTTGATAGGGAGGTTTCAATGGGATTATTTGACTTTAACGATAATGCTGGTCAGGTAAACAAAGGCGACGGGCAGTATCGCGTTATGCAGGTAGTTTTGCGTGAAAAATTTGTTGGTAAGGGATCTAAAAACTTTACTGAAATAGAAGATATCTGCAATCAGCAATTTGCTGAAGGATATCGCTTGCATACGTTTGCCCAGTCCACAGCAGGATCTGCTGGCTTTGGCGGTGGCGATCGCACGGTATGCAATCTTGTTTTTGAAAAGATGTACTAAGGGAAGAGAAATACTAAAACTTAGCCTACAACCCTACGATTATGTTAGGTCCAACCAATAGATAAGCCCCCTATGGGGGCTTATCTGGATTTATAGAGCTAAATACTTCTTACTCATAAACCAACCGAAAGAACAACACTTTCCGGTCATTTATTCCCGAAAGAACAACACTTCTTGGTTTTAACTCTTAAATTAGGAACACTTTTGGTCGCTAACCCTTACTTGTTTTCTTCTAAGCGCTGCGATTCTTCAAACGTAGCGCGCCCCATCTTAATGCCGCCCATGATATGGATATGCAGATGGCCTACGGTTGCAGCAGAATCGGGACCAGTGTTAATAACACAACGGAAACCTGATTCATCAACGCCTTTAATTTTTGCAACTTCAGGAACTACAGAAAGAAGATGCCCCAAGACATCTGCAGGTACGTTGTCCTGCAGGTTATCGAAATGCTGCTTAGGAACAATGAGGGTATGAATAGGAGCTTCTGGTTCGATATCGTCGAATGCATAGCAAACGTCGTCTTCATAAACTTTAGCTGAAGGAATTTCGCCAGAAACAATTTTGCAGAACAAACAATCGCTCATAACTAGCCTTTCTCGAATCGAAAATGTGGTTACGTAAGCTTTATTAAACAAGCTCGATATTTACGAACAGTTCCATTCTACCGTTTAGTGAGAAAAGTTAATCCTGAATGTTCTTTTGAGGTACAGCATATAGCTTACGACACTTCACATAGGCGCGTTTGCGTGCAATAACGTAGAGAATCAACATTGAAACGCCAGTTACTATCCAAGATACGGGGTAAATAAGAAGCAGGTTGTCGTAGCTGTAAACAAGAGGGAACAGGGTAAAGATAAATACGATACGCAATACGCAAGACCCTAAAACGGTAATAATGGTTGGAAGAATAGACCAGTTCATACCACGCATCGCAGCTGCACTTACTTCATAGGAAGAAGTCATAAACTCCAATAAACAAATGTGCCACATACGGGAAACGGCAAATACCAGTGTTGCAGCTTCGGTGGTAAAGAAACTCAAGAAAATATTGTTGAATGCGACGAATGTGCCTCCAACAAGGAATGAAAAACCTACCGCGGCAACCATGCAGAATCGGAAGATTTTGTCGCATCTATCAAGCTTGCCTGCTGCGTAGTTTTGTCCTGTAAAGGTTACTGCAGCTTGTGCGAAGGCATTCACTACAAAATAGGCGTAGGTTTCGTAGTTAAGGGCTGCCGACGAACCAGCAGTAGCATCGGTTCCGAATCCGTTAATGGCACTTTGTACCACAACGTTTGCCAGTGAAAATACCATGCCTTGCATCCCCGAAGGAACACCAATATATAAAAGCTGTTTTAAGTCATCGGGTACTACGTGAATACCTTTGAAGGTAAGGCGGTAGGCATCTTCTTCGGTTAACAAGAAAAATACTATTAAACCAGCAGATACCGCGTTTGCGATAACGGTACCTAAAGCAATACCCGCTACACCCATGCCAAGGACAACGGTGGCGCATACATCGAAAAAGATGTTAAGTATTGCGCCAATAGCTAGAGCGATTAAAGGACGACGGGTGTCGCCTTTTGCGCGTAAGATGGCAGATCCGAAGTTGTAGATAAGAATAAAAATGATGCCAGCAAAATAAATGTGCAAATAAATACGGGCTTCATCCCATGCATCAAGAGGCATGTTTACCATACCTAATATGGGGTCGGTAGCTACAATGCCCACTAAGGTAAGAGCGATGCCACTTACGATAGAAACAATGGCGGTGGTTTGAATGGCGCCGCGAATTCTTTTGAAATCCTGATGACCAATATGAACTGCTACAACAACGTTAGCGCCTATAGATAATCCTACGAACAAAGAAACAAACAGTGCAATAATAGGCGCTACACCACCAACAGCAGCAAGAGCTGCGTTATCAATAAAGCGGCCTGCTACTACAGAGTCAGCGGTATTGAAGAGCTGTTGAAAGATGCTGGTAAGTGCAAGAGGGATGGCAAAAAGAATGACCCTTGATGGTATGGGGCCATTGAGCATGTCGATGCTGTTTTTCTTCTTCTGTGTACCTTCTGCTTTTGCTTTGCTCATAATGCTTACATGCGCTCTTTCTCTAAATGTGCGGTGGGGGTGATATTCCCTATTAGTATGAGAAATGTTGTTTATGCAGAGCGCATTTTCCGCTCGTGAACCTGTTCGCGCAAGACTTACTTTACATCGTCATAGGGTCTACAAATTCGTAGCAATGGGTAAGTCGCTTTTCGTGCACACGAAAGAAGAACAGCGAAACGCAATCGGGGTCTTCATGCAGCATGGTACTTAATTAAGCACCATGCTTGCCGATATAACATTGCAGTAGTTCTAATAACAGTGCATCAATGGCTCTATCTCACAGAATTGCAGTGGATCTATTTTGCAAATCTTCTTACAACATAGCGTTCGCTATCTTTTAGAGCACACTATCTCTTTCTAGCTCATATAATTACAAAATGTACGTTTTTAGGGTCGGTTTTGGCAAATATTGCTCTTATTGGGTTGTCATTTTCGGGTTTTTCAAAAAGTGAGAGCAAAATTTAACCCGATAAGAATCGAATTTGTCCTTCCATATTCACAATCTACATATAGATATATAGTTCATAATCGTGTCCCGAAAAGTGGTGTAAGCCGCCCCGTTTTTCAACGAGGCGGCACG
>CATYOF010000016.1 GCA_958410215.1 uncultured Cryptobacterium sp. | reverse complement strand
ATATTGCGGAATATCGAAATTACGATTGTGTGGATTCAAAAGCAACAAGAAAGGGAACTCTTTCATTTAAAGTGGTTGAGTTTTCTCGAAACTTTGGAAAAGAAGCAGCTTTCTTTGCTGGTCTTGAGCGGGCTGAAGGCAACTATGTTGGTTTTATGGATGCAGATATGCAGCAAGATCCTGAAACCATGCTTACCATGCTTGATATGCTTTGTACAGAGTCTGAGTATGACTGCATAGCTGCTACTCCAGAAAAGCGTGAAGAGCCACTTTTGATCCGTATGTTAAAGGGTCTTTTTTATAAAGCATTTAATCATGTAAGCGAAACGAAATTACTTGCAAATGTAAGCGATTTTCGAGTATTTACTCGGCAGGTAGCTCAAGCACTTCTTTCGCTACATGAACGCTATCGTTTTTCTAAAGGGCTATTTTCATGGGTAGGATTTAAAACGAAAGTCATACCGTATGAGATGCACCAGCGGTATGCGGGATAATCAAAGTGGTCAATTCGTAAATTGTTTTCCTATTCTTGGAATGGAATACTGGCATTTTCTACGTTTCCTTTGAAGATTGTTATGGCACTTGGGGTTATTTTGACTTTCGTTTCACTTGGGCTATTCGGTTTTGATGTATATCAAACTATGGTTTGCAATGATGAAATATCGATGACCATGGTGCTGTTAAATGTTGTTTTATTACTGAGCGGAATTCAGATGTTGATTCTTGGGGTGCTTGGAGAATACATGGCGCGCGGCTATATAGAATCAAAACAACGGCCAATCTACATTGCGCAACAGGAAGTTATCAGCAAGGATACTTCAAAGGAAGCGAGTGAATTAGAACAGGAGATACATAACCGATCCAACAGAGTGTATTCTCTACCAGCCGTTCAACCTTACGGATCAAGTACTCTTTTATTTGCTTATGATTCCGCTAGTAAAATAAGGCGGATTTAATGTCTCAAATTATGGACGGTGTAACGCCTCTCTTTTCTTGCGAAATATTAAATAAGCCCTTAACGCACGGCGTGTTTATTGCGGTGGGATCACTATTCTTATTGCTTACTGCATTTCATGGGGATATTTGGTTTGACGAAAGTTACTCGGTAGCTATTGCTTCTCAATCCTTTTCGGCAATTTGGACTTATGGTTCTTGTGATGTTCATCCTATATTGTATTACTGCGCTTTGCATATTTTGTATTTGATAGCCGGAGTTGGCTTTGGCGCGAATGCGACGACGCTTATTGCGGTTTATCGTGTTTTTACTGTCTTGGGAGCGATTACATTAGCGCTCTTGGGCTATACCCATATAAGAAAAGATTTCGGAACCAAAACGGGTGTGTTCTTTTCTCTTTTAGTTGTAGGTATGCCTTTCATTGCGTTTATGGCTGTAGAAATTCGCATGTATACCTGGGCTATGTTTTTTGTTGCCGTGTGTTTTGTTTATGCGTTACGTATTATGCATACGGCGCCACAGAAAGCGCCAATACCCCTGCATTGGTGGATTCTTTTTGCCTTGAGCAGTTTGGCAAGTGCGTATTTACATTATTTTGCTGCTATTGCTGCTTTCCTTATAAATCTTTTACTGCTGATCCGATTGATAAATTGCATAGGCAAAAAGGACAAAAATACCTGCAAAGCAAGCTGCTTGGATGGCAAAGTTACTGAAGAAAAGATAAGTAAAAAGAATCTTCTTACTTTTATAGTCTGTGCTTGTTTACAGATTGCAGCCTATGCTCCTTGGTTATGGGTGCTTGCGAATCAAATTTCTGTTGTTTCAGGTACGTATTGGGCAACGTTTTCTTTTCCTCATACCGTATATGAATTGTTGGGATATCCCTATTTGACAAGCACTATTATGTTTGCGCTGTTTGGCAGCTACGGAGTAGTAATACAGGTTGGTACTGCTTTACTGTTGGTTCTTTTTTTGCTTGTGCTGCTCGTAACAGTATGGCGAATTATGTATACCGCAGTTTTTAAGGGTATGGTTAAGCATGCTGCGATTTGCGGAATTATTGTATATGTTGGTGTTTTAGCAATTGGCTGTGTTGCCTCTTTACTGATGGGGCAGCTTATTGTTTATTATCGGTACCTTTCGGTTGCATTAGGACCGTTGGTTCTTTCTCTTTCTTTAGTGTTGGCATATACGAAGCCAGGTATTTTGGTTAAAGCGCTTTTTGCGTTAACGATACTGATTGCTCTTATTAATCAGGCACTGCTTATCTATGACGACTACAGCTTAGAGAATCAAAAACCACTTACTAAGTTTGTTGATGCGGTAAGTAGTTGTACGGTTGAAAATAATGCAGATGATAGTGATGCAAATACCAGTGCACCTGACAACGATGGGAATTGCACTGTTGAGTCAGATAACGATAAACCCGATGTTCTTGTACTATCTTCCGATATTGGATTTATGGGGGTTACATCAGCTCTTTATCCTGAAATTGATCAGACTTATTTGGATTGGCAATTGGGAAATTGGGGAACTGCCTATAGAGTTTATGAACCTGCTTTGAAAAGTGTGAAATCTTGGGATGAAGCCCTAAAGGATTATGAGGGCGAATTTGTTGTTATTGGACAAACACGTAATGGTTCGATTCCAAAGGATGTTTTAGATATTGCTGCAAAAGATGGAGTAGAGAAGCTTTCAGTTGAAACCTATTATCGCCCCTACGAAAGAACTTTTTTCACTATTGCGATTATGAAGCGCTCATGGTAAAACGATTCATCGCTTGATAACTCGCGACACATTTTATTTTGAAAGAAAAGAAGGCTGCACGCACAAATGCATGCAGCCTCTTGTTTGCGGAATATCCTTTTGATCATCGCTTGATGTAAAGTGTGATCAATTAGGAGGTTTAGTGTCGAGCTTAATTCGTCATACGATTTAGTCTCGACAGACATAACAGCTAGTCAAAGAACAGCTATTCTGTCTTACTTGTTCTTGTACTTCTTAACCAACTGACGGCCTGCAATGTAATCCATGATTTCGTTGGTACCACCAGCGAATTCATAACCCTTAAGGTCGTTCCAAATGCGGCCAGCACTCATTTCCTTGGTGTAACCAATGCCGGCGTAAATGGACAGAGCATGTTCTGCAACTTTGGTAAGGTTCTTGCAGGCATAAGCCTTAAGCAGTGCAGATTCCAAACGGGTGGACTTGCCCTGGTCGAGCATGGTGGTTACTTTGTACAGACGAGTACGTACGTTGTCCAGAATGGTTTCCATTTCTACCAAGTGCTGCTGAATTGCAGAAAGATGTCCGATTGGCTTCTGGAAGCAAATACGCTCGGAGCAGTAAGGGCCAACTTCGTTCATTACTGCCTGTGCCTGGCCAAGAGCCTGAGCAACAACGAGGCAGCGTTCAAACTCGAGCTTCTTCATGAGAAGCTTCCAGCCTTCACCAGGTTCACCAAGACGCATGTCTTCAGTAAGAACAACATTGTCAAAGAAGCAGTCAACGAATGGTACGATCTGCTGGCCGATCTTCTCAAGACCACCGTAGGTGTAGCCTTCGATTCCGTTTGGAACCATCCACAAAGAGTACTTGTCGTTTTCGTAAGCAGGATCTTCGTCCTTAGCTACCACGATGGTGTAAACGGAGAGGTGAGCCAAGGTAACCCAAGTCTTCTGGCCATTGAGGATGTAGGTGCCATCAGGCTGCTTCTTGGTTACGCAGGTCATAGCGTTGTTGTCGGAACCAGCACCAGGCTCAGAAATTGCGGTAACAGCAACACTGGTGGATTCAACGTTGTTAACAACGTCCATAATCTTTTGCTGCTGTTCTTTGTTGCCGAATTCGATAACGTCCATGATGGAGTTGAAGTCGGTCTGGAAAGGAAGTACGCAGCTGGTGTACTCGTGAAGCTTTTCCATCAAAGCAACCAAGGTAAGCTTGCTGCAAGGAATACCGCCAACTTCTTCAGGAAGGCCAAGATGCATAAAGCCCAGCTCGCGGAAAGCCATAGCTGCTTCAAGGCTGATGTGATGGTCTACTTCGTAGTACTGCTTAATAAGTTCAGGAGTAAAGTACTTTTCAGCGTATTCTTTTGCGCTTTCGAAGAAGAGCTCCTGATCAGAAGTGAAATCAAAATCCATATGGACTCCTTCCTTGTGTTATGTTTCCCCCTACGAGGTATTGTACTTTTATTCTGCTACAGAACATTATTCCGTCTTATATTACTTTTAGGGTGCATTTATTTATTTGGGTTATACGTTGCTTAAAAGTACTTATAGAATAAGAACCTATGAAAAATCCTCATAGGTTCTTAGGAAAGTGTGCATATTTATTGATCATTTATCAGTTCTATGACCGCTTCTGGAGTAAGGGCTGCTATGGGTGCATGGATTTTCGAAGTTGTTGTCTTAGGAGTTTGGCGTTAAGTGTCCTGACCAGGGAACCATATCCTGAGCAGATGAGTCACTCCATATTTCAAGGTGGGCAGTTCTATCCGACCAGGTGAGGGAATAGGAACCAGTATTAACAGGGCTGTAAGAATCATCGCAGGTGAAACTACCGTCTTCTTCTGGGAATATACTTCCTGCAGGAACGTAATAAATGTCTCCTGAACTTAAGAGTAAGAAATGATGTTCAACTATTAATATCCGATCTCCTTGATTGCTTGCAGGCTCGAGCAAATAGGGCTCGTCAATTACGAAGACTAGTGCGCCACACAAAAAGGTGCATGTTGCTACAAAGGTGCACAGCGTAGAGGCTAGTGCACGTCCGATGCGCCAAGGAATACTTCCGCGCTTTTCTATCGGTCGTAGGAATAATGCGATAAGTAACAGCAGGGGTGAAGTACACGAGAAAAGCAATACACCTAGTAACGGCAAATTAACTATTGCAACAGGTCCAATTACTAGGGGAGTAATTTCAAAATCGATAGACACCAAATAGGCAAGGAGTATTACTGCGCCAAGACAGAGCAAAAAACCCGTATAGCGAACAATTGTTGAACTCCGTTGAAACCGTTTGGGTTGTGCTGGCGAATCTGGCATTAGAAAAATCTTTCTCTTAGAGAAAGACAATAGTAATCATGTACCGTGAAAATAATGTGATCTTCATTTTGCGATCGTTGCTTACTTTTGGCTACTCTCCAGCTTTCTTTATTTAGATATCCGTAAAAAGCAACAAAAGCAATCTGGCCGCTTGCGGAAAAACGTAGCACCTTCTGTCCGAATACTTCTTTAATGCTACTAATTTGGTCGTATATTCGAAATAACAGCTAGAGATAAGCATGTTGCGATGCGAGAAAATCATATCGCAACCATGTCGCAACGTTGGAAACGCCAACGAAGGCAAACAAAGCGCATAAGGCATATTTGGATGAAATAGTTCAATTTGGTACAAGGAAAGAGGCGTTGATTATGGCAGAAACATTGAAACTTGCAGTACCTACAATGGGCAAAGCGGGTCTTAACGCACAGCGCAGTGGGCATTTTGGTCACTGTGATTGTTTTACTCTTGTTGATATTGTTGATGGTGAACTCACTAATGTTTCTGAGTTGGACAACCCTCCTCATGAAGAAGGCGGCTGTATTGCCATTGTTGATCTACTGAAGGAGCAAGGGGTGCAGGCTATTGCCGCTGCAGGTATGGGTATGCGCCCTATGCAGGGCTTTGCAAACGCGGGAATCGTGGTGTATTACGATGCCGAACACCCTATTGTGGGTGATGCGGCAAAGCTGGTAGCAGAAGGAAAGCTTCCAAATATGACCGCCGATCAGGCCTGCCAGCACTAGCTTAATTTCCGTTTAGCTTGTTAAGTCTAGTAAGTTAATAGATTTGGTTTTTGGCTCAAATTTCCCTTGATGTAGTTCTGCTTGCTTTAGAAAAATACTGAAATGTATCTAAAGCAGTGATTTTGGTAATTAAGCAGGTTAGATGGTTAAAAATATAGGCCACATTGGAAAATCTAGCTGCACTAAGGGAAATTTGAGCCAATTGTTTGAGAATAAAATCTATTTTTGCATCTGGCCTAATACTGGTTTGTTTTTGAGGTTGGAAGCGGGATATGTATTCAATATCTCTATTTTCTAATATCTCTTTCTAGTCAATCGCGACTTCCTGCTGCTTCCTCTTTTTTCCCTATATAAAAGACGTAGCCATAATGCTTGTGAAATTTCTTGTAGAGTTTAACTTCGTAGGTGTTCTGTTTGGCGAACTCCTTCATTGTCTTGCTTTCGGGATATTTTTCTGAAAGCATTTTTATAGCGTTTTGGCGGGGAATGTAGTAGTTATCCATCCAGCAGTATTCGGGTAATACGAACGAGGCGATATAGGTATAGCTGCATGCGCGTATGGTCGCAAGATTATCTTCAATGGAGTCAATTTTGCAGCCCGCATCGCTCCAGAATTTCTCAACTTCTGTTGGGTGTTCAGGGGTAAGCCATGAAGGGGAAGTTACAGCAAAATATCCGTCACCTTTAAGATAGTTTTGCCAATTGAGAAGGCCACTCATAAATCCTGGTGCATCAAAAACGCCTTCTGACCATATGACGTCAAGAGAAAGCGGTTCAAAGGGAAGCTCTTCAATTTTTCCTGCAATCGCTTTTACGCGGTTGTCAAGGTTTAAATCGTGCGCTTGTTGATTGAATACAGAAACAAAGTCTTCAAACATATCAAGACCAATAATAGTGCCTGGTATATACTGCGCTAGCAGAAGTGATTCACCACCTGTTCCGCAACCAAGATTTGCAAGCACCGAATACTCATCAAGACCTTCAATAAAACGTAAGGCTTGCAATGTTGCGTTGGAGCTTCCGGGACCTAAACGATCAAGACCTTTGTGGGCTTCGACAAGCAATTGTTCGAAGGTTGCTCGAATTGTTCAGAGGTTGATTTGTCTCGTTTGGAAGTTTGCTTAGTTGCAGGCATGGTATTTCTATCTTTCCAGGTTGTGCAGCTTTATTCTGCTAGGTTGCGAAGTGCTTCTGCAGTATTGGCAGAGGTCATACTTAATGAAATGTCGCCCAGTACCGTCATGCTAACCCGTATAGTGTCAGAGTTTTTATATGTGGTAATTTCTATCACTTTTTCTTCGGAAACATCGGATTCATCTTGACCCAATTTAATAGTTTCCGGTTGCCAAAGCTCGAAGATGTATTCTTCGGGGGCATCGGGGGTAACGGCTATCGAGTTTTCTTGCGAGAGTGGCATAAGGGCTTCTTCAATGGCAGTCTGATCGGTAATTTCTTTTATGGTTTTGCCTGTCTTAGGGTCGCAAACTACTATGCGAGTTGCTTTTTCAAATTCGATACCAGCTAACATTTCTGCAGCATCAGCAGCCTCTTCGCCAGCATTAGCTAAGTTGTCAGCCGTTTCGGTGGCTGAATCTACTGCGTCGTTTACCGTATCTTCATTGAGGGTAAAGTTGGCGGAGCATCCCGAAAGCAAAAAGGTTGCTGCCAGAAGGGGAGTAATGAATAAGGCTATAAATGTGCGCTTTTTCGTAATCATAACAAGCCCTTTCTGGTGAAGTTTCGCATCTGAAGGATAAGCTTAAGTTGATGGCGGATGAGCTAAGTATCTATAACTAAATAATGCACGAAGGTATAACTCAATTATGCACGAAAGCCATGAAAATAATGCGTAGTTATAACGGCTGTTGAATTGCTGTTACAGTCCTTTTATCGTTTGGAACAGCTACATAAGTTGTTATAAAAGCTCCTTTCGAAGAGTCTTGAAGTTCGTTTGGATTTAATATAACAATGCGCCCCTGATCAGGGGATGCAACTGGTGGTTGCAAGAAAATTACTAAAAATGCAGCTCGCTAGTTGGTAGATTAAAGGTATCTGCTACCCTTATTCTGGTTGTGCCGGCAGGGAAGAAAGATTCACTTGACAGTAAGTTCTTGATTACTAATTATGTGGTTTTGCTTCCTGATTATTAAGCTTTACGATCGCCAAACTAACGCAAACTCATACATGGGTACGTAAGGTATGAAGTAGTACCGATATGGGTTTCGTAGGTGCATACCGAAAGGGATTACCATGAGTTTTCGTGATAATTTGCAACATTTGCGTGCGACACGCAACATGACCCAAGAACAGCTTGCAATGCTGTTGGGAGTAAGCCGACAGTCGGTAACAAAGTGGGAAGCAGAAAAAAGTTATCCAGAAATGGATAAGCTCATAAAAATATGCCAGTTGTTCGAGTGTTCTTTAGATGATTTAGTGCAGGGTGATTTGACTACCCGTCAACCGCAAGCAGAAAAGGCAATTCCTATGGGGGCACCAACGGATGTGTGCGGTTACGATGCACATCAGCGAATGCTTGCCTGGAAAATTCCTACAGGAATTGCGGCTATTCTTATTTTTGTTGGCCTTGCAATGCTCCTAGAGGGAACTGTTACTTTTTCGGATTGGAATGGCAAGGATGGTCTGTTTGTGATTCTGGTGCTCATAGGCACTTTGATCGGTCTTGCTTTTCTAATCCCAGCAGGAATGGCTCATTCTGCTTTTGTGAAAGCCCATCCCTACATTGAAGACTTTTATACTGAAGAAGACAAAACTCGGGCTCGTAGTAAATTTACGTATGGTCTTATTGGTGGCATTGCCTGCATTTTTGTAGGAATTGGCTGCATGCTTATTATGGAGAGTAATCCTGAAACGGAAGGTTGGAGCTACTTTTTCTTACTGTTCTTCATAGCTCTTGGTGTGTGGAATATTACCCACTATGGAATATTGCTTGGACGTACCAATGTTGGCGAATATAACAAAAACGTTGCCGATGAATTGGAAATGGAAGACATTGTTAACGCTCAATTGGATACCGAATTAAAAGAAGCTCTTATACAGAAGAAAAAACGTACTTCCAAAAAAGGTGCTTTGTGCGGAGTCATTATGATCTTCTTCACGATTGTTGGTCTTGGATTGCTGTTTATCCCGATTCTGTCTTCGCCTGATCCTTCAAATTTTCAGCCCGAAGGAACAACTGCAATGTGGTTTTGGCTAGCTTGGGTTGCTGGTGGGCTTGTATGCGGAATTGTAAGCATAATGATGGATGCTTTCGGGAAAGACGACGAGTAGGTTATGGACTACTCGGATTGTAAGTGGTTGGTTGTGCGGAATAGTTCGTTTACTTATACACGTGTTTAGTAAAACGCAGAGGTAAAAAGCAAATAAGAAATGATCAATGGCTTGTCGTAGCTAAATTTCGCAGAGCTGTTTTATCAAGCACTTTAACCGTCCCACGGGAAAGGGACACATAGCCATCGTCAGCAAATCGTTTCAACATACGAGAAACAACCTCACGCGCACTGCCTAGGTGGTGCGCTATTTCGTCATGGGTAAGCTGGAGCTTATCTGAACCGGTGCGCGAAACTTCATCCAGTAGAAAAACCGCCAGGCGTTCATCAAAACTCATAAACAGCACCTGTTCCATTACCCACATAACTTCGCTGAAGCGTTCTGCGGTCTGGCGATAGGTAAACGCTTCAACGTAGACGTTTCTATCAACGAGTTGGGCAAAGAAAACGGGATCAATGATAAGTAGCTTAGAATCGGAAGTTGCGTCCAAAAATACATCGAAGGTAATCATGGAAAGCGCACACGATGCCGCCAATACACAGCTTTCCTGTTCGCCCACACGAAACAGAGTAATTTGTTTTCCTTCATCGGAGAGCATATAGGGTCGTAAGCTGCCCGATAGCACCAGCATAACGCCAGCAGGAGTGGAGGGATTTCGTACTTGATCCCCTGCAGAAAAACGGGCGTAGCGGGTGTGTTCAATAACCGCAGCCTGTTCTTCAGTGGATAGATTTATCCAGAAGGGAAGGCGTTGAGCGAGTAACGTCTGGATGGTGGTGAGGTATTCGGCTTGCTTTTCTTGAGTGCTTGAAGTGGTGACCATCTTAAATACTTTCTATTAATCCACAATCGCCTACGTTTTCCGTTTCGGCATTGCGGTCAAGCTTTAAGGCTTGATAGAAATTGTAACCTCCCGCAATATTGGCACAGGTAAACCCATGTTGGGATAAAATTCGGCAAGCAATATAGCTACGAATACCTGTTGCGCAGTGAACGAATAATTTCTTGTCGTGTGGAAGTTCTTCTAGGCGTTCGCGTAGCTCGTCGACAGGAATATGAATTACGGGATGGATGGTATCTTCGCCACACGATTTATTGCTTCCAATATGTCCACGGTCAAATTCAGCTTGGGTGCGGGTATCAAGAATAACGACTTCATCATCGCTGCTCGCGCGCGTAAGTGCTTCATCCCAATGGATTTGTTCCACGGTACCTTCCAAATTGTTTTCAATGACATACCCTGCCATATTAACGGGATCTTTAGCGGATGCATAAGGAGGGGCATACGCTAAATCGATTTCAGTCAGATCAAAAGCGGTCATGCCTGCCTTAATTGCGACGGCGAGTACATCGATGCGTTTGTCAACGCTCTCGCCACCAATAATTTGAGCGCCCAAAATGCGACCACTGGGACGTTCAAATAACATTTTCATGGTCATCGTATGTGCGCCAGGATAGTAGGTGGCATGTGAAGCAGGAGTGATAATAATAGAGTCAAAATTGATGCCAGCACTTGTGGCGGCTTTGGTGCTCAGTCCCGTAGTTGCTACGGTAAGATCGAACGCTTTCATAACTGAAGAACCCATAGAACCAGCAAAGGTTCGCGAAATGCCACAAATATGATCAGCCACAATGCGGCCTTGTTTATTAGCGGGACCCGCGAGAGCAATATGCGCTGGCTGCCCGCTAACAACCTGGGTGGTTTCTATAGCATCACCGATGGCGTAAATATGGGGATCGGAGGTTAGGAGGTGTTCGTTAACTTTAATAGCGCCCTTTATGCCAAGCTCAAGGCCAGCATCTTTTGCGAGGGTGCTTTCGGGTGTAACTCCAATAGCTAGTATTACTATGTCGGATGCAATTGTTTGATTGCTTATTCCCGTTTCATCTCCTTTGTTTTTGAATGAGGTAGTAATTTCGTTTGCATTTTCAGAAAAGCCAGTAACATCGGCTCCCAGCTTTAAGGTGATGCCTGCTTCGCGCATGCGATTATGCAGAAGCGATGCAATATCAGGGTCAAGGGAATGCATAAGATGGTTGGGGCGTTGGAGCACTGCAACATCTACACCGCGATCAACCAGATTCTCTGCCATTTCCAGGCCAATAAAACCACCACCAACTACGGTAGCGCGCAAAGGCTTTGGTGTGGCAAGGGGTCGGTTTGCCTGTTCGGCTTGAAGTTTTTCCAGATAATCTGCTATGGCAAAGGTATCTTCTACCGTGCGTAAGGTGTAAATGCGTGAAGAATGAATACCGGGCAGGTTGGGCATAACAGGGTGCGCACCAGGGGACAAGATAAGTTTGTCATACGTTTCGCTATAGGTTTCGCCCGATACAGGATTGCGAATTTCAACCTGTTGAGCATTGCGGTCTATGCGCGTTACTTCCTGATCTACCCGTACGTCAATATTGAAACGCGACCGGAAGCTTTCGGGTGTTTGTAAGGTGAGCTTATTGCGATCGGTAATGGTACCACCGATATAGTAGGGCAGTCCGCAATTTGCATACGATACGTAGTGGGTGCGTTCAATAATAATAATTTCTGCATTTTCATCTAAACGACGAAGGCGGGCTGCTGCGGTAGCGCCACCTGCTACACCGCCTACAATGACAACTTTCATTTCTGCTCCCTAAAAAAGTGAAAACGTTTGATTCAAGTACGTTTAGGTAGTTATGTTTAGGCAATTTTTGCGCGTCACACAAATTGCCTTGCTCTTAGTTAGTTTGGTAATAACAGTATTCTTAGACTGTTTGATAATACCAATAAAAAGTTGCAGTAATTTCCGGGCGGAACGCTTATTACTTCGTACCCTTTATTACTTCGCCGCGCCAAGAGCCAATGCCATCCATGTTGGTAACGTTGGTAAATCCTTGACTTTGCAGAAAACGCGTAGCACTGCCGCTTCGCGCGCCACTGGCGCAGTATAAATACAAAGGGGTATCAGGGTTTTTGATCTTTTGTTCTACCTTCTGAACTTGATCAACGGGAATATTAAGTGCTCCTTTAATGTGGCCTTGTGAAAATTCACCAGGAGTGCGCACATCAATAATAACGGCACCTTGTGTTGAGCGTGCCTCTTCTACGAGGTCGTTAATGTTGCTGCCAAATCCAAACATATTGAATAAACCCATGATGTTCTCGTTTCTCACGTTGGTTTTACGTATCAGATGAAGTCAATGATAAAGTACCGAACCACATGACGAAGAGGGTTGCAAGAATTTGTAGGAGGAGATAGGGGTTATTCTTGCAGGTGTTATGTGCTGTGGTACCAGCACATCATCATTGTGTGTTCGGTACTTCTTTGGCTTTGCTTCAATAAGAACTTTACGGGATAGACGTTTCCTTGTCTGTGACAAAGTCACATTAGGTTAAGAATCAACGCTTGGTAATTAAGATGCTGATTTGCCTGGATAATCTAGAACCATTTAAGTTTTTTAAGCACGAGAAGCAACACCGCCAAAATAACGGCAGCCATGCCGGTAACAATAGCGAATCCATAGGGAGAATCAGCCAGAGGGATGCCTTCAAGATTCATACCGAATAAACCGCCAATGATGGTGGGAATGCACAACACCAAAGTAAGGGTTGCCACTAATTGCATGGTGTGGTTCAAATCGTAGTCCATGATTAAGCCAAAGTGATCAATCGCAGAATCTAAAATTCCTGAATAAATCTTGGTAGTTTCAAGTGCCTGCTGATGTTCTACGATGACATCATCGAACAGTTCAATTAAATCCACATCGCCCGAGGCAGCAACATAGCGGCGATAGCGTTCGAATACCGTATTGTTGGTGGCAAGGGACGTTTGAATGTATACGTAAGAATCATTCAGAGCGTAGAGTTCTTCTAATTCTTTTCGGGTAGGGCGTTCTATTGAAGAAGTAAGCGAACGGCGGCGTTTGTCCAGCGCCTGAAGCGAGTTGAAATACGCTTGCGATGATGCAATTAAGATATCGCTTACGAACTGCTGTGTTTGGCTGGTGGAATGTAAATCTTCAAAGCGCGTTTTAAGAATGCGCACTAAGGGTACTCGGTAGACCGAACAAACCGAAATTACGTGGTCTCGTGTTTGAAAGATACCTATTGGGATAGTTTTGTAGCGCTTCTCGCCTGACGATTTATCATGCAGGGGTGTGTCCACAATGAACATTACGTAATCTTCATTGCGTTCAATACGTGAAATTTCTTCCAAGTCTAAAGGGGCAGCAATATCGTCTTCGTCAATATGGAAGCGCTGGGCGGTTTCTTGTAGTTCTTCAAGGCTGGGTTCAAAAAGAGCTATCCAACATCCTGGTTGTTCGGTGGGAACACGAATGAGCGAATTGCTTTTTTCTTCTAGGATGAAGTATTCGATCATAGGTGCCCCCTCTATAATTTTTGGCAGGTTCCGATAAGTTTTTAAGTCGCCTTTTACGATAACGTTTAGGTTGATATCGCGTTTGGCGGTTAAAGACTGTGGCTTTCAAACACTTTATTTTTACAGATTACCTATCTGTAAATGTTAAACCTATCTTATTTATGTTTGTCAGTCTATGGTGAAGTGACGTATGTTTGCTGGTCTGTAGTGAAATAAGGTAAAGATATTTGAACAAGAAAAGAGCTCACCGTTTATGATTTGATGGGCTCTTTAGGGTGGGTAGGCGAACATCTTAAGTTAATGCCAGTGTCTGGATAGTGCCTTTGCGGGCGTTAGAATTCGCGATGCTCGTAAAGCTTAATAGCGATCATTAGGCTTATTGCGTAAAGAATTAGTACTGCAATGGCGGCCCCTATCATAAGGTAAATAAAGGCTGTCTCATCGGTGAAAAGCCAGGTTAGGAAATCGGGCAGGTAGGCAGCAAGGGGACCTCCTTCGCTAAAGGCAGCCATGCAAAGCAGAAACAGCACAACACCAACAACGGGTACATAGCGCGCACTTTTGGTAAGGCCTACTTTTGCCACGATGGGTAACGTTATGGCTGCCAAGAAAAGTGCCATGCTTGCGCCAGCGATCGAGCTCACTACGATAAGTTCAGGTGGATTACTGGCAAGACTGAGGGTGGACAGAAATTCACCTGTTGGGCTGGTATAGTTCCAGGCGGATCCAAATTCAGCACCATTTTGCACTCCGATAAGAGTTACCACAAATCCTACCAGGTAAGAAACTGCGATGCCTATCAAGATAGAGATCAATGCAACTACTAAAAGGCTTGCATAGCGACCAGCCATAATATCTTTGCGGGTAGAAGGCAGGGTCAGGCGGAAGGTTTGCCAATCGTTCATTTCATCATAGGTAGCAATAGAGAACAGATAGAGTAGGGGAATCATTGCTCCGAAACAACCGCCAATAGGGGCTAAAGTGTTGTTCATTGCAAGACTTATTACGATCACGATAATGAAACAGGTTAAAAACATCTGAAGCAAATTGCGACGCATGATGATAAGGTCGGATAAAAGCATGGTTTTCATCGGATTTCTCCTTTCAGCATGAAGCGCATATAGTCTTCCAAATTTGAGCGATCACATGCTACTTTTGGCATGGCTTGGGTAAGCTTAATGCGGTCGGGAACAAGAATACCGGTGCTATAAGAACTGCGAATAATACGAAGGCTTTGCGGTTCGAATAGTTCTTTTTGTAATAGTTCTTCTACTTCGGCGGAACGACAATGGGCAATGCCTGCCAAATCGCAAATTTCGTCAATTTCTTTGTTGAACACCTGCTTCCCTTCATTGACGCACACCACATAATCGGCAATTTTTTCCAAGTCCGAGGTAATGTGACTCGAAATAAGAATGCCGCGGTGGTCTTCATTCATGTAATCACGCAAAAGGTCGAGTATTTCATCGCGCGCGAGAGGATCAAGTCCTGCGGTTGCTTCATCAAGGATGAGCAGATCGGGCTGATGTGCTAAGGCAAAGGCAAGTTGAAGTTTCATGCCCATACCGCGAGAAAGAGATTTAATCGTAGTAACTTTTTCGAGTTCAAAAGAATGGATAAGCTCTTTGAAATACTTTGCATCCCAGGTGGAATAGGCTGCTTTTCCTATTGCGGCGATATCGGCAAGACGGCAATCCGATGGAAAAGGTAAGGTGTCAAATACTACACCAATGCGCTGTTTTTCCTGACTGGACAGCTCGTTGCATTCTTTACCAAAGAGCTCTATCGTGCCTCCATCGTGGTCGATAAGTCCCAGGATGGA
Organism: uncultured Cryptobacterium sp.; assembly: GCA_958410215.1. Lineage (GTDB taxonomy): Bacteria > Actinomycetota > Coriobacteriia > Coriobacteriales > Eggerthellaceae > Anaerotardibacter. The sequence continues at coordinate 38,388 of CATYOF010000016.1, read as the reverse complement.
CTTGATAGTGGTAGTTTTGCCAGCACCGTTGCTTCCGATGAAGCCAGTAATACCTCCGTCGGGAACGGTTAGGGAAAGATGGTCAAGAGAAAACTGGTCGTAGTGTTTAACCAGGTTAGTAACTTTTAAAATGTCAGACATGGGAACAATCCTTCCGGATGAGTACCTAATACGTACCTGCTTGAATTAGATTTTGCAAAGTCTGATCAAAGCAGGCAGCTTTTGTGCAGTTTGTTCAAGCGATATCTTTTCGATAGCCTGCTTGAGCTACGGGTCTTATTGGTCTTTAAGATTCTGCCAAGGTGTCCAAAATATCATGCAATTCAGGCAAACTTACTCCTGCGGTTTCTGCCTCGCTTAGTGCTTCTTGCAGAAGCGATTCAATGTGGCGAAGCTGCTCTTCGCGAAGCAATTCTAGGTTTCCTCCCGCAACAAAACTTCCTTTTCCTTGTCGCGTTTCAATGAATCCTAGTGTTTCTAAATCGGAGTAGGCACGCTTAGTGGTAATAACGCTCACATTAAGGTCGCTTGCAAGAGAACGAATAGAAGGAAGCGCTTGCCCCGTAGATAATTCTCCGGATAATATGGCGTTTTTAATCTGCGATGATATTTGTTCGTAAATGGGCTTATCGCTTGAGTTTGAAATAATAATTTCCACGTTCGATGAGCCCTCCTTTTAGTTCGTTAATTTATGGAAGCTAAGGTTTCGATGTACTTCAACTTTTAGCCGAGTGACAAATTGCTGTGGCAGCTTGTCACTGCGGCTTTAAAAAGAAGCTCCAATTTTCGAGGCGCTTCAATTCGCTTCATGAATGGGCTAACAGTTCCGGAAAGCTGAAACCCATGAAGAGGAATCCGGCTTCTTCTTCGGCAGTTGAAATAGCCAAGTGCGCTTCTTGAATAATTTCAACTGTATATATCATGATGTATACAGTATATATACACTATACACAGTTGGCAAGAGGAGGTTTAATAAAATTGCAGCTTTAGAGTAGCGAGAGGTACTTTTTCTGCAGGGGTGCCTTCGTTTTTCGCTAAAAACACTGCAGCGCAAAAATGAACATGTTCATAAAGTGTTAAAATCAAGTCAGACATTAATTCCAAAACAGGGAGGGGTTTGTATGACGAAAAAAGTACTTTTACTCTGCGGCGATTTCACCGAGGATTATGAAACCATGGTTCCATTCCAGGCTTTGTCTGTATTGGGCTATCAGGTAGATGCGGTATGTCCTGATAAGAAAGCTGGTGATGTCGTCGCAACAGCAGTTCATGACTTCCTAGGCGAGCAGACCTACACCGAGCTTCGTGGTCACAACTTTGCTCTTACGGCTGACTTTGATGCCGTAAAGACTGAAGACTATGAAGGTTTGTTCATTACGGGTGGCCGTGCTCCAGAATACATTCGCTTGAATGCTCGTGTTATTGAAATCGTTAAGGAATTCTTTGCAGCTGGTAAGCCTGTTGCCGCAATTTGCCACGGCCCTCAGGTTCTAGCAGCAGCAGGTGTTCTGGAAGGCTATAAGGCAACCGCTTATCCTGCCGTTGGTCCTGATGTAACGCTTGCGGGTGGCGAATATGTAGAAGCTGACATGGATGAAGCTGTAGTAGACCGCAATTTGGTAACGGCTCCTGCATGGCCTGGCGATACTGCGATTGTTCGCGAATTCGCTAAGTTGATGGGTGCCAAGATCGAAATTTAATCAATTTCGATTTTAAATAGTAGGTAACCTTAAGCGTATAGGTAACAAGCTTTTCCTTTTGCTTACACCATAAATCGTTATCAAGAAATAACGTAGTAAAGCCTTTATCGTGCGCTTATCAATAGGGAGCATCGCTTGTAACGATGCTCCCTTTGTCATTAATTTGAAACAGGGTTGAATATATTTATCCCTGCCACTATGAATAATCTGGCGTATGGGAAAAATCTTAATTCTTTATTCTGGCGCTACGGTAACAGCGGTGCCCGATGCAGTAACCATAAGCATGTTGCCCTGGCCAAGTACTTCGTAGTCCATATCAACGCCAACAACAGCATGGGCACCCATTTCCGCAGCACGTTGCTCGAGCTCCTGTAATGCTTCAGTGCGAGCGGACAGCAATTCGTCTTCGTAACCTTGGCTGCGTCCGCCTACAATGTTGCGAATGCCTGCACCGAAGTCTTTGAAAATATTGATGCCGGTGATAACTTCACCAAAAACGATGCCGTAATAGCCGGTAATTTTATATCCTTCAATAGATTGGGTGGTGGTAACAATCATTTTTTTCTCGCTTTCAAACTGGGTTGAGGTAATCAATTTCGTTAACCGTACGGCGTGAACTAAAGGCATGCTATAAATTACGCAATAGCGATGAGGCAGTTCAGCCAAATTCATTGTTTCAGATAGCTTTTGTAAGGGCAATATAGAGTGCAAAGGTTAGATCTGGATTTAACTCTTTCTATAAGAACTCCCCTAAGGAAACTCTTTTTTCTGGTCATATAACATATGCTGTTTGAATCGATAACTAAAACTAATCAATTTCACGTATAAACGAACAATATAAAGGCGGTTGTTTTCTGCGGTATACGTACAATGAAAGATAAGTTCTTTGCAAAAGGGGAAGCGAAGAGCTTATCGCGGCATTCGTGCTGTACATAAGGAGGGGGACTATGTCCAGGGGAGCAATGTCAACTAATCTTCCACGTGAAGCTATTCTTGCCGCAGGCGCTTTTACTGCACTGGGTACGGGTGCTATTTATATGTGGAGCATTTTTAATAAACCTCTTATGGAAGAATTCGGCTTTACAACGTCCGAAGTGTCCATGATCTATTCGCTTTTCCTGCTCGCATCGTGTTTTTCGAGCATGCTTGCTGGTTGGCTACAGCGTCACACACAACCACGATTTATCGTTTTGGGTGCGGGTGTTCTGTTTGGTTTGGGCTGGTTCTGCTCGGGCTTTGCCGATAATCTGCCCATGCTCTATTTGTTTTACAGTGGCTTTGCGGGTGCTGGTAACGGCATGTTGTACAACACCATTGTTGCGGTTGTGACTAAATGGTTCCCCGATAAACGCGGCCTTGCTAATGGTGTTTGTATTGGTGCTATCGGGCTTGGGCCAATGATTTTTGCACCAGCAGGCAACTGGCTTATTGAAACCTTCGATGTATCAACAGCATTTCATATCGTAGGTGCGGTATGGCTTGTGGTGTATCTGGTATTCTCTTGGCTTTTATACGTTCCTCCTGCGGGATGGACTCCCAAAGGCTGGACTGAAAAAGAGGCGAAAGCAGATGACGATGTTTCCGTAAGTGCGGCAGCAAATGCAACCGCTAGTGGTGCGGTAAGAACCCAGGATGACAACGCTGGTTTAGGGGTTGATCACCAAAAGCGAACCACGAAAGAAATTGCGAAACTGTCTGGTCATCGTGAAGTTTCTTTCAGCTCAACCCAGATGGTGAAACAGCCTTTGTTCTACGTACTGTTTGCTGCGCTTATGGTTTCTTCAACCAGCGGGTTGATGGTTACGGGTCATGCTTCTGATATTGGCCAGGAATTGGCGCACCTTACTGCTTCTGAAGGTGCCATCATGGTAAGTGTTATGGCTTTTGGAAGTTTCTTGGGACGATTCGGCTTTGGCTTTCTATCCGATGCGATTGGCCGCTACAATGCGCTCATTATTTCACTGGTAATAAACGCTGTGGTTATGGTGCTCTTGCTTGGCCACGCCACCACGTTCATTACGTTCCTGCTGGCGGTTAGTGTTGTGGGTGCCTGCTTTGGTGGAACGATGTCAATTGTCCCTGCAATTGTGGGTGATGCGTTTGGATCCGCTAACTTTGGTCAGAATTATTCGTTTGTCTATCCTGGCTATACCGTAGCTTCGTTTATTGGTCCTATGGTTGCGGCATCAACCGTGGAAACACTGGGCACCTACGTTCCGGCATTTACGGTAGCAGGCGCGATTTCGGTCATTGGTATTGTCTTGGTGTTTGTGGCCAAAATGCTTGCTTATAAGCTCGAGGACGAAAAAGAAGCAATGCAAGATTAGGTACCTCCGTCAAATCTGGAGAAAGATGAATCAGGCGGGCAATCAGGTTTAGGTAAAGACGAGGCTGGTTCAAGCAAGACCGGTCGAAATCGGATTTGTAAGCCGAAGTATGCTAAGTAAGTTGTGTAGGTTGCGCCGGAAAAGGCATACTAAGCTAGTTCAATTTGGGTGGCAAACATACATTCACCAGCGGTTTCTCCCTCAGTAGAAATACCCATGGATGTTATAACGTTTCCTTCGCGCTTTGAATGTATGCACACGGTGCTGCCTGCACGCAGTTCGTGGCGATAATCAATTTGGAACGTTTTGATAGTTTCGTCTTCGCCGAGGTTGAGGGAATTCATAACGAAATTGGGGTATTTTGAGTTATTGACATGCCCATTAATGTCGATGTCGACGAAATGAACTTGGAAAGTTTCGCCCGCGTCTTCCGGATCAAATGTTTTGATTTTACGAAGCTTCTTTTCGAATACTTTTTCTTCAGAAAAATCCTGAGGTCCGTTATAGAAATCACGAGCCGAAGCAAAGCTACGAGTTTTATAGTCCATCAAAATCCAGTCGGAGCTGCACTTAACTAAAGGTGCTCCATCAAGTTTGCGCATGGCGTATTCGCGTTGGAATCCTAGACGCGTAGGAGCTAGCGGCCAGGTGCGTGCAATTACCTGTTCGTGAAGTTGGGGCGTTTCAATTACTTCGTATTTAATGCGCGTTACAACCCAGAACAAACCAGCGTCGGTCAATTCTTTCCAAGTCATGCCTGGTACCTGCTCAGCATTAACTCCTGCAACATCTTGGAATACATCCAAGATGGAAGAAGGAAGAAGATGGGCATAACGGTCAAAGTCGCCCGTGCGAAGCTGATAAGTTTGTTCGTATCCGATAGTCATTGAAAACCTCATGGTAGTAATTGCGATAACACCTGCATAGCATGCCTGCGTAACGTGCGCGAGCTGTATACGGAGGCAGTGCCGAATTGCTGAAAATGCAGTATAGGAAAGAATACCAGTGGACTATCGCTTTGCGGGAAATGAAAAAGAAAAGAAACATGAAAGAATGCGAAACCTCAACAACTGTTGAACAGGAAACAGGGCGATGTTGGGTTTTGGCGATTAAGGATCTTGTGAAATATATCGTAAAAACTATGCGCCTTTTGTTACAATAGCCAATGAGCGGTCACCCTCTGCCTAGGGTTTGGCTGCTAGAAAACTTCTGAAAACGGCCAGCCGCCCCCCTTAGCATGTAGGGCGGCTGCGCTACTTTATGAGCCTATGCGTCAAAAGCAGCAACAGCACTAAACAAAGTAATTCCAATACTAGAATTAAATCATTCATGACTTACCTCCGATCAGGTAGGCAGCCATCCGCTCATTAGCTTGCATAAATAATAGAACAAATGTACGATTTATGGTAGGCTTTCTTTGTATATAAATGTCTACTGGTAACTGGACTTTTTCATGGAAGAATGTACGGATAATCATAATTGCGAAATGGGTAATGCTGATCAACAAGGGCTAGTGGCCTTTGATGCACTGGATGCCTCATCCAGTGATGACTCATCGTTTCAGCAGCGTTTAAACGCAGCGCAGCTTGAAGCAGTTACTACCACAGAAGGATATGTGCGAGTAATTGCTGGTGCAGGCACGGGTAAAACGCGCACGCTTACCGAGCGCTTTGCCTATTTGGTAAATGAACTAGGAATTCTTCCAGAAAACATTCTCTGTGTTACCTTCACTAATAAAGCAGCAAATGAAATGCGCAATCGTATCAAACAGCTAACGGGCGGTAACGATACGGGCTATATCAATACGTTCCACGGGTTTTGCGTTTCGGTTTTGCGCGAAGATGGGCATGAGATTCAATATCCCAAAAGTTTTCTTGTTTTGGATAATGGCGATATTGATGCCATGCTTCAGATAATTTATGAAGAACGCGGCCTTACCTTGCGGAATATGACGTTTTCTCAAGCGCGTGACATGATTGAAATGCAAAAGCTTGTAGAGCGACCAGAATACTATCGCGATATGCTTTCGCTTTCACTCGAGGATCTACACAAAAAATATTGGGCAGCAACAAAGCCCCATGACATTATTTTTTATGGGTATCTCTACCAGGAGAAGAAATGCTTTGGGGTGGACTATAACGATCTTTTGGTGTTTGTGCTCTACATTTTTGCGCGCAATCCAGAAATTCGCTTGAAATGGCAACAGCGTTTGGAATATATCATGGTTGATGAATTCCAAGATATTGATGCCATTCAATATCAACTCATGGAAGTTCTTGCTGCGTATCATAAGAATCTTTTTGTGGTGGGCGATCCCGATCAAACTATCTATACGTGGCGTGGTGCAAACGTGCGCTATTTGCTTGATTTCGATGAGCGTTTTCAGGACACCCATACGGTTATGATGTTGGAAAATTATCGTTCTGTGCCGCAGGTTCTTGATGTGGCGAATTCGCTTATTGCGAAAAACAAGGAACGCATTCCGAAAGACTTGGTTGCGGTTAGAAAAGATCATGGTCCTACGGTATGGCGCCATGCTAAGTCTTCGGCAGAAGAAGCGCAGTGGATAGCCCAAGGCGTACAGTCGCTTCATGAGGCAGGGGTTCCGTATCGGGCTATTGCTGTTTTGTATCGTGCGCATTATGCTTCGCGCTCCATTGAAGAGGCGTTTCTGAAGGCTCGTATTCCTCATACCATATACAGTGGGGTGCCCTTTTTTGGACGAAAGGAAGTAAAGGATGCGCTTTCCTACTTACGTATGATTGCTTATCAGGACGACCTTTCTTTCGCGCGCGTGGTAAATATGCCTAAGCGCAATATGGGCAAGCGTCGTATGACGTTTTTGCGAGAAGAAGCAGAGAACCGTGGCTGTTCACTATATGAAGCACTTCAGCTTACTATCGAAAACGAAATATTCAAGGGCACGAAAGCGAAAGAATTTGTTGCGCTCGTAGAAGAATTTCGTCATTCATATGAAGGCAGACCTGTTTCAGAAGTGCTTTCGGCACTGCTTAATGGAAGTGGCTATGAAAAAGCACTTCGCACTGAAGGCGGACAGGAACGTTTAGATAATCTTGCGGAACTTAAGCAGTCAATATATGAATTTGAAACCACGTGTGGAGAAGAAGTAACCCTAGAACAGTACTTATCTCAAGTGGCGCTTCTTTCTAATTTGGATGCCTTCGATGATGCGCAGGATAAGGTGCGCCTGATGACCATTCATTCGGCGAAAGGCCTTGAATTTCCTCATGTTTTTTTATGCTCGATGTCAGAAGGAATTTTGCCTTCGCGTAAAACCATGACTTTTGAAGCTATGGAAGAAGAACGCAGGCTGGCGTTTGTTGCTTTTACGCGTGCGCGGGATGGGTTGTACTTGACGGAAGCTGAAGGCACGGGGCACGAAAATATGCCTCGGTATCCTTCTCGCTTTTTGCTTGAAATTGATCCGGCTACTTTGGAGTTTTCTAATCCACCGAGCGAAGTGCAAATGCAACAGGCACGAAGCGCCTATGGTTATACGGATAGGTGGATTGTAGATATGTCAGCAGCTCCTAAATTTAGTCTGGGTGACAGGGTAGTCCATTCGGTGTTTGGCGAAGGCGAAATCCTAGATATAGACAGAGAAAAGCGTGCTTACGTTATTCAGTTTGACTCTCTTCCTACCGCGCGTGCGTTGAGTTTTCGCGTAAAATTGGAACGCGCTTAGAATGTGACAAACGAGAATATGACAACTGGACAGGGTGGTTTCAAGCGGTGCAATGACCGCCTGACGCCATCCAGGGCGCTTGTCACATGGTTGGAACGTCACAGAAAGGAATTTGCACATGCTCGTGCTTGACGATACCTATATTTCTCCTGAAGTATTTGCTTTTGCGGAATCTACTCAGGAACCTATTTTTGACAACGCTTCTGCTCGTCGTTATGTAAGTGAAGGGAAGAAGCTTAACATCATTGATAACTTAGAGGCAGCTAACGGGCGCATCATTGCGTTTTCAGAAGCGTATCTTGATGAAGTTAAGCAGCATTGTGATGCCGAAACCGCACGTGCTATTACGCTTTGCAAGGACAAGGCAGAATGCCGCCGTATCTTAGCGCCACTGTTCCCTGATTACGTTTTTGAAGAATATAGCGTCGATCAGCTGGCAGAGGTAGACCCTTCATCGTTTACCCTTCCCGTAGTTTTGAAGCCATCAACAGGATTTTTCAGCTTGGGAATTTATCCCATTTTTTCTGTTGAGGATTGGCAGGCAGCTTGCGCTGACATTCGCGAGCACTCTAATACGTGGAGCGAACAGTATGGCGCTACCGTGGTGAACAATACGAACTTTTTGGTAGAGAGCTATTTGGACGGTGAAGAATACGCTATCGATGCATACTTCAATGAGCGAGGAGAAACGGTAATTCTTGATATCCTGAAGCACGACTTTGCTGGTACAGATGATGTATCGGACCGCCTATATTACACTTCCAAAGCGGTTATTGAAGACAACATGCAGGCAATGAAGGACTTTTTGGTCAAAAGTAACGAATTGCTTGGGTTTAAGAATTTCCCTGTGCACGTAGAGGTTCGTGTGAGTGATGGTGGGGTAGTGACTCCTATTGAGTTTAATCCCATGCGTTTTGCAGGTTTGTGCACTACGGATCTTTCTTATTTTGCGTATGGTTTTAAAACGTATGAAATGTATTTGCATAATGAACAGCCAAATTGGGATGACGTATTAGCTGGCAAGGAAGGCAAGCGCTATAGCATGGTTATGCTATCCACCGATGGCACGGCGCTTCCCGATGCCTATTCGTTTGATTATGAGGCTGTTCAGCAGAAGTTTTCAAAGGTGCTGGCTTGTCGCCAGCTGAATGCAAAGCAATACAACACGTTTGGCGTGTTGTTTACCGAAGCAAGTGACGAAGCCTGGATGGAAGAATCGGATTACATTTTGCATTCGACATTGCAAGAGTTCCTATCCTAGTTTTTGATACACGGTTCGCGTTGCTTGAACGGTCAAATTATGAGGTGCTAGCACGCTAATCTAATTGTTTAATGCAAGAGGCCTAACAGGCCTCTTGTTATATCGGGGAAAAGAAGCAAGCGTCCTAGAGGGTTTAATATCCGTACCAATTTGTTGACGCTTGCTAGCAGGCCTTATGGGCATTTATTGATGGGCGCTAATGTAGCTTTGGTCGATAGTTATTTTGCAAATTGCTTCAGGATGTTTTTCAGAAACGATCTGGGAAATACGCTGTTTTAATTCTTCATCGGGCAATTCAAAATCAGCAGGCTTAACACAGTCGAAAATAACATTGGTATGCGTGGGGCCAGGTACCGTACGTAAATCATGAATGGAAAGTTGTGGATTGATGGACTTAACCAATTCATTTATTTGGTTGCGTAAATCTTTTACTTCAGGGTCATCGGTAACAATGGGGTCGTAATGTAGGGTAACGATTAAGCCTTCGTCGTTTTTAAAGTCCTGTTCAATATTGTCTATAAGGTCGTGGCTTTCCATAGGGTCTGCTTCGGCGGCCATTTCCACATGGGCGCTGGCAAACTGACGGCCTGGACCGTAATCGTGCACCATTAAATCATGCGTTCCCAAAACGCCAGGGTAACTCATTATTTTCTTTTGAATATGAGCAACTACTTCGGGCTCTGCCGCCTTGCCTAGTAAAGGACTAATGGTTTCGCGCATAAGCTGAATTCCGCTGTAAACAATGAAAACGCCAACCGCAATGCCAACCCAGCCGTCTAGGTCAATGCCAGTTTGGCTAGAAATAATGGCACAAATAAGTACTACGCCAGTGGCTATGACGTCATTGCGCGAATCCACCGCCGTAGCTTCAAGGGTGGTAGAGGAAATGCGCTTACCTACGGTGCGATTAAACACCGCCATCCACAGTTTTACCAGAATAGAAAGAATAAGAATTATGGCAACGATGGCATTAAATTCAGTTGGAGTGGGGTTAAGTACTTTATCAAGTGATGACTGAATAAGCTCAACACCAATTACAACAATTATTACGGCAACAGCTAAGCCCGATAAATATTCATAACGCCCATGTCCATAGGGGTGTTCGGGGTCTGCTGGTTTACTGGCCAACTTGAATCCCAGTAAGCTAATAACATTGCTTGCTGCATCGGATAGGTTGTTTAACGCATCAGCAATAATAGAAACCGAACCTGCCAAAAACCCAATAAAGCCTTTTGCGGCACAGAGTAAAACGTTGCAGATAATTCCTACTATACCGGCGAACTGTCCATAAGCAGTGCGCACTTTAGGGTCATCTTTATACTGATAGCCTTTTACAAAATGCCTAATAAGCCATTCGGTCATAATGGGTCGCTTCCTTTGTTTGCTGCGGGAGATCAAATGATCAGTCTAGTCCTTTTACGTATCTGTTGCCACTGTTTCTCAAGGCTTATTTATGGCAGATTAGGTGCCTACTTATCTGCGAATTGATAGAGTTATGTCAGGTGTAGTTTAGGACTCTTCTGCTAGGGGTGACTTCCGACATTTCGCTTCTTAGACACATTACTGTTTTCTCTTGCAAAAAAAACGTTGTCCGTGCATGAATAAAATCAAGCACGGACAGCAGCGAATACTCAATTGAGTGAGAAGTATAGAAAATGTCGCTTTAGAAAGTGATTACTTCTTTTTGTCCGCGGAAGGTAAATAGCGCTTCGTCAAAACAAATTTGATATACCACGGGTTCCTGGGAAAGCATACCAAGCAAATGTTCAAAAGGAGCTCGTTTAGCAATAAGGGCATCCTTGATTTCGTCAAGGGTAATCGTGGTTTCTTTTACTTCAGCGTTCTGTACACGAATGACGGCACCATCTTTGCTAGGTGCTGTAGTGAAAGCAACATGAGGGTTTTCGGCAAATTCTGCAACCTTTGGAGTTTTGCGAGAAGTAGGGAACAGAAGAAGATTCTTTTCTTTGTCGTAATACGTATCAATCAAGCGAACATTGGGAACATTGTTTGCTGAAGAGGCGAGCGCAATAAAAGGCGCTGCTGCAAGTGCTTCTTGGAATTGTTCTTTGCTCATGATTACTCCTTACTGAAGGGTACAAAGGGTTGTAGGGCAATTAGTTGACTTATCAACAAATAAAAGATTAAACTATTTTTAGTTGATAGGTCAACTAAAAGTCAGGAAATCTATGTCTCAATCTTCGTACAACTTTGCGCGTGTGCTGTCTTTGATATATCGAAAATCTAGAGAGACTTTGGTGCAGCAGTTTATTCCGTTTGGCTTAGCTCCTTCGGAGGCTCCTTTTATATTGACGCTTCGCCATGGGGATGGTTTATACCAAGATGAATTATCGGAATGGGTTGGAGTAGACAAAGCTCTTACTACGCGCGTTTTGCGCTCTTTGGAGGCAAAAGGTTTTGTTGCTCGTATGCAGGATGAAGTTGATTCTCGAAAACGACGAGTGTATTTAACGGAAAAGGCAAAGAGTATCGCCAATGATTTGTATGAGGCTTCAGTGGAAATAAACAAGGTATTTCTGGCGGATATTCCGGAAGAAGATATAAAGACCGCCTATAGAGTCTTAATTCAAATTACCGATAATTTAGGGGCAGAGGCAGGACGGGCCTTTGCTATTGGCGAAGAAGCGCTGGCAATTCAAGGCAAAGACGATTAGGGCACTAGGAGCGATTATGGATTTCAAATTGGTAAATCTCCTTCATCTTGAGTGGCAACCGGTAGGGCTGTTTTATGTTGATGAAAAGCCTGATGACGCCTTAACTATGAAAGCAGGCAAGAAAAATTGCGTGGCTGATGTGCTTATGGCGGCAGCACGTGGGAAGAAAATCGTTATTGACGATGAAACGTGTGGTTGCGCAGGTGGCGCAACAGGCGTGGGTTTTGGTGATGCGTTTGATCGACGACATCATTGCTATCGGTATTTGCTCTCTGGCGGAATTAATGATGTGCCTGCGGGCGAAGAAGTGAAATTACCACCGCATATGATTGAAGGCGAACGCTTCTTTGAAAGTCCTGAGGTAGTACAAATGTGGAAAGACTCGCTGCCTTTTGGACCATTTGAGCAGAAGAGTGTAGTGTTTGTACCAGCGAATCGGTGGGATGCGGAAGAGAAGCCAAAATTGGTGGTGCTGTTTGTTAACCCTGATCAGCTTTCTGCTCTGGTAAGTATGGGTGGTTACAGAACCGGGAGCGCTTTCGAAACTATTGCTCCTTTTGGAGCGGCATGCCAGCAAATTGTGTACGCGCTTAACCAATGTGGTAAGGAAAATCCAAAAATGGTTATGGGATTTTTTGATATTTCACAAAGGGGAAGAATTCCTGCGAATGTACTTACGCTTACCATGCCCTATGAAAAATTTGAACAGCTAGAAGAAGATGCGGATAGAGGATGCTTATCATCGCATTCTTGGGTGGAATTGATGAAAACGCGAGGAATAACCGAATAACTTTCTAAGTTCATGCGGGCTAGTAATCGGCAATTTTAGAGCTGGTACTAAGTTATGCTTGCTAAGTTAACTGGGATTATTTAAACGCCACGAAGTTCAGTTTTGGGTAAAACTGCCTGTAAAGTAGGCAAGAGCGATTGCAAGTCATTTTCGCTCCAGGAAGTAAAATGCCCTTCGCCTGCTAGCACGTTATCTGAATCAACAAATTGTTGAAGAAACCAAGCTACGCTTTGTATGGGGTAGTTGTTCTTTTTAGCATGATGCGCGATCCATTGAGCGCAGGACTGCAAGGTAGTAGTTGAGTGTAGTTGTGCTACAACAGTGGTTCTGAATTCGAAGGGAATAGTACTTTCTAGTAAAAGATCCATACTTTCTTCGATCGCTTTTAAGGTAAAGTGGCCACAATCGCCGGTAAGCCCAATAGTGTTCTGGTAGGTTTCGGGGCTATTTTTTATGTCCATCGCTACATAGTCAACGAGGTTTTCTTGTAATAACACGCGTAAAACTTTCGGGTTGGATCCATTGGTGTCCAACTTTATTAAGAAGCCTTTTGCTTTAATACGCGCACAAAATTCAGTAAGGTCGGGCTGTAAGGTGGGTTCGCCACCCGTAATACAGATGCCATCAAGCAAGCCGTGGCGTTTATCCAAAAAGGCAAAAAAATCTTCTTCGGAAATAAAAAGAGAAGATTGCTGCGATGAAACTGCCGGTTTTGTACCGGTTACCAATTCGGCGTTATGACAAAACGGGCAGCGGAAATTGCATCCGTAGGTAAATACCGTAGCTGCGGTTTTTTCCGGATAGTCCAAAAGGGTAAGTTTTTGTAATCCAGCTATTTTCATGGCGCGGATGGTATCACAGTTTTAAGACGGAACAATGTTAATCGCACTAAACACTGGTGAACCCTTCAATACTTTCGGTGGCTAGTTTTTCTCGAACGTATTTCATCTTTTATTAACATTATTTACACAACATATTGTGGTTAAACTTTTACCGAATACCTATATATTGCAATTTGTGTATTGCGAGCATACTGGCGTGCGAGTAAGGTTTAGAAGCACCTAAAGAAAAAGTTTTCTAACAGAAAGCACCGCTTCAGCATAGGAGAGCAGTATGTACCGGGTTCAAAAACGCGATGGCAAAATTGCCGAATGTGACGTTACTAAAATTACCGCTGCGATTTCTAAGGCATTCGATGCACTTGAAAAACAGTATCATCCTTCCACTATCGATTTGTTGGGGCTTAACGTAACAGCTCATTTTGAGCCGAAGGTTAAGGACGGCATTATTACGGTTGAAGATATTCAGGATAGTGTAGAAGAGGTTCTTTCTACCGCTGGTTATGCAGATGTGGCAAAAGCTTACATTCTTTATCGCAAGCAGCGTGAAAATGTGCGTAACGCCAAAGCAACTCTTTTGGACTACAAAGCTTTGGTTGATAGTTATCTTAAGGTGGAAGACTGGCGCGTTAAGGAAAATTCAACTGTTACCTATTCAGTTGGCGGTTTAATTTTGTCTAACTCTGGTGCTATTACGGCAAATTATTGGCTTTCTGAAGTCTATGATCGCGAAATTGCTGACGCTCATCGTAATGCTGAAATCCATATTCATGATTTGTCTATGCTTACGGGCTATTGTGCTGGTTGGTCACTCAAGCAGCTTATCCAAGAAGGCTTGGGTGGTATTCCGGGTAAGGTTACCTCGAAGCCTGCCAGTCATCTTTCGAGCCTTTGCAACCAGATGGTGAACTTCTTGGGCATTATGCAAAACGAATGGGCTGGCGCGCAGGCTTTTTCTAGTTTTGATACGTATTTGGCGCCCTTTGTTCGCACGGATAACTTAACGTACAAAGAAGTAAAACAATGTATTGAGTCGTTTGTGTTTGGAGTAAACACGCCTAGCCGTTGGGGTACTCAGGCCCCTTTCTCAAACATTACGCTCGATTGGGTATGTCCGCCTGATTTGAAGGATCAGCCTGCAATCGTAGGTGGTGTGGAGCAAGGCTTTACGTATGGTGATTGCCAGCATGAAATGGATATGGTGAATAAGGCCTTTATCGAAATTATGATTGAAGGCGATGCGAACGGGCGCGGCTTCCAGTATCCCATTCCCACCTATTCTATTACGAGTGATTTTGATTGGTCTGAAACGGAAAACAACAAGCTTTTGTTTGAAATGACCTCTAAGTATGGTACTCCTTACTTTAGTAACTACATTAATTCTGACATGGAGCCATCCGATGTTCGCTCTATGTGCTGTCGTTTACGTCTTGATTTGCGTGAACTTCGTAAGAAGTCGGGCGGGTTCTTTGGCAGCGGTGAATCTACCGGGTCGGTGGGTGTTGTTACCATCAATATGCCCCGCATTGCGTATCAGGCGGAAAATGAAGCAGATTTCTATGCTCGCCTCGATCATTTAATGGACCTAGCAGCGCGTTCATTAAAAACTAAGCGCACCGTAATAACGAAGTTCTTGGAAGCTGGTTTATATCCTTATACCAAGCGCTATTTGGGCACGTTTGATAATCACTTCAGTACGATTGGCCTGGTTGGCATGAATGAAGCCTGCTTAAATGCAAAATGGTTGCGCGAAGATTTAACACAGGCAGAAGCACAGCAGTTCACTAAAGATGTTTTGAATCACATGCGTGAGCGGTTAAGTGACTACCAGGAACAGTACGGCGATCTGTATAACCTAGAAGCAACTCCTGCGGAATCTACGACCTATCGTTTTGCTAAGCATGATAAGGAAGCATTCCCTAACATTATTACGGCAAACGAAAATGGCACGCCGTACTACACGAATAGTTCCCATTTGCCCGTTGGCTACACGGAAGACATTTTTAGTGCGTTGGATGTTCAGGACGAATTACAAACGCTCTACACTTCCGGCACTGTGTTCCATGCATTTTTGGGTGAAAAGTTGCCTGATTGGAAGGCTGCAGCAACGCTTGTTCGAAAGATTGCGGAAAACTACAAATTGCCGTATTACACTATTTCGCCTACGTATTCAGTATGCAAGAACCACGGCTATATTGCAGGGGAAGTATACGAATGCCCTTGCTGCCATGAAAAAACTGAAGTATATAGTCGCATCACGGGCTATTATCGTCCGGTGCAGAATTGGAACGATGGCAAAGCGCAAGAATTTGAAGACCGCAAAGTATACGATATTCAGGCATCAAAGTTTGCTAAAAGTAGCGCCGCCTTTGCATCGGTGGTAGAGCAAACCGCTCGTGCAGCATCGGCGGTTCCGACCAACCTTGGTACGAAACCACTGGATGTGCAAGAGGTAAGGGAGGGCGAAACAGCTTCCGTAGTGAAGACGGCTGAGGTGGAAATTTTGGTGGACGATGATCCTACCAAGACAGAGACTTCAGAGGTAACCGGTGGTCTTACTGAAGTAGAAATTCCGTTGACGAAAGAGACTCTTACGCCTGGTCTTTACCTGGTAGCAACTCACACCTGCCCGAATTGTCATTTTGCGGCAGCTCAGCTTAATAAGGCAGGAATTGAGTACACCATGTTGTATGCCGAAGAAAACAGGGAGCTTATTGAAAAATATAATTTGATGCAAGCTCCTACCTTGCTTCGAGTGTTAGCAGTTGGCGAAGTGGAAGTTACAGCCGGTGCCACAGCGGTACTTAAAGAAATTTCTCAGTTGATGAGTGCTTCATGGAAGTAAAGGAGTGCTCGTACAGTTTCAGCCGTTCAAAACAATGAAGGAACCGTTTGCCCGATGCCTTTTGGTGTCGGGCTTCTTTTTTGTGCGAATTCATCAAGAAAAGTGGATACTTTCACCTAATTCAGGTCAGTTTTTTAGAATTGACCTGAAAATGTGTAATGATAATAACATAAATAAACAAGTAACTTAGTTAACCAATATGTTGACATATTTAATAGGGGGTCGTCACTATGATTACCTACGATATGGAACAACGTGATCGTTTTTCAAAATACGAATATCTTTATCGTTGCATTCGTGGTGATATAAGAAGAGGCATGCTACTTCCTGGTTCCAAGCTTCCTTCAAAACGTGCGTTAGCTCAACACCTTTCAGTAAGTGTAAGTACTGTAGAGCAGGCGTATGATTTGTTGGTAAGCGAAGGGTATGTGCAAGCTCGAAAAGGTAGTGGGTTTTATGTTGCTCCTTCACCTAAAGGGGTGGTGCATATTAGCCCTTTTGCCATTGCTACTGATGAAGAAGATGATGCGTGGCAAACTCCTGCTATAGACTTTAAGGCTAATCGCTGTAGTTTGAATCTCTTTCCTCGTGATACCTGGTTACGCATTATGCGTCGAAGCTTATCGGAAGGAAATGAAGCGCTGTTCGAAACGGTGCCTTTTAATGGGTTGACTAGTTTACGAGAAGCTATTGCTCAATATCTGTATGAATTTAAGGGCATTTATACTTCTCCTGATCATATTGTTATTGGTGCAGGTACCGAATATCTTTACAGTCGTTTATTGCAGTTGTTTGGATCTCGTTCGGTAATTGCTATAGGTGACCCCGGATATAAAAAGCTTGCTGATATTTCGCGCAATATGGGTACCTTATGGGAGTATCTTCCCCTTGATGAAGAGGGAATTCTTGTAGACGCACTTACTAAAAGTCCCGCTAAAGTGGTGCATGTTTCTCCTGCTAATCACTTTCCGCTTGGTATTGAAATGTCTTCGGATCGTCGTCGGGCCTTGTTGGAATGGGTAAGCAAGGATCCCAGGCGCTATATTATTGAAGACGATTATGATTCGGAACTTCGTTTTAGTGGGCGATCCCAGCCGTCGCTTTTTACGCAGGATGTAAATCAGAAAGTAATTTATTTAAATACCTTTTCTAAAACACTCGTGCCTTCGCTGCGTATTTCGTATATGGTTTTGCCTAAGTCTTTAATGGAATTATACACGCGACAATTAAGTTTTTATTCTTGCACGGTCTCTAGTTTTGAACAGGATGCTCTTGCAAGATTTATAGCAGGTGGATACTTTGAGCGTCATATCAATCGTTTGCGGCGCTATTACAACAAACAGCGCAAAGCAGTGATCGAAGCTCTTGAACAATCTGCCCTTATGAAAATAGGAAGTGTGCAGCATATCAAGGTGGGAACACATCTTATTTTGTCAGTTGATTCTCAATTAAGTGATGAAGAAATAGCAGCTAAAGCACAGCGCTTAGGTATGCATATTGCCATGCTTTCCGACTATTGCGTGTATCCTACCGTTCAATCGGCCCATTATGTAGTCATTAATTTTGCCAGTATCGAACCAGATCAAGTTGAGGTAGCGGTGGGGTTATTGGAGCATGTATTTGCGGAAGATATTGTCAACGCTTAGCTTCAAATTTGCTTCAAAGGTATTGCAACTGACCTGAAATTTTTATTTCAAAGTGATTCTACTGATACAACCAAGCACTTTATACCATAGGTGCCACGCTAGTAGAAATTACGCGAACCAGTTTGTATTGAGTTCGCGAAGTGGTGAAGGAGGATACCTATGGCAAAGGTAGCAATTATTACGGGCGGTTCTCGTGGTCTTGGTGCGGCAATGTCTCGTAAACTTGGCGAATTAGGTTACAACATTGCTCTTAATTATCGCAGTGATTCTTCTCGTAAGTTCTGCGATGAAATTGCCGAAGAGCTGAAGGAAAAATACGGAACTGACACACTCATTGTTAAGGCCGACGTGGGATCCTTTGAAGGCTGTAAGGCTTTGGTTGATGCAACGGTTGAACATTTTGGTGACAAGATTGATGCGTTAGTAAACAACGCTGGTGTTACTAACAATTGTAATTGGATTGATATTGAGCCTGCAGCGTATGAAAACGTTATTAATATCAATTTGCTTTCTGGTATGCATATGACTCATTTGGTTCTTCCTTATATGATCAATCATTCCGATACTAAGGAAAATCAGTGCAACATCGTATCTACGAGTTCGGTTGGTGGCTTAACGGGCGTTATTAATCAGGCCGACTACTGCGCTTCCAAGGCGGGCGTTATTGGCTATACTCGTGCTCTGGCACTTGAGTATGCCGCCCAGGGTGTTCGAGTAAACGCCATTGCTCCGGGTATGATTATGACCGACATGCTTCGTGGTGTTAATCAAGATGAATTAAACGCCTTGGCTGCCACTATTCCGCAGGGTTACATTGGTGATCCTTCCGATATTGCAGGTGCACTAGGCTACATTTTGACGGCACCTTATTTAACTGGTCAGGTTATTTCACCTAATGGCGGTTTTGTTCTTGCTTAGTTAAGCAACAATAAGCTGCTTTTACCTGTGGCATTCCGGAAGGCAAGCGCTTAAATGGCATCTTGGAAGATCTTGAAAGATCTTGGAGGTTCGGCTCTCCAAAAGACACGTGCTTGAGTGGCTAGATACCCAAACATCTCTTCTCTTGAAGTGCGCTCTGTAAAGGGCGCACTTTTTTTGTTTACGGTTTTCTTTCTTCTTTGTCATGGTAGCGTAAAGGCACAGGTAAACAGATATGATGATGCGAAGATGGTGCGAATCGTTTCGTATTTCATCCCTTAAATAATACAAGCAAATGTGTACTATAAATTCGAGCAACGTATGATTTGAAGTGTGCCATATACACGATCAATGCACGATAATGAATTGGTTAGAAGAAACAGAAGGGCCTGGTATGGATAGCGCATCAGCTGCGAAATCTCTTTCAAATAATGAACCGCCAGAAAACGATCTTGATCCTCGTATTCCTTCTTCGGAAGAAAAGAAGAAAACACCGCTTCTTATGAAGGTTTACGGTGTTCTTTGTATTGTTGATGGCGTTGTAACTATCCCGATAGGAATATTGTTTGTAGGTATGGTTGCGTGGGCGTTGTTTTATCGTCCCGACCTTATCAGTATCAGTTCAGACCCAACGCTTGCTACCGTACTGTCGGTAACTTCCTTTATCGTTATTATGGTGAATGCGGGTTTTCTTATTGGGTTCGGCATTTCACTTTTAAGAAATCATCGTCGTAATGCAGCGCGCTGGTCGTATGTGCTTATTGTTATGACCATTTTGCGTATTCTGCTTGATATTATGCTGCAGGGGTTGGGAGAGCATCTTATAGCCCCAGCAATTCAGTTGCTTATTTTGTTGGTTATTTCTGTTACGGTAGATCCTTCGTTACTCGAAGAACGTGAGCTCAAACGCAAACTGCGCAGCATGGAAGATCGCGAGGCAATTGAACAGGGCACCCTTGGCCGTGATCCTGAAGGAAAAGGCTACATAGAACTTAACTTCTTTAACTTGTTTTGGGTTTTTGTGGTGTGTAGTGTTTTGGGCTTACTGATCGAAACGGTACATCATATGGTGATTGTTGATCCGGGTGTATATCAAGATCGTGCTGGAATGCTGTTTGGACCGTTTTCACCCATTTATGGGTTTGGTGCGGTGTTTATGACTATAGCCCTTAATCGCTTTTACAAGAAAAACTTCGCTCTTATCTTTCTCGTTTCTGCAGTTATTGGTGGTTTGTTTGAATACTTTGTAAGTTGGTTTATGCAGACTGCTTTTGGTGCGGTTGCTTGGGATTATTCTGGTATGACTATTTTCGGCATCCCTGATCCTATTGCAATGCTTGCTGGTGGCAGAACTGCCACGCCGTTTATGGTTGCGTGGGGTTTGCTTGGTCTTGTGTGGATTAAGCTTCTGTTGCCTAACATGCTTAAGCTAATCAATATGATTCCTTGGAAAATTCGCTACTCCTTTACTACGATTTGTGCTGCACTTATGTTGGTTAATGGTGCAATGACCTTAATGGCGCTTGATTGTTGGTTCCAACGCGTTTCCCATGTTCCCGAAACTGCGCCGGTTGAACAGTTCTTCGCTCAACATTTCGATAATGAGTTTATGGAAAACCGATTCCAGAGCATGACTATTACTCCTGATGATTCGACCCGTATTAATAATGCACAGATGTCTCATACTTCGAGTTAAAACGACTATTATAAAAAGAGAAGTTTTTTAAGGCAATGCTTTGGAGTGGTAATTGCGAGAAAGAATGTCTTGTGTTTGGTGTGTAAGCCAAGCGGCGGGAAGCTGAAACGCTTGAATGTTTGACGCTGAGTTGCTGGGCATTTTGCGGCTAGCAAGCGCATGAATGGTTGGCATAAGACTTTTGTGATTGTTTTGGCAGGAGGGGTTGTTATGGGGAATTGTCTTGTAGCTCAATCGGGTGGACCAACGGCGGTAATTAATGCAAGTTTGGCAGGCGTTATTCGCGCGAATCAATTAAACCCACTGTATGAGAAAGTTTACGGGGGCTTATACGGCATCGAAGGGGTTCTTCAGGGGAATCTGTACGACCTTACCAATTTGTCGGGTCATGAAATTGATCTTTTAAAGCAAACTCCATCTTCAGCACTCGGTACTTGTCGCTATAAGTTAAAGCGCGGTAATGATGCTGATTTCGAGCGGTTACTAGAAGTTATGCACGAGCATGATATTGAAGTAATGTTCTATATCGGTGGAAATGATTCCATGGATACGGTTGACGCGCTTTCCGAGTGGGCTTCCCAGCATGGGGTATCTCAGCGTTTTATTGGTATTCCTAAAACGGTAGACAATGATTTAGTGCCAGTGGATCATTGCCCCGGTTTTCCTAGCGCGGCTAAAATTGCGGCTCAAATTACGCATGCAACTTATTTAGACTATGCCGCTTATACCCGTCCTGAAGTATTTGTACTGGAAACCATGGGACGTGATGCGGGTTGGCTTGCGGCTAGCTGTTGTGTTTCGGGCAACGTTGATTTGTTAGTTCTTCCCGAAGTAGACTTCGACAAACAGGCGTTTCTTGCTGAAGTGCAGAAAAAGTTTGACGAAAAAGGGGAGTGCTACATTGTGGTAAGCGAAGGCGCTCATTATGCGAATGGTGCGTATGTTTCTGCGGGAGAAACCGCTCATGATGGATTCGCTCATGCTGTATTGGGCGGTGCAGGCGCTGTTATAAAGCAGATGATTATTGATGCGGGAATTGTGCCGCGCGGTATTGTGCAAGACTTATCACGCGCTGCTCGTTCAAGTAACTTTGCACAAAGCATGGTAGATGTAACTGAAGCCTACGAATTGGGAATGAGTGCTCATATGCGCAGTGGTAATCCGGCATTTACGGCGCAAGTGGTGGGCGTAAAGCGCGCACGTGATGAAGCAGGTAATTATAATGCCCAGTATTTTGCAGGCCCTGCGAGTAAATTTGCCAATGTGGTAAAGCATTTCCCGAAAGAATGGATTTTGCCAAACTATCAGGGAATTACCGAAGAGGCACTTGCCTATTTCGAGCCCTTAATGGAAGGGGAACCCAAGCTTGTTATTGAAGGATCTATGCCTGCAACACTGATTCCATTTAATAAACGCTAAGTGTTCTTTACACAAGAGGAAGTACTTGTGGTACGGAGAGTGTTCTTAATTTTGCTTCACTACTTATTGGGGCTTTAAAGGGTCAAACCTTTCTCGATAATAACGACAAAACTGGTTTCAACTTTTTGTTGTAACCAGTTTTGTTTGTAGAGGGATATAAAAGCCATTGTTAATATGCTTCGTTGGCGTTTTGGATATTTTGAAAGGCATTCATATGAGTCTTATTTCTGAATTTAAAGAATTTATTAATCGCGGCAATGTAATGGATATGGCGGTAGGTGTTATCATTGGTGGCGCTTTTACGGGTGTAGTTACTTCACTTACTAGCAATATCATCGATCCTCTTATTAAGTTAGCAACAGGTAGTGGTGAGGTTCCAAGCTTTTTAGCTATTGCGGTGCCCGGTACCGATGTAAGCATAGATTTTTCTGCATTTATTAGTGCAGTAATTAATTGCCTTATCGTAGCTGCTGTGGTGTTTGTTATTGTAAAGGCATTTAACAAGGCTCAAAATTTGGGTTCAGACTTAACTAAAGGTATAACTAAAAAACTAACAGGCAAAGATGGCGAAGAAATTGAAGTAGAAATGGTTCCGCCTGTATGTCCGTTTTGCTTAGAGGAGATCAAAGAAGGTGCAACTCGTTGTCCTCATTGTGCCGGGGAATTGCCTGAGCCTGCCGCACCTACTCCTAAGGTTGCTTAGGAGTAGAGGTAACTTGCACCGCAGTACAAGTTACTTGCTCAAGGTATGAGTCTATCCTGGATCAGCCTGAAATCGGTAGCTTCTGTCCAAGTAGCTTTACTCTTTGATATCAATCGAAAGACGATATTCTATGGTATGCGTTTCGGGATAAAACCGATATTTAATAGGATCGTTCGTGATTTTATAAGTACCCATTCTGGTTTGTAACTGGAATGGGTATTCTTCGGTATAGGCAAATTTATGGGCCGTGCAGGCGCTAAACGTAATGATTGAAGTATCTTTTTGATAAGTGGTACAAACAAAAGCATCATTGCTTTCATAATTGAGCAGCGTACCTCCGAAGTAATACACTGCTTCTACCTTATCGTCTACTTCGAGAGGTAAAACATCAGCTTGGAAAACGTATTCAATCAGGGGATTATTTTCGTGCGATTGGCTAGTGTTGCTCGTAAGGCGTTTTTCTACATGAAATGCATAGGGTTTGCCGTTAACCTTCAGAGAAAAAGAACCTACGGAAGTGCGTGCTTTATAGACCAAGTCACCCAGAATAACGCGTGCTTCACGATATTTCTTCAAACGTTTTATATCCCGCGAGGAAACAATGCTTAAGCGACTCAGTTCTGAATTATGTTTAAGATCAGCCAGTTTAACCTTGCGTGCAATTCGAGCCCCTTCAGCTATAGGAGCAAGGTTTAAACCGGCGTTTTGCGGGTTAGCCGCGGGAGTTTGGCTATGATAGAGACGTGCTAGGGCCGCTTCGTGGTTGTTGACGGGTATTTTTTTGCCGTAATTTCCGTCTTGGATTGCCTGTACGTAATCAAGATAGGGTGTTCCTTCTTCATGAGTAAGAAGCAAAACAGCATTAACGGCAACCTCTGGAATACCCCGCTCAATTAAGTCATGCGCAGAAAGCGTTCCATCTTCTAAAACGTCGTGCAAAAGTGCTGCGCAAATTTCCGCTTCTGTATCCATTTGTTCTGCTAAATGAAGAGGATGAGCAAGATAAGGAACTTCATTTTTATCAAGCTGATTTGCATGAACGCGGGCAGTTAGTTTTAAGGCTTTATTAATAGCGGGAGTGTAGAGCATACCGTCATCCTTCGATAGTTCATTTGCTAGTCATTATACGGGGCATTTTTGGTTTTGCGAATTTTGTTTTCAGAACAGTAAAGAAGATTCGCTAAACGTGTTGATAGCATGAAATAGTAACATAACGTTACTAAAGAATAGAATAAGTGGCATAATAGTGCGTATAAAAAGAGAAATTTAGGATAAGACGGAAGGAAGCAGATTATGACTTCAGTATTAGTTGCCTATTTTTCTGCATCGGGAACTACCAAACGAGCTGCTCAGAATTTAGCCGAAGCATTGAATGCGGATTTGTTCGAAATTCAGCCAGAACAACCCTATACTTCAGCTGATTTAAACTGGAATAATAGCTCTAGTCGCAGTTCGTTGGAGATGAATGACGATGCTTGCCGCCCCTCTGTAGCGACTACGGTTGATAATATGGACCAGTACAGCACGGTATTTGTAGGGTTTCCCATTTGGTGGTATGTAGAGCCCCGTATTATTGATACCTTCTTAGGGTCTTATAATTTCGAAGGCAAAACCATTGTTCCTTTTGCAACGAGTGGTGGTTCTGGCTTAGGCAGGGCACCTCAGCGCATGCAACAAATTGCACAAGGCTCCGTCGTGAAGCAAGGAAAGCTGCTTAATGGGCATCAAAGCATTGATTCGCTTCGTTCGTGGGCAAAAGAAGTAGAGGCATAAAGCGAGCAACAGTGCAGTAAGTTGGGGCTGTGGTGTGTTGCGAATTATTGTTTGTGCGGATGTCATTTTGCGTGATGCTATACCGCAATGTCTTTGTCGAGAACATCTTGCAACGTTATGCCATCCAAATAATCAATCATAGCCTTTTCGAGTCCCGCCCAAATGTTGCGGGAAAGACACCAATCGCTTCGTTTGCAATCCCCCTTGTTTTTGAGGCAGTCAAGAAGTTCAAACCCTTCTTCGGTAACGATTGCTATATCAGCACAAGTAATTTCTGCGGGCGTACGTGAAAGTTCATAACCTCCTGTGTAGCCACGTGTGACTACCAGGAGGTTTGCTTTTACTAGAGGAGAAACCACCTGTTCTAGGTATTTTTTAGAAATGTCTTGTCGCTTGGCAACTTCGCTGAGCGAAATAGGTCCTTCATGATAGTGCTGTGCTAAATCAATCATAAGGCGAAGGCCATAGCGGGTTTTTGTGGAAAGTTTCATGCAATAGTTCCTGAAATGTTGCTTAAGGTTCCTTTGCATTACATTTTGTCATAATTCCTAGAAAATTACTAGGAATTTGCTTGACGAGCAATTTATAAGCCTTATGCTAAAAACCTAGTAAATAAGTAGGAAATGAAGCTCAGAACAAAGTAAGTTTCAGAACAGGATCTGAACTATGAAAACAATTTATTTGGATAATGCAGCAACAACCCGCATGCGCCCAGAAGTGCTTGAAGCAATGACACCTTACTTCAGTGAAGAATTCGGAAACCCTTCTTCAATTTATGGATTGGGGCAGTCCGCATCCGATGCGGTAGTTGAAGCTCGGCAAACGCTTGCTGGTCTACTGGGTGCAAAGGCGGCACAAGAAATCTACTTTACCAGTGGTGGCACCGAAGCGGACAATTGGGCGCTTAAGGGGGTAGCGCGGGCAAATGCTCACAAAGGAAAGCATATAGTTACCAGCGCTATTGAACACCACGCGGTACTACATACGTGTCAGGCGCTTGAAAGGGAAGGGTTTGAAGTTACGTATGTGCCGGTAGATGAATTCGGATTGGTCGATCCCGATGCATTCGAAGCCGCACTTCGTCCCGATACTATTTTGGCATCGATAATGTTTGCTAATAATGAAATCGGCACGATTCAGCCTATCAAAGAGCTCGCTCGTCGAGCGCGTAATAATGGCACGCTTTTTCATACTGATGCTGTTCAGGCATTTGGTCATGAATCAATTGATGTGCAGGATTTAGGGGTGGATCTTTTAAGCGCTTCTGCTCATAAGTTATATGGGCCTAAAGGAGTTGGGCTTTTATATGTTCGCAGAGGGGTAAAAATCCAGAACCTGCTTGATGGCGGTCAGCAGGAATTTGGTAAACGTGCTACGACAGAAAATGTTCCTGGTATTGTGGGGTTTGCTAAAGCAGCTGAGCTCGCATTGGCAGAGCAAGAGTTCAAACAGATGCGCCAAACACGTCTTCGTGATTATGCAATCGATCGTATTTTGTCAGAAGTTCCTTATAGTCGCTTAAATGGGCACGCTACTAAGCGCCTTGCAAACAATATTAATATCAGCTTTGAATTTATTGAGGGCGAAGGCATGTTGTTGCAACTTGGCTTTAAGGGCGTGTGTGTTTCGAGTGGATCTGCCTGTACCTCGGGATCGCTTGATCCTAGTCATGTCCTGCTGGCAATTGGGCTGTCTCACGAAATCGCTCATGGTTCTATGCGTCTTACTATGGGCAGGGACACTACCAAAGACGATCTTGATTATGCCATTGACTGCTTGGCGGCTACGATTGAAAACTTGCGTTCTATGAGCCCGCTTTGGGAAGACTTTATAAAGACGTGCAAATCTGCTTAGCGCGTATTTTGGCATGTTCGATTTTCGAGAAATGTTCTAAGGGTCAGCAGAACGTAGAGGACTGAACGAAATACCGTTGGCGTGCAGGATCCAATTAGAACACGAGATATGTCTGATGTGCGAACCATATTAACAAGCAAAACGTAATTAAAACAATGCACAAACAAGGAATCATAGGGGTGTTTACTATGGCAATGAATTATTCAGAAAAGGTAATTGATCACTTTACGAATCCGCGCAATGTGGGAGAAATTGAAAATCCTTCCGGATGCGGTACCGTGGGTAACGCTAAGTGCGGTGATATTATGCGTGTATACCTGGATATTGATGATGATCAGGTAATTCGCGATGCTAAATTTAAAACATTCGGGTGTGGTTCGGCTATTGCTACCAGCTCTATGGCTACCGTGCTTATTAAGGGTAAAACGGTACAAGAGGCACTGGAGGTAACCAATAAAGCAGTAATGGAAGCTTTGGATGGTTTACCCCCGGTAAAGGTTCACTGTTCACTTTTGGCAGAAGAAGCCATTCATGCTGCCCTTTGGGATTATGCAGAAAAGAATGGGTTGGAAATCAAAGGTTTGAAGAAGCCCGTTGCAGACATTGAAGAGCTTGAAGCGTAGCGAGTCTGAAAACAGTATCATAGTGGCTATACGCCGCCCTTAAACTGCTAGGTGTTTCGCAAGTGTGATAAGGCTTTAGTGATATCAGCGTTTACTAACACGCTACGGCCTTCCAGAGTCTTAGGTGCGAATGCTTCACCTAGATTAATGCAGGCGTAGGTTGCCTGGGGATTATCAAGCGTCATTTGCCAGAAGGGATATTTAATTATGACAGGTGTATTGGCTCCGACGCCTAATTCCAGATATAGAATGCGGTCATGCGCATGTTCTGATAGAAAGGTTTGATATCGGTTTTGAGCTGCGTGCCATCCCTCGTCTTCTACAAAGGTATTATCGGTGCGTAAATTGGGAACCAAGGGTGCACCGCAATGAGGGCACGTAGGTACTAGTTCGGCAGGAATTTGTAAGTTCTTTTGCTGCTCGACCATTGCTTTTACGAGATCTTTATTGTCGTAGGTTTCCTGTTTGCATGGTTTACTGCATTGGAATAAGCCGTAATCTCCCTGGGTGTAGAACAGGCGGATTTTATCAAACCCTGCAAGTTGAAATTGATGGTCAACATTGGTGGTTAAAACGAAGTAGTTTTTATTTTGAACTAACGCAAAAAGCTCTTGATACAGTGCTGTTGCACCTGGTTCGTAGCGGTTTGTCCAAATATGCCTGCTCCACCAAGCCCAGTACGTTTCTATATTGGGGAAGGGATAAAAGCCACCTGAATACATATCGGTAATGGAAAAGGCTTCTTTGAAATCCGCAAAGTTTTCTTCAAAGCGCTTACCCGAGTAAGTAAGTCCAGCAGCGGTGGATAAGCCTGCCCCGGCACCAACGAGAACGGCATCAGCTTTTTCGAACTCTGTTTTTAGACGCTTGAGTTCAGATGCGGCATTATCGCGCTGTGCGATGCAATAATTTTCCGAAAATAGAACTTGTGAATATAAGCTCATCATTCATCCTTACTAAAGAAAAGCTAAGCATATGCCGTGTTTTTGTATAGTAATTCCAGTAAACCAGGATGCCATGTTTGTTGGCACCCTGGTTTTATTACGTTTATTCGCCAAAGAAAAAGCCTACCGTCATATCAAGATAGTTTTCACCTGCATATTCAGGATAGGTTTTCTGTACTTCAGCCTTAAAGCTTGCGGCATCGGAGCAGGTATTTGCAATGCTCTTCAGGTTTTCAAGATAGTCAATCTTTGTTTGAACATCCTTTAAATCTTCGGGCGTGTAGTGGCTGGTAAGAACCAGGCCGATTCCTTGCGTCTTATATCCTTCAAGCTGAGAAACAATAGCATCAGCATGGGTTGCGCCTGCAACGATGGAGTGGCAATCATGGCCAAGCATATGGGTGTAGACCACATTGAGTTCAGGAATTTCAATATCAAAGGCATCGGCATTTCGAACAATCTTCATTGATACGCCTGCCAGTTCAAGAGTGTCACCTTCAATAAGGTTGGTAACGGTAGGGATGGAGGGATCGAAGGCATCGCCAAACGCTGCGGTGAAGTTATCAATTAACGCCTTGCCGCCACCATTGTGACCGTATTCGTCCGCTTCCTTGGTTGCATACACGGGAGTTCCTGCCAAGAAGGTGGCACCTGCCATATGATAAGCGGCAACAATGCCTTCAATTTGAATTTGCTGGTCAGCAATGTAGGCTTCAAGCTCCTTGATATTTGCAAAGAAGCAGGGGTATTCAATGACAAAACCTTTGCTGTTCTTTTCTACGATGAATACTTCATCGTCAATAAGATCGTTGGTTTTGTAAGCGTGAAGTTTTGCGTTGCCAAAGCCGTACACGCTCATTACGCCGGTCTCTAGAGTAGTAGTGGTGCACATTTCCTTTTTCATAATGTGGTTTCTTTCGGTTGAGTTTTAAGTTGTTTGTCTTTCGACGTGTTTAAGAGTAAGATGATCAGTAAGAATTAGGAAGTAAGCATAATTAAGTGCTATAAGTACCTAAAAGTAACTAAAGGCTGTGAACTGGCAATATAAAGAAGAAAAAAATGAAAACACAGGCAAAAGAAAACTTAAGTTATGCGGAATACAAAAATGAAGCTCCTCAAAAACGAGCTGATCTTCCGGCGTGTCCGGTGGAAACATGCGTGCAGCTTATAGGGTCTAAGTGGCGCTTGCTTATTATGCGCGACTTACTCATGAATGAATCAATGCGCTTTGGGCAGCTACAGCGCAGTGTGGGTAAGGTTTCCCAAAAGGTGCTCACTTCTAATTTACGCGACATGGAAGAAGCGGGGCTAATTGTCCGTCGTGTATATCCGGAAGTGCCGCCTCATGTGGAATACTCTTTAACCGAAACGGGAAAAAGCCTCAAACCTATTATTGATGCCATGTGGGATTGGGGAACTACGTATCAGGCAAAAGCTTTAGATTAAGGTATAGAAGAAAAACACGGCAGAAGGGAGACTGTCATGGAATTCAAAGAGCTTATTAAAGAGCGATACTCTTGTAAGAAATACGACGGCGTTCAAGTTGCAGATGATCAATTAAGGGCTGTTTTAGAGGCTGGCCGTCTTGCCCCTACCGCAAAAAACTTGCAAGAGCAGCATATCTATGTCATGCAAAGCGAAGAAGCACTTGCGGTGATAGATGAAGTAACCCCTTGCCGTTATGGTGCGCCTACCGTTTTGGTGGTTGCTTTTAATGCAAAGGATGTCTATGTTTATCCAGGTGAAGAGCGCGATTCAGGTATTGAAGATGCCAGTATCGTAGCAACGCATATGCTGTTGGCTGCAAAAGATGCAGGACTGGATAGCTGCTGGGTAAACCGCTTTAATCCTGCCGAACTCAAAGAAAAGCTTGGCCTTCCTGAACAGGAAGAAATTTTAATGCTTATGGATTTAGGTTACGCTGCTGAAGGGGCTGGCCCTCTTGCAAATCATGAAAAGCGTAAGCCGCTAGAAGACACGGTAACGTATCGCTAAAACATCTTTTCAGAGCGCAGTAATTACTAAGAGGGATCCCCTACGTACATCTTGGAATGTGTGTTAGGGGATCCTTTTACGTACGCCTTGAAGCGCGTCGTTAGGTATCTCTTTAGGGATGCACTAAAGCTTAAGTTTTGGGATTTCTATTGCGATGTAAGGGGTTCCCTTTACAGCTTCCTGTTCTAAATTCCTATAGGTAGGTGTGCGCTTGAGCATTCCCCTCTTGTAAACATTACGTTAAACTTACCTGTTGGTTATGGAACGTTTATGCCATTTCCATGCGAATACGTACAGGGAAGGGGGGAATTAGCGTGGCTAAAAAAATTATTCTCGATTGCGACCCAGGTCACGATGATGCGGTTGCAATTCTTTTAGCACTCGGTAATCCCGAAATTGATCTTATTGGTGTGACCACCGTTGGTGGCAACCAAAGCCTTGATAAGGTAACGTACAACGCTCGTGCGGTTTTAGAAAAGGCTCACGCAACAGACATTCCGGTTTATGCTGGCTGTGACAGGCCCATTGTTCGTCCGCAAGAAGTGGCTGCTTCTATTCATGGCGAAAGTGGTCTTGATGGGGTTGAACTGCCAGAACCCAGCCGCCCGCTTGAGGATATGCATGCAGTTAATTACATTATCAAAACCATTATGGAATCCGAGCCAGGCACGATTACGCTGGTGCCCACAGGTCCTTTGACTAATATTGCTATGGCGTGTCGCTTGGAGCCTCAAATTGTTGACCGCGTAAAAGAAGTAGTTCTTATGGGCGGTGGCTACCACGAGGCAAATTGGAGCGCAGTTGCTGAATTCAATATTAAGGTAGACCCAGAAGCTGCCAATATTGTTTTCAATGAACCATGGCCTTTGACCATGGTTGGTCTTGATTTAACCCATCAGGCGCTTTGTACACCTGAAGTACAAAAGCGAATTGAGGGAATTGGTACGCCACTTGCTCAGTTTGTAAGTGGTTTAATGGATTTCTTCCGTCAGACCTATAAAGACAACCAGGATTTTGTAGACCCCCCCGTACACGATCCTTGCACGGTTGCCTATCTTATTGATCCTTCTGTGGTGCAAACGCGCCGCTGCCCCTTAGATGTAGAAATTCATAGCGAATTGACGCTTGGAATGACCGTTGCGGATTTGCGTGGTCCCGAACCTTCCGCGCAAGAATGCAATACCCAAGTGGCAACGAAGCTTGATTTCGATAAATTCTGGGATTTGGTAACCGATGCGATAGAAAGGATTGGCTAGTTTTCAATGTCAACCACAAACGAAAAAATGCTCGATGAAGGCGGCAAATCAATAGTTGCGTTAATGGCAGCTTTGCTTGTTGCAATTTTCGCCTTCCAGTTAAATGCTTCTATGCTTTCTCCTGCACTTGTTGCAATGGAGATCGAGCTCAATACTACGGCAGTAGAAATTGGTAATACGCAGACCGTATTCTTTACTGCTGCAGCATTGTTTTCTTTATTCCTTCCTCGTTTGGCAGACCTGGCAGGACGTAAAAAGGTGCTTACGGGCATGCTTGCTATTACCGGCATTGGCTGTATTATCAGCGCACTTGCGCCTAACGTAACAGTTTTGCTTATCGGCCGCGTAATGCAAGGTGTTGCTGGTCCGGTTGTTCCTATGTGCTTAATTATGTTGCACACCCAGGTAACCCAGGAAGCTCGTTATACGCGTTTGATGGCAATTCTTACTTCCGTTAATGGTGGTATTGCGGGTGTAGACGCTATTTTGGGCGGCTGGCTTGCAGGAAACTTTGGCTTCCGTTCGGTATTTATTACCATGGCGGTTGTTGCTGCTCTTGCGGTAGTTTTGATTCTGGTTTGCACCAAGGAAAGCTATGCTGACGAAACGCCAAAGATGGACTGGGCTGGTGTTATTACCTTAGGTATTGCCTTCCTGTCTGCTTACTTGGTTACCAACGAAATTCAGAAGCTTGCCGATGCTAACTGGCTCATGATTGGTGTATTGGTGGCTATTGCAGCAGTGTTCTTCATTGCTTTTTGGAATATCGAAAAGAAGAAGAAAGCACCTATGGTATCCACGCACTATCTCCGTCAGCGTCGTACCTGGGGTTTGTTGCTTACCACACTTCTTACCATGACGGGTGTATTTGCTGTTATGAATGGTGTTGTTCCTGCAATTGCTCAGGATGAGGCTATGGGCGTTAACATGGGTGCCGATGTGGTTTCGTTTGCAACTCTTACTCCTTATGCATTGCTTGGCTTATGCTTTGGCCCTATTGCAGGTATTTTGGCAAGTAAATTTGGCTATCACAAGGTATTACGTGGTGGCTTGGTCGTAAGTATTCTGGGCGCCTTGTTCGGTATCTTCATTGCAAATTCTCCAAGTGTTGCCACCTTGGTAGTAATTTCTGTGGTATTAGGTATTGCTTATGCCGGTACTGCAAACATTATGCTTAACGGCTTAGGTATTGTGCTTTCTCCAAAGGACAATCCTGGCTACTTACCTGGCATGAATGCAGGTGCTTTTAACTTGGGTGCTGGCTTGAGTTACGCGGTGTTGTATGCTGCTATGAATGCGGTAACGGTTACGAGCGGTGCAGCAGCAGGTTATGCTGCATCCATGATTGCAGCGGCAATTCTGCTTGGTTTGGCTTTGTTAGTTTCCTTCCTTATTCCTAAGGAAAGTGAAGCTGACAACAGCTAATAAGATTAGCTGACTGTTTGCGCTCTTAAAAAGTTGCGCGTTCAACAAGGCTTACATTTCGCCCCGAAGTCTTTATGGCTTCGGGGCTTTCTGGGTGAAAGCACCTTACTCTAGGGGAGTTTGCAATGAGCAAAGTAATTGTTTTTGGCAGTTTGAATATGGATTTATCCATTGAAAGTGATCATATGCCAGCGTTAGGTGAAACTATTATCGGTGGTGGCTTTATTACTAATCCAGGTGGTAAGGGTGCCAACCAGGCTGTAGCCGCTTCGAAGTTGGGTGCTTCGGTGGTAATGCTGGGTGCGGTAGGCGAAGATGCCTTTGGTGATCAGATGATTGCTGCTCTTGCTGAACAGGGGGTTCAGTGCGAATACATTGCTCGTTCGGCAAAATGCCCCACAGGAGTAGCGCTTATTACCCGCGTAAAGGGCGATAATTTTATTACCATTGATTCGGGCGCTAACTATTCTACTTCCTTTGAAAATGTAGAAGCAGCTCTAGATGACCTTGCTGAAGGTGGCGATGTGTTCTTATGCCAGCTTGAGTGCGATTTCGATACCACCATGCGGTCCTTGGTTAACGCTCACGAGCGAGGCATGTATACCGTTATTAATCCAGCACCCGCACGCAAATTGCCCGAATGGGTATTGCCTCACTTGGATTTAGTGGTAGTTAATGAAGGCGAATGCGAAATGCTTACAGGCATTTATCCAGAAGATGAAGCATCTGCGCGCAAAGCGATGGAAAAGTTAGTAAGTGCCGGTGTTGGTAGTGTCGCGGTTACACTAGGGGAGCGCGGTTCGATGGTAATGTCGCAGGGACATTTCCTGGAATCTATTCCGTCTAAGGTTCCCGCCATTGATACTACCTGTGCAGGAGATACCTATATTGGCGCTTTGGTTGCGGGCTATTCGCGCGGTCTTACTATTGATGCGTCCCTCGATATTGCAACGAAAGCTTCTGCTCTTGCCACTACTAAGGTGGGGGCACAGCAATCCATTCCTTATTTGCACGAGCTATAAGTTGAGCATCACTTGCGCGAGGTTGTATTCTGCATAGAGTAGAGCGGTTCTAGTTTTGAAGCCATCAAGCGGCTGCCTAGAAAAATGCTTGCAGAATTGTAAGCCGCGGCTTTTGGGGGTCTACCATGAAATATGCCGATGATGATATTCAACGTTTTGTAGATGCGCAAAATGGGGGAGTATATGATCGTGCCCTTGCAGAAATTCGTTCAGGAAGAAAACGTGGGCACTGGATTTGGTATGTGTTTCCTCAAGTTCGTGGACTTGGTATGAGCTGGAATGCGAATTATTACGGCATAGGAAGTTGAAAAGAATTGCATGCTTATGTCGCACATACTTTGCTTATGGCAAGACTCGTAGAAATTTCGCAAGCATTGCTTGATTTGGAAGGCAATGATCCTGTTGCAGTATTGGGTGGTATTGATGCCGTAAAAGTACGTTCTTCCATGACACTCTTTGAACTTGCAAGCGATAATCCGGTATTTGGACAGGTGCTTGATAAATACTACAAAGGCGAACGTGATTCTTTAACATTGATATTTGTTGAGCAGTTTTCAGATTTGCCTAAATAATTCCTGCTGCTTAAGTATTTTTGTTACCGAAGAAATCCAGATTGTTTTGAGTTTCGGTAAGCAAGCGTTCGGACATTTGATCGCTTAGGTTTTTACCGTCAACAATGTAGGCAATTCCATCTATCGCCTTGAAGGTAATAACTTCCAAAGGAGTTTGGCCGTTCGCTTCTTTGATATGGGTGGAATAGGTATCAGCAGCTATAAACACCAACATAAGCAGAAGAGCCAAGCCAATATTCCAGAGGACATATTTCTTTTCTATGACATGTTTGCTCCCGAATGAAGGCTTAGCACGAGATTGCTCCGAAAGCAGAGGGGTGAATACTCTTTGCAGCTCAAAGGCTGATAGGTAACAAACGTTTAAAAGGCTTACGAACCCAATAAAAATAGAAAGATATACAAGAAGGGTACCTGCTGTTACTACGACAAAAGGGAATTGCCCAAAAGCGGCTTCAAGAGTTTTTGGAATTCCATAGGTAATCATTATTTCGGATGCAGTAGTGAAGTATCCCATGTCTGCTATGAGGGATGAGGGAGAATTAGAAAAGGGAGCCTTGGTTGCTGTAAGAGCGTCAAGGGTGCTTTCGTAAGAAGGAAAGGGAAAGAAGAGCGTTATTAAAAGCGCAATGGCGCATAAAAACACTACAACGATCCAGAAGGTTAGTTTAGTTATTCCAGCTTGCCGAAAGAGTGGTTTGTATTCGATTTCTACCTTATGTTTTACCTTTATTGAAACGAGGTAGTACAGAGGTATGGCTATGAAGATAAGTATCCAATAAACGGGTTCCCATTTAGCAACGTTTAAAAGAAGGCTTGCTGAAAAAATGCCAGAGACTGCAAATGCAACGAAGAAACAAACCTTTCTTCCCTCGTTAAAGGTTGCTAGTCGTCCACCCTCACGGAATTTTGCGATTTGTTTTTCGGTCTTTCTCACAATGGCGAAGTAGGCAAAGCCAATTGCAGAAAAAGCAGTTATCAGTACCCAAAATAAAGCTGCGATAATTCCGGGAACTTGAGGGGTTAAGTATCCAATAAGTGCTAACACGCCCAGTAATGCTATTGCTTTAATAAAGTAGGCGTGACATGGCGTAGCTTCGATAAAGTTAAGGAGCCTTTTGGGGCCGATAAACTTTTTCAGCTGAGTGTCCATGTAATCTTTTGTACCTTTCTTTGAAGTTGTAGCAACCAGATTACAATAAGCGGATCGCAATCACGAAAAGTCTATATTTGCATCTCAAGATAGAATTTTCATCCAAATCCAGCGATGTTAAACTGAGCATATATACGTATCATAAGGAGCAGGAGGGGATTATGGCTTTAACTGAAACACTTGAAAACGTTCGTGTGCTAACCCATAGCGCTATTCGTATTCAATCTGAAAATGGCACTGTTGTATATGCTGACCCATATGACTTGGTAGAAGAACCTCATGATGCAGATGTAGTATTAATTACTCATGGTCATTATGATCATTTATCTCCCGACGATTATGCGCGTGTTGCAAAGCCAGAAACCGTTGTAGTTGCTCCTGCTTCTTTAAAGGAAGAAGTTGCAGCCCTTAATGCAGCTGAAATTGTGCTTCTTGCTGCAGGTGAATCCGCTGAAGTTTGCGGAATTAAGATAGAAGCAGTTTCTGCTTATAATGTGGAACCCGAACGTCTTCAATTCCATCCTGAAGATAATGCATGGGTTGGTTATATTCTTATGATTGATGGTGCTACCTATTACATCGCAGGCGATACCGATCAAAACGAAGATACTAAGAAAGTTCGCTGCGATGTAGCACTTATTCCAATTGGGGGTACCTACACGATGGATGCAAGGCAGGCTGCTGCCTTTATTAACAACATGAAACCCCGTTTTGTGGTTCCTACCCACTACGGTACTGTAGTAGGCACTAAAGAAGACGTTGAAGTGTTCGAACCTTTAGTGGATGACGACATTACAGTAATTCGCAAAATGGAGTGGCATTAAACACACTCGTGACAAGTGGACAGGGCACTTGTCACGCTTTTATCGCGGGGTGACAAGCGGACGGGGCACTTGTCACGCAAACGCTTTTATGAGGCGCAGAACATCTTGAGCGGTCGCAACAAGGTTTTCTGCGCTTTTACTTTTGGAAAGAGAAAAGTCTTCTGGCAGGCGATTAATGGGGAATATAGCGCTAATTCCCATATCGTAAGCGGCTTCAACATTGCCATCAACTCCACCAACAAGTGCGACAACAGGTACATTAGCTTGTAGCGCCCGCCTAGCAACACCAATTACTACTTTCCCACGAAGCGATTGAGCATCTAGTTTACCTTCGCCAGTAAATACCAAATTTGCATCGTTGACTATCTCTGAAAAACACACTGTATTAAGTACAGTTTCAATACCCATTTGAAGACTAGCATTAAAGAAAGCGATCATTCCTGCACCCATAGCACCGGCTGCTCCGGTGCCGGGAATGCTGGCAATATCAATACCTAAATCACGTTTAATAATCTGTGCAAGGTGAATAAGTCCTTCGTCAAGGAGTTGAACTTCGTTTGGGCTTGCACCTTTTTGGGGCGCAAATACGTAGGCGGCACCTTCTGGTCCATACATAGGGTTTTCTATGTCGCACATAGCGACAACTTCGATATTTTTGATTGTTGGATTGAAGCTCAAAACATCAATATGTTCGATTTGCTTTAATGTTCCACCTGTTGGTACGAAGCTATTTCCTGTTGTATCGTAAAATTTTACACCGCAGGCAGCAGCGGCACCGCATCCTCCATCGGTGGTACAACTGCCACCAAGTCCCACAATTATTTTTCTTGCTCCTTGTTTAGCGGCAGCAAGGATAAGCTCGCCTA
This sequence comes from uncultured Cryptobacterium sp., assembly GCA_958410215.1. Classification (GTDB taxonomy): domain Bacteria; phylum Actinomycetota; class Coriobacteriia; order Coriobacteriales; family Eggerthellaceae; genus Anaerotardibacter. Next base: position 1,559 of record CATYOF010000016.1, on the reverse strand, counting down.
CACCGTAAGTAGTGGTTGCAAGGGGATCTTTATGATCCTCGACAAGAGGTAGTCCAGCGCACGATGCCATTTCTATTACCGCGATTGAATCTTCTATCATCCCAAAATATGATTCCATCTTTTCAAAATGAGGACCACTAACAGTTGAAGCAACTTTTTGTCCGCCCAGTGCGGAGAGGAAGCAATCAACACTTCCTTCGCCACCGTCGGCAACGGGGATGGAAACTATCTTACAGTTGGGAAATTGCTTTCTAATTTCAGCTGAGATAATTTCGCAAATCTGTGTTGAAGATAGGGTTCCTTTAAAAGAATCGGGTATGAGAATCACTTTATTCATGGTTGGTCCTGACTAAATATATGAGGCTAGTTACGAAACTTCTTTTGTACCGAGGAAGAAAATTAACTTCTATAATACCAGGTCAATCTAACTAGCTTACTGGTCGAGTCCGGTTTTATTGACTTATGACATGTACAAATAAATAGTAGATCTCGAGAAGCATTTTAAACGAATTGTAGGCGCTAAGGGCTGATGGAAATGAGTGCAATACTACAGAAAAAGAATTCGGGAACACGACATCCTATACTCGCCGCAACTATTTTATTTGGTGCATGGATAATTCTTTTGGAATTACTTAGTGTTGTTGTGAACCCGTTGTTGGTTAGTGGATTATCAAACAATTCTGCTTGGTTGCGTTTTACACTTGAGCTTGAGTCATTGGTTTCAATAGTTGTAGTTGTTCTAATCGGCATAAAATTTTTTGGTAATGCTAATCAGAAAAATTCAATTAAATGTGTCTTCTTAACTTTCTTTGTGGGTTTGGTAAGCGGTGTTGTGTGGTTTATTTTGTCGTTTGGTTTGCTTAATTTGGTCGGTGTTATTGATCTTGGTGGGGTGCACAATTCTTCACTTTTGTTTGTTTGGCTAAGTGCTTGCTTTATAAATGCTGCTTTTCAAGAAGTTTTGGTTCGTAGTTATATGTTTGATTTATTACTCAAGGGAAAAGGTGCAGTGTTTGCAACGGTTGTTACTACTGTTTTGTTTGTCTTGTTTCATCCAGGAGCGTTTATGGCTGGACCTATTGCGGTTCTTCAAATTGCAGCTGCGAGTATCTTTTTAACGTTACTCCGACTGGTAACTCATGGAATTTCGGCTCCCATAGCCGCTCATGCCGTCTGGAATATGCTTGGTGGGGTAGTGTTTGGCGTGGTTAGTCTTGCCGATGATTATCCGAGTGTCTTTGATGCGCAGATAGCTGGTCCTTGGTTTATATCGGGGGGATTAATGGAATTAGAAGGTAGCTTAATAACACTTTTGGTTACCTGTGGCTTATGTGCTTTCATGCTTGTTTTGGCTCATCGAGTGCGTTCTAATTAGGTAGAAGTTTTAGGAGAGATCATGGAAAGTAAGCAAGCTTTTGGTTCTTATATAAAACAAAAACGTTCCGAATTGGGATATTCGCAGCGTGAACTTGCGGAAAAGTTATTCGTTACTGAATCGGCAGTAAGTAAATGGGAAAGAGGGGTATCGTATCCTGATATTACGCAAATTACTCCGCTTT
>CATYOF010000015.1 GCA_958410215.1 uncultured Cryptobacterium sp. | reverse complement strand
CGTGCCGCCTCGTTGAAAAACGGGGCGGCTTACACCACTTTTCGGGACACGATTAAAAGTAATTAGTTTGTTTCTTATTAAGTAATGGGGGCTTTTATATTTTCGTGAAGGCAAATTTGGAGTACTCTAAAGAAACCTGCATTTTGTAGGGTGGTAATCGGGTTTTTTAGGAGCTAGATTGTTCCGAGTGAAACGCAGCGGGGCAATCTTTAGAAAGAAGGAATGAGCAATGTTAAAGGCGGGTATCGTGGGCGCAGCTGGCTATGCGGGAGCAGAACTGGTTCGCATTATCCTGCGACATCCTGAATTTGAACTGTGCGTTGCTACTTCCAATTCCGATGAAGGCACCCCGCTTTCTTCGGTCTACCCTGCATTTACGGATGTAACCAATCTTACTTACAGCAGGCATGATAATCCTGAACTTTTCAACTGTGACGTGGTGTTTTTAGCCACCCCGCATACGGTAGCTATGAAATCAGCTCCCGGTTTGTTGGAAGCGGGAGTTACCGTGGTAGATCTTTCTGCTGACTATCGTTTGCGCGATAGGGCAACTTACGAACAGTGGTATAAGGTCGAACACACCTCTCCGGAGCTTTTGGCTACCGCAACCTTTGGTTTGCCCGAATTGAACAGGCAAGCTTTGGCAGATGCTGCTGCGCGTCATGCGCAAGGCGAAGCCATTTTAGTTGCATGTGCGGGTTGTTATCCTACGGCGACATCGCTTGCTGTGGCGCCAGTTATTGAACTTTCTCAGGGCATTGTGGTGGCGGATGCTATTTCTGGTGTTTCAGGTGCTGGTCGCAGCGCTACAGCTCGTACCCATTTTGTTTCAGCGAACGAAAATTTCGAAGCTTACGGGGTTACTAGCCATCGCCACACCCCAGAAATTGAGCAAATTTTAGGTATTCCGGGTCGTTTGATTTTTACACCTCATTTGGCGCCTGCTACGCGCGGGCTTCTTTCTACGGTTACTGTTCAACTTGCCGACCAAGCACGCGCTACGGAAACGGCTGAATCTATTCATCGACGATACCTGCATGCCTATGCGGATTCTCCTTTTGTTTCGGTTTTGCCTTTAGGGCAGCAGCCGAAAACATCATCGGTGGTAGGTACGAATCGTGCTCATATAGGCGTTGCGTATAGCGCTCAAACGGGCTGCGTAATTGCTACGTGCGCTATTGACAACATTGTCAAAGGCGCAGCTGGCCAGGCAGTTCAGTGCGCAAATCTTCTCTGCGGTTTTGATGAAACAACCGCTCTATCCCTTGTTGCTAACCCCTCCTAGGAGTGAGATGAAATATGACTGAACTGACGTTTAACACCATCGAAGGCGGTGGCGTTGCTTCTGCGTGCGGCTTTAAAGCAGGCGGTATCCATGCAGGTTTTAGAGATGATCCTAATCGTTTGGACATGGCCCTCGTTGAAGCTGATGAACTATGTCCTGCGGCGGGAGTGTTTACGCAAAATGTATTTTGTGCTGCGCCCGTACTAGTGTCGCGTGAACATCTTGATGGATGTGGTTTTGGACTTGCGCGCGCAATGGTTATAAATTCCGGCATTGCTAATGCGGCAACGGGTACGGTTGGCTTAGAGCGCGCTCGCGCCACCGCAGCGTTAGTGGCTGATGTTGTTGGTTGCGCTGAAGAGGATGTGCTCGTTGCTTCTACGGGTGTTATTGGTCAGCAACTTGACATTACGCCCTTTAAGACAGGGGTTCCTGCTTTGCACGCTGAATTACAGGAGTCGGGTGCCTCTGATGAATCGGGTCACAAAGCGGCACGCGCCATTATGACCACCGATACCGTACCCAAGGAATATGCGGTTTCCTATACTTCGGCAGACCCTGCGTTTAAAGGGTGTGAATTTAGGGTTGGTGGCATGGCTAAAGGTTCAGGCATGATTATGCCGAACATGGCCACCATGATTTCGGTGCTTACCACCGATGCTCCTGTTCCTGCCAATCTGTTGCATGAAGCGCTTACTGAAGCGGTTAATTGCAGCTTTAATAAAGTAACGGTAGATGGCGATACGTCCACCAACGATACCTGCGTGGCGTTTGCTTCCGGCAAAGCAGCTGAAGGCAAAGATAAGGCTACGTTCACGAAGGATTCTGTTGCATTTTCAGAATTCAAAGCGGCCCTTCGGGAAGTAACCCAACATCTCGCTCGCGCAATGGCGCGCGACGGTGAAGGGGCCACGAAGCTGGTAACTGTTGTGGTGCGCGGTGCGGCAAATGATGCCGAGGCCGATGCGGCAGCACGCACGGTGGCAAATTCGCCTTTGGTAAAAACTGCCCTGTATGGTCATGATGCCAACTGGGGCCGTATTGCGGGGGCACTGGGTAGATCGGGTGCTCAGTTTAAGCAGGAAAACGTTGATATAGATATTATGGGAATGCCGGTATTGCGTGCGGGATTGCCAGTGCCTTTCGACGAAGAGGAGGCACTGCGACGATTCGAGGCCTCTGAGATAGTTCTCGAGGCCGATCTAGGGGCAGGTTCTGCAGAAACCACCATGTGGACCTGCGATTTTTCGCACGAATACGTTTCTATTAATGGAGATTACCGCTCATGAAATACGCAAAAGATAGAAAAATTACCTCCAGTCATACCGCAGAGGTTTTGATTGAGGCATTTCCTTGGATTAAAAACGCTACGGGTAAAACCGTTCTTATTAAGTATGGCGGGGCCGCTATGGTTGATCCCGCATTGCGTCATGCGGTGATGAGCGACATCGTTATGCTGAAAATCATGGGAGTAAATCCCGTTATTGTGCATGGCGGTGGAGCAGCTATTACATCCAACATGAACCGCTTTGGTATTGAAGTGGAATTCAAAAACGGTCAGCGGGTTACCACCGATGAGGCCATGGATGTGGTAAAGATGACGCTCATTGGCAAGGTAAACGAAGAATTGGTACTTGCCATGAACGAACACGGCAATTTGGCTGTTGGCGTGAACGGTACTGATGCGGGAACTATCATAGCTAAGCAGAAGGACCCCGATTTAGGGCGTGTTGGTCAGGTTATTGAAGTGAATCCCGGCTACATTAATGCGCTCATTGCGGCCGATTACATTCCTGTTATTGCTTCGGTTGGTAAAGGCGAAGATGGCGGATCGTACAACATCAATGCTGATGCGGCGGCGTGTGCCATTGCTTCTGCTATTGGGGCGCACAAAATTGTGTTCCTAACCGATGTGGATGGTTTCTATGAAGATTTCAGCAACAAGGATTCGTTGGTGTCTCAAATGACGCTGGATGAAACACGCATGATGCTGGCAACCGGTAAGGTAAGCAGCGGCATGATTCCGAAATTACAATCGTGTGTTGGTGCCTTGGAGGGTGGTGTGCCTCGTGCGCATATTGTAAATGGCACGAAGCCTCACTCTATTTTGGTGGAACTATTAACTTCCAGCGGTTCAGGTACTCTTATTTATGACGACAAGGCACACGTCACCAAAGAAGAAATGCGTCCTTTGGGTATTCTTGCTTCGCGTTTGAGCGAAAACCTGTAGAAAACCTTTCGATTGGTGAGTGAATACCACGCAAGGAAAACAGGCGACTGCGGTGCTGAGAACCGATACATGCCGCGTAGGGAAACGCAAGTTTAAATAAAACTGCGAAAACTTTTAGGGAAACCATAAACATGGAGGACTAGTACGCATTAACCAGTTAGAATCTAATGCGTTAAATATAAGAAAGGAAAACCATGAGCTTTGAAGAAGCTAAGAAACTTGACGATCATTTCGTGATGCATACGTTTAATCGTAAGCCTGTTATGCTGGTCGAAGGTTCTGGCATGGAAGTGAAGGACGAGGAAGGCAAGACCTACCTTGACTTTATTGCTGGTATTGGGGCGGATAGTTTGGGTCACTGCCATCCTGCCGTATCCGAGGCAATTGCCGCTCAGGCAAAGCGCTTAATTCACGTAAGCAATTACTATCACATTGAAAACCGTGGCGAAGTAGCCAAGCTTATTTCCGACTTGCTGAACACCTGTGTTCCAAAGTTTTTCCGCGCTCCTTGGCCGGTATTCTTTGCAAATTCCGGTGCTGAAGCAAATGAATGCGCTATTAAGTTGGCACGTTTGTATTCTAAAAAGGAAGGAACGGGTGGTCAGACCATCATCACTATGGATGGTAGCTTCCACGGCCGTACGCTTGCAACGCTTTCTGCCACTGCGCAGCCTGCAAAACAGGAAGCATTTGCTCCCTTGCCCGGCGGATTCATTCATGTTCCTATGAACGATATGAATGCAGTTCATCGTGCTTTCTTTGAAAACCCGGGCGATGTGTGCGCCATTATGCTCGAATGTGTTCAGGGCGAATCGGGCGTTCATCCTTGGGATCCCGATACCTTGTTTGAGGTTGCTCAGTTTGCACGCAAAAACGGCATGCTTATTATTGTTGACGAAGTGCAGTCGGGCTTTTATCGCTGCGGCGAATTCCCCTTTGCTTTCCAAAACATGGGCATTACGCCTGACATTATTACCATGGCAAAGGGCATCGCATCAGGCTTCCCCATGGGTGCTTGTGCGGCACGTATTGAAGTTGCGGAAGCCTTTGAGCCGGGCGATCATGGCTCAACGTTTGGTGGAAGCAATCTTGCGATGGCGGCAGCTCATGCTACGTTGGCAACGCTTTCTCGCGGTCACTTCGACGAAGATGTCCAGGAATTGGGTGACTACTTTGCAGAAGGCCTCGACAAGATCGATGGCATCACTGAAGTTCGTGGCATGGGTCTTATGATTGGCGCCGATCTGGAAGAAGGCGTTGATGCGAACCTTGTAGTTGCAAAGGGCTTAGATGAAGGCTTCTTGCTTAATGCAACGGGTCCGCACACGCTTCGCTTCTTGCCTCCTCTGATCGTAACGCGCAAAGAAATTGATCAGTTGTTAGAAGCATTGCCAGGCATGATTGATGCGGTACGTAACGGCTGGACTCCTGAAGAGGAAAAGCCAGAAGACGCCGCAGAAGAAGAAGCCGATACTGAATTTTTGGCACAATAGGTAATTCACCTCAAGGAAAGGGTTTATACAATGGCAAAGGAAAAATGCGTTCTTGCCTATTCAGGCGGTTTGGATACGAGCGTATGCATTAAGTGGCTTCAGGACGAAAAAGACCTGGACGTTATCGCAGTTGTAGGTGAAGTAGGCCAGGAACATGAAGGCTTGGAAGAGGTAAGGCAGCGCGCTTTGGCAACGGGCGCTATCGACTGCATCGTTGCAGACATGCGTGAAGATTTTGCAGCGGATTACCTTTCCAAGGCACTGTATGCCAACGCTCATTTCGAGAACAAGTACCCTCTGGTTTCTGCACTTTCTCGTCCTTTGATTTCTAAGTACTTGGTAGATACTGCTCACAAGTATGGTGCTAAGTATGTTGCTCATGGTTGCACGGGTAAGGGTAACGACCAGGTTCGTTTTGAGACTTCTATTCAGGCTCTTGATCCTGAATTGGAAATCATTGCTCCTGTCCGCGAGTGGGATATGCACACTCGTCAAGAGGAAATGGATTGGGCAGAAGCTCACGGCGTAACCGTTCCTACCACCAAGTCCAAGCCTTATTCTATCGACGACAATCTGTGGGGTCGCGCTATTGAATGCGGCGTTTTGGAGGATCCTATGAATCGTCCTCCGCTGGATATTTATACCATGACCACTGATCCTGAAAAGGCCCCTGATGAAGCAACGGAAATCGTGGTTGAGTTCAAAGGCGGTTTGCCTGTTGCTATTGATGGCGAGCAGATGTCCTACTTGGATATCATCGCTAAAATGAATGAGATTGCCGGTTCAAACGGATTTGGTCGTATTGATATGATCGAAAACCGTATGATTGGTGTTAAGAGCCGTGAATGCTATGAGGCACCAGGTGCTCTTGCTTTAATTGAAGCTCATCGCGCCCTGGAGGATATGTGCCTCGAGCGTGAAGTATTGCGTTACAAGCTTCATATCGAACATGACTGGGCAACCTTGGTATACAACGGTCAGTGGTTCTCGCCACTCAAGCATGCAATGGATTCTTTCTTGAAGACCACTCAGCAGTGCGTAACTGGTATTGTTCGTTTGAAGTTCTACAAGGGAACCTGCACGGTAACGGGTCGTCAGAGCGACTTCTCCCTGTATGATTACGGTCTGGCAACTTACGATGCAGCTGACACCTTCAACCATAAGTCTGCTAAGGGCTTCATTGATCTGTATGGTTTGTCCACGCGTGTTTGGGCAAAGAATCGTCGTGAACAGGGTGTAACTGACGGCGAATAAAAGGAGTGTTCTGAATGGCGAACCCAATTGCTGGTTGGTATCCTGATCCTTCAGGAGATAAAACGAAGCTTCGTTGGTGGGATGGAAATCAGTGGACCGATAATTATGCTGATGCGGTTGCTCCACAGCAACCTGCCCAGGCACAGCCGCAGCAAGCTCAGGCGCAACATCCTGTTCAGCCACAGGCTCAGCAGCCGCAAGCGCAGGCTCAACCTCAACCACAGCCACAACCGCAACCAGCCCAATCGCAACAATCTGCTCAAGGTTTTGCGCAGCCGCAACAGGCGGCCCAGCCTCAACCCCAGCCTCAGGGATACGGTGCCCAAGGATATGGACAGGCTTACAACCCGGCTCCTCAGCAGCCGGGTCAGCCTTATGCTCAGGCTCAAAGTGCTTCTACCGATGACACCTTGCGTTTAATCGCGTTTATTCTTGCGGTTATTTCTACCGTTTCGGTGTGCTGGGCAATTATTCCTCTTGCCTGGATGATTCCTATGACGGTGCATTGTTGGGGAATTTACAAAAGAAAGAAAGCTAATACTACGGCGTTTGGCGTATGTACGCTTATTTTCTTGAATTTGATTGGCGGTATCCTGCTGCTTGTTTCTACGCGCGAGCGCTAAGCCAGACAACTAAGCTAAAACGACGTTCGATTTAACTGGGCTAGGCAACAGTTGCCATAGCCCAGTTAAATCGAGAAGTAATCCATGGCTTCGCTAAAAAAGAGCAATAGGCTTGCTTAGCAAGGCGACACTTATCGCAGTGTGGTCAAACAATCTTTTGAATATATACAGTAACGTGAGGTAAAAGAAAGGCAGTCTCCCTATGGCATTATGGTCGGGACGTTTTGAAAAAGGCGTAAGTGAATTCACCCAGGAATTTGGCGCTTCGTTGCCTGTTGATAAGGCAATGTATCACCAGGATATCGCGGGCTCTCGTGCTCATGCACGCATGCTGGCAGCTCAGGGGGTAATTTCGCAGGAAGATGCCGATGCCATTGTGGCGGGTCTTGCCGATATTGAAAAAACCATTGAAGAGGGCAAGTTTGTTTTCGATATTAACGACGAAGACATTCATATGTCTATCGAAAAGGTGCTCACTCAAAATATTGGCGATGCGGGTGCTCGTCTTCATACGGGCCGTTCTCGAAACGACCAGGTTATTACCGATACGCGTCTGTATGCAAAGACGCTCGCAGAAGATTTAATGCACGATGTCAACTCCTTGCGTGGCGCTCTCATTAAAGTAGCGAAGGACAATATGGGAACTATCCTGCCAGGGTATACCCATATGCAGCATGCGCAGCCGGTTTTGTTGTCGCATCATTTCATGGCGTATTTTTGGATGTTTACGCGCGATTTTGCTCGTCTGAAGCAAGCCTATGATGCAGCTAACGCAAATCCTTTAGGTTCTGCTGCGTTGGCAGGCACCACCTATCCGCTCGATCGTGCCAAGACCACTGAGGAACTTGGCTTTGCATCCATGATTCCTAATTCGCTTGATGCAGTTTCTGATCGAGACTTCTTGCTTGATTTGGATTATGCCTGCTCAGTGGCTATGATTCATCTTTCTCGTTTGTCTGAAGAAATCATTTTGTGGTCCACTTCTGAATTTGGCTTCATTACGCTGGCCGATGAATATTCCACTGGGTCTTCCATCATGCCGCAAAAGAAGAACCCCGATTTTGCTGAATTAATTCGTGGAAAGTCCGGCCGTGTGGTGGGCGACTTGATGGCTCTTCTTACCACCATGAAAAGCTTGCCTTTGGCCTACAACAAAGACTTGCAGGAAGACAAAGAAGGCGTTATGGATGCCTGCAAGACCCTGCATGATTGTTTGGTTTGCATGGAAGGCATGATTTCCACCATGACGATCAACGCCGATGCTATGCGTGCACAATCTAAGAAAGGCTATTTGGCGGCAACCGACGTTGCGGATTATCTTGCGAAGAAGGGCTTGCCCTTCCGTAAGGCTCATGAAATCGTAGGACATTTGGTTCTGCTGTGCGATAAGCGCGGATGCGACCTGGACGATTTGTCGCTTGAAGATTTCAAAGCGGCATCCGATCTGTTTGAGGCAGATATTACGGGCGCACTTGATTTGGAATCCATTGTGGCAGCTCGTACTACCTATGGCGGAACGGGCAATTCAGTGGTTGCTGAACAGATTGAACTGGGAGAGAAGAAGCTTTCCGAGGATGAAGCGCTGTTGAAGTAGCGTTTCGGTTCTGAAGTGGTGAATGACGAGATACGTTGCCTAAGTAGCAGCTTGCTGCTGAGGTGTGTTACTAAAATGGTGGCTACTGAGGCACGTTGCTGAAGTGGTAGCTAGCTGCTGAGGGAAAACTAGACCAAGGATTTTTGTCAAAACACTTTGAATCGGGGGATTCTGATTCAGTGGCTTTTGTGACTAAAGTAATTAAGCACTCGTTTTTAGTAACGAGTGCTTAATTTTTTCTTGCGAGCGTTCCTCGGAAGAAGAAAATTCCCCCGATTCGGGTAGTTTTGACAAACCTGGGACGAGAAAATTGATGAAGACGTGAAATTCGTTTGTTTCGAAAGTGGAAACCAATACGGTGACGTGTGCAGTTTGGTATTGATTGCAGTCTAGCGTGTTAAAATACTCTGAACTGTAGTTTGGAGGTAGTATGGTTTCACGAGCTAGAAGGTCTCGGCATGCGGCTCGCAAAGAGCGCGCCGGATTCCGCTTGGGAATCGTTGGTATAATAATCGCCGCAATATTGGGCCTTGGCTGTTTAGGAACGGTTGGCTTATGCGTTGCCTGGTTGCAGGACTTGCCGGATTATACCGACGCATCAGCGTATAACGTTGCGGAAAAAACCAAGGTATATGCAAGCGATGGCACCACGTTGCTCGCGGAACTGTATTTGGAAAACCGCGACCCTATTGAATTGTCTGAAATGGGCGACTACGTAACCAAGGGCACGGTTGCTACTGAAGACGAACGTTTCTATGAACACAATGGTGTTGATCTTTGGGGTATTGCGCGTGCTGTTTGGGTTAATGTGACAGGCACGGGTCATGAAGGTGCTTCGACTATTACCCAGCAGTTTGTGCGAAATACCATTCTTGCCGATGAAATGCAGGAGTCTACGCTCAAGCGTAAAGTTCGTGAAGCATATATTGCTATCCAGCTAGAGCAAATGTATTCAAAAGAAGAAATCTTGCAGATGTATTTGAATACCATTAACTATGGTCAGGGCGCGTATGGTATTCAAGCAGCAGCAGAGCTTTACTTTTCTAAAAATGCTAAAGATTTAACCATCGCCGAAGCGGCTACTCTTATTGGTATTCCTCAGGCTCCTACGTACAACAATCCTATCGACAATCCCGATAACTGCTTGGAACGTCGAAATCTTGTTTTGGATCGTATGTTAACCAATGGGGTTATTACCCAGGAAGAGCACGATGCTGCTCAGGCAGAACCCATTTCGCTTAACGTTACCATGAGCGATTCGAATGATGGCTTGTATAAGTACAAGTACTTCACCAGCTATGTGCGTGACACCTTGCTTCAAGACTATTCCAGCGATGAAGTATTTAAGGGTGGTTTGAACGTTATCACCACTTTGGATGTGGATACACAAAAGGCAGCTGAAGAAGCTGCAGATGCTAAGCTTTCGGGCTTGCCGGATAACCTGGAACTGGCTATGGTGGCGGTTGATCCTGATACGGGCTACATCAAAGCTATGGTGGGCGGTCGCGATTATGACAACGACGAATTCAACCTTGCCACCCAAGCAAAACGCCAGCCTGGTTCTTCCTTTAAGACCTTTACTTTGTTAGCGGCTTTGAATGACGGCGTATCCCCTGAAACGAATTTGAACTGTACTTCTCACGTGAATATTGACGGGTGGGAAGTAGAAAACTACGGTGGTTCGAACTATGGCACCCGTTCTATTGCGAGCGCCTTCGCCGTATCCTCTAACACTGGTTTTGCGGAATTGTGCACGGAAATTGGTCCTTCAAAGGTAGTGGAAATGGCGAATACCTGTGGTATTGAGCAGGAACTTCAGGCTTATCCTTCCATTACGTTAGGTGCCCAGGAAGTAACGGTTCGCGAAATGGCTCAAGCGTATGCCACTATCGCTAATGGCGGCACAAAGCACGAGGCAGTTTGCATCCAGAGCATTACCGATGCTTCCGGAAATACTATCTACACCGCCGACACTACGGGCGAAAAGGTGCTGGACACTTCTTTAACTCAGGCTGCAACTGAGGTTATGGAAGGGGTAATTACGAATGGTACCGGTCGCGGTGCGGCGATTTCGAATGGCCAGCCTGCAGCAGGTAAGACGGGTACTTCTGAAAACTGGCGCGACAAGTGGTTCTGCGGTATTACGCCTCAGATGTCGGTAGCTATTTGGATTGGTGGTCGTGAAGAAGTGCGGATGCCTTCCTATATTGCGGCTGACGATGTCTTTGGCGATTTCATGAGTACTATTCTTGAGGGCGAACCTATCGAGCAGTTCCCCACAAGCGATGAAAAACTTGAATATACTCAGCATGACTTCGGTCATGGTGAAGGTACTGAGGGTGAAGCACCTGAACACGAAGGCGATACCGTCCAAACGCCCGATGAAGACACAACGGACGATTCCGCAACTAATGAAGAAACCACGGGTGGTGGCGCAACAGGTGGTGATACCGCAACTAAGCCCGAGACTCCTGATAGCGGTGGCGAAACTGGCGGAGATAGCGAAACCGAAGGCGGTGGCACTACTCCTCCCAGTAGTGGTGGTGATGAAGGTGAAAATCCGGGTGGCGGAGGCGGCTCCGGTGGTGAAACCGGCGAAGGCGGAACCACCTAGCGTTTTACTTCTAATACCTTCAGAATGCTAGAAAGATACCTGCACTTAGGCAAAAAGGTGCCTGCGCTTAAGTAAATAACGTTTTACAAGGGTTGCTGTGAATTTTTCAGCAACCCTTTTTGCGTGCTTTGTGGGTCTTTTCCAACAAAGCCCCTACAAACCGCCTTGTTCCTATAAGATATGGGATACTGTTTTCTAAACGGTCGAAAGGATTATATGAAAACGAAAGCACGTATTATTTTGGTTGCGCTGTTGGCTGTGACTTGTCTTGCTGCGCTAGTGGGTTGTTCTGGTAATAACGCCGAACAGGACGCTCAAACGCAAAACCGCAAGTACATGTCTTCGGTAAATACCATTATGGATACGCTTAATACCAATATGGAAGAATTTGCTACAGCAGTAAAAGATGGCGAAGTGGTTTCGCTTGATGCGCAGCTTGAGGCAGTTAACAAGTGTGTTGATGATCTTAATGCGCTAACGCCGCCTGACGCAATGACGGACATTCATAAGTCCTATGTAACAGGCGCTACCGAAATGCAGTCGGCGCTGAGCGACTATGTGCAGTTGTACGAGGATGTAAAAGCCCCTGAAAGCGGCTCTTTTGATTACAGCACGTACGATTCTCGTATCGCGGATATTCAGTCGCACTATGATGCGGGAATTGCCGCTTTCCAGGATGCAGATAGTAAGGCCCAGTCTGCCTAACGCAGTTTTTTCTTAAAGGGTAATACGTAAGCGGCCATCATTGGGGTGGTCGCTTTTTGTGTTACGAGGCTTTCTTATTAACTAAGCTTCATTAGCCTTTGTTAGCAATGGTAAGACACTTTTAGTGGGGTTGCGGTAATGGAATGCTTTCGGCAAGTGCTTTCAAAATTACTTTTCAAGGGCGCTTTCAGTGGAGTTGGCGCTCATACAATGACCTCATGAAGTAACTCTAGAATACGATAAGGATGTATTGGTGAAAGAAACGTTCGAACAAAACACCTCTGAAGTGCCTGCGGTAGAACTTCTTGCCCCTGCGGGCAATATGGCATGTTTGCATGCGGCTGTTCAGGCTGGCGCGGATGCGGTATATCTGGGGGCGGGACACTTTAATGCACGTCGCGGCGCCGATAACTTTACCTTCGATGATTTGGCAGAAGCGTGCGATTATGCCCATCTTCGTGGGGTGAAGATTTACCTTACACTTAACACTATCGTGTTGCCTTCCGAAGTTGAGGATGCTCTAGAACTTGCTCGCCAGGCATATCGCTGCGGGGTGGATGCTTTCATCGTGCAAGATATTGGCATAGCGCTTGAGCTTCGCCGTATCCTTCCCGGTTGTGAAGTGCATGTGTCAACTCAGATGAACACGCATACCGAAGATGGCATTCAAGCAGCAGCGGCATTGGGTGCATCGCGCGTAACGCTTGCTCGAGAGCTTTCTTTTGCCGAAATTTCTCGTCTGTCGCAATTAGCGCGCGAGCTTGGTATAGAAGTTGAAGTATTCGCTCACGGAGCGTTGTGCATTTGTTATTCGGGTCAGTGCTTTATGTCTTCAATGGTTGGCGGCAGATCCGCTAACCGAGGCCGTTGTGCCCAGGCATGTCGCTTGCCTTATACCTTGCATAATGTGGCATTGCGCAAAACTCTTGATGCGCCTGGGGAACATCTGCTGTCTCCAAAAGATCTATGCACTATCGACGTGCTTCCTGAACTTATTGAAGCGGGTGCAACGTCACTTAAAATTGAAGGGCGCATGAAATCTCCCGAATACGTAAAAAGCGTGGTGGGGGTATACCGCCAGGTTCTTGATCGCACGTTAGCCTGGATGGCGGAAGCCCGTCGCGCCGAAGCTGATTGTGGCAGTGTTGAACTTGCAGGAGACCCCATTAATCCTCGCGCTACCGAGGCTGAACATCAGGTGTTGTCTGAAGCATTTTCGCGTGGGTTTACGACAGCTTACTTAGAAGGCCAACGTGGCAACGAAATTATGAGCTATGGCCGCCCGAACAATCGTGGGGTATTTATTGGTCGCGTGACGCGCGCGAAAGAAGGCAAAGTAACGCTTGATGCTGAAACGGAACTTCATGTAGGCGATGCCATTGAATTTTGGACCAATCGTGGACATTTCGTTCATACGATTGATGGTTTTGAAAACACTAACGAAACGACGCAATTGGGCAAAGTGGTTCTTTCGGTTGATAAAGCGGTAGGGAAAGGCGATCGCGTATTTCGTGTACGAAATGCAGAAGCTGCCTTTGTCGATGACGCTCGTCAGCCAGCGGTTCCTATTACAGGTGCGGTAGCGTTGCATTTAGGGCAGCCTGCCAAGCTTACGTTTACCGCCCAAGTTGGCAGCGCATTGCCGGTAAGCGTTACCGTTGAAGGCCCCGAAATTGAAGCAGCGCGTACTAAGGCTATTACTGCAGAAGAAGTTCATGACCATATTGACCGTATGGGAACAACGCCTTTTGTTTTAACCGATCTGGATATCGCTCTCGATGAAGGCGTGGGTATGGGCTTTTCGCTACTACATAAGCTTCGCGCTCGTGCGGCGGAAGAACTGCAAGAGGCAATGCTTGCTTCTTATCATGACCGCAGCCTCGAACGTGTTCCGCAGCGAGTATTTGCTACACCTTTACGAAAAGGTGGATGCAAGGTTGGGGTATTAGCTACTAATCCTGCGTGTGCACGTGCGGCAAAACGTGCAGGTGCTGATTTTATCTATGTTCCCGCCCTGAACTATCGTCGAGGAGAAGCAGTAATTGCCGGGCAGCTTTCGGGCACTGCTGAACAGGCAGGCTATCCAAAGCAGTGCATTCCAATTCTACCTACGGTATCTCATATGTTCGATGAAGAGCTTCGGGGTGGTTTTGATATTTGGAATCGTGTCCGCGCTGAAAAACCAGTAGTGGTGGAAAATCTAGGGCAATTAGTTCGCGCAGGAGAATTAGGCGCGCTACCCGAAGTGGGTCCCCACATTCCGGTAACGAATAGGTTAGACTTGCAGGCAATGGCTGATTTGGGGGCGCAGCGTATCTGGCTTTCTCCTGAACTTTCGCTGGTGCAAATTGAAGAGTTGGGCGAAGTTTCTTCGGTGCCGCTGGGAGTAACCATTATGGGTTCAACTGAGCTAATGATTACTGAACACTGCTTACTTATGAGTCAAGGTCCTTGCAACCAGAAGTGTACAACATGTGCGCGTCGTAAAAGTCCGCATCATTTGAAGGACCGTAAGGGTTATGAGATGCCAGTAATTACTGATGCTCTTGGTCGCAGTCATTTATACAATGCAGTTTCTCTTGATATTGCACATCTGGTTCCCGAGCTTATTCATGTGGGCGTTTCAACTTTGATGGTTGATACCACGCTAATGAATGTTTCTGAAACTACGAAAAAGGTGCAGCGCGCGGTTCGTGCTCGTGATATCGCACTTAAGAGTGGTGATAAGGTTTCGAAGGCTGAAGGGGTAACGTCGGGGCATTTGTTTCGCGGAGTTTCGTAGATCTTAAAACAAAGAATTGAGTTTTTGGCATCATGAAACGTGCACGACATATGAAAACGGCATATTCCGTATATGCGGAGGCGTATACCTAGAGACGTATAGGCGAAGAGAAAAGCTGTGATAGAATCTCTGCGTATAACTTGAGAAGAGGAATTATGATTTCACCTGAAGAACAGTTTCATATTATTCAATCAGGCACGGCAGAAATTGTGCCCGAGGCTGCCCTTATGGAAAAGCTAAAACGCGATAAGCCTTTAAACATTAAGCTTGGCGTAGATCCGACGGCACCCGATATCCATTTAGGACATGCAGTGCCGCTGCGCAAGCTGCGTGCTTTTCAGGATTTGGGGCATCAGGTAACGCTTATTATTGGCGATGGCACCGCCTTGATTGGCGATCCTTCTGGTCGCAATACCACGCGTCCTCAGCTTACGCGCGAACAGATTAAGGAAAATGCTCAAACCTATGTTGATCAGGCGTTTAAAATTCTTGATCCAGAAAAAACCACGCTTCGTTATAACTCTGAGTGGATTTTGAGCATGGATTTGGAGCAATTGCTCAAGATTGCTTCCAACTTCACGGTTGCTCGCATTCTGGAGCGCGACGATTTCCATAATCGTTACACTAATAATCAGTCTATTGCTCTTCATGAATTTTTATACCCCATTATGCAGGCATACGACTCAGTGGTAATTAAAGCTGATGTTGAGCTTGGCGGTACGGATCAGCTGTTTAACTTACTTGCTGGCCGTGAGCTTATGGAAAAGATGGGTATGGAACCTCAGGTTTGTCTTACCCTTCCTTTGCTTGAAGGCACCGACGGTGTCAAGAAGATGTCTAAGAGCTATGGTAACTACATTGGTTTGACTGATGAGCCTAATGATATGTTCGGCAAGGTTATGTCCATTCCGGATGAATTGATGATCAAATACTACCGTTTGGCATCTACAGTACCTGTTGCTGAAATCGACAATATTGAAGCTGGTCTTGCATCGGGGGATATTCACCCCAATCGTTGCAAGCGCGATTTGGCTCAAAATATCGTGGCTGCTTACTATGATGAAACTGCTGCCCAGGAAGCAGAAGCTGCGTTTGACAAGCAGTTTAAGAAGCATGAAATTCCTGACGATGTAGCGGATTTTGCCGCTGATTTGACGCCAAATGATGAAGGTTTAGTTTATCTGGCAAAGTTGATTTTCGATGCAGGATTAACCAATTCCACCGGCGATGCTCGTCGTATGATTGACCAGGGTGGCGTTAAAGTAAATGGCGAAGCTATTCCTGCAAAAACTTACAACGTTGCTCCAGAAATGTTGAAGGATGCTGTTGTTCAGGTAGGCAAGCGCAAGTTCGTACATATTACGACGTTATAGCTAACGTCGTAATACTCGTAAGAAACGGTATGACGCTGTGCGGAAACACCTTGGCACAGCTAGGGCTCCAGGCAAAGCTCGCGTAACAAAGTACGCTACGCTT
Source organism: uncultured Cryptobacterium sp. (assembly GCA_958410215.1). Classification (GTDB taxonomy): domain Bacteria; phylum Actinomycetota; class Coriobacteriia; order Coriobacteriales; family Eggerthellaceae; genus Anaerotardibacter. The sequence goes on along the minus strand of CATYOF010000015.1, from coordinate 46,804 downwards.
TGCCTTCACCCTATCTGCATTCAAGGTGTTTCCGCTCACTGTTTTTACCAGCAATGTGAGTTTTATTGAATTTCTTGCTAAGTTGTTTAGAAACGTGAGGTTATTTATATGTCACGTTCAAATATCATTATTGGAATTGTGCTAGCGATAGTTGTTATTGGGCTTGCAGTATATACCTTTACAATGGGGTAGTAGAGGATAAGTAGAAACGTACTCTTGATCTATAGCTAAACACGTAAGCATTGCGTATATTATCTACACTTTAGCTGCTAACTCGCATTAGCTCTTCTTGAAAGTGTTGTTGCCGAATAAACCTTCGGTGATGCGACCAACTTCTTTTCCGTTTTCGTCAGTGACAATTTTGTCGCCAAAGATGCCATCGCGCACTTCGTATTGTTGTCCACCATATTCAACTTTGGTATTCCCAAATACGCCTTGGCGGGTTGACCCTACCTTTGAACCCCAGCCATCATAAATGGTAGAGCCACCCCAGCTATTATTCTGCTGGTGATATGCTTTGCCGCCGACATATGTTGTTGAAAAGGAATTTCCCCATGAGTTACCAGAGTAGCTCGAACCGCCACTGCCGCCAGAAGAGCCGCCAAATGATCCGCCTGAGTAACCTCTGCTATAAGCGCCAGAGTAGCCACCATTGTAGCTGGTGTTTGGAAGAATGAATTCGTTGTCGATAAATCGATAAGCGGCATATAACAATACTGCAATAATAACCAGGTAGAGTGCCGATTCCACTATCAACTGCGTTACAAGCGTCCAAATAGTAGCTTCATTCACGCCTTCAGCGACGTTCTGAGTAATCAAACCGATAATGTTGTTGTTAAGTTGAGCCATTACTAGTGCATAGCCAACGCACAGCAAGCAGATTGCGTATCCTACGCGTCTAGCTGTTTTCATGAAGCTGTGAATGGACTTGTGGGTCTTATTTGTGCCTTCATACCAGCGCAATTCACATGCATTAACAACTACAAGCACTACGAATAAGATGAGCGCAAAAAGAGGCAACGCACTAGCCGAAAGTATCACGCCAATAATTTGGAAGATGTTTGCAAAGAATCCGTTTAATGCAGGATTTAGTAAGGACATCAAGATAGAACAGCATCCCAAGACAAGTGAAATCCAGCCTGTAATTCTTCCAATTCTTATAAGGGAACCTTGAAGGTAGACACCGACATTTGGTACTTCTGTGCCTGGAGCTTTTTCGCCATTAACGATGCACTCGAATTGCGGCTCCTCTTCGCCATCCCTTTTTCGCTCTTCGATATCTTGGATTTCTTCGGCAGTGTTAAGAGCAGACCAGTCTAAGAATTTACGCCATACAATGCGGACGATGCCAGCAGTAAGCACAAATACCCACATTCCTGCGGCGCTCAGTTGACCAATTGCTGTCATGAATTCACTAAACCATGGAACAGTAAAGATGATATATGAGATTTTTTCTGGGCTGAAAAGACCGCTGGTTGCTAATACTAACGTGATGGGGGAGTGCATGAGTAATGCGACAAGAATGCCTACCGCTCCTAGGGCGTTAGCGAGTGCAACTAGCACACGAATAATTTCATCAAGCCACCAGACAAGACCGACCTGTTCTTCTAGCGCTTCAACAGGAGTCAAGTTTTCTTTCTGAATGCGTTTGCCAAAAGCTTCACGTTCGCTTGCGCACCAATTCTTATAGCCGTTGCTGCAGGCACGCGCTATTACCATAAAGAGAATAGCAAGTGGCATGCCTGATCTCCACGTAATATCCCAGCTCAAACCTAAGATTAAGGTAATGGGGTTTGAGATATCGGCGGTATCGGTTAGGGAAAGAAGCTCTAGGAATATGGTGAAGAGATAGAACAGGATGAGTGCAGATATGCCTTTGCCAAGTGTGATAAATGCACGGGGGTAAGGTGTGGGGTTATTCTGCTTGTTGGCGTTTTTCCACTTGGCGAAATACCAGTGAGCTACCCACCAAATGGCGAAAACTATCGCAAATGCAATCCAGCCTTGCAAAACAGTAGAATCTGATTGTGCGGGAGCGGTGGTTATTATAAGCAGACAAATAGCAATGAATACGCCAGGAATAGCAAGGCGAATAAGGGTCGCCTTGAAGCACTCACTTCCATGTAGTTTTGGTAAGGAGTAATTCTCTGGGATGTTTTTGATTCCGTTTAGAACAATAGAAGGAATCTCTTTTGAGTTTTTATCGTTGTTACCAGAAAGCATGAGCTCTCCTTACTGGCTACCTTAATAGTTATGGTTCGTGACAAAAATGTATTGTGTAAATACTGGTGCTTATTATATAGAGAAGGACTTTAGAGGGAAACTCCGAGTAAGTGCAGATTAAAATACCAGGTCACATCGTTGTCAAAGACATTTGGCAGGCGCAAAATGCTCAAAAAGCTAGCATGTCAAAACAATTAGGTGGTAGAGTAATCCGCGATCTGAGACATTTCCTACCAGAAAGGGATTGCATGGAACTGGCAACGCATATCAAAGAGCATCGCGCTCGTTTAGGTATGTCCCAGGAAGAATTGGCGGAGGCAATTTTCGTTTCGCGTCAAACTATTTCAAACTGGGAAACTGATCGTACCTATCCTGATGTGCAAAGCCTGTTGCTTTTAAGCAATCTCTTCGACGTAAGTGTTGACTCGCTTATTAAAGGAGATGTGGAAGAAATGAAGGCAACGTTAAGCGCAGAAGCCCAGAGGCTGAATAAGCTTGGATATATTATGGCTATCTGTGGTGGACTTGCTGTGGCGTGGGTTCTGGTAACAGCTTTAATGGATTTGGATTTACTAGTTATTTTCGTACCGTTTGTGGCGTTGTGGATTCCTGCAATGGTGAGTGCCATTTTGGCGGACAAAATAAAGCACAACAACCAACTGTTTACTTATCGTTCCGTAGAGGCTTTTATGCGGGGCGAGGATCCGCAAGTAACTTCTGAAGTTAACCAAAAGGCTGGAAAAATATGGTGGGGAAAGATGGCGCTACGGTGCTTGATCGCTCTTCCTATTGGATTTTGTTGCGGCTGGGGTGCTATTAGCATTCTTTCAACGCTGTTAGGCTAAATATTAAAGATAGTCTGAATAAAGCGATCATATCTACAAAGAAATATGTAAAGGGAAGCTCTGTATTAGTAGAAGAGGACCAATCATGGCCAAAGAGCGATTTGTCGAAGTGTATTCTCAGGGCGTTACGAATGTGCGCAAGATCATTGTGGATGTCGAAACGGGAGTAAATTACTTCTTAGCATCTTCAAATATGACTAGCGGTTGCGGCATAACGGTTTTAGTAGATGCGGAAGGCAAGCCACTGGTAACTCCTCTTTCTGAAAATGATGAAGTTGCCATGGGGCAGTTGTTGAACAGGTAAATCACTTATTACCTACAGGTAATAAAAGAGCAGGTAGTAGATAGGTAACAAGCACTTTCTTAACTTGTGAGTTTGTATAGTAGTGGCAGATTGAAGGGTGGATTGATTGCTAAAAGGCGCCTATGAAAGATGCCTAGATAAGAAAAGCGGTCGGAGTATTCCGACCGCTTCGTGCATTTGCTGACTAATGAGATCTGCGTTCACTCGCAAAGTGAAGTGCTTATACATCAGCGCTTATTGAGCGAATGGTTTTTTCAATCTCGCTAATGGATAGCAGCTTTTAAAGGCTTAGTAATTTTCTGCATGTACTTCGAAGAAGCTCTGAGGATGCAGGCATACTGGGCATACACCAGGAGCCTTGGTGCCCACAACGATGTGACCACAGTTGCGGCATTCCCATACCTTAACTTCAGACTTTTCGAATACCTGCTTGGTTTCTACATTCTTCAGCAATGCGCGGTAGCGCTCTTCATGATGCTTTTCAATTTCAGCAACCATGCGGAATTTAGCTGCCAACTCTGGGAAGCCTTCTTCGTCGGCGGTCTTAGCGAAACCGTCATACATGTCGGTCCATTCGTAGTTTTCGCCATCAGCAGCTGCTTCCAGGTTTGCTGCAGTGTCGCCCAATCCGCCAAGCTCCTTAAACCAAAGCTTTGCATGTTCTTTCTCGTTGTCGGCAGTTTTCTGGAACAGAGCCGCAATCTGCTCATAGCCTTCCTTCTTTGCAACAGAAGCAAAGTAGGTGTACTTGTTGCGAGCTTGAGATTCGCCCGCAAAAGCGGTTTCAAGATTCTTCTCGGTCTGAGTTCCCTCGTACTTGTTAGCCATGTTAGGCTCCTTCCATGAGGCTTTTAGCCTCGCTTGTTTGTCCGTCCCTCTTTATGAAGAGCATCTCTGTTGCAATCTAATGGCTCCGAGACGCTTGCTTCCTTTGTAGCGTCACTCTTTGACGAATGTTTCTAGTTCTTCGTTAGTTTCCTCAAGTTTTGTAGTACAGGCGGGGCAAAGGTAGTCAATGTTCAAATCGTAAGAAAGCACATGGACTCCCGTTTCTTGCTCCAGCTTTGCGGTTAGATCTTCCAGCACAACATCGGAAAGCGTTCCGCATTGTTTGCATACAAGATGATCATGGCGCATTACCATTTTGTCATAACGATCAGGAAAACCGGCAACCGCAACTTTACGAATTAAGCCTTTTTGGTACAAACTGGCAAGATTGTTGTATACCGTTGCAAGTACCGCCTTTGAATTGTTCTCTTTAAGGCGAAGATATATTTGTTCGGCAGTTAAATGTTCATCCGAACTGTTGATAATCTCTAAAATCTGTCGAGCGTTTTCCCTCATCGCTAATCTTAATTCTGGTCTAGTTTTCTTGAATTAGAATAATTCTAATATAGGGCAGGAAATACACTGGGTCAAGAGCCAGGGCGAAATAAATTATCAAGTTTTGTCAAAAGATTTGAATCAAGGGGGATTGTTGCTAGCTCGCTTGGGCGGAGTGTTGTTGGTTCGGTCTAGGTGCGGCAACAACTATCATTCAAGTAAGCTGCTTCATTGGCCTATTCTTTGCCGTGTCAAAAAAAAAAGGGGGGGGGTGACACTTAAAGCTCAAGCAAACAAATATTTTCCGTATGCTTGGTATGAGGGAACATATCCACAGGCTGAACTCGCATTAGGCGATACTGATGCTTGAGTAAATACGCTACGTCTCGCTGCTGGGTTTTGGGATTGCATGAAATGTAGACTATGCGCCTAGGTTTAAGGGTGCAGGTAGCCTCTAAAAACGCTTCACTTGCGCCTGCACGTGGCGGATCCATAAGTAACACATCAATCGCTTGCTTTTCTTGTGCAAGCCGCTTCATATAATTACCTGCATCATCGGTTACAAACGCGGCATTTTCGATACCGTTATGACGAGCGTTGTTATGAGCATCCTTAATGGCAGAACCAATATTGTCTACTCCAATCACGCGTGCCGCATGAGCCCTAGGTGCCTCAGGAAGCCCTTGTGCTGCTACCAGGCCAATGGTTCCCGTACCGCAGTAGGCATCCATTACTGTTTCAGCTCCGGATAGCTGTGCCATTTGTATTGCTTTGCGGTACAGCACCTCGGTTTGTGTAGCATTAACCTGGTAAAACGAATGCGAAGAAATACGGAAACTCAATCCGCATAATTCATCCAAAATAAAGCCAGGTCCATACAGTGTTTTTTCGTCTTGCCCCAAGATGACGTTCGTTTGCCTAGTGTTTATGTTTTGTACGATGGTGGTAATTTCTGGAACACGTTTAACCAGTTCTCGGCAGAAGTTTTTAGAACCAGGAAAGGCAGATTCGTTGGTTACCAGCGTAACCAGTACTTCATCTGATTGATGTCCCACGCGCACTACTGCATGGCGTACAAACCCTTTGCCGGTATCTTCGTTGTAGGGTTCCATATGGTAGCGCTGCATAAGCTGTTTTATTGCAAGAATGATGCGCTTGGCAATTTTGTTTTCCAAAAGACACGTGTCGGTGGGAATTACACGATGAGTGCCTGCAGCATACATACCGTAGAGAATTTCTCGCTTGGCAGTGTTGCGACGTGAAGAATTTCTTTTTTTGGAAGTTTTTGCTGCATTTTGTGCGGTTGAGTTGCTTTGTTTGGAAGAAATCTTTTTACCAGGAACGTAAGGAGACGTTACTTTGTTGCGGTAGTAATACGGCTCATCCATGCCTGCGATTTCGCTAAAAGTGGTATCAGTGTTGGCAAGAGGCTCAAATAGTTGAGCCATTTCTTTTTGTTTGCGGGCAAGTTGCTGCTCGTAGGGAACGCTTAATAACTGACAGGCACCGCACTTATTTTGGACCGAACAAGTTACCACTTCTGACATAAAAACCTCTAGTAAAATGCCTGCCTCTTGGCAATGTTCTATGAACACACCAAGGACAGTTAATTGTTTTCATTTATGCGCTTGTTAGCATACCAAGGGTTTATTGTTCGGGCAAAGAATCTTCTTTCTTTATGGGGAAGGTCATGATTATGCTGAATCCTTCGCCTTCGGCACTTGCAATAGTTAAGGTTCCACCATGAACCAATACGATGCGCGCAATAAGGGGAAGCCCTAGACCATGCTTGCCAATTGATCCTCCGTGAGGGATGGGGGCATTGCCAACAAAAGAACTAGGCGCAGAGAAAGAAGGACTTGCCATAGAAGAAATGCTCGAAACAGGAGGTTTCGGCGGACGCTTCTTTGCTGGTAGCGGTGGTGGGCATCCGATAGGGGGCTTTTGGGAAGAAATAATAGGCGCTCCTGAGCCATAAACGTTTGAAGAATTGTCGGGCGGTAATTCGGGGCTTCCTTCCTTTTTTTGTACTGGCATAAAGGAATTATCCTTAGAGAAGGTAATGCTGGTGTCGGTATAAGCAATAAGTGATCCTATACCTAAATAGTCATGTTCGAGCAGAGAAGCCAAACCATGTAATTGTTCGGTACTCATGCCGCGCCCATCGTCTGCAACGCAGAGGGCGATTCCCTTGTCGTTTACGTTAAGTGAAATGGTTATGCAGCAATGACGGGGATTATGCTTAAGGGAATTATCTATCGCATTGCGCAGAGCTCGTTTAATCAGACGTTCGTCTCCTGTTATGGATGCTTGAGCGGCTGATTCTGCAATATCTAAGTCAAATTCTGCATGATCATCAATACCCTGATTAAGATAGTCCATCACTACACTGCGGAGTAGCTTTGCCATAACAATGGTGTCAATCTTAAGAGGTTGCATGTCGTATTCAAGCTGCGTTGCAATATTCAAGTCTTCAATTAAGTCGCGAATGCGTACACCCTGTCGGGTAATAATAGCGGCGGAATCTTTTGCATTTTGAGGAAGATCGGGGTTGTGTTCAAGCTGTTCGGCGTGGCCCATTGCAATAGCAAGGGGTGTGCGAACATCGTGAGATACGCCAGCGACCCAATTCTTTCGCGCGGTTTCTTTACGTAAAAGAGTATCGGATACCGCATTAATGCGATTGCCTACTACGCGCAACATGCCACCAAAGCGAACTTTCGCAGGTTTTCCTTGAGCCAAGTTGTCAAGGGCGTCAAACATAGGACCGGTGCTTTTAAGAAGGGATCGCTGCGAGAATACATACAGTAAAAAGATAATAAGCAAGTCAATGGTAAAAATAAGCAGGAAATATAAGGGCAAGCGCAAAAATGCTTGGCTAGAGAGGGTAAACCCAAAAAAGAGATACTGCGTATCGGGGTAGCCCATTATGACCAAGTTGGAATCTTTGGTCCATATAAAGGTAACGTAGGTTGAATAGGCGCGGTCATGCGATAAGACTGCAATTTCGTTTTGCGTGAAGGAAGTAGGAAAATCTTTGGGAGTGTTGTAGCTCCATTCAACATTTCCTTTGCTATTGACCAGAACAGCCCACGCGTTTTTGGCAGTGAGTTCCTGCTCAATTTCGGCATCATTAAAAGTCCAAGCGCCCGATTTGTCTTGCGAAAGCGCATCAGCAACATTGGATACATGAACGCGGCCTTCGCTTTGGGTTGAGTTGGGATCGGTGCCATCAAAGTAGGAAGCGGTTGCTTCAAACATGGCAATTGCGAAAAACAGAATAAGGTCAACTGCCAGAATTAAAAGAGCCATGCCCGCAAAAAGCCCTACCTGTTTTGCGATAAAAAAACTACCTTGAACTTTGTTCTTGCTGCGTGTCATAGAATGTCCTTTAAGCTTTTCTCAGTCAAAAAAGATCAACTTCTTTGAAGGCAATGCCAAATTCGCTTAAGCTTTTTCTACCAGGAGCTTATAGCCCAATCCTTTCATGGTGATAAGTGATTCTGGTTTGGAAGGGTTAAGTTCTATCTTTTCGCGAATGCGGCGAATGTGCGTCATAAGGCTTTGTTCGTAGCCGAACGAGGAACCCCAGCATTCTTCACATAAATGATCGGTGGTAACAATGCGGTTGGCGTTGTTGGCAAGAATACGTAAGAGCTCACTTTCTTTTGCGGTTAAAAAGGTAGGTTCGCTACCTTCTTTATGAACTTCAACATTGTCAAGGTCGATGGTACAGTGCGCAAGCTTCAAAATTGGTTCATCGTCGGGATAACAACGCCGCAACACTGCATATATGCGCAGTATTAATTCCTGGGCAGAAAACGGTTTGGTCAGGTAATCGTCTGCGCCTGAACGCAGTCCGGTAAGACGATCGGCTGTTTCGTCTTTTGCAGTTAGGAAAATTACGGGCAAGGGCTTCCCTGACGAGAGAGAGCGCAAATAAGTACAGAGGGTAAATCCGTCTCCATCAGGCAGCATAACGTCCAAAATTGCCAGGTCGGGGTGGTGCTGCTCGTAAGCGGCAAGCCCACTGGTTACATCGCTTGCCGTTACTATGTGCTCAAAGCCATCTGCGCGAAGCACAGTTTCTAGCAAGTGCAGCAGTTCGGGCTCGTCATCAACTAGAAGAATTGTTTTGGTATGTAGAGAATCTTTTGCCATAGCTGCATTGTAGGGGTAACTTTGCGTCGCTGCGAGGGCATTTCCTAAAAGTCAGGTAAATGTTAGGTACCCGCCAAAGGGCTGTAAGGAGTACTTTCTAGGCTTTCTTTAGACAGAAATTCGAGACGGATAAGTGTCCGGACAGGTTTCAGCTTCCAAAAGAAATGGATGCCGAAATCCAAGCAAATAGAGCTGACGCTTAAACGAATAGCTGTTGGTTCTTAAAACGGACAAGTTTCGGTTCGAAAGATGGCGTTTAAAGAAAGGAATTCCGATGACGGGAAATGCAGGCATAAACGCAATTGTGGAAGTGTGGGATGTTTCTAAATGTTATGGCGGGAAAATGGGAAAGCATGGCCATAACGAAAACATGACGCGCGCTCTTGATCACGTGAATTTTACGGTCGATCAAGGCGAATTTGTGGCAATTATGGGTCCTTCCGGGTCAGGTAAATCTACTTTGCTTAATTGTTTAGCTACCATCGATAGCCCAACGAATGGGCATATTATTATTGGCGGCAAAGACGTAGTAGGACTTTCTTCGAAAGAACTTGCGCGGTTTCGTAGGGAGGAATTGGGGTTTGTTTTTCAGGATTCCAATTTGCTTGATACGTTAACTATTCGCGAAAACATTGCACTTGCGTTAACTATTTCCCGAGTACCAGCGCGCACTATTAACGAGCAGGTTGAATCACTTGCGCGTCAGCTTTCTATCGCGCAAACACTTGATCGTTATCCTTATGAAGTTTCTGGCGGGCAAAAACAACGCGCGGCAGCTGCACGAGCTTTTATAACTAAACCGCATCTCATTTTGGCTGATGAACCAACAGGAGCTCTCGATACGAAGTCCGCGCGAGAGTTGCTTGATACGCTGGAATTTCTTCATGCTATGGGCGCCACCATTCTGATGGTTACCCACGATTCGAGTGTTGCGAGTCATAGCGATCGCATCGTGTTTATTCGTGATGGTCGCTTGTGGGGCCAAATGAGTCGCGGAAACAATGATCGTAAAACATTTTTGGCTCGCATTATCGCAGCGACTTCTCAACTTGAAGAAGGTGATGTAGATGCTTGCTAAGCTCTCGTTGGCAAATGTGCGACGATCGTATAAGGATTTTGCCATTTACTTCTTCACCTTAATGATCGGCGTTGCCGTATTTTACGCGTTTAATTCCATCACTGCCCAGGATGCGGTTCTGGCCTTCGATAAAGCACAAGGCAATATGATTGAGCTTTTGGGCATGATGATCAATGGCGTTTCGGTGTTTATTTGTGTCATTCTGGCGTTTATGGTGGTGTATGCCAGCCGATATTTGATTAAGCGACGCAACAATGAGTTTGCAATTTACCTACTTTTAGGTATGCCAAAAGGAACTTTGTTGCGTTTGACACTAGCAGAAACGCTTATTGTGGGTGCTATTTCTTTGGCATGCGGCCTTGGTCTTGGCCTTCTTATTTCTCAGGGACTTTTGTATGCTACTGCTGTATTGTTCGTAGTTGACATTCCTGGGTTTACCTTCTTCGTAGCACAGGACGAACTGATAAAAACTATCGTAGTGTTCCTGATTATTTTTGCATTGGCCCTGTTTTTTAATGTAGGCTACGTTGCGAAGGCGAAGCTTATCGATTTAATTCAGTCTGAACGCAAAAATGACGATTTGAAACTACGTAGCATACCGGTATCGTTTTGCTTGTTCTTGGTATCGTGCGTCATCATTGGTATTTCGTATTATTTGCTTTCGGAAAATGGCATCGTAGTTAATCCTACGTTTGGTGCAGCAACTGCTCTGGTTTGTGTGGGTACCTTGCTGTTTTTCTATTCGCTTTCAGGTTTCTTGCTTCGTTTGATTCAAACGATTAAGCCTCTGTATTATCGCGGTCTTAATATGTTTACCTTGCGCCAAGTGGCATCGCGTATCAATTCGTCGTTTGTTTCGATGGCTATTATTTGCATGACGCTGTTTTTGGCTATAACCAGTGTTGCAGGTGGTGTAGGTATTTCGCTTTCAATGCAAAACAGCATGGCATCTATTACGCGCTATGATGCCAGCGTGACGTCGTATTACAGCCTGGCTTCGAGCATGGAAGGCACCGATTATTCCAATGAGGTAAAGCAGCGTTATGAGGCTGTTCGGGGCTATCTTGAGGACCATGACTACAACATGGCATCAGGTATGGCAGATGATGCGAAGAAATTAGGCTTGCCTGATTTCAATAGCATCGTGCGTGAAAGTGCTCAGGTGGATATGTATGATTGCGATACTACCTTTGGCCAGTTGGATGAACAGCTTGGTAAGCCTATGAGCGATTATGTGGGTTCTGAAATGCTTAACCCGGATTACGTCGATCAAACCCTTAGTATTGTTCCGGTTTCTCAATACAATCACGCCATGGAAATAAGTGGGCGCGAGGGTATTTCGCTTGCGCGCGATGAAGCAGTTTTGAACTGCGATACCGATATTGTGATGGATTACGCGCGTGATGTGGCTAAGTCGGGAATTACTCTTTCTGTGTTTGGGCATGATCTCAAGGTAGATACCGATCTGAATACTGAATCTTTGCAAACTACTTCTATTCCTGGACAAATGGGTATTCTTATTGTTCCAGATGAAGTTATTCCTTCCGATGCTGTTCCAGTGACTTCCATTTTGAATGTTCAGTTCACTAACAACCCTGATGCTGAAAAGCAGTGGGTTGAGCTTTACGACGGCATTGCTTCTTCGGAAGATCCAGAAACGTGGCCTTTGAATATGGGAATGACCAAAGAGGAAGTGTTTAGCCAAAACATTGGTCTGACTACCATCGTTGCTTATTTAGCAATTTATATTGGTTTTGTTTTGGTAGTAGCCTGTGCAGCGATTTTAGCTATCCAGCAGTTGACGAGCGCAAGCGATAATCGTAAACGCTACCAGCTTCTTGATAAATTAGGGGCTCCGCGTTCTATGGTGAACGGTGCGTTGTTTAAGCAGATTTTGATTGCATTCTTGTTCCCTCTTGTATTGGCTATTGCACATTCGGTATGCGCTTTACAGGAGGTGGTTACCCTAGTGCAGATGTTTGGGCATTTGGATATTGGACAAACAAGTGCGGTAGTATCAGGTGCGTTCTTGGCGGTGTATGGATTGTATTTCATTTTGACTTACGTAGCTGCGCGAGGTGTTATCCGTTCGGATAGGTAATAAAGTGCGGTGTCTGTTTTCGACAAAGGGGCGGTAGCGGTAAAGGTTGTCGAATAGGGTAAGAACAGGCAAAGGAAAAAGTTGTAAAAAGGGGGCGTATAGGAGGTTTTAAGCAGCAAAAAACAAAAGTGTACGTTCAACGGCTCATTTTTGGCAAAAACGGCCCTTATCGGGCGGTTTGTGTAGCCCGATAAGGGCCAGATAATCTGCAGGCACGTTGATCGATTAAGAGTTTTACTGGATGGTGTCAAAAAAGCTGTTACTGGTGTCATAGTGCACCGGTAACAGCTTTTGCTTTTGGTGTTGAGGTTCTGTTTTGTTGCCCGATAAGGGCCGAATTTGCCAAAATCTCCCTTCTAGAAACCGAATTCGGTTTCTAGAAGGGAGTCTGGATGACATAAATGGGTCGAATAAGCGGGCTGCGCGTAGGCAGGCTGCATAAGTGAGCTGTATAGGTGGAGTGGCCTGCGTGGGCGGGCTACAAAGTGAGTTGCGCGAAGTGGGCGCATAAGCGGCCCGCATAAGCAGGCTGCGTAGGTGGGCGCATAAGCGGCCTGCATAAGTTGACTGTCAGATTATAGGAAAGAAGGCGGGGGTCCACTGACCTAGACCTTCATCTTGGCTTTCTCCTTCTCTTCCTTATCTGCTGCAACAAGTGATTCGATAGAAGCTAAGTTTGCCATAGTGGAGCGAATAATATCGGATCGCGAAAGTGATCCCACCAGACAACCCTGCGCATCAACAACAGGTATTTTCTTGATGCGTTTTTCAGCTAAAAGACGACAGGCATCGTCTAGGGAAGACCCACTCGGAACAGAGATGGCGCCCTTGGTTGCAATGCGCATAACATTTAAGTCAATCAAATCGGCTACACGCTGCATGAAGTTTTCCGTGTCAGGAATTCGATAGAGCATACGAGTTGCATCCAGAACACTTCCATCGCTTCGGCCGATGTATTTCATAATGTCGCCATCGGAAATGAATCCGACCACCTTTTTATCGGTATCCACCACAGGAACACCCGATGTTTTGTTTGCCGCCAAAATTTGGGCAACTTCGCGAATGGTGTCTGTGTCGTGCACAAAGTAAGGCTCTTTATTCATAGCAAGGTCAACAGCAATATGGTCGTTTGCCTTGGTTGGCATGCGTACTGCTTCCACGGAGCTGGCAAAAGCAGGTTTGCGGTTATCACGTACTGCAATTGCGATTACCACAAAGATGATAATCATAAGCGCTGCGGTAAAGCAGAAGGCAATTCTGTCACCCATCATGGTTTGTTCCATGCTTGGCATTTCAGGGAACAAAAAGGTTGAAGTGGCAGACAGAGATACCAAAATAGCGGTGCCCAATGAAGCGCCTACCTGGTTCAAGGTGTTGGAAAGAGCGTTTGCGTGCTGGATTACGGAATTGTCGAGCGAATTGATACCCCACGTATTGATAGGAGTAATGGTGCCCGTAATGCCTACGGAAAGGCAGGTGTACACCGCAACAATGAAGGGGATGGGGGTGTCGAGCGAAAAGGCAATTAAGCCGCAACCACCTAAAAGAAGAATAAAAGCGCAGGGGATAATTACCTTACGAGGGCCAAATTTATCAAACCAACGACCTGCAAAGTAACCTAATATTGCGCCAATTACGGCACCAGGAAGCATGACAATACCAGTTTCAAGAGCGGAAATGCCAAGCAGGTTTTGTAGGTAAATAGGCAATAGTACGCCAGTGCCAACCAGCGCTGCCTGAAGGCCGGCAACTACTGCTACGGTAATGGCATAATTGCGCGTGCGTAAAATGCTTACCTTAAGCAGGGGAATATCAAGCTTAAGCTGTCTGCGTATAAAGAAGGTAAGAAGAATAGCACCCAGGATAATAAGGGCAATCGGCAGGGCAACTGCTTCAGCTGAGGTAATAGAGGAAAGACCATAGAGCAAGCTCAAAAGGCCTAAAGAGCACAGTGCAACTGAAGGCTTGTCGAAAGATGTCGGCTCGAATTCGCCATAGCTTTCAAGGAAAAATACGGCGCACAGCACAATAACAACCGCGAGAGCACACACCAGCAAGAACAAGGCGCGCCAACCAACGCTATCAACCAAAAGACCTGAAACTGAAGGACCAACAGCAGGAGCAAAACCAATTGCCAAAGAAACAATGCCCATAGCTGAACCGCGTTTTTCGCGAGGGAAAATAAGCAGAATAACCGTGAATACCATAGGCATGGCAATACCCGTTGCTACTGCTTGGCACATACGACCAATAAGTAAAACGGCGAAGAACGGCGCAATAGCGGCCAGCAAAGAGCCTATGCCAAAAATGGTCATTCCGAAAATGAACAGCTTTTTGGTGGGGAAGCGGCCAATAAGGTAGGCAGAAAGTGGAATAACCACTGCTTCAACAAGCGAATAGGCAGAGGTTAGCCATTGAACCGTTGTTGCGTCTACGTGAGTGTCGGCCATAATGGCAGGCAGCGCAGGAGAAAGCAACGTTTGGTTTAACACGGCAAGTAAGGTGCCAGCAAGCAAGATGACTACAATAATTACCTGTTTGCGGGTTAACCCCATAAAGGTACTCCTTCCGATTGGTGTTTAAATTTACACTGTGTGTAAAATAATTTCAGCGCAAAAAGAGGGCATCTCATAGGTGAGATGCCCTGTCTGTTTCATTAGTAATAATAAAGAGCAATAAATTCAGATTCAAATGCCTAGATTGTAACTTCACATAATTGCAACAACCTAACGCGTTCATGTTTATTTATGTGGACGAATGGCTCCCTTATCACAACGGTTGCCCCATGCATCAATAAGTTCATCATCGCGATAGACGCATACAATTTCGCAGTGATTGGCGCACTTTTGGCATACCACTTCACGAGTAGTGAAATCAATGTCGTCGATGTCAAAGGAAAACGGTTTGCGCTTTGCTTGAGGTGCATCAGCAGCAAGAAGTGCTGCACCAAAGGCTCCCATTAAGTGTCCATCGGGGTCTACCAGAACTTTCTGACCCAGGGTTTCTTCGAAGAAGTGCACCACGCCTACGTTTTTGCTTACGCCGCCCTGGAACACAATAGGCGCTATGATGCGCTTTCCTTTTCCGACATTATTGAGATAGTTGGTAGCAACCGCTTTGCAAAGTCCGGCTATTACATCTTCGCGGGCATAGCCAACCTGGATTTTGTGTACCAAGTCACTTTCGGCAAATACCGTGCAACGTGCGGCGATGTTGGCGGGATGTTTTGAGGTAAGGGCAATAGGGCCAAAATCTTCCACTTCAACACCTAAGCGATGTGCCTGACTAGAAAGAAATGATCCCGTTCCGGCGGCGCACAAGGTATTCATGGCATAGTCGGTGGCGATGCCATTTTCTACGCAGATAATTTTTGAATCCTGTCCACCAATTTCTAAAATGGTGCGCACATCGGGATGAAGATGAGTGGTGCCTACCGCATGGGCGGTAATTTCGTTTTTAACCACCGTGGCATTTAAAATAGCGCCGACCAAACGGCGGGCACTTCCCGTGGTGCCAACTGCGACCACTTCAATTTCGTCGTGATTAATCTGGCTGGATAAATCATCAACCACGCGTTTTGCGGCATCGGTAGGATTACCTTCGGTCCAAAGATAGGACCGAGCGATAATAGTGCCTTCTTCATTGATGATGACACCTTTGGTTGAAATGGATCCAGTGTCTATTCCAAGAAATGCAGGGATCATTAGCGAGCCTTTCTCATTGCAATCATGTCGTAAAACGCTTCAAGACGGGTGTCCAGACCCGTGTCGCTTGTTTGTGAATCGTAGCTTAAATACAGAATAGGAATGTGGTAGTCACTGCTGAGCCGCTGAAGAACAGGCATGCAGTCAATTTCAGGGGTGCAGCCTGATGATTTTAGGTGAATAATGCCATCGAATCCTTCTTCGGCATATTGTTTGGCAGCGGCAATTGACAGGGTGGAGGTTGGGCCCATGTCAAACGATACGTAATCCGAAACGCTGCGGCGAAGATTTTCTTCGTTATAGCGAAGGATGCGATTCGTAAGATTTACGGTACGGGCAAGAGAAACACCCATAGCACTGAGCTTATCTTCAATAAACAGGTTAGAACGAGGATCTACTCCGGTAAAGAATTCGCCAATAAGCCCTACGCGAATTGGATCAACAGGTTTTTCGATAGGAAGATCTTCCAGGATTCGAAGATGACG
Source organism: uncultured Cryptobacterium sp. (assembly GCA_958410215.1). Taxonomy (GTDB): domain Bacteria; phylum Actinomycetota; class Coriobacteriia; order Coriobacteriales; family Eggerthellaceae; genus Anaerotardibacter. The sequence goes on along the minus strand of CATYOF010000015.1, from coordinate 30,580 downwards.
ACGATATACTTGAGCAAGTTGGGCAGCGCCGCTTACGGTATTCATTTCGGCGAAGAAATCTTTTTGAGCGCGCTTGAACGATCCAGGTTCTTTTTCAAAACCTGCAAGCTCAAGATAGCGATCGTTATAGCTATCAAGCGCTTCGATCATTTTCAATACCACCAAAAAGTTTTTAACTCCCTTTGATATGGAAAGGTCGGGGTTTACTTTCTTTTGGCAGATAGAAAGATATTCCTGTAAGGGTTTGCCGCTTACGGTAGCGAAGTTGAGCATTTCAAATTCGTAACCCATATCGCGCAAAATGGATTCTTGCAGTTCGCCATAGTATCCCAAACGGCAGGGGCCCGTAAGTTGTACTAAAACGTCGGCACCCATATCGAGGGCTTCAATATAGTCACCAAGAATATGTTTGAAGGGAGCGCACACATAGTCGGTGCTGTTAAGGGTGCCTAATTCAAGCGTTTTACGAGTAGCTTCGGGCAGGGCAATAAAATCGGCATCAAGCACTTCTTCGACAAAGAAGCGAAAGGCAATGTCGTAGTAGGTATAACGCATGAAGGCAACCTTAGTACGAGCATGACGGTCTTTCTTGCGCTTCTTTTTCTTCTTAGGACGCAAGGCTTCAGGTTTGCCGGGGTTCATAAAAATACCCGAAGGGGCATCTTCCGAATAGCGGCGTTTGAGCGTGTCTGCGACGCGGTTGATGGGGGTTTTAATTTCGGTAACACGCTGCTTTAAAGGGGTGGTTACTTCGGCAATGCGGTTGGAAGGGTTTTTATCGCTCATCACGAAGGTATCCTCCTCTTTTTTGGTAACGCAAAATATCAATAAAGCTTTCAATCCTGGTCTCAAGGCCTGCCGTGCCACTTTGTGCATCGACCGTTAAAGACAAAATAGGCTTTCCTTTAATGCAGCGGATTAGAGCATCGTTTGTCATAGAGTCGGGTCCGCAAGGGAAGGCACTTACCAGAATAAGGCCGTCTATGTGGTTGTATAAATGCAGAATGGTTCCGATAATTTCACGATTAACAATCCAGGGCATAGTTTCAGAAAAGTCGTAGCTTTTTTCGAGGGCAAGCTTACGATCGAACCTATCGGAATAAAGAGTGCATACTTCTAGATTTTCAAGCATGCTGGTAATAGGACCGCCAATGTAGGGGTCATGAATGACGTAAGGATGAGCTGCTACTAATATACGTAAGGGGCGCTGTTCAGCGGAAAGTTTTTCTGCGGCCTTAAGTAATTTTGCTTGTGCTTGTGCAAGCTGTTCATCGTGCTTTTTTTGGGCATGCAAGGCATCAAGATAAGCGGCTTTTCCTTGTTTTTTAGTTAACCCAAAGCGATTTGCTATAGAAACATACGCTTCTTCAGCGCTAATGCCGGTATCTTCTTTGTCTATTTCGCAGGAGATGATGCGAACCTTCTTTGAGGCGAAGGTGTTCGTTACCAAATCGGGCAGTGCTTGAAATTTGGTGCAGAAGCCTTTATGAAGGCCAAGGTTGTCGATGCTTGGTACAAAAAGGGCATCGCAGGAATCTAAAAGACTTTCTGCGTGTCCCAAATACAGTTTTGAAGCAAGACAGCATTCGTCAATTGAAAGTGCTTCTCCCCGTTCGAGCAATGCGCGGTCGGAGGGATTGCTTATAACGACGGTACAACCTAAGGATTCAAAAAAGGTTTGCCATAAAACGTGATAGCGATAATAAAGCAATGCTTGAGGTATGCCGACGGTTCGAATGTCGCCAAAATCCTGTTTAGGAAGCAATTCTAGTGGGCTCATAAAACTCCTGTACGTAACGTTACGTAGATGTATGCACTTTTGATAAGAAGAAAACCTCTTATAAAGCTACGGCGTGGAAGGCAACCGTAACCATAGTGCTTAAAAACAATAAATTCTATTGTCTTATGTTCGCATCGGGATGTGGCAATCATCCACAGGGAAACCATTTTGCCTGCACAGGGTTAACAGAATTTGAGAGTTTTGTTTGCTATAGTATTCTTCCAAATTTTTTCATGAGGCAGCTGCCACCTGCCTGTTTTACGGTAACCTTACTAGGTAGAATGCTTTGAGTTTTAGCTGATTGTTTCAAGGAAGATGTATGACTCGTTATCGCGCAACAATTGTTTCTCCTAAGGGCGCAGTACCTAAATCTAGTGTTATCGAATTCGAAAGTGATCACAGAGCTGGTTCTAAACAGAATTTACAGGATGCTCGCTATAGAATGCTTGAACTCCACGGGTCGGAAGCGCTTTCTTGGAATATCAAAGATATAGAAAAGGTTACGGAAAGCGAAAAGGGAGGTGCAACAGAGCAACTTATGCTTGATTTTCGCGAACCTGTTGAACCTCCCAAAAGAAAGCGTCGTAGCGTTAAAAGAGGCATTGCGGGTTAGTTAACGTGCCAATCTGAACGATGAACATTTGATCTTTTATAACGCTTACTTCATTGTTTGTGTCTTTTGCGAAGGAAGATGAGCAATGCTGCTGCTACCGCTCCGACTGCTGTTAGCAACGCGGTAAGGCCAAACGCAGCATCTCCTGTTTTGGGAAGTTTTGCCAACAATTTTTCTACGGGGTTGTTGGGCGAATCAATGGGGTGTTGAACGGTTGTTTGTACAACCGAATCCTTATCTTCGTCGTGTAATTCTAAGTTTCGATAGATGTCAATGCGTGCATCGTTCCCTAATTCAATATTCTCGCTTTCAAGTATTTCTTTGGATGCCTGCATGAAAAGTACAGCAGGAGCATAATTGGTGGTGGAAACGGAGTCGGTAGTGGATGCGTGATTGGTATCGGCAGTTTGGTCGGCAGCAGAAAGGTGATCGTTGCCGAATGTTTGGGTGCCGGTAGTAGCACGGTTTGATTCTTCTCCATTGAGCTCATTCAGTACTTTTGCGCAGGACTGAGAATCCCAAGAGCTCATTTGGCTTGAATCGAAAGCATTTTCTATCGTGTCGCCGTTTTCGTAACGATCGCGACGATCCCATTGTTCATCACTTTGCGATAGCGTTCCGAATCTTTCTTCGACCCGCCCGTGTTCAAAGGCAACGGCGGTTATATACTCGCCTTCTGCAAGATGTAAGTCATCAACAAAAAGCAAGCTGGACTTCGTAGTGGAAAGGTTTTGTTCCCAAAGATGCCAACCTTCGAAATCGTACTTTCGTTCATTATGAGGATTGTCGGGATTGTAAGGATTGGTAGAGCAGGCATTTGCGCTTTGCGCGTCAGATTCCTGCACCGATTCAGAGTTATGCGAGTCTTCGGTGGTGTTTTGGGTATTTTCGCCTTCCTGATAGGTTTCTGGATTCGATTCACTTGAGGGTTCGCTGGCAGGCTCGGTGTCTTTGTTGGTCTGATACCACACATTCATTTTTTCGTCGTAGTCACCAACACTTACTGGAGTTGCAAGCGCTCTCAGATGAGCCTGATTTTCTTTCGAACAGGTTAGCATATCGGCGGTGGTAAATTCATCTGCCCAGGTGGGGGATGTGGATCGATAATCAATGGTGTAGGTGAATAGTCCGTTTGATTCAAAGAGTGTTTGCCGTTTGTCTACTTCTCCGCTGATTTCAGGTGTGTAGGGCTTGTTGTCTAGCGTTCCCATGTCAAGAGTTACCTTGTCACGTGAAATAGTTACCTCAAATGCTACTGGGAGCATGCCTTCGTTTGCGCTGCAGGGCAGTTCTTCTATGGTGTAGGTGTCGTAGGGTAGGGCACCTAGGCTATCGTTTACCGGCGTGGTGTTGCCAGAAGTGTCGGCTCCAAACCAAATGCCGTCGTCGGCTGAGCTTCCTTTGTTGGTGTTTTGAGAATGAGGCGCCCACGAAGATTCGGTACTGGCCATTCCGTTTTCGTCGGTAACCAAAACATGTGATTCCCCAGTGGTTTTTGAAGTGATACAGAAAGGAATATTAGCAAGGCGATCCATAGATCCTTCTCTTACCTTGGTAAAGGATACATCTCCTCGTTTTACCTGTTCAGAAACGGACAAGGTTTGCCATGATTCAATATGAGGTTCATTTCCGTTTTCGTTGAGCGAAACAACGAAAGATTGTTCATTGAGAAGGTAGCCTTGTGGTGCTTTTATTTCCTTGATTTCTACGGTTCCTAAAGGCAGGACAATAGAACCTTCATGGTCATAGTAAAAGGCATCGCCCTCAACAAGATAGTCTTTTGAAAAATGAAGTTTGCCATTTGCATCCGTCTTAAAAATCCAACTTCGTTGTGGGCTGCCCCATGATTGCGGTATTGAAGAAAGGGTGGATTGACCCTCTTTGTTCTGAGCAAAGGCATTAAGTGCACTTTTTACCATGGCAGGAACGGTTAAATAGTGATCGTAATAAGAAACTTGGAACTGGGCTTCTCCGAGCGTGGCTGATCCTAGAGGGTATGCGGCATTAGTTTCGGTGTCGAGCTTTTGTAGAACAAGATCAACTAAAGAGCTTTGAGGGATATTGGAAATGGTTGACTGAGTAACTGAACCAGAATGAACAGGAACCGACTTATTGGTAGTGCTTGCAAAACCTGCAGGTGCCTGTTCTTCTTTAATGGTATACGTTCCTACGGGTAAAAGAGGGCTTCGGCCCGTGTTGCCATGCTCATCGGTTTTTAGTTGTGCTACGCGATTGCCATGTTTATCGTATACGCCAAACACTGCGTCTTTTAATGAATAGGTGGCGTTTTCTTCGCTAAGCGATGCGTTTTCCGATACTTTACTCAGTTCAATATAGCCACCAAAGTTCTTTTGAACCTTTGCTTCGAAATACACGGTTTGATAACCAATTAAGCCTAAGCTGTTGCGCGGCCCATCGGGGCTTGCCGCCCCTGGTGGGGTGATGGTGACATCGTAGGTAACAATACCAGCACTTATATCTACATCTGCAAGGGTAGCTTTATAATCCGCCCAGGTATAGGAAGGGGCAGCGGCGCTGGGCAGGGAGCACTTTCCTGTGCCCGAACATCCCTCTAATTCTCCGGTAAAGCCCGAAACGCTAAATTTGGCAGGATGCACACTCCAGGTGGCGCCAATATAACATCTTCCTGTGGCGGTTTCCGGCACATCCACATCAGCATCGACGGTTACCACCTGGTCAGGTTCACTGATAGAGAAAAGCGCATAAATAGTAGTAGATGCTTCAACGGGCGCAGAAAAATCGAAGGTGGAATTGTCGTTGGAGTTAACCCATCGGATAAAGGTATGTCCTTGTTTCGTGGGAGTTTCTGGGACGCCTCCATAGGCATCTTCAAAAGAAGATCCTTTAGGAACAGAAACTTCAATATCTTGAGTTTTTTCGTCGTTGAAGCTGACGCGTACTGAATAATCAGCTTTTTCAAAACCTCCCACTACGGTGATGCTTTGCGTGATGGGGGTAGCAAACCAGTCGAAAGGGGCACCGTCGGTTGTTTCCCAAACGAGTTTATAGCCTTCAGATTCCTTTTCTTCAATAAGGCTTGCAAGTATTTGATTGCCTTCGCCATCCACCATGAAACGAGGGTCGGCCTTCACAGGTTGACCTGCCGTAAAGTCGGATCCTTCAACAAGGGTTGGCACACTTTCTTGGAAACCCTCAACGGAAATAGTGATGGTTATAAGGTCGTTTTCGGTATCGGCGTAGGTGGTTTGCGGACAGGCAAATAACCAAATGCCCAAGCTTGCAAGCGTAAACGTAAGGAGTGCTAGGGCATATTTGAACCTTGGCCGAAGATGCTTGGATTCCGGGGAATTAGTAAGGGATTTTTTATTAACCATGAATTACTCCTATCGCGTAAGGAAGGCGTTCTATGGAAAAACGCTCTACGTAAGGAAAGGCTCTTTAAAATAATTTTGAATAGGAAAATTCACATAATCGTGAAAGCTAGGACCTGTTGATTGCATAAAAACCAACTAGGCAGCACACATAAAGCGGAAAAGAATTGCACAAAAAGCAACAAGAAAACTCACACAAAACGAAAAGGAACCTTGCAAAAGGAAACGATAATTCCCACATGAGGCGGTTGTGGTTTGTAAATAATCTTCTTTTGCAGGAAAGTAACAGCGTTTTGCAGGGAATAATGAGCGCGTTATAGTGAGTTAAAATAATCTAACTTTACAATGCACTTAAAGGAGCATTCTATGATTCATTCATCTATTGCTGAACTTATTGGAAACACTCCCTTGCTGGAATTGGTTAATTTTGAAAAGAACAATCAGCTTAAAGCTAAGGTAGTTGCAAAAATAGAATTCTTCAATCCTGCAGGGTCTGCCAAGGATCGTATTGCCAAGGCGATGCTGGAGACCGCTGAAAAAGAAGGCAAACTCGACAGCGAAACGGTACTGATTGAACCCACCTCCGGCAACACCGGTATTGCGCTTGCGGCTTTGGCGGCAGCGCGCGGTAACAAGGCTATTATCGTTATGCCTGAAACCATGAGTATTGAACGCCGCATTCTAATGCGCGCTTATGGAGCAGAAGTGGTTCTTACGGAAGGCTCGAAAGGCATGGCGGGTGCCATCGCAAAGGCCGAAGAGCTTGCTCGGGAATATCCCAATTCCCTTATCGCGGGTCAGTTTACTAATCCGGCCAATCCTGCTGCCCATGAAGCAACAACGGGACCTGAGATCTGGGAGGCTACCGAAGGCAAAGTGGATATTTTGGTAGCAGGTGTGGGAACTGGCGGCACGTTGTCGGGTGCTGGAAAGTATCTTAAGAGTAAAAATCCCCACATTCAGGTAGTTGCGGTTGAACCTGTTGAATCTCCGGTTCTTTCCAAGGGGGAAAGTGGTCTTCACGGAATTCAGGGCATTGGCGCAGGATTTGTGCCCGATACTTTAGATACCACCATCTATGATGAAGCGCTAACGGTGCGTACAGAAGATGCCTTCGAGTTTGCCCGAGAACTTGCTGCAAAAGAGGGAGTGCTTGTAGGTATTTCTTCTGGGGCAGCGCTTTCGGCGGCAAAAGTGGTTGCGCAGCGTCCTGAAAACGAAGGGAAGATGATTGTGGTAGTGCTGCCCGATACAGGAGAGCGTTATCTTTCGTCGGATCTTTTTTCACACCTTGGTGAAGCGGAGTAAATCGAAACGGAGTAGGTATTAATGTCATTTGAAGAGGAAAATCGCAAAGCGATTTGCGCCTATTTCGCGCACGGTTCAAAAGGAAATCAACCCTGCGAAAAGCTTGGGGTAGAAGTTGAGCACTTTGTTGTGGATGCTGCTACTAATAAGGCCATTCCCTATGTTGGAGAAAATGGATCTTTTGGCGTGCGCGATATCCTCTTCCGCTTACGGACATTTTATCCTCAAGAAATAAAAGGGCTCGAAGGGGATCTTATTGGGTTAGCTAGCGAAGAAGCATCTTTAACGCTTGAGCCTGCGGCTCAACTGGAAATAAGTATTGCTCCTTTTTGTTCTATTGCCGATATAGTTCGTGTGTATACCCAGTTCAGAAAACGAGTTGATACGTATGCGCAGCAGCACCATGCCAAGCTGGTGACTCTGGGCTATCATCCCATAGAAAAAGCTCTAAACCTTTCGCTTATCCCCAAAAAGCGTTATCACTTTATGGATGAATATTTTCAATCTCGCGGTACGCATGGCGAACGCATGATGCGCGCTTCGGCATCAACGCAAGTTTCGATTGATTACCGCAATGAGGCCGATGCGGTACGAAAAATGCGTGTTGCACAAGCGCTTGTTCCTATGATTGCAGCTCTTACCGATAACGTGGAGCGTTTTGAAGGGGAAGCGCCCAAACCGCTGTCGCGTCTTGCTATGTGGCGAGATGTTGATAACGATCGATGCGGACAAATTCCAGGATTATTTGAAAAGGGATTTGGGTTTGAAGCGTATACTCAATGGCTTTTGAGTACGTGTCCCATTTTTGTAACGCGGTCATCTGCGAACGACCCTGATGGGCCAGCGCTTCGCAGTGTTTCGGGAATTACCGCAGCCGATGCCTATGCAGATGCTCCTATGTCGAAAGCCGATATAGAACATCTTCTTTCTATGTTTTGGCCCGATGTACGCCTTAAACAGTTTGTTGAAATTCGCCCGGCCGATGCGTTGCCGCTTGAAGCTATGCCTGGTTATGCGGCCCTTATCAAAGGAATCTTTTATTCGGAAGAGGCGTTGAGTTCTGTGGAACACGCTTTCGGTGTTGCCGATGGCACCTGGTCATTAACCGATACCTATACCGATGAAGCCGCTGCGACTCTTCGTGCGCAAGGGAAAAAGGCAATTATTGCGGGCATGTCGTTTTTAGAATGGAAGGCGTTTCTTTTTGATCAGGCGAAAAAGGCACTTGCACAAGAAGAGTGTGCCTACCTTGAAGCTTTTGAGCAATGGGTAGAACAGAAAAGTGTGTTGCAATAGTTTGATAACGTGCTTATTGTGAGTCGCTTTTAGCTTCCTAGTCAGCCAGAAATTCAGTGGCTTTCCTTTGTCTTGGGGGCACGGACGGTTAGGTTTGTCTTTTCCTAAGAATACGCACGGTCAGGTTTACTTTATCCTAAGAACACACGTGGACAGGTTTGGCATGTGGTGCTTTGGGCGTTGCGCATCTGATCACAGATGAGCTTTTCTAACTGGGGTAAGGGAATATTTTGTGCTTTACTTATGCTGGTTACCAAGTACTGGGAATTAGTTTTGAAACTAAACATCATTTCTTCGGGCATGTCGGGTTGTTCAAGAAGTCCTTCTCGGTGTAAGTAAGAAATAAGCCCAATAAGCCCGCTTACGGTGTATTCAATGATAAGGCGAGTTTCTATGGCAAGTTTTTCGTTTTTGGCACACAGAAGCTTTTCCCACATTTCAACAACCGCTGCTTTAACCTTAGTGTCAATACCTTCCTGACCACCACGATTCATCATTAAGCCAAAGCGCTTAATATGAAGGGCAAAGTTTTCTTGCTCGAAGGGATTGGACTTTTTACAAAGGAGATAGAACAAAGCGCGCGGCACGCTACTATTAATGAACAACTCGTCGGTAATAACCGCATCAATAAGTTCTTCAAGCGAATTGTAGTGATAATAAAACGTGCCGCGATTGCAGTTTGCCTTCGATGTAATCATGCTTACCGTAATGTCTTTTAGATCGTGCTGTTCTAGCAGGGTCCAAAACGCATTTTTAATACGTTGCTCTGCGCAATCGCCTTGATCTTTTCTTGGTCGTGCCATGGGGGTTCTCCTGCACAATAGGGGTTTTCGTAATGTTATTCCGAATGCGCCGCGCGAGCGTTCATAATGAGCATCTGTAACCGATTCTCAATGTTCGCGAAACTTACGTCGGGGTCAAAGTCTAAGGGCAGGATTTGTGCATCGGGGTACATCTCCTTTAAACGCTTAGCAATACCGCGGCCTACCACGTGATTTGGTAAGCACCCAAATGGTTGCAAGATAACAAATGCACGGCAGCCGTGTTCTGCGTGGTGCAAAATTTCGGCAGGAATTAACACACCTTCACCTGCATCGAAGGTGTGGTGAATTATGGTGTCGCTTGCTTGTACCAATTCAGGCATACGGCAAGGCGGAGTATAAAGGGGATGCGCCTTGGCAATGCGGTCGGTTACGTCGTGCGCCAAATCAAACACACGGTTGTCAATGGCGTAGGTGGCTTTATTTGCAAAGGGCCGATCCACCTTGAACTCTTTTACCTGCGAGTCCTGATAGAAATAGGTTTTGCGAATTACATCAGTCATACGAGCTTCAATAACTTCAAGACCATTTTTTTCTAAGTAGTCTTCGATGTCATGATTTGCACCTGGATGGAAATTCAGAAGGTATTCGCCCACAATAAGTACGGTCGGACGAGGATTAGACCTATCGTAGGGAACCTGCTTCATTATTTCTATGCCGCGAGCAAACGCTTTCTTCGCGCCACGCACTCCTCCTGCTTCAAGACCTTCTACCAAACAATCAAGTGCCTGGTCAAAAGCGGCATTAGCACTTCCTTCTTCCAGTTCATAGGGACGCATTTTACGAAGAAGCTCTTCAAGGGCATCTATCATAGGTAGGGTGAAGGCAACGCGAATAGCAGACGTTAGACTGAGCTTAAACCCAGGATGAATGTTGTGGAAATCTACATCGTCATTGGTAACGATGGGTACTTGTTCATATCCAGCATCATCAAGTGCTTTGCGTAAAAGTGCAGCATAATGGGTTAGACGACAGTCTCCAATATATTTGCCCGTAGCAACAGCTACATGGTCTAGGTCGTACTTGCCCGATTCAAGCGCTTCCAGTGCCTCGCCAATAACAATTTGTGCGGGGAAGCAAATGTCGTTATGAACGTATTTCTTGCCAAGGTAAATGGCTCGTTCGCGCCCAATGGGAAGCGATACAGTGCGCAATCCTTGTTTTGAAAAGACGGCAGACATTATGCGGCTGAAGGCGTGAGAGGTGTTGGGAACTAAAACAACTCGTTCATGAACAGCGGTTTTGTCAAACTTCTGCGGATAAGGATCGGCAAGTTTTGATCCTGTTTCTCGGGCAATCTGCCTGTCGTGTGCTTGTTCTTCAGCGGATTTATCCGCATTTTCTTGCGCGCACGCTGCGATATTGTTGCTTTCGCTCTCTTGAGCGCGTCGTCGTTCGATGGTTTCAACAAACGAACGCGTGCGAATACCTAAGGGGCCTCGTATATCGCTTTCATCCACCTTGAGGACTAAAGGTGTTTTGGGACCCACTTCTTTCATAAGACGAATAATTTCATCCGAAAGATATGCGTCATGGCCGCAGCCAAAGCTTACGATTTGCACGTATTCCATATGGGGGCTTTGCGCGGCAATAACCGCAGATGAAAGCATACGGGCATGGAAGTTGTTAACGATGTCAATCAGGCTGTTATCAAGAGACACTTCGGTAATGCCGGGCACCGAATCGGCAGTGATAACAGGAATCCCCAAATCGGTAAAGAAGCTGGGAAGTTCATGGTTAACTAAGGTGTCGTTGTGGTAGGGACGTCCTGCTAAAACAATGGCATAACGTCCTTCTTCGCGCACCTGGGCAAGAACTTCGGCACCACGTTTTTGCAGGGTTTCATGGAAAGAAATTTCTGCAGCAACAGCCTGCTTTAGGGCTTCTTCGGTTGCTTTTTCTGGAATAGCAAAGGTGTCGTGGAAATACGTTACCAGCTGGTGTGTTCGGTCTTTTTCGGTAAACCAGTGGAACAATGGGCTATCGAACGGAATATTCCAGCGACGTTCTGGGTTGTCGGAATTCTTAATAACCAGAGGGTAGCCTTTTACTACGGCGCACATGGACTGGCTGGTATCGGCCGTGTTTTCCGATGGAACCGTTGTTACGATGGGCATAAAGATACGGTCTACCCCTTGTTTGTGTAAATCGCGCAGGTGGCCATGAACTAATTTCGCGGGGAAGCATACCGTATCAGAAGCTACCGACTGAAGGCCATCTTCGTATATCGCGCGGGTGCTTAAATGGGAAAGCTTAACGGTAAAGCCAAGCGCTTGGAGCAGCGTTTTCCAAAATGGCATGGTGTCCCAATAGAACAATACGCGCGGAAGACCAATGGTTATATTTTGGGCGGGTACTACTGCGCTATGAGGATAATCTTTGAAGAGTAGTTCTTCGCGTTCGGCATACAGGTTAGGAACGCTATCCATGGCTTGCTTTGCGGCACGAACCGCATCACGTACCGAAGCATCCTTAGGATCGCCCACTACTTCACCGCGAGGACAACGGTTTCCCGTAATCCAAGAAGATCCGTTCGAAAAGGTAATGCGGGTTCGGTTGCAGCGATTTGCGCAGAAGGGGCAAATAAGATTGGTTTCCTGGGTGTATTCAAAGTCGCGAAGTGCTTCCCAACCAATAAAAGTGCTGGGTTGCCCGTGAAGTTGCTCTTGGGCAATAAGTGCGGCTCCAATGGCGCCCATTAGTCCCGGGTAGGGGGCACGTACCACGTCGCGACCAACATACTGTTCAAAGGCACGTAATACCGCATCGTTTAAGAACGTGCCGCCCTGAACCACAATGCGGTTTCCTAAGCTGTCTAAATTGGAAACGCGGATGACCTTCGTAAACACGTTTTCTATGATGGACCTACAGAGGCCAGCCATAATGTCATCAGGCGTTTTACCGTTTTTCTGTTCCGTTACAATGCTGGAATTCATAAATACCGTACAGCGGCTTCCCAGTGCTGCAGGAGATTCGGAGCGAAATGCGGCTTTCGCAATATCTTTGGTGGCAATACCAAGAGTGGAAGCAAAGTTTTCCAAGAAGGACCCACATCCGCTTGAGCATGCTTCATTCACTACTACATTGGTAATAATGCCTTCATCAATCCAAAGGGCCTTCATATCCTGTCCGCCAATATCAAGAATGAAGGTTACGTCGGGAACATAGCGCTGGGCAGCATGGGCGTGCGCAACCGTTTCTACGGTGTGACTGTCGGCATTAAGGGCTTGTGCGAACATAAGCTCACCATAGCCCGTGGTGCCTACGCCAAGAATTTCGAGCGCGCAACCTGCTTGTGTGTAGCGGTCGTGCAGTTCAATGAGTGCCTTTTGCGCCACTTTCAGGGGCTCACCTTCGTTGGGTGCATAGAACGAATCGACAAGGTTTCCTTCTTCATCAAGCAATACCAACTTGGTGGTAGTTGATCCTGAATCGATGCCCAAATAAACAGGCAGGGTTGCCGATAGTGCCTTTTGGCTTGAAGAGGTAAGGGCTTCATCGGAAAAGAATGCAGTTTCTGCTTTCAGGGCATGGCGTCGTTTAAAGGCCTGCAGCTCCTCTTCGTTTGCGAAGAGAGGCAAGCTTAATTCGGAAGCGTGAGTATCCTGTTCATCTGAATCATCAAGTGAACAAAGGGCGCTTGCGCCATCCACCACAATAATCTGTCTGGTTTCAAGGGTATGGAGTGCTTCATCAAGGTTAAGAACTGCCGGGGTTTCGCGGAAAAGATCGGTTAAAGAAAGTGCTGCACCAACGGCAACAATGGTTTCGGGATGTTCGGGAATAATAATATCTTCTCGGCCCAAATTAAGGCGTTCGGCAAACACTTTAATTAAGCGAGGGTTAAAGGTAAGCGGGCCACCTTCAAATACAACGGGTGCCACAATGTCTAATCCTTGTGCAAGGCCGCCAATAGTTTGCTTTGCAATGGCGTGGAACGAAGAAAGCGCAATTTCTTCGCGTGATACGCCTTGGTTAAGTAGGGGTTGAATGTCGGTTTTGGCATATACCCCACAACGGCCTGAAATGTTATGGACCGACGTGCCTTTAGCGGCAAGGTCGTTGAATTTTTCGGTTGGAACTTTAAGTAAGGTGGCAATTTCATCAATAAAAGCACCAGTGCCTCCTGCGCAGCTTCCGTTCATACGCATATCGGCAACAGTCAGGCGTTCCTGAGTGGTGTCATATTCGAAAAACACCATTTTGGCATCTTGGCCACCCAGCTCAATAGCGGTACGCGCAGTGGGATAAAAGGCGCTTACCGCAAGCGCGTTCGCCACCACTTCTTGCACATAGGGCAAATCAAGCGCGGCAGCAAGAGCCGCACCGCCCGATCCACAAAAGGCTGCTCGCAGGGGCGTGCGAGGAAATGCTTCTTGCACTTCAAGAAGAAGGTTTTTCACGCATTCAACTTGGCGTGCATGGTGGCGTAAATAGCGACGAAATACTACTTTTTGGATAGCGGGATCAAATACGGCAATTTTGCCCGTAGTTGAACCGACATCGATACCTACGAGAAGGGTTGTGTTATTAGTTTGGGTGGTCGAATTGGTCGTTTGCGTCACTCGTATACACTGGCTTTCTATTTTTAATTAGACGGTCTGTTCAATTAACGAGCACCATTTTACTAAACACCGTGTTTAATTTAAACAGTTAATTAGCAGTAAGCTTAGATATGGGTAGAAACTCGTATAATGAAATCAGGTATTACTCTGTCAGAACGGAGGGGACGTCATGGCAAAATCTATTGAAGATGGCTTCAAGGACATTTTTCTTGCAGGGGTAGGGGCTCTTGCTATTACGGGAGAAAAAGCTAAAGAAGTTGTTGATACCCTTATTGAAAAGGGAAGCATTACGGTCGAACAAGGAAAAGATATCAATCAGGAACTGCAGCATAAAGCAACGCAGACTATTTCAAAGGTGCGCGAAGAAGCGGTTGCACAAACGCTGAAAACCATGTCTCCTGAAGAGCGTGATGAATTTGCAGCTACGGTTGCACGTCTGGTTGCGGAATCGAAGGTTGCTTCTGATGCGGAAGTGGTAGACGAATCAGACAAGGAAAATTCGGACGAAAACAAGGCAGCTGAATAAAGTCGAATGACAAAACCGTACGTAGGAATATATACGCATGGCTGAAAATTCGCTTCTGAAATATATGTTTAGAGACGGGGTGGATGTTGACCCCGATCAAAAATTTGGGTTAAGCCGCAAAGCGCGCATGCATCGTTTGCGCGAAATAATTGCTCTTATGCGTAAACATCGCGTCCATGAAGGCTTAAGCCCTAGTCAGCTGCGCAGTTTTTTGATTGATTTGGGTCCCAGTTTTATCAAAATTGGTCAGATGCTTTCCTTGCGGTCAGAAATTCTTCCTGCAGCATATTGTGATGCGTTAGCGGATCTTCAAATGGATTGTGATCCTATGCCGTTTGAAGATACCCTTGCGGCGCTGAAAGATGTGTATGGCAGCAGGTTTGACGAAATATTTCGTTCTATCGACCCAAAGCCTTTAGGCAGTGCCTCTCTTGCTCAGGTTCACAAGGCTGAACTGGTAACGGGCGATGTGGTTGCGGTAAAGGTGCAGCGGCCCGGTGTTCGTGCTGTGATGGCGCAGGACATTGATGTTATGCGTTCGGTGGCAAAGCATGTTTCGCGTTTCATGAAAGATACCCAGATGCTTGACTTGCGCGATGTGGTCGAAGAATTGTGGGCTACTTTTCTTGAAGAAACTGACTTCATGAAGGAAGCGAACAACCTCAAGGAATTTGCTGAGCTTAATAAAGACGTGGTATTCATTTCGTGCCCCAAGCCCTATTTGGAATACTGCACGGAATCTGTTTTGGTTATGGAATACGTTGAGGGTATTTCTATCCGCGATACCAAAAAGCTTAAAGAATATGGCTATGACCTAGATGAAATAGGCTTAAAGGTAATGGATAACTATGCCACACAAATTCTTGAGCACGGTTTTTTTCATGCCGATCCACATCCGGGTAACTTGTTTGTTCATGAAGGCAAAGTGGTCTACTTAGACCTGGGCATCATGGGTAGGCTTTCCGTGCGAGAGCGGTTAGGCTTCAGCAAAATTATTGAAGCGGTAGGTGCTCAGAATGCAAGTGATTTAAAAGATGCGCTTATCTCCTTTTCGGTTGAACACGACTTGGCAGCGATAGACCATGCTCGCTTGCTTGCGGAGCTTGATAATGTGTTGAAAAGCTATTGCTCCACCAATGTTGCCGATATTGATATTGGTGCTTTGTTAAGTGACATTATGGCGATCACCCGTCAATGTCGGGTTACGCTTCCGGCGTCGGTTACAGCGGTTTCGCGCGGCATTGTAACCATGGAAGGGTCGCTCGCAGAATACTTGGCTAACACCAATATGATCGACATTATTAACGGCCATATTATTCGCTCGAAAAATGCTCAAGAAGAACTGGAGCAGCGATTAAAAGCTGCGGTTATTTCAATGGATACTTCCATAAAAAGCTTAATGAAAGCAGCAGAATATTCAGGAGAAATGTTTCGAATGCTTTCGCGTGGCCAGCTGAAGGTAAATATGGAAATGTTGGGATCGACCGAACCTTTGCGCAAGGTTAGTCGCATTGCAAACCGCCTTGCTATGAGTTTGGTAATTGCAGGCCTGTTGGTAAGTGGTAGTCTTATTATTTCGGTTGATATGCCGCGTGTGTTTGGACTTCCGGTTCTTTCTTTTATCGAGTACGTATCAGCATTTTTGCTGTTTATGTGGATGGCATGGGATATGCTTAGAAAATCAAAGCGTCATTAGGCTTGATGGCGTGCAAACTTCGATGGTCTTCTGTTTGGGTAGGCCTTGAAAGGGGTTTTATGAATTCGGATACACGAGTACTACGAGGGCTTTCCATCGCAACGCTCATTTTTTGTATTTTGGGTGTGTTGGCAGGCGGTGCGTTTTTAGCATTGATGATATCGGCTTCTTCGATGCTTTCCGATCCTGCCTTCTTTGATCTGTTTGCCCAAGAATTGCAATCGACATCTTCGGGATCGGCTGCTTTTGATGGAAGTTCTCCTGCGACAACGTACGATTATTCTTCAATGAGCGACCAAGAACTTCGTGATGCAGCTACCTTAGGCATGAACATTGTCATCGGGCTTGCAGCAGGCTACATGGTTTTGCATGCGGTAGGTATTGTGTCCAGCATTATGACCATGCGTGCCATTGATACTCCCGAAAAATTGGGTCGTGCTTTTGGTTGGACGGTAGCAGCTGCGGTTTGCTCTGCGGTGGTATTTTCTATCATCACGTGCGTATGCTTTATTATCGCGGCTTGGATGAATAGCCGTGTACGTAAAAACTTTGCAGCCTATAAGAATACCTATCCTGGGGCTATGTATCAGGGTGGAATGCCTGTTCAGCCTGGTCAGGGTGCCGGATATAATCAGGGAACTTATAAACAGGGTGCACCCTATGGTCAAGGTGTAGTGCCCCCTCAGCAGCCGGTGCCTGGTCAGCCTATGCCTCAGCAGCCGGTGCCTGGTCAGCCTATGCCTCAGCAACCAGTGCAGCCGCAGCAGCCAGCAGGACAGGCTCCTGCGCCAGCGGAACAGCCTGCGCAACCGCAGCAGCAAATGCCTGCGCCCGCAGCGCAACCACAATCGGTGCAGCAGCCGACAGAGCAGCAGCCCGCACAATCTGCGCCTGTGGCACAACAACCTGTGGAGCAATCTGGACAATCTGCTGATTCTTCCAACGAAGCGAAAACGGAAAAATAAGTAAAAGTCCGAAGAAACTATCGCAGTTAGCTGCTTTCATTACCTATAACTGCCAGTTGTATTAAGGAGCACGCTCGCCGAAGCCTAAAGCAATTCGGAGGGGTGCTCCTTTACTATGCTTAAAGGCGGTTATATCTAGGTCATACCTAAGGAGCCGCATATATGGAAGGAGCAGTATGAAAATTTCCGTTTTAGAACCACTTGGAATTCCTGATGCCGATCTTCGCAACCTTATTACGGATGTGCTCGGTACTGCCGATATAGAGCTTATTACGTATCCGGACCGTAAGGTTGATGAGGCAACGCTTATAGAACGCAGTGGAGATGCGGATATTGTTGTGCTCTCTAACATTGCCTATCCTGCTTCGGTTATGCAGGAAAACCCTAACCTGAAATACGTATGTGTTGCTTTTACGGGTTATGACCATGTTGATATGGCTTATTGCCGCGAAAAGGGTATTCAGGTTTCTAACTGTGCGGGATATTCAACCGTTGCAGTAGCCGATTTGGTATTCGGCCTTTTGCTTGATGTGTATCGCAATATTTCTCGACTCAATTCCGAAGTGCGCAACGGCGGCACCAAGGATGGACTGGTAGGTCCCGAACTGGAAGGCAAACGTTTTGGTGTTATTGGTGCTGGAGCTATCGGTACGCGTGTGATGCGCATTGCGGCGGCATTTGGCTGCGAGGTAGTGGCATATTCCCGCACGCGTAAAGAAATCGAAGGTGTTACGTTTGTTGAACTGGACGAACTGCTTGAAACCTGTGATGTGGTAAGTTTACATGTTCCACAGACACCAGAAACGACTGGTCTGATTGGGGCTGATCAAATTGCCAAGATGAAACCCACAAGCGTTTTGATTAACTGCGCACGCGGCCCCATTGTGGATTCTCAAGCTTTAGCAGATGCGCTTAACGAAGGTCGTATTGCGGGAGCGGGTATTGATGTTTTGGAAATGGAGCCCCCTTTCCCTTCCGATCATCCTTTGCTGAATGCTAAAAACACCATCGTGACCCCTCATGTTGCGTTTGCTTCAAACGAAGCTATGCAAAAGCGTGTCGTTATTGTTGCTGACAACATTGCCTCTTATGTGGCAGGATCGCCAAAGAACATCGTTTCGTAGACGAAATGGGTACTAAAGGCGCTATACTCACGTAGGAGCAATAAGGCCCAGAGTGAAACAAAACTTTTTACGCAGTTTTATGCGACAGGACCTCGTATCCTGTCGCATTTTTTTGGCGTAAAGGGCGGCAGGTAAAAAATTGCGGGTCTTTCTGCTTGATCGAAAGATAACGATACGTGCGGTGATGTGGTAACTATGATTGCAAAGCTAAAACAACATTACGAGAAAGTAATATGTGCTTGTTGCTTTTTGCTCTTGTTTACCAACGTTGGTTTAGCTTCTACTTCGTTTTCGGTATACCAGCCCTATCTTGTTGAACTTCCTGGTGTAGGGCATTCGGGAGGTTCGATTGTTATTTCTATCCGTACGTTCATTTCGGTTGTGGCAATGTTTTTCGTTGCGCGTTATTACGAAAAACTTGATTGTCGAAAAGGTGTTGCCCTTGCTTCGTTTTGTATAGGTGCAGGCTTTGTTATCTATGCGCTTAGTACGTCAAATTTTGTGGGATTGTGCGTAGGCTCCATTTTTACCGGCTTAGGTTATGGGTTAGGCGGGATGGTGGCTTCCACGATGCTTATCGGCCGTTGGTTTAAAGATCATGTGGCTACTGCGGCGGGTATAGCAGCTGTGGGTTCGGGTGTTGCAGCGGTAGTGGTGCCGCCTGTGGTGGTGGCACTTGAAAGTGCACTTTCGCTATCTTCGGCATTCGTAGTTGAAGGTGCGCTTGCCTTATTTGATGCGGTAGTACTCTATGTGTTGTTGCGTAATAGGCCTGAAGAAATGGGACTTACGGCCTATGTTGATCCGAAGCTTTACAATCTAGCAAGTGATCGAACTGATTCCTTGAAAGGCAAAAAACAGCGCGGTGCACGTATCAACAGGAACCTGCCTTCCCGTATGGTGCCCCTTGTTTTATTAGCAATGGTGTTTGTGGGTTGTGTTTCCGTTGGTGGTTCTAACTATTTAGCGGTACTGTTTACCTCTGAAGGTTTCACTACTGAATATGCGGCGCTGTTGGTTTCAGTAAGTGGTGCCTGCCTTATGGTTTCGAAGCTTTTTACTGGGGTGGTATTTGACAAGATTGGTACCGCAAAAGGTTCGTTGGCATTTTTCATGGTGTTCATTATCGGTATAGTGCTGCTGTGTTTGTCTGATATGGGCAATCATAATTTGGCGTTATTTGGGGTGTTGTTCTATGGCACGGGACTTGCGTTGGGTACGGTAGGAATTTCCATCTGGTCAATTGAGCTAGCGCCCCGTGGACAGCAGGTAAAAACTATCAAAAACTTTCAGATTGCCTACGCACTTGGTGGATTCATTTTTACCTTTTTGCCTGGCTTCCTTATGGAAGCAACCGGTACATATCTAGTGTCATATATAACCTTGCTTGTTATGGTCGTTTTGGCGGCGGGTATTATTGTCGGTCTTTATGTGGTGTTGGATAAGCGCGCTGCTCAGGCATTTAACAAACAGGCTTCCCATAAAGTTAAGTAAGGCACTGTATAAAAGGCATAACGGAAATGTAGATCCAACCAATAAAGCACCGTTTTAAAGATTACGGGCGCTCAATAAGAATAAAACCATTTATGAAAATTATTGAAGTAAGAATAAAGCATGAAAAACCATGATAGTTTAGCGCAATGTGAACATGTTCTTAACCAGAGTTACGCTCAGTGGCACAAGGCTTAACAAGTCTTAACAATACTTAACTTCATCTTACATCTATTTAACATTTACCTTGCTATTCTTGCCTAAGCAAAAAGGCACATCCATGAGAAGGAGGAAAAAGAATAGCATGGACATCGCTACTCTTGTCGTCGTAGGGTTAGTAATCGTAGTTGCTCTTACGTTCGACTTCACGAATGGCTTCCATGATACGGCCAACGCCATGGCTACCTCAATTGCCACAGGCGCCCTGAAGCCAAAAACTGCTGTTATTGCAGCAGGTACGTTGAATTTGATTGGTGCATTTCTTTCAACAGAAGTTGCAAACACCATTTCAGGTGGCTTGATTAATGAACAGGCAGTAACTATTGCGCCTGAATTTATTTTGGCAGGCTTGTTAGGTGCAATTATTTGGAACTTGTTAACGTGGCTGGTTGGTCTTCCTTCTAGTTCTTCCCACGCTTTATTTGGTGGTTTGGTTGGCGCTGTTATTGTGGGTGCAGGCACCCAGGGTGTTAACTTCTTTGCGGTAATCACTAAGGTATTGTTGCCTGCACTTATTTCTCCTGTTGTAGCAGGCCTTGCAGCTTTCTGCGCTATTAAGTTGATTACGGTTATTGTTAAAAAGCTTGATGAAAAATATGTTGAAAACAGCTTCCGTCATGGTCAGACCGTAACGGCTTGCTTGGTGGCATTGTCTCACGGTACTAACGACGCTCAGAAGACCATGGGTATCATTACCTTGACGCTTATTGCGGTAGGCATTCAGCCTTCTGGTTCCGATCCGCAATTGTGGGTAATTGCTGCTTGCGGTTTGGCAATCGCTCTGGGTACCTACATGGGTGGCTGGCGTGTTATTCGAACCCTTGGCAAGGGCTTGACTGAAATCAACACTCCTCAGGGTTTTGCAGCTGAAGCAAGCTCTGCAACTACCATTCTGGTTTCTTCTCATTTAGGCTTTGCTCTTTCCACTACGCAGGTTTGCTCTGGCTCTATCATTGGTGTTGGCCTTGGCAAAAAGGGCAACGAAGTTAACTGGGCTGTAGCAGGTCGCATGTTAATTGCTTGGCTGGTTACCTTCCCGGCTGCAGGTATTATTGCAGCAGCAGCTTGCGCGGTAGCAAAGATTAATGTTTTCGGCACCGCAGCTGTTGTAGTTGCAGCGGCAATCATCGCAATTGTTATCTTCCGCTTGGCTCGTCGTAATCCTGTTAACTCCACGAACGTTAATGAAGGTACTGAAGTTAAGCTTAATCTTGACAAAACTCAGGCAGCAGCAGCGTAAGGAAGGAGAATACTGTGGAAGAAGTAATTAGTTTTCTTACGGTTTTGATTGTTGCCGTAGTTATCGCTGGTGGAATTGGCACGCTTTATGCGACCGGTTTACGTTTCTGGGCACGCAGTGCTGCGGCTGAACAGGAAGGCCATGGTTTTATGGGTTCCCGTTTTGCTTCGGTAGCTTGCTTTGCGGCTTGCATATTAATTGTGCTCTTTGCACTTTGGCTCATGATTCCCATTTTCCACTAAGCGCTAAGAAAGGTTGACTGAATACCATGAAAAACATTCTTGTTGGTATTGACGGTAGCGAACGCAGCCAGCGCGCACTGGAATGGGCTGCTGCTTTAGCAGACAGGGAAGAGGGCGCTGAATTAACGCTGCTCGCTATTATCGATCCGGGATCGGCTCGTTTAGCTGGGTCTGATGAAAAAATTCTACAAACTGCGGTAGACAATGTTTTAGGAAATGCTCAGGAAAGTTTAGCCAAAGAACATCCAGAACTTACGGTCAATACGACGGTTGGCAAGGGCGATGTTGTTGAGGCGCTTATTGCGGCTTCCGATAATTACGACATTGTAGTTCTTGGCTCTCATCACAATAAAACTGTAGGGGAGCGCGTATTTGGCGCAAAAGGCTTACGTGTTGCTTCTGCGGCAAATGTTGCAACGGCGGTAATTCCTTCCGACTATTCTGTCGATCGAAGCGCCAAGGGTATTGTAGTAGGCGTTGGCCCTGACGATACCAGCAACGATGCGGTTGTTTTGGGCGTAAATATGGCTCTTGCCTTCAATGAGCCTCTTGAACTTGTTTCTGCTTGGGGTATTCCAACGCTCATATCTCGTGCATCTGAAGCAATGGGCGGCGGTTTGCAGCCTGTAGGCGAAATGTTCCAGCGCAAACTTGATACGCTTATTGCTCAAATCAAAGAAGCTCACCCTGGAATTGAAGTTACCGGTCGTTCTGTTGAGGGTTCTTCCCCTACCCAGGTAATAATGGAATGCAGCGCAGGTAAGCGCATGCTCTTGCTAGGAACCCATGCTCGTTCTCGTGTAAGCCGTGCGTTATTTGGTTCGGTAACGTTTGGTGTGCTTTCTCGTCTTGAGGTGCCTACCATTGTGGTGCCAGAAAAGAATGCTGAATAGATCTTACGTAAATGACCTGCGTTATTGCAGTTATTGGTAGAATGCAATGACAATGTAGGTACAAAGCAAGAGAATTGTTGGGAGCTGCGTCAGTTTGGCGCAGCTCTTTGTATAAGGAACAGGTAAGGCGAGAATTGCTAGAAGTAAAGTAGTGCAAAGTTTCGAGAAAAGTTTAGTATCGGAAAAGCACGCTTAGGAACCCGCGCGCCGTACTTCCCATTGATCTGCCACGTAGAAGCGGCGTTTGTTTTCGCAAACCGTTAACGTAATGCGCCCCTCATTTACCAGATAGATAAGGTGCGCAAGGGTTTCTCCTAACGAGTAGAACTTTTGGTCGATAGTCCAGTCGTCCCAATTGGGGTGCTTCCAGGAAGCGCTACGTGCAATATCAATTAAGCTTGCATGTCCGTTTGCCACAAGGGTATACAGTTCTTCAAGGCGGTTTTTATGGAAAGCTTTCAGGAAGTCAACGCGCTCTGCGACACCCGTAAAAGGCTTGCCGTGTCCCGGTAAAATAAGATCCACATCAAGGTCGCGTACCTTATCTAAACTGTTGAAGAACTCTTTTAAGGCATCATAGGAAGTAATCCAACTCATAATGCTTGGCGTGATGCGCTCCAATACGTGATCGCCTGCAATAAGCACTTTCAGCGTGGGTTCATAGAGACAAATATGCCAATCGTCATGACCAGGGGTAGTAATTACCTGAAAACGATACGACCCATTGCGGTACACATCGCCATCGGCAAGATAAAACAAATCAGGCTGATTTTTAAGTGGAAGCAGTTCTGCACTTACCCGATAGGTGTTTGCATCGCGCTTTTGCATGCTTCGGCCATAAATTTTATCTGGCTGCAGCAAGTGCCCAATAAGAGGATTAAACACGGGCGACTGTATATTCATCAAATTTTGCACTTCCTGAAAGGAATGCATGTTAGCATAGATCCGCATCCAGCGGCGCCAAATACGATCAAGATTACTGGTATGGTCGGGATGGGAATGGGTGAGTACAATTTCTACCGATTCCCAGTCGCGCCCCAGAGCATGGAGAGCGTTTTCAAGGGCAGCTTCACAGTCAGGATGATCAAAGCCTACGTCAATTATGGTGGTTTTATCGTCACTTAAAATGAAGTAAGAGTTCAAAAATTCCAGCGGATTGTCGGGCAAAGGAACAGGTACGCGATAGATTCCCGGGAAAAGCTGTTCCATTTTGCCATAGTTGTATTGATCAAGGTATTTTGCAGCCACGAGCTCCCCCTAACAGCACGATTCTGCGTGTGTATATAAGCCTAACAAATTAGCTAATGGTTGCGCTACGATGATAAAGATGAATTGACGAAAGGGTTGGAAATGTCATTGAATGAAGGGGTGCTTTCTGGCGCATTTGATGATTTACACTGCCATGTGGGATTCATGACAGATCCTGATCAGTTTGAAAAAAATGCAACAGCGCAAGGATCAAACATACTGGCGGTAAGTGTTACCCCTGAAGACTATCAACATTTACTCCTTAAGCTAAAACGCTCATCCGAAAGTCCGGTTGGATGCGATGCTGAGCGTTTATGCGAAGCTTCAGCAGAAAAGCTAGACGGCAATTCTTTAGGTGGTTTTACTGAAGGTTTGTCTTGTACTGTTCTTGATAATTCTGATTCTTCCTGTGTTGGTTCCACCCTTCATGTTGCGCTTGGCCTCCATCCATGGTGGGTTCCCGATGATGATGAATCACTGGCGAAGGTGCTTGCAGAATTTGATGCTTACTTCCCTGCGGCAAACTACATTGGGGAAGTAGGGCTCGATTTTTCTCAACGGCATAGAGTGACGAAAGAGTATCAAGAAAAGGCTTTCAAACATATAGTCAACAGATGCTCTCGGCGTGGTGGTTCGCTGCTTTCTCTTCATTGTGTTCAGGCGTACCCCGAAATGCTTTCTCTTCTGGAGGAAAGTGGTGTAGTGCACACCTGCACGTGCATTTTTCATTGGTTTTCGGGGTCTTCGCAGCAGCTTACGTGGGCAATACGGCAAGGTTGTTTCTTTTCGATCAGTAAGCGAATGCTTGCTTCAAAGCGGGGCAGGGAATATGCAAAAGCTATTCCAGAAGACCGTTTACTTCTTGAAACCGATGCCCCTTCGGTTGCAATTCAAAGCAACGAAATTCCAACAGTTTCTTATACGTTTGCGCAAGTTCAAGCCGAACTTCAGGAGGCTTTACAGCTATTGGCAAACGCGCGCGGGCAAGATCCTAGCCATTTAGCTGGTGTTATTAAGAAAAACGTAAAACAGTTGTTTAATTTGAAAGAGTTCATGCATTAAATTGGAGTATTTGAACATGTTCATAAAGCGCTATCATCATTAACATGGAAAATGCGCTTATAACAGTAGCTTCTTTGACGGCCATCATCGTTTTAGGGGTGGTGATGCCTCGTGTTATCAATGTTCCCCATGTGTTTGTGGATGTGCTGTCTAAAGTTGTGTTCAACATTACAGTTCCCTGTGCTATCTTTTATGCCTTTGTGACATCGGAATTTAATCCGTCACTTATCATCATAGTAGCGGTTGGGTTTATCTGTTGTTTTATACCTTGGTTTGTTGCCATGCTTATTACGTGGCGTGAAGATCGCGATCATAAAGTCTTTATGATGTGCAATATTTCTGGTTACAACATCGGAAACTTTGTGTTGCCGTTTGCTATGACCATGTTTCCTTCGCATACCATTGTTGCAATTTGCTTGTTTGATGCGGGGAATGCGCTCATGACTAACGGTGGAATTTATCCATTCACCAGCGCATTGGTAGAAAAAGGCACTTCGCTTGCGGGGCGTATACTGTTGGCGTTGCAGCGATTAATTAAATCAGTTCCCTTCGATTTGTATGCTTTATTAATTATTCTTGCGGTAGCAGGAGTGCAAATTCCGCAGCAAGTTGCTACGTTTATTCACCCTGTTGCAGAAGCAAATTCGTTCTTGGCTATGCTACTTTTAGGACTGATGGTTAACTTCTCCATTGATCATAGCAAGATTGGCCAGCTGGTTCGTATTGTTCTATGTCGTTTTATTCTCTCTGGCGTGTTGTGTGTTGCGGTGTTTATGCTTTTGCCCTTTGATTATGAAACGCGCCTGGTTGTTGCTGCTATGTTGTGGGCTCCTGCCGCAGGCTTAGGTCCTGTTTTCACTATGTGGCTTAAAGGCGATGAAGGTTTGGCGGGACTGGCAAATGTGGTAACGGTTGTTGCGGGCATTATTGCTATGAGTGTTTTAGCAGTCATGCTTTTTTAGTTGTATTTCCGTGTCGAAGCGGTTAAGAATGAATGAAGAGTAAGTGGATGCTCTTTAAGAATTTCCGGGTGCTTGCTAGCTTGGTAAGGCGAAGGAGGCACGTAGGTGACGGAAATTAAACAACATACCATGCAGGAATCGCACTCAAATCAGACTATAAACGCTACTACTCATTCTGTTCTCGGTCAGAGTGCTTCTGAAACGGCAGCTTCGCCAAAGTCCAAGGGGTTTTTACGCAATCTGTTTGATGACTTGTCCATAGCGCAGGTTATTGCTGGTGCTTTGGCGGCGGCTACCGTATTTTTACTTTCTTCTGTTATTGGTGTAGCGGGATCACTCATTGGTGCGGCTATTGGCTCGGTGATTTCTGCAGTTTCTTCTCAGGTGTATAAAAAGGCGCTTTCTGCTTCGGCGGATAAACTGCGCGATGCAAGTTCTACCACCTTGCTCAATAGCGAAGGCACTGAATATTCAGGGAGCTCGCTGGGGGCTGGAAGCGAATCTGGCAGTTCTGAAGATCGCATCCATGAATCCGAAGCGGGCACCCGCAAAGCTGCGGTAATGTCTGATGCAACGCGGGTGATGAATGCCAATGATATCCGCTATCGCGCTTCTCATGGCAAAGGGGAAGATCCCGCCTTAAGGCGTGCGCACGAGCGACGTGGTCGCAAGGCAAAGGTTCAACGTCAGGTATTAGTGGTATCAGTAGTGTCTTCTTTAATCGCTATTGTTATTAGTGCCTTTGTGATTTCATTTGCTACGCAGGGACAGGGTATTGGTACTAAGACCGATCCTATTTTGCCTGTAATTACCAATCAGGCTCATCCGACGCACACGGGCGCTACCCCAAATGCAACTTCTGATCAAAATGCGGAAGACAATGCTTCTTCTGGCAACACTTCCTTTACGGACAATGCTCCAGCTGAGGACGGAACAGCGGAAGGTTCGGGTACTACCAATAATCAGGGCACTTCTCAGGGTTCGAATACTTCAAGTGACACAGGAAGTTCGGGAAACTCGGGCGGATCTGATAGCGCGAACAATTCTGGATCGAGTAGCGGATCGGGGAATACGAGCGACGGATCAACGGGCGATGGTTCAGGTACGAGTTCTGGGTCATCCAATTCAGGATCGGGTTCAGGATCAAGCTCCAATGGAAACGATGGCTCTGGTTCTTCAACAGGATCAGGAACCTCGACAAATGGGTAATAAGGTGCTGCAGAGAATCATTGGTATAAAACTCCCTTATTAATCCCATAGTGGTGGTCACTTATTCTCTGAATGCGCATTGCGAAGCCAGATGAAGAATAAAGCGTAAAAAAGCGAAGCCTCGGATTAGCTCCATATATTTTTGGGATGCGAAAACCTGTTGTGCGTTATGTTCGCTTCGCTCCTAGCTTTATTCGCATCTGATTAGCTGAGCCTGCGCATGAAGAGAATAAGTGAGCACCATCCAGGCGATAATGCATGGTTTTCTGCAGATGGTAGTAACCAAAGACGCGGGGATTTCGAACTATTTCATGGGCCTGTTCTTTGGGATAAACAGTGTGATAATGATGCCCAAAATAGCAATTGCGGTAACACACAGCATAACTACTTGAAGCCCAAAGTAGTCGCCGATAAGCCCAAATACGGGGGTCATTAATCCGCCGATGCACACCATAACGCCAAATGAAAGACCCGATGCCATTCCTAAGTGATGAGGTACAAAGCTTTGTCCCATTGCAACGGCTGAAGGATATGAAATATCGCAGGTAAGTGCTAGTACCGCAATAAGGATGAGGGCTACAACAAGCGATCCATTGAAAGCGAAGATAATTACTTCAACTGCAACACAGGCGTAAGAGACAATAATAAGTTTTTTTGCACCCAGTGCTTGTCCTGCCCAGCCTGAAGCAATGGTTCCTACGGCGCATACCAGAGCAAACAGTGAAATAACCGATGAAGCAAAGGCTTCTTCTTGGCCTAAGTTGTAAACCAAGAACAAAGGAATAAACGACAGGAAGGCATAGTACATAATGGAGCGGCAAGAAATGGCACCCATTACAAAACCAAAGCCGAGCCAATTGTCCTTATATAGGTTTTCATCGGCAGATTTTTTATCGGGACTGCTATAGCTAAGTAACGCTTTATTTTGCGAAAGAAGTACTGCGGCGCACAACGTCGAAGGAACAATAAAAATAAGGGTTCCCGGCAAGCCCCAAAGCGTAATGGTGGCAGTGGCAACTAAAGGCCCAAAGGTGAAGCCAAGTTTGCCTCCTACTGCAAAGATGCTCATACCTTTACCTTTTTGTTCGCCAGCGGTTAAATTGCCCAGACGTCCCCCTTCGGGATGGAACATGGCAACACCAATACCACTTATCATGGCTGATGCCATAATTAAAGGATAATTTGGCAGAACACCCACTCCTGCCATGCCGATGCCAGCAAGGAAAATGCCTAAGGCCATCAGCCAAGGACGAGGTTTTTTGTCGCCAAGCCATCCGAATAAGGGTTGAATAATAGCCGATGCAGCATTTGAAGCTAGCAGTAATGCGGTAACTTCAGCATAGGAATAGCCGTTATGTAAAACCAGAAAAGGTATTACCGCAACTAAAGCACCTTGATTAAGGTCGTCACACAGGTGGGCGATCATCATAAGGTAGCTATAACGACGATTTCCTTGCATAAGGCAACTCCTGCATGGGCATAATTATTTGATAATACGGTATTGATGGTACGTCATTCTTTAGGTGATATATCATGCGTTTTATGCATTAGATTTACCTCATTGATGAATAATCTTTGCAGCTGAAACTTGGTTGATGATTTCGTTCTTCACGAGACGTAAAGTAAGAGCCTTACTTTGGACGAAAAGTGCCATCTAGTTGCCTTCTTGTAATGAATAAAAACCGCTAAAAACGGTATGATAGAAGAGTAAAAGATAGTAAGGGATTAGGTATGGGTCTTTTAATTAGGATGCTGCAATCGTTACCTTTGGTGATTGTCCTTGTTATATTGGCAATCGTCATTTACTTTGTGGTGTCTTGGATGCATTCTCCTACGAAAGCCAAAGAGGTACTTATCCAGTTCTTCACAGTAATTTCCCTTGTCATTTCTGGATTCTTTCTTCTGGCAAGTGCCTATGCGTTTCTTGAATGGAATGTCCCGGTGCTTGAAATTACCGTACCCTTCTTAATAGTGGGAGTGCTGTCGCTTATTATCACGCGAATTTGTCGCTGGCGTTTTGTGAAGCATCACCCGCACTACAAAGATAAGAGTATGCACGTACGCTTTTTGTAATCGCAACGGTTGCTTTGCCGAGTCCTTGTGAGGACGAAGTGTCTGCTAAGGATGCTAGCTACCTGGACTGGCAGTTTTGGTGAAAACCATTGAGACATGAACGGTAATTCTTTTTCGGTATGGCTGCCTTGTCTTTTATGAAAGTAACATTCTGAGCTTCGCTTTGAAAAACGCAGGAAAGAAAGCGAAGCCCCTGATTAGCTTTGGGAAAGAAGGGGATGGCAAAGACTTTAGTGCGCTATATCCGCTTCGCTCGTTTGTGTTTTGAAAAGCGAGATAAAGCGAAGCTGCTGCTTGAATAAAAAGACAAGGCAGCCTACTCAAGAACTCGAATCTCCTTTTCAAAGGGAATCTCTTTTGTGAATTGCTCGATAGTCGTCCGATTATCCTAGGGCAGTATCCAATACCATCATGAGCACAAATCCAAAAGCAAGAGCAATGGCACCCACATTGGTGTGCTTTCCGCTTTGCGTTTCTGGAATTAGCTCTTCCACTACGACATACATCATAGCTCCTGCAGCAAAGGCTAAAATATAGGGAAGTGCAGGTGTCATAGCCCCTACAAACGCAAGCATTAAAAGAGCACCTAGAGGCTCAACTACACCAGAGAGAAACCCATATAAGAAAGACTTTTTGCGCGAAAGTCCACACGACCGAAGTGGTGCAGAAATAATTGCCCCTTCAGGAACATTTTGTATCGCAATACCAACAGCTAAGGCAATAACACCTGCCAGGGCTATGCTTGCTTCTCCGGTAAGAAAACCTGCAAGCACTACGCCAACGGCCATACCTTCAGGCAAATTATGAAGCGCCACCGCAAAGATAAGCATAGTGGGACGCTTCATGGAACTTTTCATGCCTTCGGGTTCTGCGCTATCAAGATGTTGATGGGGTAGGAAATGGTCAAACGCCAGCAGGAAACCCATGCCAAGAAGAAAACCTATGGCAGTAGGAAGCCAACCAGCAACCTGCTGTTCTTCGGCCATTTCAATAGCGGGTATAAGTAAGCTCCAAATAGAAGCTGCAATCATGACACCCGCTGCAAAGCCAAGAAGAATCTTCTGTACCAAATCGTTCATATCCTTTTTCAAAAAGAACACAAACGATGAACCTAAAGTGGTACCCATTAGGGGTAAGGTGAGCGCTACTGCGATACCAAGAGTTGCTTCGTTCATAGCTAGCCTAAAGCGATAAGCTGCTCAATGCGCAGCACCAAAGCGGCAGGATTCATGGCAGGGAAGTTAGCGGTAACGTGTGCAAATTCTTTGGCGGTTTCTCCTTCGGGTTTTACTAGGGAAAGCTTCATGCGCGCACCAGCATAACGCTGTTGTTTTTCGGTAGCTTCAGGGTTAAGTACTTCGTATACGCCCCACGCTTGGCCAGTGCGTTCGAGGTTTACACGAGAACGGTTGGGAGCCAAGAACATAATAAGGTGGCTTTTATCAAGCATACGCGGTACGAAAATAGCAGCATCGGGACTGCCATCTTCGTTGGTGGTAGCTAAAACAAAAACACCCTCCATTTTGTTAAGCGATTCGCTAAGCTCTTGGGCGTTAAAGTTGGTAAAGCGATTGGTGGAAGCGTCAGGAACGGAAGAAGGTTCTGCGCTATGTGAGCCTGAAGCGTTTGCATCGCTGGCTGTGGTTTCGTTGGCGGGTACCTTGTTTACGCTGGTATTAGTGCTATCTGTATCCGAGGAATCCATGCCCGTAGAAGAAGTGGCGCTCTCTGCTTTAAGGGCACGACACGTTTGTGCCATTTCATTAATCATTTCGTCAAATTGGGTAAGAGCGCTTTCGATAGGGAGGGCATCCATCATGTCTACCCCTGCACCGCGCAGCAATTCAATAGGCGGTTTGGAACTGCCGCCCTTCAGGAAGTTCAGGTAATCATC
>CATYOF010000014.1 GCA_958410215.1 uncultured Cryptobacterium sp. | reverse complement strand
TAATGCTGCAATGTTGGACGACCGTGCACTGGCGGCGCGGTATACTGATGAAGCGGACAGACTTATTACGGAAAGCGGTCGTCGCGCGGACGAGATTTACCACTACGTGTTAGAAGAAATCAGGTAACCATAATGACTCACGTTTTGCATTCCCGCCCTGTAACTGAAGCTATTGCGGATAACTTAGCTCACCGAATTGAACGTCTAAAAATTTTAGGCATTGAACCTACGCTTGCTTTGGTTCGCGTAGGCGCTCGTCCTGATGATTTGAGCTACGAACGCACGGCAGTTCGTCGTGCAGAGTCGTTGGGTATTACGACGCGTGTTTTTGATCTGCCTGAAACGGCTTCCCAGGAAAAATTGCTTCTGCAGCTTCGCCGCATTAATGGCGATTCTAAAATCCACGGTTGCTTGCTGTTCCGCCCTCTTCCGGAAAACATGGAAGAAAAGCTGGTAAGTGATGAACTTGCCATGGCAAAGGATATCGATGGTATTTCCACGGCTTCTTTGGGTGCGGTGTTTACGGATGCGGTAGAAGGATATGCACCTTGCACGGCGGAAGCGTGTGTAAAGATGCTGGATTTTTACAATATCCCTGTTGAAGGAAAGCACGTCGTAGTGGTGGGTCGTAGTTTGGTGGTAGGCAAACCAGTTGCAATGCTGTTGCTTCGTCGCAACGCAAGTGTGACCATCTGTCATTCTCGCACAACTGATTTGGCAGAAATTACCCATACGGCAGATATTGTTATTTGTGCAACAGGACGCGCACGTGCTTATGATGCGCGTTATTTCAAGCCTGGTCAGGTTGTGTTGGATGTGGGCATCAACTTTGACAAGAATGGCAAGATCTGCGGCGATGTTGATTATGATTCTGTCGAGCCTGTTGTAGATGCTATTACTCCTGTTCCAGGCGGTCTAGGCTCAGTTACCACGTCCGTTACGATGGAGCATGTAGTAACCGCGGCAGAAAAGACTATCCGCTAGCAGCAGCGAAAACTGTGTGGTGGTAGTTATAACGACGAAGATAGAACGACGGTAGTTATCCGGAAATGGCTGTATCTGTTTGTACTTGTTTCCTTAATGGGAGGCAAGTTGGCAGAACGGGCTCGGTGTCTTCGAATTTAAATACCGTGGTTACGTGATACACTCAAAGCGCTGATCTTTGTTCAGCGCTTTGTTTTTTACATGATTGAATTTATTCCGATGGAGTAGGTAACCCATGACCGATCAATGGATAGAAATTGCTATAACTGAATCGGCAAGCGAAACCAAGCAGGTAGCGTCGGCACTTGCTATGGTGGTCGGCCCTGGTGATGTTATTACTCTCGACGGCGATTTAGGTGCGGGTAAAACCCAGTTTACGCAAGGGATCGCTGAAGAGCTTGATATTGAAGGTCCGGTGACCAGCCCTACGTTTAACTTGGCAATTACCTACGATGATGGCTGTATGCCGCTTCATCATTTCGATTTGTATCGCCTGGAAAGCCCGGAAGAACTGGAAGATATAGACTTTTATGGCATCGTGGAAGGTGATGGGGTTTCTTGTATAGAGTGGGCCTCTAAGTTTCCTGATGATATGCCCGAAGATAGACTTGAAGTGTATTTGGAAGTAGTTCCAGAGGCAGTGCAGGGCAACGTACGTCGCATCAAGGCACGCGCTTTGGGATCTGCTGCTCAACTGCTTGATTTCTGGCAGCAAGCATTGAAATAGAACGGAATCGTATGAAGGACTTTGTACTTACTTTTGATACCGCAAACGAAATGATTTCGGTTGGTATAGGTCGTCTTGATTGTAAGGCGCACACTATCGAATTAGTGGCTTCGCAAGAAACTGAAGCCTTTCGCGCATCGAATGTGAAGCTGCTTCCAGAAATTGATACCCTACTTGCTGAAGCGGGAGTTTCTCGCGACCAGGTGGCGTGTGTGGTGTGCGGCCGTGGTCCTGGATCCTTTACGGGTGTACGTATTTGCATGGCAAGTGCAAAAGGTATTGCTATTGGGCTTGGCGTGCCGCTGTTTGGCGTTTCCACTGCAGATGCTCAGGCATGGCAGCAGTGGGATGTTGGCGTGCGCGGGTCGGTTGTGGTTCTGGGTGACGCCATGCGCAAAGAAGTGTATCCTGTGCGCTATCGATTGAGTGATGAAGGGGTAGAACGCCTGAATTCAGATTTTGTGATGAAAGCAGCCGAACTGCCTGTGTGGTTGGGCGGCGCTTCTGAGGAAGAAACCCTTATTACGGGTGATGCCCTAAAGAAGTATTCCGACTATTGTGAAGGGCAGGGTGCCCTTGCGCAGGAATATTGTTACCCCACAGGAAAAGGTTTGCTTTTGGCGGCTCAGGCAGCCTGGCAGGCGGGGGAATTTGGTCTAGCCGCGCAAGCATATAATCAAGGCAATATTGGCGACCCTTGTGTGTTGCTTCCCGTGTACACTCGTCTTTCGGATGCGGAAGAGGCTGAACGTGCTAAGTTCGCCAAACAACAAGAGGTAAAACAGGTTAAACAGCAAGCGCAGCCTAATCCTTCGCAGCCTGCAACAATTCAGCAATCGATGCAAGCTGCGCCAGCGAAAACGTCAGGAATTGTTACAGGGTCAGTTGATACTCTGGACGAAAAAGACCTTACTACCGGTGTTCAGGGTGGCGCCGTAATTCGCTATCAACCTCTTAAAGCAGTGTGGGTCCCTGCGGTGGAGGCGCTTGAGGCTCAAGCAATGGGAAGCGATGCATGGCATGCTTCGCAAATCTTAGATGAGTTACCGCGGAGTGACCGTACCTGGTGGGCGGCGTACGAAATGAACGATTCTTCCAAGCGCGCGGTAAATCTAGAAGACGCAAAGCTTATAGGCTACGCGGGTGGTTGGATTGTTGATGGACAAGTTCAGGTACTCAAAGTAGCGACGAATCCTGCCTATCGTCGTCGCGGAATTGCCCAAGAGCTATTGGCTCATATTGCGCGCGATGCACGCGACTTAGGCGCAAATGAAATGACTCTTGAAGTGCGTGCTTCAAACACGAGTGCTCATGCATTCTACGAGCGACTGGGCTTGCAACGTATAGGGGTTCGTCCTCGTTATTACTCCGATAAAGAAGATGCGGTTATTTACACGGGTCCACTTCCTTTGGCTGAACACGATGTAGCAGGTATGGAGCTGCGTCTCAATGATGCCGTAAAGGCAGCGCAAGCAACTGTTGAAGCTCATGAGTCTAACTTCAGCGATGTGACTAAGGTAGTGGATTCTGAAGAACGTCAACAGGGACATTCTTCAGATGCTTTTGCTTCTCAATCTCACAACTCTGCTAGTCATCTGCAAATCCAAGGCAAGCTCATTCTTGCTATTGAAACATCGTGCGATGAAACAGCTGCCGCACTTATTGATGAAGCGGGTACCATTGTTTCTGATGTGGTGGCATCACAAATTGATTTTCATTCCCGTTTTGGTGGCGTGGTGCCTGAAATTGCAAGCCGTAAGCACATTGAAGCCATTGGTGGGGTAGTACAGGAATGCTTAGAGCAAGCGCGCATTCGTACGAACAAGGCGGACTTAACTTGGCAGGATTTGGCGGCGGTATCAGTTACGTATGCGCCGGGTTTAGTTGGTGCACTGGTGGTCGGACTTGCGTTTGCTAAGGGACTTGCTTGGGCAGCGGACAAGCCTCTTATTGGGGTGAATCATTTGGAAGGCCATCTGTATGCGAACAAGCTGGCCCGTCCTGACATTGAGCCACCTATGGTGGTGTCGCTGGTTTCGGGTGGCCATACCATGCTGGTTCATGTAAAAGACTGGGGCAACTATGAAACCATGGGTACTACCTTAGATGATGCGGTGGGAGAAGCCTTCGATAAGGTGGCTAAAGCTATGGGCTTGGGCTATCCAGGAGGTCCGCTTATTTCTAAACTCGCAGAAAAGGGTAATCCGAAAGCAATTCAGTTCCCTCGTGCGCTTATGCATTCGGGTGACTTGCAGTTCTCGCTTTCTGGTTTAAAGACATCGGTTATGACTTACTTACAAAAAGAAAAGCAAGCAGGTCGTGACGTAAATCAATCAGATGTAGCGGCAAGTTTCCAGGCAGCAGTTATTGATGTGCAAGTTGCAAAAGCTAAAACAGCGCTCGAAGAAACGGGTGCTAAAGAATTTTGTCTTGGGGGTGGCGTGGCAGCTAATCCCGAATTGCGTCATGCCTACGAAGAAATGTGTGATGAAATGGGCGTGCGTTTAACTATGCCGCCGCTTTCAGCATGTACCGATAATGCTGCCATGATTGCACTGGTGGCGTTGGATCGCTATAAAGCAGGCAAGTTCTTTAGCTTGGATTGTGATGTCGCCGCCCACGCCTCGCTTGATGATGCGTATTAATATTTTCTTTGCAATAGGAGCCGCCCATTTAGAGCGGCTCAGTATAGTGAACGTATTGCTTGTTTCGTTGGTCTATTCAATCACATACGCTGCAACAATTTCAGCGCAGTAGACGGTGTGAAAATCGCGGAAGCCGTTTTCGTCAGCGGGATAGTTTTTCTCAAGCGTTTCTTCGTCAAGTGCGCTTAAATCCTGGTTCTGCACATAGCAAATCTTGCATTCAAGCGTAAGCGGGAGTTCGCGAATACCGGGTGCGGAAACCACTTCGGGCTCTTCGAGGGTTAAGCCAAGTTCGGCAATTTTATCCATGTCACGACCAGATTTAGATCCGCACACGGCGGTAATTTTCTTATCGAATTCGCCAACAGGAATATTGACCGTAAATTCACCGGTGGCATCTAAGAATTCCTTCGTAAAACGATTCTGGCGAATGAAAGCGGTAAACAAAGGCTTGTGCCATTCAATGCCAAGGGTACCCCAGCTAATGGTCATGGCATTTACGCGGTCACCGTTTTTCGTGGTAAGCAAAACACCATTCTTAACGCCTTGCATAATTTCAGATGCGTGTTCAATGGGATCAATTGCGCGCTTCATTGGTTCCTCGATTCCTCGGGTTGATTTTCAAAACAGAGTGTAGCGCAAACTTCCATGAAACGGTAAGGCACACTTAAGGTTGCTGTTAGGTTGCACGCGTATTGTTTAAGTGTCAAAGAAAAAGAGGCGTGGCAATAAGTAAAGAGGTGCAACCATGAATGCAAGATTAATAAAGCTGTTTGGAATTTTTGCCCTATCGGTTGTGCTGGTGTTTTTGGAAGGGTTGCTTCCCGAACGCCGCAGTGCAAAACGTAATTAGCGAAGTCAGCTGCTCATCATAAGAAATCGTCGAGCAAGTATTTAGATGGTGATACAGCCTACAATGTAGATGGTGATGCGGCCTATTACGCAGCTTGCTCAACAAAGTAATTTGATGCCCGATACCTCTACGAAAGCGAGGGAAGTAACTATGGACAACAAACAGGGAACAGTTGCAGGATTGCTTTCCTGCGCAGTAATTCTTGCTATAGCAGTTTTTGTTCTTGTAACTGGCGGCGGACTATAGTGTGTTTGTTCTTATGAGCGGTGGTGGGCTGTAGATTAATCCTTATACGCGATATGTACTGCCGCCACTCCAAAGGTAACATTGGTGTATTCCACGCGTGAAAAACCTGCATCTTTCAGCATCTTAGTAAAGCCTTCCTGGTTCGGGAAGGCTTTAATTGATTTTGCCAAATATACAAAGCCCGATGCGTCACCCGTAACAATCTTGCCCCATGCAGGAATGCCCCAGCGCAAATAAATACGGTAACCCAAACGCATAAGGGGGTTAGGGGGAGTGGAAAACTCCAGCACGCACAGCGCACCACCAGGCTTTAAAACGCGATACATTTCCGATAGTGCACGTTCGCGCTCAGGCATATTGCGAATACCGTAGGACATGGTAAGAATGTCGAAGGACTCATCTTCGTAGGGAATATCCTGACCGTCTACCACTGCAAGCTCAACAGGAACCCCTTTGGCTTCACCTGCATTAAGACGGGCCTGTGCTACCTCAAGCATAGCGGGCGTATAGTCGGAAAGCACGATGGAGGCGGGTGGCTTTTGGGCGCATGCGGTAAAGGCCACATCTCCTGTGCCACCTGCGATATCCAGCAGGCGTGATTGCGAGGTAATAGGCGACTTGTCAATTAAGGTGCGCAACCAGCTGCGGTAGCGACCAAAGCTGGAAAGTGCATTGAAACGTTCGTATTTCCAGGCAATATCGGTAAAAATTTGCTTGACGCGCGTTGAAGAAAGTTCAGCAGGAGCATCTTCGCCTGTGGCGGTGTCGATGGAGTGGGCTGCGGGAACGTCTTTATCAGCTGCATTATCAATAGAGTGTACGGCCTTGTGAGCTTCTTTCGAATCTATAGTCATAAGGTATGGGTTTCCTTTTCTGTTTCATATAATGCGCTTATTTTAGCGCCCTTTGCCGTATTCACATATCCAAGTACTGTGAATCGTGGTGAATTAACTAAGAATAAAACGCTTAAATGCTATCATGACTAAGAATTATTGGGTCAGGAGGATAAGCATGTTATTGTGCGCAAAATATATCGTTCCCGTTTCGTCCGAACCTATGGAAAACGGTGCGCTTCTTGTTCGTGATGGTGTTATTGCCGATATTGGCACAACAGAAATGATGCGTCTGCGCTATCCCGATGAAGAAGTTAAAGATTTTGGAATGGCGGCACTTACTCCTGGTTTTATCGACCTGCATGCGCGCGTTGAAGATGGCGTTTTTCGTGGTCTTGTGCAGGACTTGCCTTTTGTGGAATGGCGCAAGAATATCAACGATCTTCGTTCTCGTATCACGGAATCCGAAGCGTATGATTCAGCGTATTTAGGCTGTTTGGAAGAACTTTCGGCAGGTGTTACTACTATTGCCGATACCACTTCAACCGGTGCGGCAGTGTTTGCGGCTCGCGATTGCGGTTTGCGTGGCGTAATTTATCGCGAGGTTGGAGCAATTGATAAGCGCCTGGTTAATTATGCTATGAAAAAGATGGATAGCGATTTGGAAAAGTGGTCCCAGGTGGTGGATCCCGACCAAATTATGCTTGGTGTAGCGCCCGATCCGGTATACGAATGCCATCCAGAAATGTATCGTAGTGTAGCGCAGTATGCTGCTGATCATAACGATCTTCCTGTTTCATTGAAGCTTGCGGAAAGTAATGAAGAAGTTCGTTTTGTGCGGTACGGCGCAACAGCAGGTCTTGATATTACGGTTGATCATCGTGGATTTGTGGAGGTTCCGCCTTGGTTGCCTACTTCAGTAACTCCGGTTAATTATGTTTTGAACTGGGGATTGTTTGAGGCTAAAAATGTGATGATGCTCTACGGTGTTTGTGTCACCGAAGATGACGTTCGCCATATGCGCGACTACGATGTGGCAGTTGCTGTATGTCCCAGCTTAAGTGCCCAGTTAGGTATGGGCGTGGCCCCTGTAAGCGAATATTTGCGTTCGGGCTTACGTATTGGCTTAGGCACGGGTGCTCCTGCTTCGGTAAATTATCTCGACATGTTTTCTGAAATGCGCTTCGAGCTTATGGTTCAGCGTGCACTTAGTCGTGAATTCCTGAATTCGCAGACCCTTCTCGAAATGGCAACGCTTCGTGCTGCCCAAGTTTTGCGTATTGATGATAAGGTTGGTTCGCTTGAGGTGGGTAAATTGGCGGACATTGTTGCGATCGATTTATCGGGCTCCCATCAAACTCCTACGACCGATCCTGTTACTGCTGTGCTTGGCTCGGCCAGCAATAGCGATGTAATTATGACTATGGTAAATGGCAAAATTCTCTACGATGAGGGAAGGCTCCATGTAGGGGAAGGTGCCACCAAGGTTATTGCTCATGTTTTAGAAGTTCGTGGGCGTTTGCGTTCTTAAGTTTTCCTCTGGTCGAATCTTGAAGCAGAGAATAGGTGCTCTGCGTTAAGGTTTCCCACAACGAGAAAGAAGTTTTGGTTTATGGCCAACAAGAAACAAAAAATGACAGCAAAGCAGCTTAAAGAGCGCGAAGAACGTGCACTTGAGCGTCAGCGTAAAGCGCAAGAAAAGGCAGCTCGCAAGCAGTTTTTGTGGCGTGTCTTTGTAATTGCGGTATGCGTTATTTTGATTCTCGCTTTATCCCTTCCAACTATGGGACTAATGTTTCTGGGAGGTAACTAGCATTTCGACGTTGTTGTTTTGCGAGGCGCGCTTTTGGCAGATGATAATCTTTGCAAAGGCAGCTACGCTGCTGGCGGTAGGTGATAGCGTCGGCGCGAGGCGATAGCGCTTGCGGCGCCTGCAGGAAGCGAAAAGTGTTTTGCAAAACTGCTCTGTAAGAGAAGGAAGTTAGACTTGTTCGGTATCGGCGGCTTTGAGCTGTTCATAATTTTATTGTTCGGCTTTTTGATTTTTGGGCCTGACAAGTTGCCGGAAATGGCAAAAACACTTGGTGCTGCTTTGCGTAAGTTTAAGCAGGCACAGGCTGAAATGGAATCAGTTATTAAGGGTGAAGTCCTAGATGTGGATGGCACCCAGGGTAAGAAGGCATCTTCGGCTGGTTCTTCTGCTGCTTCCGCAAAATCAAAGCCCGCTCCTACGGTTACACAAGAAAGTTTTGCAGAACGTAAAGCGCGCTACGATAAAGAGCGCGCAGAACGTAAAGCGCGCGAACAAAAAGAAGCAATTGAAGCCAACAGGCGTGCTAT
This sequence comes from uncultured Cryptobacterium sp., assembly GCA_958410215.1. GTDB lineage: Bacteria > Actinomycetota > Coriobacteriia > Coriobacteriales > Eggerthellaceae > Anaerotardibacter. The sequence continues at coordinate 56,924 of CATYOF010000014.1, read as the reverse complement.
GAAGGAAGAAGCGGCAGCCAAAAATGTCCAAGCTGCTTCTGTAGCACAAGGCACCGCGGCAAGCGCTGCCGATACGACAAGTGCTACTAGTGAAGTAGCCGCCGTAACACCTCAATCAACGAAAGCTTCTGCAACCTTAACTTCTCAAAAGCCAGTACTTACTCCCGAAGAGCTTTTTGGCACTAAGCCTATCCAGAATAAACCCGCCCCTCAGTCTGTAGCTGCTGCGACATCCGCATCTGCTCCTAAGGCAGCATCTTCTGCGGCATCTAAGCCTGCTGCAAAGGCGGCTCCCGCTGCAGCATCGGAAAGGGGTGAATAGATATGCCAATTGGACCCGCGCGTATGTCGCTTATGGAGCATTTGGGTGAATTGCGTATGCGTCTTGTGCGTATCGTGGTTTGCCTTATCGTTGCAACGCTTGTGTTTTACCTGGGTACCGATACGGTAGTGCAGTTCCTTCTTGCGCCTGTTGCCCAATATATGCCTCTTGATGAATCGGGCCAAGTTCAACTCAATGTTTTTGGTGCTTTTGATGCATTTTCGGTGCGTATTACGGTCGCTTTGTGGACGGCACTGGTAGCTACTGCTCCTATTACGCTTTGGCAAATCTTGGCGTTTTTCTTGCCAGCGCTCAAACCTAAAGAACGCAAATGGTTTATTCCTACGTTTATTGCTGCATTAAGCTTGTTTATCTTGGGTACGGTTTTTTGTTACTGCATTATTTTGAATCCAGCTTTTCAATGGTTGACCGACCAGGCAACTGGGTTCGCTACGATTGTTCCCGAGGCAAGCCAGTGGGTCGATATTATTATCAAGTTTGAACTAGGCTTTGGTATTGGCTTTGAAATGCCACTTATTGTGTTCTACTTGGTAATGTTTGGCGTTATTCCCTATAAAAAACTTCGTGCAAGTTGGCGCGGAGTATATGTTGGCCTGCTTGTTTTTTCGGCTATGGTTACCCCCGATGCTTCGCCCGTTACCATGGGTTTGATGTTTGCTGCAATGGTCGTTCTGTACGAAGTAAGCTTGCTGGCAGCACGTCTTGGCTTACGAAAACGTATTAAACGTCAAGAAGAAGCACGCAAGCGGGAGCAACTTGAGGCCGATGAGGCTAAGGCTGAGCTGAAATACGCTAAAGCAAAGTTCAAAGAGCATTTATGGGGAAGCGAAGACGAACAAGCTCAGACGGCTGAAAAGAGGTAAACGCCGTGCATGAATTAGGAATTATGAGTGGCGTTATGGAATCTGTACAGCTTGCTGCGCAGGATGCGGGAGCGGATAGGGTTCTTAAAATAAGTCTTTCGGTTGGTGAAATGACTGAAGCCATTGAAGATGCTCTGCGTTTTGCGTTTGAGGCACTTGCGGAAGGCACTTTATGTGAAGGTGCCGAATTGGAAATAACCATGATTCCGCCCAAGAGCATCTGTCTTGAATGCGGCCTTGAATACGAACACGATCGCTTCCATATGTTGTGCCCTGAATGCGGGAGTGCTTTTTCGGAATTACTGCAAGGTAAAGAATTGCGCATAGACTCCATTGAGGTTGACATTCCTGACGAAGAACAAGATTCTTCTGATACATAGGAAATAATACGTTATTTTGTGTTGGTAACACTACAAGCTATAAATCACATTGCGTTTAAAGCGTTTAACGTTCGCAGGAGGCATTCCATGCAGATTGATTTAAAACAGCCTATTCTTGATAAAAATGATAAGCTTGCACAGTCTAATCGCGAATTATTTAAAGAAAAGAAAGTATTCGTACTGGATTTGCTGGCATCTCCTGGTTCGGGCAAGACTTCTACCATTTTGGCAACTATCGAAGCATTGCGCGATGAATTCAATATTGCGGTTATTGAAGGCGATATTGCTTCTTCGGTTGATTCCGAAAAAATTAAGGAACAGGGCATTGCAGCGGTACAGATTAATACGGGCGGCGCATGTCACTTGGAAAGCGATATGATTCGCCGGGCGGTTGACGTACTGGATTTGGATAACCTTGATCTTATTATTGTGGAAAACGTAGGCAACTTGGTATGCCCGACCGACTTTGATCTGGGCGAAAACATGAAAGCCATGATTCTGAGCGTGCCCGAAGGTGATGATAAGCCGCTTAAGTATCCGGGCGTTTTCCAGGCTTCTAAAGCTATTGTTCTCAATAAGATTGATACCTTACCAGTATTCAGCTTTAACAAGGAACTGTTTTACGATCACATTAAGAACCTGAATCCCACCGCGCCTATTTTTCCTATTTCTGCTACAAATGGTGAAGGGGTAGATGCTTGGGCGAATTGGCTGGCGGAGCAAATTCGTGCGCTGTAGCCAGGCACTACTGAAGTAACATAAGCCCCCGTGATTGTTTGCGTTATATAAGGTAAGGACGAAAGCAGGCTAATTGAGATACTGCCAGGTGCTAAAAAGACTGTACTTGTCGTGCTGCTTACTGTCGTACTGATCTTGACAGGTGCTTCGCCAGCTTTTGCCGAGCCTGAAATAGCAGATGAATCAAAGGCAGCATATGTTCTTGATTCGGGCTATCTCAAAACTTTCGACTTGCGCGACGAAGGGGCTGTCACGTCGGTTAAACATCAAAACCCTTGGGGTTCTTGCTGCAGTTTGCGTCGTTTAGAGGCGATACTCCTGATACGGATGGATCCTTCGACTACGATTCAAACTATCAGTACGACTATTTAGGTATTGGTAGTGTGGCTAAAGCGGCACCGGGATCGTTTGGCGATGCGTCTGCTGCCAATGTATTCACGGCGGAAGACGATGAATTGCTGCGTGCAGTTTCGGCGGTTACCGTGGAGCCCGATTCAACGGTGCAGTTGCAGGTGTATCTACTTGATAAAAAAGCGCAAGGTCCAACCGATGGACAACTGGTGACTAGTCAGACGGAAGTAGTTTCGCTTAGTGGCTACCACACTATTGAGCTTGATGATCCGATAGAACTTTCTGCAGGGCAGCGGTTTTCGGTAGTGGAAACTATTGAAGGATCGCGAGGTTCCTACTTACCTTTGGAAATTGCGGGGCATGACCCATCTGATCCTGACGAAGAGGCGGCTGGATTTGTGTTGAAAAAGCAACAGACTGCCGTGGCGAATGCAGGTGAAAGTTTCTATAGTACTGATGGCGGTACCACGTGGACTGATGTAACCGTGCTGACAGCAGATGATCTACAGGGCCGTGTTTCTCTTTCAATTTTTGGTAGCCAACCGGATGTTTTGGGTGTGGGCAATGCGATGATTAAGGCATTTACGGTGAATAGCGAAGCTTCCGATACGCCTGTGTCACCAGGCGGTTCGAGTGGTTCCGCTTCTGATGACAATACCGTGCATTCTTCGTCCGCGGATGGTGGCAAGAATTCAGTTGACAGTAAGAATGTCAAGTCTTCCATGCAAGTTGATAAGACGAGTAAGCTCGCTGTTACTGGTGACTTACCTTTTGTAGTGCCTGCTTCACTTGCGTTTGTGGCGATCGCCACAGGAGGAATGGTGCTTGCCGTGCGCCTCGGCAAACGAAAAGGTATTTTCTAGTTCCTGAGTTGGGCTCTTATGGCGGTCGTTTGCCCCTTAACCCCCCCCCTATTCGTTGTCGTTTTGTCTTTTATCTCTTGTTGGTGTTGTTTGGTTTCTGGTTTTTTGATACTAACCGCTTACTTCTTCAGTTTTACTGGTGGTCATTTGATTTTCGATTAGGTGTATTAACTGCCTTTTTATTTTAGTAATGCAAAAGGCATGCTATAGTAGTCATATTTCATGCATATGATTAATACTGCTTATGGTCTTAAAATCTTCTCTTTGCTGTTTGGTAGCAGAAGGTTCTGAATAAGAAGATTTATAAGGTAATGCGCTGAAGAAAGATAAGGCGTTACAGCTCTGTAAGTATTGCGGTCGAAGGAGGTAAATTCTATGCCGGCATTGCAGGTGAAAGACTTTCCGCAAGACTTGTATGACGAATTGAAGGTATGCGCTTCAAAAGAAGATCGCAGTATCTCCCAACAAACGGTTCACATTTTGCGCGATTATTTGCGCGCTTACCGCCAATGGGCGAATCGAAACGATTGGGAAGTGGTACCGAAATCTTCTGATGCCTATCGTCCGTACAACGAACGAATTATGACCAGACGGGAAGCTGAAGAAGCAGAGCGTCAAGCACGCATTGAAAAACGCAAAAAGATTTTTGCAGAAATAGATGCCTTTCCTCACGTAGAAATTCCCGAAGATTTTCCCTCTCCAGCCGAACTGGTGCGACAAGGCAGAGAAGAAAGGGACGATCAAATATTTGAGGCATTAGGTGGTTTGCGATGATAGTTATGGATTGTAGTGCGGCGGTGGCTATTGCTCGAGACACCGAAGAAGGCCGCGCCTTTCAAGGTCTTATCTGTCCAGAGGAAAAGATTATTGCTTCAGAATTGTACTTAGCTGAAGTAAGAAATACTTTCTGGAAATATGTCCATGCACATAAAATGCCCGTAGAAGAAGCAGAATTCTGTATTAAGAAAGCAATAAGCTTAGTAGATAAATTTATCCCTTTGGAAGACAACGCCGATGAAGCCTTTGCGGAAGCGGTGCGACAAAATCATTCAGTGTATGACATGTTTTACCTAACGTTGGTTCGTCGCACTTCGGGTACGTTGTTTTCTCTTGACAAAAAGCTTATTTCTCTCTGTGAAGATATGGGTCTTAATGCGGTCGTGGAAATTGAGATATAAACACCGCCGTTGCCTGGTTATTCAAAAGTGGTGGCAGTAACTTATGCACAGATGACGGCAGTAGCAAAAGTAACAATTTAGAAAACTTGTCGCAAGAAAATGGACAATTCTTTCGTGATTCTCGAAGGAAATTATACAAAGTACCTGGTCATACTAAATATTTTCGTATTGAAATCCAATCTGTTTAACCTGCGAAAATCTAAGCGTTATACACTCATATTTTCTTCACGGTGGGTTGCATTCCCTGATTAAGTTGCTAATATGTATATCTGTTAGCACTCCATAGGTTTGAGTGCTAGCAATCAAATAAGAATTCTTGCTAATCTGTAAAAGATTAGAAGAAGGCTTGTTGGTGAACTTTGGTAATAAACGGGCAAGATAAAGATGCCAAGAATGTGCTGCCGTAAGTTTGCGGAAAACTCGGACGCAAATTCTTTAAGGAATAGCAATTCAAGGCGCTTTTATTGCACGGTTCAAACCTTGAGAAAGGAAGTACATTATGAACCTTAAGCCAGTTGGTGATCGCATCGTCGTTAAGCAGGACGAAGCACAGGAAACCACCGCGGGCGGTCTGTACATCGCAGCTGATTCCAAGGAAAAGCCTCAAACGGGCGTTGTTTTGGCTGTTGGTGAAGGCAAGATTAACAACGAAGGTAACCATCTTCCCATGCCAGTAAAGGTTGGCGATCGTGTTCTGTATGGTAAGTACGGCGGAACCGAAGTAGACGTTGAAGGCGAAAAGGTAATGATCCTTCGTGCTGACGACATTTACGCAGTATTTGCTGAGTAAAGAACAATCACTTTAGTAACACTTCTTTGAAAGGAATTGTTTTTATGGCAAAGGAAATTAAGTTTGAGGCTGATGCCCGTTCTGGCATGGCTGAAGGCGTCAAGAAACTTGCAGATGCCGTAAAGGTAACGCTTGGCCCTAAGGGTCGCTATGTTGCTCTTGAGCGTTCTTTTGGTGCTCCATTGGTAACCAACGACGGTGTAACCGTTGCTCGCGAAGTAGAGCTGGAAGATCCTGTGGAGAACATGGGTGCTCAGCTTGTTCGTGAAGCTGCAGTAAAGACTAACGATGTTGCTGGTGACGGTACCACCACCGCAACTCTTTTGGCAGACGTTATCGTAAGCGAAGGTCTTCGCAATGTAACCGCTGGTGCAGATGCGCTGGGTATTCGCCGCGGTATCGTAAAGGCAACCGATGCTGTTGTTGCTGCTATTAAAGAAGACGCAACCGAAATTACCACCAAGGATCAGATCGCAAACGTTGGCACCATTTCTGCAGGAGATGCGGTTATCGGTGAAAAGATTGCTGAAGCAATGGACGAAGTTGGCAAGGATGGCGCTATTTCTGTTGAAGAAAGCCAGACCTTTGGTATCGACATCGACATTGTACAAGGCATGCAGTATGACCGTGGCTACATTTCTCCTTACATGGCAACTGATACCGAGCGTATGGAAGCAGTACTGAATGATCCCTACATTCTGCTTACCGACCTTAAGGTAACCTCCATTCAGGATTTGGTTCCTTTGCTGGAGCAGATCATGAAGTCTGGTCGTTCTTTGCTTATCGTTGCTGAAGACGTTGAAGGTGAAGCTTTGGGTACCTTGCTTCTGAACAAGCTGCGTGGCACCTTAAATGTTGTAGCAATTAAAGCTCCTGGCTTTGGTGATCGTCGTGCTCGTATCTTGGAAGACATCGCAGTTGTTACTGGCGGCAAGGTTGTATCCAAGGACTTTGGCATGACCTTGGCTGACGTAACGATCGATGCTCTTGGTACCGCAAAGACCGTTAAGGTTTCTAAGGACACCACGGTTATCGTTGATGGTGCTGGCGATCCTGCTGCAATTGATGCTCGTGTTGCTTCTATGCGCGCTGAATACGATCGTCTTGACTCTGATTTCGACCGTGAAAAGCTTCAAGAACGTCTGTCCAAGCTTTCTGGTGGCGTAGCAGTTTTGAAGGTTGGCGCTGCAACTGAATCCGAGCTGAAGGAAACCAAGTCCCGCATTGAAGACGCTCTTCAGGCAACTCGTGCTGCTGTTGAAGAAGGCATCGTAGCTGGTGGCGGTGTTGCTTTAATCAACGCAATTTCTGCTCTTGATACCTTGGAAGCAGCTGACGCTGACGAGCAGGTTGGTATCGATATTATCCGCAAGGCTCTGGAAGCTCCTATGCGTGCTATTGCTACCAATGCAGGCTACGAAGGCTCCGTTGTAGTTGAAAAGGTAAAGGGCTTTGCTAAGGGCGAAGGCATTAACTTCGCAAATGGCGAACAGGGCAACATGATTGAAATGGGTGTTAACGATCCTGTTAAGGTAACGCGTACGGCATTGCAGTCTGCTGCATCTGTTGCTGCTCTGATCCTCATTACCGAGGCAACTATCAACGAGATTCCTAAGGAAGGTCCCGATCTGTCCGCACTCGCAGGTGCTGGTGCCGGCGGCGGAATGGGCATGATGTAAGTTGTTTTGCGGCGTGACAAATGCCCAGGCTTGTCACGCGCATATTACATAAATTGCTTGATTAGTGGCGCCCCATTGGGACGCCACTTTTTGTGTAATGGCGTTCTTCCAAACGCCATTACACCCGCATTAAACGTAATGACGCTGCGCGGGGTTCGGTTGGCACAGCTAGCGCTCCGAGTAAGGCTCACGTACCAAAGTACGCTTCGCAAATTCTTCGCGTCATCTGCATTCGTCTCGGGGTCGCTCGCTGTTTTGTCCTATATGCTTGCTTTGCGAAGCTTGAGTTCAAAGGCAACTCCCTGCGCCTGTCGGGCTTATCTAGCTTGTCAGATTCTTTTTCGTTGTCTTTTTTGATAAGGCGACGTTTTGGCCTAACTAAGCAGAACGCGTAATAATTATTCTAGTTAGAATAATTCTGTTGAGAATAATGCTCTGCAGAATAATATTCTATAGAAGCGGCTTTACTGAAGATCTTCAGGTGGCTGCACAATCCCGCGGTGATGTTTTGCTGGTTAATGATTCTGACTAGGAACATGTTTTAGTGCGATAAAAGACCTGTTTTTTGCGCACGAGTGTTGATGTGATGTGATAAATGATGCGACAAACGCCCTGTCCACTTGCCACAGTCATTGACGCGTGATTTGGCAAGGCCCTGTCCACTTGTCGCACTTTGCTCACGCTTGTCGCATTGCTATCCCTATACTTGTACCAATCAAGGCGAAAACTACATTAATTGCTATGTGCTTCGCTATAGGAAGTTGTGTGTTAGAAGAAAAATTTTCCCATTTCATGGCAACTAATCCTTTTGATCTGAAGGCTATAAGATCTTCAATGTTTTAGGTCCTCTGTGTTGTATTTCCGTGTAGGGTATTTGGATGAAATGCGGTGTTTACAAAAAATATATCTGGCAGACATCTTTGTGATTTTGTGGTGCGGTGTTTGGGTAGTGACAAGGGTGGCTGTAAAATACAAAAACTGTAAATTTCTGAATTAAAAAGGACTATCTGACAAGCATGGAAGTATTTGAGCATACCGCTATCCAAATGTTCATTTTGGCCGTTATTGCAGTATGCGGTTTTATTGCTCGCAAAAAGAACTTAATGAACGACACCTTTGACACTATGCTTTCGCAACTGGTGTTTAATATCACGCTTCCAGGCTTGATTCTTAATTCTGTTCTATCTAGTGAATCACTACCCAGCGCTCATGATATTGGGTTTACCCTTTTGTATGCAGCGCTCTATTTTGTCGTTTCTATTACATTAAGCCTTATAATCGGGCGAGTAGTGTGTCGCAAAATGCCTAAAGTAACGCGTGGTGCCCATGAATTCATGATGGTATTTGGTAATACGGGCTTTATTGGGTATGCGGTTTTAGCTTCGGTTTTAGATCAGAGCGCAGTGCTTTATGCTGCAATTTATAACATCGTGTTTAATATCGTCATTTTTTCGGTAGGGGTTATGCTTATATCGGGAACGGCAGATTCGGATGATGAGCGTCGTGGTTGGCGCAAACAATTAGGGGCAGTAGGTCATGCCCTATTAAAACCTGCAGTTATTGCCTCAAGTGTTGCCGCTGTCTTAGCGATCTTTGAAATTAACGCTCCTGGAAGTCCTATCCAGCAAGCGTGCGACTTGCTGGGTGGAATGACGGTGCCTGCAGCTATGCTGGTAGTAGGATCGTCCATTGCAAAGATGCCTTTGCACGATATTTTTACTGATGAATGGAGCTACGTTACAACCGCAATTCGTCTAGTTTTAATGCCTCTTGCAGTGTTTTTTATCTTCGGATTGTTTGTGCATGATTCGTTTATTCTGGCGATTTTGGTTTTGCTGGCAGCAATGCCCGTTGCATCGAATGGCACCATGCTTTCTTTGGCTTATTCGGGTGATACAAAAACAGTAGCTCGAGTTACCTTTTTAACAACGGTGCTTTCAGTAATAACACTGCCGTTAATAGCACTTTTAGTGGTGTAAGTTTTTTGAGAGCGGTGTTAACGTGATAGAGAAAATCACTTCTTTGGATGACGAACGGCTGGATGTGTACGCACGTTTAACTGAAGTGCAACTACGTAATAAGCTAGAGCCTGAAAAGGGTATTTTTATTGCTGAATCCGATAAAGTAATTGATCGCGCTTTTGACGCAGGATACGAACCGTTATCGCTGCTAATTCCCGACCATAAGCTAAATGCTATGAGAGGACTTATTGATCGCGCTCAGGCAGCGTGGTGGCGTTTTCATAGTGAATCGAATAATACTAGCAGTGATGTTGAAGTTGCGCCTTCTAGCAACAACGGTGAAATTAGTTCGAATTGTTTGAAAGAATCTTCTGGTAGTTTTGCGGCAGAGCTAAAAAACAATAAGTCGCTTCCTGTATTTGTTGCCCCTGCAGAGGAAATAGAGAAACTGGCTGGTTATGAACTAACGCGAGGAGTGTTGTGCGCAATGCGACGCAAACCCTTGCCTTCAGTGCGCGACCTTCTAGAATCTACCAAAGCGCGCCGTATAGCTATTTTGGAAGACATAACCAACCATACCAACGTGGGTGCTGCATTTCGTAGCGCAGCAGCTTTGGGCGTGGATGCTATTTTAGTTACGCCTGCTTGTTGTGACCCCTTGTATCGAAGGGCAGTTCGCGTGTCTATGGGTACGGTATTTCAGGTGCCTTGGACGCGCATCGGCATGGATATTGGATTGGGCAGCGATGTTTGTAGCTGCGTTGCTGATAAGTGTTCCGTCGACAAAAGTTCGGCTACTTTAGGTTTTGATCACATCGACGGAGATGAAACTAAAACTATTCAAAGTGATGCGTGGCCTACTCAGGGTCTGCAAATGCTGCGAGACTTAGGGTTCACTTCTGCCGCACTGGCGCTCAGTGATAATTCGGTAAGCCTTGACGATCCTTGTTTAAAGCAGTGTGAAAAACTTGTTTTGGTGCTGGGTACGGAAGGGGATGGACTTTCTGACCATACTATTGCAGCGTGTGATTATACGGTGAAAATTCCTATGGCGCATGGAGTAGATTCTCTTAATGTTGCTGCTGCTAGCGCTGTGGCATTCTGGGAGTTACGCGTGCGTTGATGCCGAATGATCCGACCACCAATTGTTGATAGTGCTGTGTGTTGGGGAATTGCGAATCCGTTAGCACGAAATAAACCGGCTGCCGCTAACCGCTTGCTATTAAGGTAGTGGCATTTTGAAACTACGAACCTACTAAATTGCCGTAGCGTTTGCTGAGCTACCTTTTTTAGGCACAAGGATGGTTTAATTTTTGTAAGAGAATAAAAAATGCGTCTTTCAAAAATTTGCGATATGTTGCCAAGAATTTATAAGAACGCATTCAATCTTAAACTGTTTTAAAGCCTTTATTTTCTCGTATCGAATAGCTACGTTGCTTGCCTATAGTGTCTTTGTTTTTGTGCGTGAAAAGAAAGGAAAATGAAAACATGGAAGGCACTATTACCGCAAAGCGAGTTGTGGCAGTTTTGCTTACTGCTGCATTGGCGTTTGGTACGATGCTGTTTGCTACGGGCTGTTCATCAAATTCGAATGAAGGTTCATCTAATAGTGAACCCATTACCGTAGTCTTCTTGCCTGATAGTTCATCGGCAGATATGGAAGCTTCTCGTGATGCCGTGGCAGAAATCATTAAAAATGCTACTGGTCGAGACGCGGAAATTATGACCACTACTGACTACAACGTAGCAATTGAAGCTCTTGTTTCTGGCAAGGCTCAGGTAGGTTTGCTTGGAGCAGAAGGCTACGTCCAGGCAAATGAAAAGAACAATGCGGTACAGGCGGCATTTACTAATAGCGACGCTAACGGCACTCTGGACGAAGCCTGCTACTACAGCCGCATTTGCGTAAAGACTGAAAACGCTGATCAGTACAAGGATGGCGATTCTTACTCCATTGACAATATCAAGGGCAAGAGTTTCTCCTTTGTTTCGGCAACGTCTACTTCTGGGTTTGCCATTCCGTCGACTGCCATTGTAGAAAAGTTTGGTTTGGAGTCTTCCGATGAACTGCTGGAAGACGGCAAGTTCTTCAGCTCGGTCATGTTTGGTGATTCCCATCAGGGCTCTGCCGTAAATTTACTTTCCGGTAATGCTGAAGCTGCAGCATTCAATGATGTTGACATTGCTCAATATGTAGACTTAGTTTCTGGTGAACCGAATGCGGTAGGCTCGGTATATAAGGTAAAGGACGATGCAGAAGCTCCCTTTGATTCAGTTCGCGGCGAACAGTTCACCATTCTTGAAGTTACTCCAGTATTAAATGCGCCTTTCTGCTACAACACTGATTCTCTAACCGAAGATGAGCAGAATGCTATTACCGAAGCGATGTGCTCAAGCGAAACGGCTTCTAATCCAGCAATTTTCTATGATGGAGAAGACGAAAACGCAACAGGTTTAGCGGAAAAGATATCTGATAAATGTTGCTATATTCCTGTAGAAGACTCTTGGTATGATCCTATTCGTAACTTGGGAGAATAAACAAGTGCAAGAATAACTAGGTAGCTTTAAAGTAAGCCTGCATAAAAGCTTGGCCAGGTTAAGTAATAAGTTGAGCAATACTTGGGCTGGAGGCAACTGCCTCCAGCTTTTTCTGTTTTGGCCATGCCGTTCTGTGGATGTTGTCCTGTGGAAAATAAAAAGTGTTTAAAGCCACCGGAAAGATATTTCGAGTGAATTTCGATCTGAGATCCTATACAAACCTCTGCGTTCGGGCGCGAACTCGCGCGTTCTGACATGAGCCCATAAAAAGGGTAGAGACATGTGTTAAATGCAAGAGTAACTTCTTTAGAACTTTCTTAATAAAACGTGTCATTGGGGTTAAACGTAAACTCATATTTCTCATTTTTTCTTACAAACGTTACGCCAATTTCAAGTTTCGAATCCTTTTCTTAAACCTGTCTTAGAACCGCGTTCAAGCTATTTTTTTCGCTCTTTTCCTTATCTATAGTCGCACCTGTCGCTTTTGAAATTTTGACAAGTGTTCCAAAAAAGAAAGGAAAAGGACAAACGCATGAATGGTGTAACTCTTGCAAAGCGCTCCTTGGCAGTTCTTATTGCTGCAGTGCTCGCGCTTGGCACCGTGTTATTCGCAACGGGCTGCTCTTCTGATTCTGGGGAAGGTTCTTCAAGCAGCGAACCTTTAACCGTGGTATTTTTGCCCGACAATTCTTCTGCCGACATGGAAGCTTCTCGTGATGCCGTGGCAGAAATCATCAAGAATGCTACTGGTCGCGATGTAGAAATTATGACCACTACCGACTACAACGTAGCAATTGAGGCTCTTGTTTCCGGTAAGGCTCAGATAGGCTACCTTGGCGCTGAGGGCTATGTACAGGCTAACGAAAAGAACGATAAAGTTCAGTGCGCCTTTACGGCAAGCGATGCTAACGGCACTCTGGATGAAGCTTGCTACTACAGCCGCATTTGCGTAAAGACCGAAAACGCTGATCAGTACAAGGATGGCGATACTTATTCCATCGACAACATCAAGGGTAAGAGCTTCTCCTTCGTATCGGCAACTTCTACTTCCGGTTTTGCTATTCCTTCAAGCTCCATCGTTGAAAAGTTTGGTTTGGAATCTTCCGATGAACTGCTGGAAGATGGTGGCTTCTTTAGCTCGGTCATGTTTGGCGATTCCCACCAGGGCTCTGCCGTAAACCTGCTTTCTGGCAATGCTGATGCTGCTGCATTCGATGATATTGATGTTGATATGTACTTTGACCTGGTATCCGGCGAGCCCAATACTGTAGGTGCTGTTTATAAGGTAAAGGATGACGCAGAAGCACCCTTCGATACCGTACGTGGCGAACAGTTCACTATTATTGGTATCACTCCTGTTCTGAATGCTCCCTTCTGCTACAACACCGATACTTTGAGCGAGGATGAGCAGAAGGCTATTACCGATGCCATGACTTCTGATGATACCGCTAATAACAGCGCAATTTTCTACAACTCCGATGATGAAAACGCAACGGGTTTGGTTGAAAAGGAATCCGACAAGACCAAGTTTGTAGCAGTTGAAGATTCTTGGTACGACCCCATTCGTAACCTTGGCTAACAGCTCACAGTAAGTTTTGATCCCGCTGCTGCTTTGCAGCGGGATCTTTTTCATCGAAGTAATTCGAAGTTTATTTCACCGTAAGTTTTACATGGAGAGGAATTATGGCTGATTCGGACCTTCTGGTTGTCGACGACCTTTCCAAAAGTTACAACGGCAAGAGCAAGGCTCTTGATGGTATCAATGTAACGGTTGGTCGTGGCGAATTTGTAAGTGTAATTGGCTGTTCCGGTGCGGGTAAATCAACGTTTTTGCGCTGCATAAATCGCCTGATTGACCCTACCGAAGGCAGCATTGTTTTTAATGGCGAAGACGTAACTAAAATGTCGAAGCGTCAACTGCGCGGAGTTCGTCGTCGCATCAGTATGATTTTTCAGCACTACAACTTGGTATATCGTGCAAGTGCTATAGAAAATGTACTGCAGGGTCGTTTGGGTTACAAATCAAGTCTTGTTGGTGCTTTGGGTTTGTATTCCGAAGAAGAAAAACTGGAAGCGTTTGATATTTTGGCAAAGGTAGGCCTGGCAGAATTTGCCTATAAGCGTGCTGATCAGCTTTCCGGTGGTCAAAAGCAGCGTGTTGGTATTGCGCGCGCCTTGGTACAGGATCCGCTGCTTATGTTATGTGACGAGCCTATTGCAAGTTTGGACCCCCGTTCTTCGCGCACCGTAATGGAACAACTTCGTTGGGCATGTGACGAACTGGGTATTGCCTGCTTGGTTAACTTGCATCAGGTTGACTATGCGGTTGAATTTTCTGATCGCATTATTGGTCTTCGCCGCGGCAAATTGGTGTTTGATGGTACCCCCGATGAATTGGATGCCAAAGTGATTTCTTACATCTACGGCACTCCCTACGTACGTGAACATGCCGATGGGGTAGAAGAAGGAGAACTCGTAAATAAGGCTCCTGATCGTCCTGGTATCGTGGTGAATACTGATGAAGACTCTAGCAAAGATGCCGAAGACCCCAGCAAAGTTTCCGGTAAAGCCAAAGAAGGCGCTTTGTCAGGAGTGGCATTATGAGTGCCTTTTCTTTCCTGAACCGCAGGGTAGCCGAAGGCCCTACTTCGGGTGATGTTACCGATGCAGGAAAGGTTATTCTTCCTAATTCACCCGAAGGCCGCAAGTTTTTTAGAAAGCGTAGTATTTTTATCGTACTTCTTGCGGTGGCCTTTATTGCTATTAATGCAGCTTCAGGTGCAGCGGTTGACTTCGACTTTATTGCAGCGGTAGTGGATTTTCCTTCTGCGATAGTCTGGATGGCAACCAACTTCATTCCTACAGCGGAATCGTTTGAAAAAGTACCTCAAATACTTAGTGCGTTGCTTTCCACTATCTTGTCGGCAGTAGCTTCAAGTGTGATGGGTGCTCTTTTTGCTTATGTTTTAGCAGTTTTGGGATGTCGTTCGGTAGGCATTGGTGGCCCCACTTCTCTTATTGTGCGTGCCATTGCTTCGCTGTTTCGTAATATTCCTGCGGTAGCGTGGGCTTTCATCTTGCTTTTCTCGTTTAATCAAAGTGAATTTACCGGGTTTCTTGTTTTGTTCCTGGGAAGCTTTGGTTATCTAACCCGTTGCTTCTTAGAAACCCTTGATGAAATAAGTGGTGGAGTAATTGAAGCACTTCGTTCTACGGGTGCAAGTTACTTACAGATTGTTACCCAAGCAGTTATTCCCCTTTCTATTACTTCGGTTGTGAGCTGGCTTTTGTACATGGTTGAAACCAATATTCGCGATGCCACACTCGTAGGTATTTTGACTGGTACGGGCATTGGTTTTGTGTTCAACGTGTATTACAAGAGCTTCGATTATGGTGTCACGGCACTCATTTTGCTTTTCATCATCGTGGTAGTAATTGCCTGCGAAGCAACGTCTAACTACGTAAGGAGGCAAATCATATGAGTTTGTCCATTAGTGCTACTGCTTCTGCTGAACGTGTTGCTGAAGCAAAGTTGCTTGACGATTCAACCCTTGGTATTAAGCGAAGCCATGGCGGACGCATTAAAACCCGTCTTGCCAATAAATCTAATACGGTGCTATGGATTACGCTTGGTGCGTTGGCGGCTGTTACGGTATTTACCTTTGTGATTATGGACTACGGTAAAATTCCTATGGCTGAAGCAGTGCCGGCAGCTTTGGAAGACTTTGCCACCATGCTTACTCAGCCCTGGTTGGTAAATCATTTTAGTATGGAAGATGTAATTGTAGGCACGCTTCAGTCGCTTGCACTGGCTGCTCTTACCACCTTTATTGGCGCGGTAATTGCATTCTTCTTCGGTTTGTTTGCTGCTATGAATTTATCCAATAAGGCAGTGTCAAACATTATTAAAGCCATCATGTCGTTTTTCCGTGCAGTACCAACCATTTTATGGGTGCTTATTTTTACGGTAGCTATTGGCCTTGGTCCTGAGGCTGCGGTAACAGGTCTCTTATTCCACAGCGTGGCATATCTGGTCAAAGCCTATTCTGAAAGTTTTGAAGAGGTTGATCCCGGCGTTATTGAGGCACTGCGAGCTTCTGGCGCTTCGTGGTGGCAGGTGGTTTTTTCGGCGGTTGTTCCAGAAAAAATTACCGAAATGCTTTCTTGGACGTTTATTCGATTTGAAATCAATTTTGTCAATGCGGTTGCAGTAGGGGCTGTTGCAGGTGCTGGTGGCGTTGGTTATCAGCTGTTCTTAGCAGGTAGCTTCTATCTCAATATTCATGAAGTAGGCGTCATCGTGTACTTCTGCTTGGCGGTTGCTGTAGTGCTGGAAATTATTGCGACACAGCTGCGCAAGCGCTTTATTGTCCAAAACTAGAGAGAAAAATCAGGAGAGAAAAAGGAAATGGAAAGAAACGTTCGTACGCGCATCTTGGTAGAAGGACAGCGTAGCGTCCTTGACCAACTTGCGCGGGAAGTCGAACAAAAGCATGACGTTGTTCTTGTCAAAGAGCCAACCGAAGAACTGGTCATGCTTCGAGTGCGCGAAAGCGCGCGGCGATCCCTTTTTTATTTAGGGGAAGCGCTTATGACTTCATGCGTGGTGCGTATAGGCAGTGCGTATGGGTATGGCATGGTCATGGGCGAAGATCACGACAAAGCGTTTGACTTGGCAGTGGTGGATGCGGCTTACACGCTCGATCCTATTTCCTGCGAGGATGCAGGATGGAATGCGCTGCTTGCTGAATCGAATGAGCACATTCAAGCAAAGAAGCGCAAACGCAATGAAGCGCTGCTAAAGACGCAAGTAGATTTTTCGACCATGGAAGTGTAGCTATGATTGCAAACAATGTTGAAACACACGTATTGCAACGTGCTTTTCGCAACATCATGAATGCGCTTGCACGCCCTGGGCGGCTTGGTGTTGTTGAGGCCTTGCGTACGGGTGATAAAGAAGAAAACCCTCTGCCTGTCTATTTTGAGGTAGTAGTTAAAACCTTGGTTGATCAGGCAGTAACTTTTGCGGTTTCCGGATCAAAAGAAGCCCAGGCAACTCAGTGGGTAACTCTTAATACTCACTCTCATCCGACCGAGCTAGAACAGGCTGATTTTATTTTAATTCCCGATGTAGCCCATTCTTTTGCGTGTCGTGATGCCATTTTAAAGGCGTTCGAAGGGACACTGATTGCACCTGAAAAGGGAGCAACAGTGGTGATACATTGCGGTTTACTAGCTGGGGATTCTATTCCGGGCACCGCTGATGATTTGGGCGTACTTGATCCTGATAAAAAAGCTTACCGCGTTGTGGTAAGCGGTCCTGGCATAAAAGATACGCACACGTTTTTCGTGGATCGCAACGACTGGATTGAAGCACGTCGCGATCGTGGCGATGAATATCCTTGCGGCATTGATCTTATCTTGGTGGATGTGGAAGGTCATGTGGTAGGCATCCCTCGTACAACCAAAATTGTTTCGGTTGAAAAGGAGGGTGCAGCATGGGATATGTAGCAGTGCGCGGTGGCGGCGTAGCCATCGAAGAAAGCTTGAAGCTTCTTGAATACGAACGCGTGGCGAAGGGTGATACCTCCACGGTAGAGGAAATTGAAATTACGTTTCCTGGACTAATTGAGCAGGTGATGGGTGAAGCATCTCTGTATGCTCCTCGCCTTGCGGCATTGGCGCTGAAGCAGGCACAAGGATCTCCTGAAGAAGCAGTATTTTTACTGCGCGCTTTCAGGTCAACACTGGAACGTCCTTATATTTCGCGGGTAATTGATACCGAAAAAATGCAGGTAGAGCGCCGTATTTCTGCTGCGTTTAAAGATGTGCCAGGTGGGCAGTTGCTTGGTGCAACGCGTGACTATTCTCATCGTTTGATCAACTTTAATCTTGAAGAGGAAACGGCTGAAGACCAAGCACGTATTCGCGAGGAATTTGAAGCTCACGTTGAAGAAATTGGCGGAAACGCAACGGAAGAAGCCCTTGCTTCCCTGGGGTCGCTTCCTAAGGTTATGGACTACCTACGTTCAGAAGGTTTGTCTGAAACGTACGAAAATGACGATACGGAACCAGTTGATGTAACCATGGAACCGCTGACATTTCCTGCTCCTCGATCAGCACGTCTTCAAACGTTAGCTCGTGGCATGACGCAGGGTGTAACAACGTTGGGTTATGCGGCAATCCGTGGCTTTGGCCCCTCGCATCCAACGGTGGGTGAGCTTCGTGCGGGAACGGTAGAGGTGCTTATTGATAACCCTCTTTCTGAAGACCATAACGAAAATGATTCTTACTATGTGGGAAGCATTCCTGTTACGGAAGTTGAAAGCGTATTTTCGGTTGATTCCACCAAAAATGGCAAGGCTCATCTTTCATTTGAAGTGGGCTATGGCTTGGTTATGGGTCATTTGGAAACCAAAGCAATTGCTATGAGTGTTTTGGACTTTTGTCTTAACCAAGGTGATAAGCAGTATCCAACACAGGATGAAGAATTTGTCTTGTATCACGTGGATGGGGTAGAGGCAACAGGCTTTGTTTCTCATCTGAAGTTACCTCACTACGTAACCTTCCAATCTAAATTGTCAAGCGTTCGTTCTACTGTCGGTGAAGAGTTGCGCGCTCATGAAAACTCGGAACACGACGAAGTTCTTTCAGAAAATTGTGAAAACCAATCTGTTGAAGAAGGAGAGGAGTAGTAATGCACCAGCTATACCATTTCGCCTTCTTCGACGAGGCATCTAAGCGCGAAATTCGTCGCGCGGTATTGAAAGGCATCGCCATTCCGGGACACCAAATTCCTTTCGCATCGCGAGAAATGCCTATTGGGCGTGGTTGGGGAACCGGTGGTTTGCAGGTTACCTTGTCGCTCATTGGACAAGATGATGTGCTTAAGGTTATTGACCAAGGCGCTGATGATAGCGTTAATGCAGTCAACATCAAAAAGCTGATTGTGGAAACGACCGATGTAGAGGTAGTAGAAGAAACCGAAAAGGCTACGATTATTCAATCGCGTCACCGCATTCCGGAGCAGCCTTTATCAGCAGAACAAATTCTGGTTTTGCAAGTCCCTATGCCAGAACCTTTGCGCGAATTTGAACCAAGTGAAGCCAAAACGCTGGTGCTTCACGCAGAAGCAGATTATACCGGTGCATGGCTGGGGCTATTCGATCAAATTATTCGCTATGGCCATACCACAACGAATGCCGATCATCCCTGCTTGGTGGAAGACCGCTACGTTATGGCTCCGTCTCCTATTCCTCGCTTTGACACGATGAAGTTGCATATGAGCGACAACCTAACGCTTTTGGGTGCCGGTCGTGAAAAGAAAATTTACGCGGTACCTCCCTATACCAAGGTTGCTCCTCTTGACTTTGAAGACTATCCCTTCTCGGTAGAAAACTTTGAAGGAAAGCACTGTCGCCTTTGTGGGGCTACGGGAGTGTATTTGGACGAATTGGTAGATGAAGAAACGGGCGAAACCTATTACCAGTGCAACGATACCGCCTATTGTCATGCACGCTGTGAGCAGCAAGCCCAATCCAAGGCCATCGGCGCAACAGCAACCGTAAAGGCCGCTGCAAGTGCTGATGTTGCTGAAGTTGGAAATGCCCTTACCAAGGATGAGTGTCAGGAAGGTGGTAACTAATGAGCATTCCAGAAATGGAACAAAGTCCTTGCTTGTCGGTTTCGCACGTGTCGAAGCGTTTTGGTGAAGGTTGTGACTACTGCCTTTCGCCCGACGCCAAATTAGAACGAAATATTTGTCCTTACTGCCATACGGTTCATGCAGTACGTGATGTAAGCATGAATCTGTATCCCGGCGAAATTGTAGGCATTGTAGGGGAATCCGGTAGTGGTAAGTCTACCTTTATGCAGTGCCTGTATTTTGACCAGGAAGCAACCGAAGGGGAAGTTCGTGCTATTCCTTACGATGGCGGCGAACAGAACTTACTTGCATTATCTTCGCAGCATAAACGACAGGTGCGTAATACCGTATTAGGCATGGTGTATCAAAATCCCTATTTGGGACTTCGCATGAACTTTTCTTCTATGTCTAATATCGCTGAACAGATGATTGCCGCTGGGAATCGCAAGGTTGAAGCTATGCGTGCACGCGGTAACGACTTGCTGGATAAGGTGAATATTCCCTTAAGTCGTGCAGGAGAACCCCCTAAGCAGTTTTCGGGTGGCATGCAACAGCGTGTTCAAATTGCGAAAGCTCTTTCAAACAATCCACCTATTTTGTTGCTTGACGAAGTAACCACTGGGCTCGATCTTTCGGTTCAGGCCAGTGTTTTGGATTTGATTTTGCAAATTAAACGCGATTTTGGCGTAAGCATGCTGGTGGTAAGCCACGACTTGGGCGTAATTCGCATGTTGGCGGATCGAACTTTTGTCATGTTGAATGGCCAGGTTATTGAATCGGGTCTTACCGATCAAATATTGGAAGATCCTCAGCATGCCTATACCCAGCAGTTGGTGTATTCGCTGTTGTAGCCTTTTTCTCTCATCTCTGGGAGGTTGCTCGTTCGGTTGGTATGTGCTCTTTGGACTAGCGGGCAGCCTCCACACGAGGTGCTTATATAACACACGTATTTGAGCAGGTTGGGCGCACTATCACCTCGAAGTTTGTTAAAGAGGAATTAGCGCCGCGCCAGCAGCTCAAAGGACAGTTGAATTTGGAGATACCTATGGAAGCTAATTCTTTAGTAATTCGCGGCGGTAATGTTGTTACCGAAACGGAAATTCTACCCAATCACGATATCGTTATTAAGCAAGGAACCATTGTTGATATTAAGCCAACACTTGCTAACGCTCGCACGCGTGAGGCGGATGTACTTGCCGAAAGCGGAAACCCTGGTTTGGTGGTAGATGCTGCAACGGGTTTGCCGGTGGTTGATGCACGTGGTGCTTACGTGGTGCCCGGTATGGTGGATATTCATTCGGACTATATCGAATCGGTTGCATCTCCGCGTCCTAGCGTTGTAATGGATTTGCCTACTTCGCTCTACAAGGTAGACCGCGAATTGGTAACACATGGTGTGACAACTATTTATCATTCGCTTTCCACGTATGGATCGCACGTGTTTGACCATAAGCCTATTCGTAATTTCGAGAATGTAAGTAAGCTTTTAGATGCTATCGCTGCTATTCGCGAAGGGGAAGAACACGACCACCTTATTCGTCATCGTTTGCACTTGCGTGTGGAGCTTGATGCGGTAGATCGCGTAGAAGAAATTGAGCGTTATTTAACCGAAGATAAAGTGGATCTTATTTCCTTTATGGATCATACCCCTGGCCAGGGGCAATATCGCGATCTGCTGGTATACAGCAACACCATGAAGGGGTATCGCGAAGGCATGACTGACGAAGAAGTAGATGAACTTATTAAAGATCGTCAGAATGCACAAAAGATTAGCCCCGAAGATTTGGAGCGTTTAGCAAATCTTGCCCATGAAAAGGGTATTTCTCTTGCTTCTCATGATGATGATTGCTCTGAAAAAGTGGAATACATGGATTCGTTGGGTGCGGTTATTTCGGAATTCCCTATTGATATGAAAACTGCCCACGAGGCAAAAGAGCATGGCATGTATACCTTGGCAGGTGCTCCCAATGTAATGTTGGGTCATAGCCATTCCGGTAATCTTTCTGCACGGGAAGGCGTAAAAGATGGGGCCATCGATATGTTGTGCAGTGACTATTATCCGGCAGCGTTAATTGACGCGGTATTTACGCTTCATCGTGAATGCGCCATGAGTTTACCTGCTGCTTTTGCGCTGGTAACGGCAAATCCTGCTAAGGCTGTTGGTATTGATAATGAAGTGGGTTCGCTTGAAGTAGGAAAGCGTGCCGACATTTTGCTCGTGCGTGAAATTGGCTGCAATCCTGAAGGCAGCGTTACTACGCCTGTTATTACCCGTGCTTTTGTGGGTGGTAATTCAGTGTATCGTTCTCACTATCCTGATCAGCCTCAGGGCTATGATCGCTAGGAGGTAATTGTGGAATCAGTAGTAGAAATACCTACCTCTGCAACACCTGCCGCAAAAACAGATGCTGCACTAACAACGAGCACCGCAAAAATGGATGTTGCGGCAACGGAGCCTTCGGTCAAACCCGCAGGCGAACTTTCAACTGAATCTTCTGCGGAACCTCTGCTCAGTATTGAGAATCTGTCAAAGTCCTTTTATATGCATATGGCGGACCGTCGTATTAAGGGTTGCCAAAATATTACGCTGTCTATTCAGGAGGGCGAATTTGTAGGTATTACGGGACGTTCAGGATCGGGTAAATCAACCATTTTGCGCTGCATTTATCGAACAAATTTGCCTGAATCAGGTTCTATTTGGTATCGCAGTGCCAGCTTTGGCAAGGTAGATTTGTGTACGGTTGGCGAACGAGAAATGATTCATATTCGCGCCTACGAAATGGGCTATGTGTCCCAGTTTTTAAATGCGCTTCCACGTCAAACTGCCTACGATATCGTGCTGCAAAGTGCTTTGGAAACCTTTGGTTCGGCAGACATGGAGCGCGCAAAGGAAGAAACCGAAAAAATGCTGCGTCACTTTGATATCAACGAATCGCTGTGGCCGTTGTATCCTCGTACGTTTTCCGGTGGTGAAAAGCTGCGCTTAAATATTGCTGCGGCTATGATTAAACAGCCCCGTTTGCTTTTGCTTGATGAGCCAACCGCTTCACTTGATGCGGCATCCAAAATGAAGGTTCGCGAATTGATTGAGCAGCTAAAGGCTCAAGGCACTACCATGTTGGGAATCTTCCATGACTTAGAATTTATGGAAGGACTTTGCGACCATGAATTCAATATGCAGAAGGGAAGCATTGTTGCTTAAAATGCGGCAGGTCAATTAAGGCAGGTAAAACAAAAACGGCGTACAAACCGCGGTGTTTGTACGCTTTGTTGTATTGATAAGGATCATATATGAAGCCTGATATTACCCTAAAAGAACTATTAAAAATTGATGGCGCATCCGGCAAAGATGGTGCAATGCCAATACGTGCTGATTTGCACTGTCATTCAACTATTTCCGATGGATCGTTTACTTCGGCAGAACTGCTAGCGCAAGCACAAGCAGCAGGGCTTACTCATCTTGCGATTACCAATCATGACACGACGGCAGGTTTTGATGATGCGCATGCTGCTGCCCAAGCGTTATCGGCGGTTCCGTCCGAAGGTGCTTCGGCAATAACGTATGTTTCTGGCATTGAAATTAGCGCATGGAACCCGAAGTCGGGACGCAAGGTTCATATACTGGGCTACGGCTTGAAGGAAAATTCACCTGCTATTGCTGCGCTGTGTACTCCGATCCTAAAGGCTAGAACCGCAAATACCGAGTGGCAGCAAGAACAGCTTGAAAAGGCTGGGTATACGCTTGACTATCGGCGTTTGGAACAGCTACGCAATGCATCGACTGGTTTTTACAAACAGCATCTTATGGCAGCTTTAACTACGGCACCATTTACAAGCCAGGAATATCAAACGTTGTACAAGAGCCTGTTTAAGGGTGAGGGTATTTGCAAGCGAGATATTACCTATGTATCTATGTGTGATGCGGTACGTGCCATTACTGAAGATGGAGGTGTGGCGGTGCTGGCGCATCCTGGTCAGCTAGACAGTTATGATGCCGTACCGGAATTAGTAGACGCGGGACTATGGGGTATAGAGCAGTTCCATCCTGATCATAGTGAGTCGGATTGGAAATTGTGTGAGGAAATAGCACAGCATTTTGATTTGGTTTGCACGGGCGGATCCGATTTCCATGGTGATTTTGGTGAAGTAGAGCGTTTGGGTAAGTGCTTGCTGTCAATTTCGTAAAACTCTCTTTAATTTCACCCTTTTTTATCGCTATAATAGTAGGGCTTTTGTGAATTACCCTTTGAATTCTGATTGCTTTGCAAATATTCATTGTCAGAGCTGTTGGTAGTGTGGTACATTCACTCGAGTTGAAATACTGGGCCATCGTCCAATGGTAGGACTCTGGTTTTTGGTACCAGCTATGTAGGTTCGAATCCTGCTGGCCCAGCCAGTTTTTTCAAGCAATATGGCGAGTCCTTGCGGCTCGCTTTTTTAATACAATGGTTTGTGTTGTGCGAATGTATCGAAATTGCCGGGAGGCCTACTGATGGCAGAATATGTAGAAGGTAAACGCCCTGTTCTTGAGGCGCTTAAGGCAAATATTCCTGCAAAATGTTTATATGTCGCCGATGGTCTTAAGGGCGATAAAGTAGTTTCCGATGTGGTAAAACGCTGCCATAAGATGGGCGTTTCGGTTAAACAGGTTAAGCGTAGTGATTTAGATGCGCGTTCCGAACGTGGATCTCATCAGGGTCTTATGTTGGAAACTCGCCCTTTTAATTACGTCAGTGCGCAAGACATTATTGACGCAGCGCAAGAACATGCTGATGAACATAGCGGGCAAGCACTCATCATTATTCTTGACCATATTACCGATGCAGGAAACCTGGGTGCTATAGCGCGTTCGGCAGAAATTGTAGGCGCATCAGGCATTATTATTCCTAATAAACGTTCTGCTCATGTAACAGCAGCAACCTATAAAAGCTCTGCAGGGGCTATTTCTCACATCAAGGTTGCTCAGGTAAGCAATGTTTCCCAAATCATCGAACGCCTGAAGAAAGAAAACTTTTGGGTTGCGGGTGCGTCTGAACAAGCAACGGAATGCATTTGGGATGCGCCTATGGCGGGCCGTCTGGTGCTGGTTATGGGTAGTGAAGGTGAAGGTCTTTCTCGTCTTACCAAGGAACATTGCGACTTTTTAGTAGCGCTTCCGCAGGCGGGCCAGGTAGGGTCGCTTAATGTGGCGCAGGCCGCAACAGCATGTATGTATGAATGGATGCGTCAGTGTCGCGAACAGAATAAGAAAGCTCAGTAAAATGGCAAAAAAGCGTAACAAGCTTCTTATTGTTGATGGCTACAACGTGTTGCGTAGTGGCTCTCGCTATGTTCATATGCGCAATCAGGAAGATTATACTTACGAAAAATTCAACATGGTACGTGAAGCGCTTATCAGTGATGTGGCCGCATATGCAGGCAGTGAATATCGTGCCGTTATCGTGTTTGACGCGGCGGATAATCCTGAATCAGCGGGCAAAACGCAAACCATTGGTGGCGTTAAGGTTATGTTTTCACCCTTTGGGTCTTCGGCAGATAAGGTTATTGAAAAGCTTTCTCATGATGCGCGTGAACGTCGCGTTGAAGTTATGGTTGTTACCAGCGATGCTTCCATTCAGGATGCAGTATTTGGTGGTGGCGTAGATCGTATGAGTGCCAATGGCTTCAGTCTTGAAATGGACGATTTGTCGGATGAAGCCGATCGCGACAGTCACTTGCAAGTCTCGCAAAAAAATACGGTTGCAGATCGCTTAAATCCTGATGTCCTAGCGAAGCTTAAAGCTATGCGTGATGGTCGATAAGTGATGCAGTTGGCGCGCTTGGTAACGATACAAGATAACTAGCGATCTGGCGTAAACACGAAGGGCGATAAGCCCAGCGCGCACACAAGGATAATGAGCGACGAGAAATAGCGATGTTTGGCGGGTGAAAGCCTAGGTGCAATGAAGTCGAAATGTCCCTTCAGAACCTGGTATTGTTAACGATTTTTACGTTATCCATTGGTAGTTTCAAACAGGGCAACAAGTCATTATTTCTTTTTATATAAAAGGTCATAATCAGTATTTTTGTCATGCCTTATCACTTCGGATTCATTCCTTTCATGCCTATAATTAAAGAATGTAATTAATTTAAGCTATAAGCCTGGCAAGGGGTTATAGCTTGCAATTCTCAGGCGTGTGAGTAACGCAATGCGTTAGGGGAAACGCATGGTTGTTGCCAAGGCGTATAAGCGCAAAAGCTTAGCCTGAGAAGGAGGGAGAATCGCATGAAGCCGCTCGAGGGAATTAAGGTTGTTGATTTAACTACCTACATGGCAACGCCCGCAACAGGCCGCGTTCTTGGCGAATGGGGCGCCGATGTTATCAAAGTTGAGGCCGCAAAGGGCGATCCGCTGCGTGTAACGCAGGCAGCAGTATTCAATATGCCTATGTCAGATGAAGAAAATCTTGCCTTTGATATGTGCAATTTGCACAAGCGTTTTATTTCGCTGAACTTAAAGAGCGAAGTAGGTGCCGAAGTAATGGATAAGCTGCTTTCTGAAGCGGATGTTTTCATTACGAATACTCGTACAAAATCGTTGCGTAAAATGGGTCTGGATTGGGAAACGCTTCACGCAAAGTATCCGCGTTTGATTATGGGTCATGGTCTTGGCTACGGCAAAAAGGGAGCCGAAAAGGATGATCCTGGTTTTGACGTAACCTGTTATATGGCTCGCGGTGGCGTATTTGGTACCACAGTCAATCGTGGGGACTCTCCTATGATTCCAACCAACGGCTATGGAGATTTGCAAGCGGCAATGTTTTTGGCGGCAGGTATTTGCGCAGCAGTTATCGGGCGTGAAAAATCTGGTGTTGGCGATTATGTAACCTGCGCTTTGCAGCATGCGGGCGTTTATGCGCTTATGACTGGCATGATTTCTGCGCAGTATGGCAATCCTTATCCAAAGAGCCGCTTAGAGGTTATTTGTCCTTTCAATAATGTATATATGACTGGCGATGGCAAATACCTGGCAATGTGCGACCCTGAATACGATCGCGACTACAACAAGATTATGGGTCTTATTGGCCGCGACGATTTAATTGATGAACCTCGTTTGGTTAATTGCAACAAGATGAATGAGGCGGGCTTAAATCCTGAAGTGGTTGGTATTTTGGATGAAGCACTTGCTAAGATGACCGCGGCTGAAGCACTTAAGCTCTTTAAAGACGCGGGTATTCCTATTGAGCTTTGCCAAACCCCGCTCGATGTCTATGAAGATCAGAATGTTTGGGATAACGATTACCTGGTCAAGATTCACTATCCTGAAGCAGATCGCAACATTCCTACGGTGCCTATCCAGTTTGAATCCGAACCTGCTCCTGTATTCACGCCAACTGATAAGTTGGGAAGCTCAACGGTAGCAGTTATGAAGGATTTGGGTTATACCGACGAACAGATTGAAGCTGCTATGGCCGATGGGTCTGTTTGCGGCCCTAAGACCTTGGATGAATTGGTTGGTTAGTAGTTTGTATGACTTTTGTAAGAATGTCGTATACGAATACCTAAGTTCTTGCATGGTGCGTTCAGCTTGCTATACTACAAAGGCTGCAAATTTGTAGGAGTGTGCCCATTTGCCATAGGGCACCCTTCTTCAAGAAACCGCATTCGGCAAGAGGCTGTATGTGGGGCAGTAGTAAGTATTTCGCATGCGTGGCGGACCTGATTTCGCCAGTGATCATGAAAAATGCTTGAGCAATACGTTTAATGCGCCTATCAAAATGTTGTAACGGTAACGGTTGCAACAAGAAAAAGCGCAGGCGGCACAGGTGTTTGATTGATTGCGAATAAAGGAATGAACCCACGCAGAGGTTTAACGAATGGAGAAAACATGGCAAAAATTACTATCAAGTCCTTGCTTGATGCAGGCACCCACTTCGGTCATCAGACCCGTCGTTGGAATCCTAAGATGAAGCCCTATATTTTCGGTAATCGTGGCGACATCTACATCATCGACCTCAAGGAAACCCTCTATGGTTTGGACGCTGCTTACACTGCAGTATCTCGTTGCGCTGAAAAGGGCGGCACGGTTCTGTTTGTGGGCACCAAGAAGCAGGCTCAGGAATCCATCGCTAATGCTGCTAACCGTTGCGGTATGCCTTATGTAAACGCTCGCTGGCTTGGCGGTATGCTGACCAACTTCGTTACTATCCGCTCTCGTGTTCAGCGCATGGAAGAGCTGGAAGCAATGGAAACCGATGGTCGCATGGATGTTCTTCCTAAGAAGGAACAGATTCTGCTTCGCAAGGAACTTGCTAAGTTGCAGACCAACCTCAACGGTATCCGCAACATGAAGAAGGTTCCTGATATGGTATTCGTTATTGATACCAATCGTGAACAGATTGCAATTCATGAATCTCATCGTCTGAACATTCCTATTGTTGGTACTCTTGACACCAACTGCGATCCTGACGACGTAGATTATGGTATTCCTGCAAACGACGACGCTATTCGTTCCGTTCGTTTGTTGGCAGACTTTATTGCTGATGCAGTTATCGCTGGTACGGGCGCTCCTGTTACCGTAGAGGATATGACTGCTGAAGCAACCGAAGAAGCTCCTGCTGACGCTCCTGCAGAAGCTGCAACCGAAGCTGCTGCAGAGTAACTTGTTCTTAAAGGAGAAAAAACGCCCTGCTTAAGCGGGGCGCCCCTATTGCCCGAAAGATTTTCTACAGTTTTTTCGGACAGGTATAGAAAAAAGGAGTGACAACATGGCACAAATCACCGCAGCTCTTGTAAAAGAACTTCGCGAGATGACTGGCGCTGGTATGATGGAATGCAAGAAGGCTCTGACTGAGGCTGAAGGCGACATCGATAAGGCAGTTGACGTTCTTCGTACCCACGGTCTTGCTGCTGCTGCTAAGAAAGCAGGTCGTGCTACTAACGAAGGTATGGTAATGGCTCTTGTTTCTGACAATGGTCAGGCAGGTGCTTTGGTTGAGCTTAACTGCGAAACCGACTTCGTAGGCATGAACGAAAAGTTCCATGCTTATGCTGAAAAGATTGCAACCGCGGTAATTGCTAATCAGCCTGCTGATATGGATGCGTTGAAGGCAGCTGAAATCGACGGCGAAAAGGTTGAAGACGTAGTAACCGACGCTATCCACACCCTTGGCGAAAACATCCAGCTTGCTCGTTTTGCTTATGCAGGTCAGCCTGAAGGCGCTGTTGCAAGCTACATTCATGGTGGCGGCAAGATTGGCGTTCTGGTTGAGTTCAAGCTGGGCGATACTTCCTTCGCTACTAACGACGATTTCAAGAAGTATGGTCGCGACATCGCAATGCAGGTTGCTGCTGCAAGCCCTGTAGCTGCTACGCGCGAGTCGGTAGATCCTGCAATCATCGAGCATGAAATGAGCATCTATAAGGCTCAGGCTGCAGAATCTGGCAAGCCAGAAAACATTCAGGAAAAGATTGCTACTGGTCGTATGGAGAAGTTCTACAAGGAAAGCTGCTTGACCGAGCAGGCTTTCGTAAAGGATCCTGATCAGTCCGTAAATCAGTACACCGCTGCAGTTGCTAAGCAGCTGGGTACCACCATTGAAATTGTTGACTTCAAGCGTTTCATGCTTGGTGAATAAAGGTAGCAGTTTCTGATATATTCTTGCCTTTTGTTGGTAGTTATATCTTTTATAGAGCCACACGTAGTGTGGCTCTTTTTTATGTAATCACGGCCACTAAAAGATATACCGCTTGGTTGGATAATCAACCAATTAATTAATTGGTTGGTTGACTGGTTAGTTGACTGATTGTTTGTCTGGCTTCAATAAGAAATATGTAACCTATATAAGACTTGAACGTATGGGCGTGCACTTATTTATAATAGGGAAGTTCGAAAAACCCTTCGTAGGCTTTTATGATGGCAAACACTATGCTTACGTGCGATGCCAATACGAACAATGGGCGTAATTTCGCATTATTGCAAGGGATTTTGCCAGAGCTTATTCGAAAGGATAGGTATGTCTGAAGAAGTAATTATTGCTCGCGAAACAGAAAACGTATCGGGTACCGTTCAAATAGGTGGCGCGAAGAATTCTGCATTGAAACTTATTGCTGCTGCTATTTTAGGGCAGGGTAAAAGCATTATTCATAATGTTCCTCATATTTCTGATACTGAAATTATGAGTGCAGTATTACGCAGTTTGGGTGCTGAAGTGTACTGGGAAAACAAATCGTTGGTAGTGGATACCACCAACGCCGAAGGCCATGAAACCCCCTATGAATTAGTTTCTAAGATGCGTGCCAGCATTTCAGTATTAGGCCCACTTTTGGGTCGTTTTGGCTGCGCTAAAGTTGCTATGCCGGGTGGTTGCAATCTGGGTGCTCGCAAAATCGATATGCACTTAAAAGTGCTTCAAGCCATGGGTGTTCATTTCAAAAATGAACACGGCTATTTGTATGCTTCAACCCCTCATGGACTTCACGCGGCCGATGTACTGCTTGAATTCCCCAGCGTAGGTGCAACAGAAAACATGCTCATGGCAGCAGTAGCGGTAGAAGGTACCTCTGTTATTGACAATGCGGCTCGTGAGCCAGAAATTGTAGACTTAGCAAACATGCTTAATGCTATGGGCGCTCATGTGGAAGGGGCGGGTTCGCCTACTATTACGGTACAGGGAGTGCCGCTTTCTGCCATGCATCCGTGTGAACACACTACGGTGGGCGACCGCATTGAGGCAGGTACCTATTTAACGGCAGGTGCGCTTTTAGGCGGTCCGGTTACGGCAGAAGGAATTGATCCTTCGTTTTTGCGCATGGCTATTATGAAACTTGAACAAATGGGTTGCGAGGTTACCACAACCGATAACTCCATCACGGTTTATCGGGATAAGCCCCTTCAGGCAGTGGATATTCAAACCCTTCCTCACCCTGGGTTCCCGACGGATCTTCAGGCGCAGTTTATGTTGCTTACGGCTCTTGCGCAAGGTAATTCGGTTATTTCCGAAAACATTTTCGAGAATCGCTTCATGTTTGCCTCTGAGCTTAACCGCATGGGTTCAAATATTACTGTCGAAGGACACCATGCACTCATCCAAGGGGTAGATAAGCTCCAGGGTGCTCCTGTTTCTTCGCCTGATCTCCGCGGTGGTGCAGCATTGGTTATTGCTGGTCTTGCCGCGGAAGGTGAAACAATCGTGCATGATATTTATCACATTGATCGTGGGTATGAAAATTACGTAGGAAAACTAAGCGCCTTGGGTGCTAAGGTTGAACGTACTACGCTGTAAACAAGACTACTTGCAGGATTAAGCATGTTTGGAAAACGAAAAGATACTATGCACGGACGTCCGTCTAGGCGAACTTCGCGTCGTCGTCAGGATGCGTGGTCGTCTTCGGTGGTGGGCTCCCATGCGCGTAGGCAGACTGGTTCTCATACGCACACCTCGCACACTTCAAGCAACCAACGACGTCCCTCTTCTCAGCGAGTACATACACGATCAGGGGAAATAAATCAGATTCATTTTCAGTCGCGATCGGTTGATGAACGTACTGCACGCCACCAAAGTGGTGGTTCGCGTACCGCCACGTTTATGCGCAGGCGGGATCGTGCGCGCTATGTTCTTATTGCGATTGTGGTCTTAGTGGTAGTTGCTATTGCTCTTACCTTGGGAAATTGCGCGTTTCGCGGATCGGTGTCTTCTTCCATGGCTCTTGATGATTCGGAAGTAAGCAATGCCCTTGTGGCACCTGCATCGGATACCGACCCCTTCTATATATTGCTTGCTGGTATTTCCGATACCGACCCTGCAGGAGAAACGGCAAGCTACTTAGCGGTAATGCGCGTGGATGTGCCCAATAAAACTATATCGTTGCTTAATATTCCTAGTGCCATTTCGGAAACGTATGAAAATGCGCCTGATTCAGCTACGATGCTTCGCGATGCGCCTTATGCAGCAAATGAAGGCGAATTGGTGCGCCGTGTTTCGGGTTTAATCGAACAAGATATTAATCACTATGTTCGCATAACCGATAGCGATTTTGTTGCATTGGTGGATGCGTTGGGCGGTTTGCAAGTAAACGTCGATACCTATGTGGATGACCCGACGGTCGGTACGGTGGTAATTGATCCGGGTGAGCAAACGCTTAATGGAGAACAGGCTCTTACCTACGTGAGCGCAAAAAACTACAATAGCGGCTTTGAACAGCGTTCTTCCATCCAAAACCAAATCTTTACCGCTTTGATTGATGCGATTCAAGCTAAAGGCGGCATTGGGTTTGCCATGAATGCCGACACCATTGCAGGCAAGATTAAAACCGATATGAGCTATGATGTGCTGAATTCTATTGCAGGAATATATGGCGAAGCGACTATTCACACCGCAGTAGTTCCTGGTAGTGACATTACGGCAGGCGATAGCGTGTATTGGTCGGTTGCATCAACTTTTCCTCAGCTGCTAGAGAAGTTCAAATCTGGCCAGGATATGGACACTTCCGTGGACACAAGTGGGGTAGACAAGGCTGCTGTTACTATTACCGTACTTAATGGCGCAGGTGTTGATGGCTATAGTGCGCAAGCAGCAGAAGTACTGACGAATAATGGTTACAAAATTGAAGAAACAGGTAACGCGGAATCTTTCGTTTATGATGAAACGCTTGTAATTTATCGCGAGGAAAAGGATAAAACAGCTGCCGAAGCCATAGTGCAAGCGCTCGGAACGGGACGAACCGTTTCTGCTGGTGTGTACTATTCGCTAAAAACCGATGTTCAGGTGGTAGTAGGTAAGGACTGGACCAATAATGCCTAATGACGAAACGCTCAGGCCGTCTTTGGAAAAAGGTTCACCTTGTAATGACTGCTTAAACAGCTGTTCTGGTGATTACTCTGTTGAAGATAACTTTGATCCGGTTGCCTATATTAACGAACCACGCTGGCATACCATGAGTTTAGGACTCAAGAGAACCCGTGAATTATTAGCACGATTGGGCAATCCTCAAGATCAATTGCGTTTTGTGCATGTGGCGGGAACGAACGGAAAGGGTTCAACCTGTGCCTGCATGGCGTGTATTTTGCAGGCGGCGGGTTATAAGGTGGGGCTTTTTACCAGTCCTTATATCGAGTATTTCGAAGAACGTATACGCATTAACGGCGCTCCTATTTCTCGGGATGACTTGCGTGAAGTAACGCTTACTGTTCGTGATGTAGCAGAAGCAATGGATGAACATCCCACGGAATTTGAACTTATGACTGCGGTGGCGTTTCTTCATTTCGCACGTCAGGGCTGCGATATTGTGGTTGCAGAAGTTGGCCTAGGGGGACGACTTGATTCCACTAACGTTATTGAAGCGGTTGAAGTAGCCTTAATTGCACCTATTTCATATGATCATTGCGCCATGCTTGGAAATACCTTAACGGAAATTGCGGGAGAAAAAGCGGGCATTATCAAGCCTGGAATTTCGGTAGCAAGCGCTTCTCAGGAGCTTGAAGCGGCAGCGGTTCTTAAAGAAGTTGCCGAAGAAAAGGGCGCTCAACTTTGTTTTGTGAATAACGAAAGCGTTCAGGGTCCCAATAAAGATTTCTCCTATAGTTCGCGCAGGGGTGTTTTGTATGACCATCTTGCTTTGGGTTTAGTAGGAAGTTATCAGCGCTTTAATGCGGCATTAGCCATTGAAGGATGCGAAGTTCTTCATGAAAAGGGCTGGCATATTACTGAAGATGCCGTGTATGAAGGTCTTGCAAAAGCAAGCTGGCCAGGGCGTTTCGAGCTTATGAGTACTGCTCCTGATATTGTGGTAGACGGGGCGCACAATATTCATGCGGCACGCCAGCTTGTTCGTGAGCTGGACTTGCGGTACCCCTTGCGTCGCATCATTTTCTGTTTGGGGGTTATGGCCGACAAGGACCACAAAGAAATGCTAGAACGGTATGCCCCCATTGCTAAGGCGTTTGTGTGTTATGCCCCCAACATGGATCGTGCTTTGCCGGCGCATAAACTTGCAGCAGAAGCTATGACGGTATTAGCAGAATTACCAGAAGAAGATCACGGTCAAGGCTGTATTGTGCAAGCAGCATCGTCACCTGCACAAGCGGTGCAGGCGGCACTTGCCATGGCGGGAGAACATGATGTTATTTGCTGCTGCGGAAGTTTGTACGGCATAGCCGACATAAAAGCAGCTCTTGTTCGCGAACTGGCATCAGAATAGAACTTTGAATCTGTCAGCTTCATTTACCTTCGCAAACACTTCGCGCTTATTCGCTTTTCAAGAATGCTTGTGACGCAGCGGAAATGACGCACATTAGTTTATGCCATCCCTGGAATTAACAAAGCTAATCTAGGGCTGCGTCTTTTAAGGCATTCTTTCAAAGCGGTGCTCAGCGATGTTTGCTCATGCAAATGAAGCTGTCAGATACCTTAAAGCTTTTCAGAGAAGCAGCATTAATGAGAGATTGAGCGAACCAAGCGGGCACTGTTTTGCTGTGCTTTTAGCTTTATTTGATTTCGCAAATATGTGTTCTGCAAAAGAAGCTTACTAGGTTTCTTTGAAAGGTTCTCTGAAAACCATTTCTGTTATATGCGTTTGTAAAACGCATATCTTTAAAACATGAAGCAGTGAGCGCATGAGCTTGTAAGCTACAAGCTTGCAAGCGAACAGCGAAACGGGAATCCTTGAAAGGAAACCTAGTAAGCTTCTTAAAAGAGCAAGATCTGTACTAAAATTCGCCAAAAGCCCGGTGATTACGCTTCGATATTTTGTGGAACATTCTGGGAGGTTTGCTAAACAGCACCTATAAACTCGCATCTGGGCACAGTATCCTTTATACTATTCAACTGTTGCTAAGTATCTCGATTGGGTTTGGGCGGCGCCATGTTTCGAACCTGGTCAGGTCCGGGAGGAAGCAGCCATAAGGGACCGCTGACGAGCGCCCAGGCCTTTTCGGGATACTTAAATGTTTCGCCGGTCACTATATGATCGGCGAAATTTGTTTTGAGCAAAGTTATACCGGATGTAACGGGAGTCTAATGGAATTCATCGACTTTATTCTGGGCCTTCTTCAGGATCCTCGTGGAGCTATAGCAGGTTGGATTATTGCCCTGGGTCCGATCTGGGTATATACACCACTGTTTCTTATCGTCTTTATAGAAACGGGATTGGTGTTTTTCCCTTTCTTGCCAGGCGATTCGTTGCTGTTTGCGGCGGGCGTTTTTTCTGCTGATGGTGGTGGGCTTACGTTGCCGGCAACCCTTATTGTGTTCTATGCGGCTGCAATTCTTGGTAATACTTCCAACTATTGGATTGCCCGCTTGTTTGGTTCTCGCATCATCGACTCGGGCAAAGTAAAAGCACTTACTCCTGAGCGCATGGCAAAGCTCGATCATTTCTTTGATAAGTACGGTGGACTCACCATTGTTATCACGCGCTTTATGCCCTTTTTCCGTACCTTCGCACCTTTTATTGCAGGTACAGGACATATGAATTTTGCAAAGTTTACGTTCTTTAACTGCATTGGCGGTATTTCATGGGTTTCGCTTTTTGTACTGGTGGGATATTTCTTTGGCGGCGTTCCCTTTGTGCAGGAACATTTTGAAGTTATCGTTTTAGGTATCGTGGCGGTTTCGGTGGCTCCTGCGGTTATTGGTGCCGTAAAAGCTGCTCTTTCAGCACGCAAAAGTGGTGCTCGCGATTTTCAGGTGGAAACCGCCGCGGAAGCTGAGCGTCTTGCTCGTGCAAAGCACGCTAAAACTGAAGAGGAAAACTAAACTATGGAGGCTCTGTATCGTAAGTATCGTCCTACCACGTTTAAGGATGTTGTAGGACAAGAACATATTGAGCGAACCCTCAAAAACGCCATTGAGCAAAATAAGGTTTCTCATGCCTATCTGTTTTGCGGACCTCGTGGTACCGGTAAAACCACCATGGCTCGTATTCTTGCCAAAGCGCTTCTTTGCGAAAAAGGCCCTACGGTGGAACCAGACGGAACGTGTCCGGAATGTGAGGCTATAGCACAGGGCACTCATCCCGATGTGTACGAGCTGGACGCGGCAAGTCGCACGGGTGTTGATAATGTTCGTGAAGAAATTATTGCGCGCGTGAACTATGCGCCGACGCGTGGTGCCTGGAAGGTGTATATCATCGACGAGGTTCATATGCTTACCAATGCAGCGTTTAATGCGCTTCTGAAAACGTTAGAAGAACCTCCCGCGCATATTCTTTTTATTCTTTGTACTACCGATCCACAAAAGGTCCCCGATACCATTCAGTCTCGTTGTCAGCGGTTTGATTTTCATCGCATTTCAAACGAAGCAATTGTCTCGCGATTGGGGGCAATTTGCGTTGAAGAAGGGGTCGACTTTGAAGGCGAAGCGCTTGACTTAATTGCATATCGTGCTGATGGCGGCATGCGTAATGCGCTTACTTCACTGGAGCAACTTATTGCGTTTGGTGATGGTCATGTAACGCTCGAAGGTGCTCAGAACCTGCTGGGCTCTCTCGATGAAACCGACCTTTCAGAAATCATACTGGCTATAGGCAGACGCGATGCGGCAGCATGTTTTAACTGGGTGGCACGCTATGTGGAAACTGGTGCCGATCTTGCGCAATTTGTAAGCGATCTTTCAGAATACGTGCGCAACATGTATTTGCTTTCCATGGCAGGTATCGAGGTTGAAATCCCGGTGAATGAAGCCACGCGTAAAGCGATGGTCGATCAGCTTAAGTACTTCGGGCAAGAACGACTGAGCAGGCTTTTGGTCGTGTTGGGTGATCTTTCTAAAGAGCTTCATTCGTCAAGCAATCCGCGTTTGAGTTTTGAAATTGCGCTTACGCGAATGGTAAGGCCTGAATCGGATTTAACTATAGAGGCACTTGCTGAACGCGTTGAAGAGCTGGAGCGCAAAATAGCTTCAGGGCAAATTGGCGCAGTCACTTCAGTGTCTTCGGCTGCTGTTCCCGTATCGTCGATTGTGGATTCGACACCATCGGCTGTTGCTCAATCTGCGCAATCGGTTACTTTAGCGTCATCGACCGGTGCTTCGGCGCCATCGGCTGCTACTGCGCCTGTGCAATCGGCCAC
The DNA here is from genome assembly GCA_958410215.1 of uncultured Cryptobacterium sp. Lineage (GTDB taxonomy): Bacteria > Actinomycetota > Coriobacteriia > Coriobacteriales > Eggerthellaceae > Anaerotardibacter. The sequence continues at coordinate 20,548 of CATYOF010000014.1, read as the reverse complement.
TACTCACCCTGCAATTCCGGCTCAACCGGCAGTATCGCAGGCACCATTACAACAACAGCAAGCTCAGCCTGCGCATCAGGTTGAAACTGTGGCTTCCGGTGCATCTGTATACCAAGCAGAACCAGTACTTTCAGGTCAAGTTGTGCATCAGGAGGCAGTGCCTACGCCAACCCAGCCTGCAAATCAGGTGTCGACATCGACGACTCAAGTCACAAATCAGGTAGCAGCGACACCTCAGGCATCTGCTGCACCCAACGCAGCATTAGCGATAGACGTAACCAACCCAGCAGCAGTACAGCGCTTCTGGCATACCGTCACTTCATCGCTTCGTAAAGCTAATCCTGCTCGTGGCGTGTTGTTTATGAATGCGAAAATTTCGGGCGAATCAAACGGAAGCGGGTTAGTAGTAACTTTTGCGAAAGATAACGGGTTTGCTTATACCGCAGCTCAGAAGCCTGAGGTTCAGCAACTTCTTTCTCAAACTATTGATTCAGTTGCAGGAAGTCATATACCGTACCGTTTGGTACTCGAAGAAAGCGGGCAAGTCCAGGGTGGTATTGCTTCTACGGGAGTAGCTTCTGCGGCGCCAGCTCAAGCACAGGGAATGGGTAATCAAGCTGCCCAACCGCAAGGCTTTAGCAACCAGCCCACTCAAGCAAATCAGGCGGCCTCTCAGGCAGAGCGTGTACGTGCAGCAATAAAAGCAGCACAGGCAGCCAATCAGGCACCCCAAGCTACTAATCAAGCTGCTCAAACTGCCAATCAGATGCCACAGGAAGTTACTCATCAGACAACGCAATTTGGTGGTCAAGTGCCACAAGTCGCCAATCAGATGACGCAATCTTCGAATGCAGCACCGCAGCCGCAAGCACCCCTTCAGCAGAATGATTCTATGATGGTGCCTCCGGCTCCTTCTGCTCCCGCGTCGCACGTTGCAGCAGCTCAGCAGCAGCCAGTAGTAGCTCCTTCTTATGAGGAAGATCAGGTCCCTCTAGAGGCCTATGGCAATGCTTTTTCTGCAGAAGAAGAACCGGAGCAAAACCAAGGAGGATTTGCTGCGGAAACTCCGCAAGCCCAATCGTACGATCAGTCGTATGCTCAGCCGCAAAATCAAACAGGTACGCAGCAGGCATCTCAGCCTCCTATGCAAACTCTTCAACCTGTGACGGATTTGGAGACGCAATCTGCGCAGCCAGAAATGCGGAAAACGGCGCAGCCGACAACCCAGGCTTCCTCCATTGCTGAAAACGATGAAGCGGCTCAAATTAAAGCCATTTTGACAAACAGTTTTGGAGAAGGCATTAAATTTGAAGAGCTTTCTGAATAGATAAAAGGTAGTAGTGTTTGTGCGTTGTGATTCGGTACAATGCTTAAAGCATGCGCGTCAATTCGCGCGGTGCGCTACAAAACGATAAAAAGGAGACCACATCCATGAATATGCAGCAAATGATGCGTCAGGCTCAAAAGATGCAAAAGGAATTAGCAAAGGCACAAGAAGAAGTGGCCACCATGACCGCAGAAGGTACTGCGGGCGGCGGTATGGTAACGGCGGTTGTTCGCGGCGACATGACTGTCGAATCGGTCACTATTGATCCTGAAGCAGTAGATCCAGATGATGTAGAAATGTTGCAGGATATGGTTTGCGCTGCGGTAAACGAAGCAATCCGCAACATCAACGAGGAAAGCAACGCTCGTTTAAGCGCAGTAACAGGCGGCATGGGCTTGCCTGGTATGGGCGGCGGTATGCCGGGAATTCCTGGCTTGCGCTAAATAAAACTTTTAGGATGGCAGACTTTTACCAACTTTAATAAGTCTGCCATTTTTCTTTTGTGACGATGCGCTATACGACAGCATGTTTGTTGTGTGGCCTTGTTCGTATCGCTCCATCAGTGTATTCGTTGTGCGATCGTCGCAATTTTGTAACGTGGTGACTATTTTTTTAAAGGATTCTTTTTTTCTGGGGTTGTATATAAGTGAACGCGACATCTGCCATTCAAAAGTTGCTTGATGAATTAGAACGCTTACCTGGTATTGGCCCTAAATCGGCTCAGCGTATTGCTTATTGGATTTTGAATGAGGACCGTATTGATGCAACGCGTCTTGCGCAGGCAATCATTGAAGTGAAGGATACGGTGCATTTTTGTTCGCGCTGTTTTAACTACGCCCAGGATGAACTCTGTGATATTTGCGCGTCGTCTAAGCGCGATCAAAATACCATTTGCGTGGTATCCGAACCGCGCGATATTCCACCCATTGAGCGAACTGGTACGTTTTCAGGGGTCTATCACGTGCTGGGTGGAGCCTTGTCTCCATTGGAGGGCATCGGTCCTGATGATTTGCACATAGCTGAATTATTGGCGCGTTTGAATGATCCTAATATTTCCGAAGTTATTCTTGCTACGAACCCCAACATTGAGGGCGAAACGACAGCAAGCTATCTTGCGCGATTAATCAAACCGCTTGGGGTAAAAGTTTCGCGTTTGGCAAGTGGATTACCTGTTGGAGGCGATCTGGAATTCGCCGATGAAGTAACCTTAGGTCGTGCAATAGAAGCGCGCAGGGAGCTGTAATAATAAAACACTAAGCGCGTTTTATGGCATTGTGTTTACACGCAAATTGTAGGTTATCCCGTTGTAAGCATGAGCGGGCTGTACTATGAAGGGCAGAAACCAATGAAACGCACTTTTGACGAAGATCTCGAACGAGCCATTTCTTTTCATGGTCATTTATGTGGCGGACAAATGACTGGCGTGCGTATGGCACGCTACGCTCTGAATTATTTCGGTATTGAAGATCCCGATGCTTATCGCGATCTTATTGTGTACGTGGAATGCGATCGCTGTTTGACTGATGCCATCATGGTGGTAACGAATTGCCACCCTGGTAAGCGTCGTATGAAGTGCCTTGATTTCGGTAAGCAGGCAGCTACGTTTTATGATATTCAAAGTGGCAAGGCAATTCGTATGACCAACAACAGCGAAAAAGCTCCTAAGGGCTGTGATTTGCGTGAATGGTTTGCGGCTCGTTCGGATGAGGACCTTTTCAAGATCGAACAAGTGCGCGTGCATATAACCGAAAACGATCTGCCCGGTCGCCCCCGCCAGGTTGCGGTGTGTAGCCGCTGCGGCGAACAGGTAACCGATGGGCGCGAAGTGCAGGGCGAGCAGGGCGAAACGCTTTGTAAGAACTGTGCTCAGGGCTCCTATTACGACGTGCTGTAGAGTTTGAGCTTTCACTGAATTCGTATAACGAGGTGTCAAATGACAAAAAAGCAGAACCTTATTCCCGTTGAAGAAGCACGATCTTTGGTACTGAAGGCAATTTCTCCACTCGATACGGAAAAGGTGCCTTTACTTGATGCTATAGGGCGTGTTTCGGCATACGATCAAACGAGCGATATTGATATTTCCCCTTTCGATCATTCAGCAATGGATGGCTTTGCCCTGGTCGCTTCTGATATTGAGGATGCATCACCCGATAATCCCGTTGAGTTGCCTGTTATTGCAGAAATTCCTGCAGGGGATTACTTTGATGAAGAAGTTAAGCCGGGTATGTGTGTGCGCATTATGACGGGCGCTCCCATTCCTGCAGGGGCAGATACCGTTGTTAAGTTCGAAATAGTAACAAACATTGAAAACGAGGGCCGCGCTCCTGGTCGCGTTGCCTTTACTGCGCCTTCTGCAGTGGGTGCTAACATTCGTAACAAGGGCGAAGAAATCTGTGCCGGAGAGGTTGCCATTAAAGCGGGGGAGCCCATTAGTCCTGCGGGCGCTGGTCTTCTTGCAAGCTGCGGTTTGTCCTTTGTGGAGGTGTATCGAAAGCCCCGTGTTGCAGTTATCCCTATCGGGAGTGAACTGGTAGGACCCGATACGGTTCCAGAAAAAGGTCAAATTCGTGATGGAAATTCTTATGCCATTGGTGCTTCAGTGCTTCGAGCGGGTGGCATTCCCGTGTTACAGCCTATTGTTCCAGACGACAAAGAAGCTCTTACTCGTGCGGTGGTGAATGCTTCTACCGAATATGATTTTGTGGTTACCAGTGGTGGCGCATCGACGGGCGATTATGACTTTATTGAAGAAGTAGTTCGTGAAAACGGCGAATTGCTTATGGACTTTGTCAATATGCGTCCCGGTAAAGCGCAAACGTTTGGGTTTGTGAACGGTACGCCAGTATTTGGATTGTCGGGAAATCCCGCAGCGGCTTACTGTGGTTTTGAATTGCTTATTCGTCCTGCGCTTCGAAAAATGCAAGGTTATTCTACCTTTGAAAGACCTCATATTTGGGCTCGCCTTACTCATGACGCGAAGAAAAAAGATCCGCGTCGTATTTACTTGCGCTCAACGCTTGAACGTAAAGAAGATGGCAGCGTTCAGGTTCGTCCTGCTAAAAGTCAGAGTTCCGGATTGTTCAGTCCTTTTCAAAGTGGTAATTGTTTAGCGGTGCTGCCTGAAGGCGTTCCTGAAAATAAAAAAGTAGAGGCAGGTACGTTAGTTGAATGCCTTTTACTTGATGTTGATGAAGGGGTAGTGATTTAAATGGCAGCAGATTTTTGTGGGCGGACGGAAACGAAAGCACCGGTGCTTTCGTTTGCGATTATTACCTGTTCAGATACGCGCGATGAATCACAGGATACCGCAGGTACTGCCCTAAAAGAGCGCATTGCGAACAAGGGTTGGCAGTGTGCATCATATGAGGTAGTGAAAGATGACCGCACGACCATTGCGCAAGCTATTGCACAGGCAGCGGATATGTCTGAGGTTGATGTGGTGCTTACCTGTGGAGGAACAGGGCTTTCATCTCGGGATGTGACACCTGAAGCTACGCGCGATGTATGCGACAGGGAAGTGCCCGGTATTGCAGAAGGTATGCGCGCCTATAGTCTGCAAATTACCCCTCGTGCCATGCTTTCGCGTGCTTTGTGCATGCAGCGAGGAAACACCTTAGTTATCAACTTGCCTGGCAGTAAAAAGGCGGCCTGTGAAAACTGGGATGGGGTAGTAGAAGTGCTTCCTCATGCGGTTTCTATGATGGCGGGCTGTGGGCATTAGAATTACGCTGTTCTGCCGAACAGCGTAATTTCCGTATGAGACGCAATGACGCTGCGAGCTTATCTGATTAGCTACTAAACCCTCCGTGCTTCAGTCATTGCCCGTAGGCAATTCCTTTCGCCTGTCGGGTTTATTAACTAATCAGATAAGCTCTCGCTGTTTTTTGTTAGTTATGTAAATGACAACAATGCTCATAGATAGTCTCTGAAAGGTTCTCTGAATGCTAATCCTGTTAATGCGTTCAAAGAACGCATTTGTTATAAAGCATGAAGCAGTGCAGCGCACGAAGAAGTCTCGCGAAAGCGGGACTTCTGAGCAGCGGAACGGGAATCCTTGAAGAGACTACCTATGAGCATTGAACAGTTTGGATACGGACAATTAAACTTTTGTAGCCTACGCTCTATCCCAAGTACCGGATTTACCGCCTTCTTTGTGAAGCAAGCGAACAGGACCTATTTCCATGTCGCGATCTACTGCCTTGCACATGTCGTATACCGTCAAACAAGCAACGCTTACGGCGGTAAGTGCTTCCATTTCGACGCCTGTTTTACCTGTTAAGCTGCAAGTTGCCACTACGTGAATGCCGCATCGTTCGTTTGCGGCATTGCTGTATTCGCTAGAATAAAAGGGCGTGCATTCCACTTCCACTTTAGTAAGCATTAAAGGGTGGCACAAGGGAATAAGATCACTGGTCTTTTTCGCAGCCATAATACCTGCAATGCGGGCAGTTGCTAATACGTCACCTTTTTTGGCTTTGCCAGATTCTATCAAGGCAAGCGTTTCGGGTTGCATGGTAATAAAACCTTCGGCTATGGCTGTTCGTTTTGTTTCAGCTTTTGGCGAAACGTCCACCATATGTGCTTCGCCTTTATCGTTGATATGAGTAAGTTTTTGTTCGGTCATAGGAAATCCTTACGGTAGAAATAATCTTCATAGTAACGGTTGTGTGCTATTGCAAGAAAGACAAGCTATCCGCCGACTTGGCTCATAGTACGTTTAGTCCCTTGTTGGTGGTAATGCTCTTTTGGTTTGATATGAAGGGCCTCATCGAAAACGTCTTGGATGTCGTTTTCGGGTCCTTTGCGTATAACGCTGCGAATGTCCAACTCATTATCGCTAAACAAGCAGGGGCGCAGTTTGCCATCTGCGGTTAGTCGCAAACGATTGCAGCTTGCGCAGAAATGGTTCGACATGGCAGAAATAAACCCAACAGTACCTTGCGCTCCTTTAATTTTGAAATAAGTCGCAGGTCCCCAACCAGTAGGACGTTTTTCTTTGAGGGGGTTGTCCATTGTCGTTCCTAGAGGAACAAGCGCTCCAAATCCCTCTTTCTCAAGCGATTTATTAATGCTTTTGCGAATTTCTTCGACAGAAATTACATCATCGCCGCTCCAGGGAATTCCGTTTTTCTTTTGATTGGGGAGTGATGACGGCTTAGATAAATCGTTCAACTTCTCATTCTCGAATTTTTTAAACGGAGCCGGTACGGCAGCGGGAAGTTCGCCTTCTATCGTTCCAATAGGCATAAATTCAATAAAGCGAACATGAAGAGGCTTGTCTAGGGTCATGCGTGCGAATGCGGCGAAATCTTGTTGCAGATGACGCACGGCAACCACATTTATCTTAACGGGGTCAAATCCGTAGTTCAGAGCAGCTTCAATGCCCGCGAGTGCGTCAGCAAGCTTTCCGCGGCGAGTGATGGCGTGATATTGGGTCTCGTCAAGCGAATCAAGTGAAATGTTCACGCGGTCGAGTCCGGCTTTTTTCAACTCTTTTGCCATAGAGGGAAGCAAAATGCCATTGGTGGTAAGGGCGATGCTTTCGATGCCTTCAATTTGCTTTAAACGGTGAATTAAACCTACGATTCCTTTGCGTACCAATGGTTCGCCACCTGTAAGGCGAAGGTGCTTAATGCCCCTTTGTGCCGCAATTTTTACGATATCTTCTACTTCCTCCAAACGCAGGATGTCCTTGTGATCAAGGGCGGTAACTCCCTCTTCGGGCATACAGTACACACAGCGCAAATTACAGCGGTCGGTAAGTGATATGCGCAGGTAATCTATGGTACGTCCAAAGGTATCGCAAGACATGGGCATCTTCCTTATCGATTCACGAAATATAAACCATCGTAATTGAACTTTACGAGGCAGATATCTCCGGTTTCGGGTAATGGTCTGGTAGCGGAAAGTTTGCTGAGGTGCCATTGAATAGGCACGTGTGCGGAATCTTTGCTAAGCGAGTTCGCATCCGAATTTGTTTCTTCATTCAAAAACGTTATAAGCAGCGTGCGCTCGAATCGCGAATCGCTTACATGGTCGACTCGGACCCGGTAGGCGTTAGGATCACCTTCCTCGGCGTATTCAATAAACTTTGCGCGCATGCCGCAGTATTTCACATCGGTTGTGAGGGTCTTAGGTGATGTCACGGTAATTCCCCACTGAGGAAGAAAGGCATGATGTGAGTCAATATAGGTGGCTTCAGTAGTGTTTTTGCAGCCCGATAGACGAATGGTAGCTAGCGTTTGTGGATCGTTGATAATGCGTTCTTTTCTGTCGATCTCTTCCAGATGGCCATCATGCACTACGGCAATGCGGTCGCAGAATCGAAACGCTTCGTCTATGTCATGCGAAACATATAAAATAGATCCGTCAAAGCGTTCGAATAGTTGCTGCAAATCCTGCTCAAGGGCACTTTTCAGATGGGCATCCAAAGCGGAAAAGGGTTCATCGAGCATCAATATTCCCGGCTTTGCGGCAAGCATTCGTGCCAGCGCAACACGCTGTTGTTGTCCACCTGAAAGCTGTAAGGGGTAGCGCTTGCGGAATCTTTCCAACCCAAAGCGAACAAGCTGTTCGTTTACTAAGGCGCTACGCGTGCTGGCATCTAATTTTGGATTAAGTCCTGCGGCAACGTTTTGTTCAACGGTTAAATTAGGAAACAGCTGATAATTTTGGAAGAGCAATGCGGTTTTTCGCTCCTGCGGCTTAAGGTTAACTCGGGCCTTTTTATTAGCTGCCTTGTCGAAAAATACCGTGTCGTTCACTACGATTTTGCCTTCATCAGGCGTTTCGATGCCAGCAATACAGCGCAAGGTCAATGACTTGCCACAGCCTGAAGCTCCTAAAAATCCTAAGGTTTCATTACTGGCATCAAAGGCAACATCAAGCGTAAAGTCTCCGAACCGTTTGCGAATATCAACCTTCAAGCTCATCGGACACCTCTTTACGACGATAACGAGTGGTATGTCTACTCCACACATTAAGGGCGAAAATAACCAAGAAACTTAAGAGTATTACGATAATGGTCCAGAAAATGGCAACATCGGTATTACCGCCCATCCATTCGAAATAAATAGCAATAGGAATAGTTCGGGTAATACCCACATAGTTACCCGCCAAGAACAGCGTGGCTCCAAATTCTCCAAGGGCACGCGCGAAGGCAAGCATGGTGCCTGCTGCAATAGACGACCAGGCCAAAGGAAGCATTAAGCGGAAAAACACGCGCGCTTCACCCCATCCTAAGGTACGTGCCGCATCGAGCATATCGGGATTTAAGCTTTCGAAAGCACCGCGAGCACTGCGGTACATCAAGGGAAATGCTACGACCACTGCCGCAATAACGGTTGCTGGCCAGCTAAAAATAAGCGGAAAGCCAATTGTGTTGAACCATTGCCCTACGGGGCTGTTGCTGCCAAGGGCAAGCAATAATAAAAAGCCACAAACGGTAGGGGGTAAAACCATGGGAATAGTAAAGATGGCATCAACCATATTTTGCCAATGATCAGGCAGTCGTAGCGACCACCAGGCAGCCAAAATACCCAGGATGAAGATGATTACGATTGCGGTTACCGTAGTTTTTAGGGTTACCCATAAAGGGGACAAATCAAGCTTTTGAAAAAATTCCGAAAGGGCAGCCATGCCCGTGGCTGCCTGAGTAATTGAAGTGGTTTCACTTGAAGATAAAACCGCAAATGACGCATGGTTTAGGTGAGCACTGTCGTTCGTATCATTTTCGCTTATATCGGATCCATCGCTACCAATGATAAAGGTGTAATACCGCTCTTCCACGGGCTGGTTAAAGGAAAAAACAACGTCTTGGCAGGAGAATACTTCCTCACTGGTGAAGTACCAAGGAATATCGGGGTTGATGTGGGTGTTGCCGCCTGCCGCGTTATCGTCCAGCGCACGAAGAAGCGCCTCAAGTGCCTCACGATCCTGCTCACGCTCAAGCGAAAGCCCAAGGTCATCAAGCTGTTCTTGGGGGATAAACACCACCACAAAAGTACCCATGTCAACTAAAGTTGCCATGTTTTCGTGGGGCTGAATGTAATGGTAGCCGCGATACACCTCATCAATAGTGCGATTAGTACCCTTATTTGCACGTGAAAATTCATCTGCCGCATAAGGGGTGTCTTCAATTACGGCGCGCTGTCCTTCGGAAGAAACCGAAACGGTATAGGATGCGGTATCGGTGCTTTCGGCTATGTTTTCCGTGGTAGCGGCTAAAGCGGGCGAAGGGTTATTGGCGCTAATCATAAGCACGCTTGTAATAAGAAGAAAGCAAAAAGCAACGATGTAGCATACTGCACCTGGAATTTTTGAGCGAGCTACGCTATAGGCTGTTTCTGCTTGGATTGAACAGCATCGCTCCTTGAATAGTTCTGTCTGAATTGTGTGGTGTTGGCTATGTATCACGGTGTATTCCTGTGAAAAATAGAAAAAGGATGGGGCGCTAAGCGGAAGTTCTGCGCCCCATCCCGTAGAACGGTTAAATCAATTCAAAGCCCCATTTACCCCAGATTTCTGCGGCATCAGGATCGGTGGTGCACCAATCAAGGAATGCTTGAGCGGCCCCATTGAAATCGTCCATGGAGGTTACGGCTGCAGGATAAATAATATCCTTGTGGACATCAGCGGGAACTGTGCAAACTACTTTAACGCCACCGTAGCGCTCCACGTCAGAGCTATATACGAAGGCCAAATCAACTTCGCCTGATTCTGCCAGTTTGCAAACTGAACCTACTTTGTCAGCTTCTTGCACTTTATCAACAATAGCGCCAGTCAGTTCGCCATCAGTGCCATTTTCATCGGTGTAGCAGCCAACGGATGTTAAGGACTGACGGGCATAGTTACCAGCGGGAACGTTGGCATCTCCGATAGCGATGCTGTAGTCGCCCGAAACCGCATCTTCTAAGGTCAGTTCATCGATGTCGTTATCCTGCGCCGTTACGATAACCAGATCGTTTTTAAACATATCGAACTGCGATCCATCGGTAACGTTGCCATTTTCAATAGCGGTGTCCATATTTCCCTTGGAAGCGGAAATGAAAATATCGGGTTCGCCACCAGCTTTCATTTTTTCTACCAAAGTGCCTGATGCCTCATATTGAGTATCGGCAAATTGGATGTTGGGATTCTGAGAGGTATAGAGTTCCTGCACTTCATCTAAGGCCTTTTCCAAAGAATTTGCTGCATATATCTCTAACGTAGTAGTTTCGCTGGTGCTGGATTGGTCGGAAGAATTGCTTTCTCCGGAATCGGAATTCGAACTGCAGCCCACAAGCGCAAACATAAGCGCAAAGCAGGCAGCAAGAACGATAAGGAGCTTTCGGAGGGAGTGGGTCGTCATGATTTCCTCCTTTTGTGGAATATCCTTCGTATTATTCTCAACTGAGAATTATCCTGAGTTGAGAATAATATAGAAAGAGAATAGTGGAGTGACAAAATCGCTATAATACGATCAGCGGTAAAAATGGTGCTGTTAGTGATAAAAACGCTGCTTAAAAGCATTTCGGTGCAATAGTTTGGGGAGAGCGAAGGGTCTAAGATGGCTTTGGAAAATCTTGAGGTGGAAGTACATCTTATTATTCGCAATAAAGAAACCGAAGCTCATGCTGCCGCTTTTGGGCGTGGTATTGCTAAGTTGTGCGAAGGCGTGCAAAGAACGGGATCCCTTAATAAAGCCTGCAAGGAAATGGGTATGGCGTACAGCAAAGCATGGACCATCATGCGCAATACCGAAGAATCGTTAGGTTTTGCTCTGCTTGAACGGCAAGGGGCTCACGGCTCAGTGTTGACCAGTGAAGCAAAAACCCTTCTTCGTGCTTTTCAGCAAACTGAAGCAGTTCTTAAAGAAACAGGGCAAACGGAACTAGATTCTGCACTGGCTTCTTTTGTCAAGTAATATCATTCACAAAAGACAATCTGGCTCACGGCAAAGGAGGCGTTGCGCCGTATCCAGCTCTTGAGGCGTATTTATATTAGTAAAGCTTCCCCCAAAACGAGCGCATTTCATTGTGCTTGTGCAGTCTATGTAACCGTAGGTAAGCTCTTCAAGAAAGGTACGGACGCGTGCGGTGGTATTGCCAAGGTTGATAAAGCGCTGCAATTCGGACAAACAGGTTTCTTTTTTATACACACCTGCAAAAGGTTCTATGCCGTGTTCAGTTTTGGGGATTACCGCATCAAGTTCTGGGTGGCAGCAGGGGCGAAGCAGAAGTGTTTCGTTTGCAAGAAGTGCAGTCGGAAAATCAACCATATCGCAGGCAACTACGGCAACAAGGTTGTGCTGAGCTGCTGAAAGAGCGGAGTAAAGCCCTGGAATTGCTCCTCGTTGTTCAAGCTGGTCAGAAGCAAAGCGTAAATGCGGGTAGAGTTCTTTCAAAAACGAAAGGCGCTCTGGATTGTTGGTGGTAACAATAAGTTCATCTGCCAATGGCGCAACTCGTTCAAGAACGTGGCAAATGAGCGGCTTTCCCAAAAAAGGAACCACTTCTTTAGGGGTGCCCATGCGCTTCGATTCGCCGCCCGCTTGCACCACAACGCTTAGTTGAGGTCGCGCGAAAGTGGCCTGAACAAAACGGGCAAGTGATTGAATATCATCATAGGAAAAGCAGGGGATATGGTAGCGCTGAGTAAGAACTTCTACTGAAGCAATATCAGTAACAACTGCTGAAGGTAGGGTTTCTTGGCGGCTTACTTCTTCATCTTTTGTTTGCTGAGCCTTTCCCCATTTTTCGGTGAGTGTCCGGGTTGCTTCTTGGTCGCGAGGATTGTCTTTACGGAACAGCTCAATATGAGGGATAGCTGCTTGTTTGAAACCTTCTACCAGTACAAGGTCGTATGATGTAAGGCTAGAAATCACCTTTTCGCACGTCAGGGGATGGGAAAGTTCAGTTACCTGTGCAAAGCGTACATCAGACAGAATGGTGGCTGATTGAGCGCCTGCTGCTCGATGCCGATAAGAATCTCGTCCTGGGATATCGATATCAAAATCGGGGTGTCCGTGATGTTTTATGGTGGCAATACGCAATCCCTTTTCTGAAAGATATGCAATTACCTTTTCAAGCAGAGTGGTTTTTCCTGAGTTTTTGCGGCCGATAAAACTTACGGCAGGACTAGGCAGGGCATAAAAGCTCATGAAGCGTACACCTCAGTTTCAACAACAAGGTTGCTTTTTATATGCCCTACGAGCTTATTTAAGGCATCAATAGCGTGAGGGCGAATATCGGCTCCAATCAGGACGTACATGAGCGATTTTCCCACGGGAACACGTCCCGAATTAAGCCAAGCGCGCACATAATACACACCTTCCCAGGTAAGAGCATCGGTAAGTGCTTGCTGCAATCCCTCTTCATCGTAGGAAAAATCAACCGCAACAACCTGTCTGTTTTTTTCTTCTTCAGATAGAGGCGTTTCGAACTCGTCAGCGCGAACTACCTTTTTAGGGGTGGCTCTTACGATGCCATTGTGGGTTAAGTACATGCCTATAAAAGGGGCTTGGGGATCCCGCTTTGCCTCTTCAAGCCAGTCGTTGATATTTGGTTCGGAAAAATACGAGGCGGAAGTGTTTTGGGGTTTTGAATCTGTCATCAGGGCTCCTTTAGCTCTTCTGGCATTAAACAATCCTCTTCATCATGATGTTTTAAGGAAACAGGCTCAAGATTAAATAGGTCTGAGTCCGAAATGGTGCCTTGAACGTGTAAGGCGTTTGCAAGACATACATCTTCGCAAAGTTTGCATTGTATGCAATCTGAACAGCGAAATTCATGATTAGGCCCTAAGGATTTATTGGTCTGTCCTAGGGTATTCGACAGCTGAAGTTTGTTAAAGGAGAAGTGCTGCGTGTTTAACTGAGTGTTTAGTTGGGTGTCTAAAGAGGGTTCTTCCTGACAGTGTACTAAAGCTCCTGTGGGGCAAAACTGTGCGCACATACCGCAATTACGGCAGGAATTATCTATGGAGACCCTTCCCAAAAAGCGCGTTTTGATATCGCAAGGAATAGTTGCTTCGTTTGTCTGGTTTGTTTCAGTCTCAACGTTAGAGTCAATGCCGTTTTTAGGAGAGCGATCTTCTTGCGCTTCATATAGCAGGTTAAGCAAAATCGTATTGCGATAAGGCATGAATGTTTTTAGTTTGCCCGGTGTTTGGGTTAATTGTTGCGCAAGGGTTGGAGGCTTCTCTGGTGATTTGAAGGCAGGCTCAAGTGCGGATTCCGCAACGGTAAAGCCAAGCTTTTTAAACGATTCACCCATGGAGCCAAAAAAGCTTCTCCTCGAAAAACCCCCCTTGTCGTACAAGAAGGGATAACAGCTTTTTTCTTTGGTGGTTTCTTCAGTAAGGTCGCAGGTAAACGCAATGTTAAAGTGCCTTGCAAGCATTCGTGCTGAGTGAAAGGTGCTTTCGATGAGAGTCTGCACGGTTCCTTTGCTGCATGCGCTGCATTTGTTGTGGAGGAGGTGCAGGGTAATTCCGTAATGAGCCATAACGAGGTAGTGAACTTCGTCAAGATGTGCCAAGCAAGGAAGCACCATTAAATGACTTAGATTTTCATGAGCTAAAGGATGTTCCTGACAGCAAACCCATAGCGCGTGCGTTTTTCTATCCTGAGAAGAAAGTCTTAGGTGAACATGAGGTTCTACAGGTTTGTTGCTTTCAGGTAGAGTGGAGCTTTCGGGCGGGGTAGAGTTTTTTGGTGAGGTAGCATTTTTGGATGGCGTTGCGCGGTGTGCCCGCTTTTGCGCTAAGGAAAGCCATGCGTCATGCGGTACTACAGTACTTGAAAGGGCCTGCGTGGGGCAAACATTGGCGCAGGCTCCACACTGAATACAGGTATCAAAATCCAGAATGAGGTGGTTATTTTCAACCGTTAAAGCATGAACGGGACATGCATTGACACATGCTCTGCATGATGCGTTTCGATTGCGAACGCAAACACAACGGGTTTGATCGATAACAATCGATTGTGTTGAAAGTTTTCCTAAGATATGTTCCGCTTCGTTGACGGTAATCACGCTTGTCCTCTCAGATTTCTTTTTAAAACATAGCGCTTATGTCATGTTGGGGAAATACCCATATAGCAAAGAGTAAGAAACCAGAGGGTTTCAAAGAATTTATTAGGATAAAAATATAGTCACGTTGTAAAAAATTGCCTAAATGCTTTAGCGATACTCCAGATCATTCACGTATCGTCCTATTATTCCCAAACAAGAATAATAAACTAAATTGAACTCTTGGTAAGGCACGTGCACAATAAATAAGGATAGGGTTTTATCAACAGAAAACGGCAGCAGGAGGGGGATATACGCGACATAACAAACTCGAAAGTTTTTTCATGCAACCACCCTATAAAACTTTCGGGGCTGCCAAAATAAAAATGATAAACAAATTTATTTTATAAGAGACGTATTTCATTAAAGGAGGGGCAAATGTCTCGTACTGACACTGCCGGCGGCGGAATTTCTCGCCGTGGGTTCGTTAAAGGAGTCGGAGCTCTTGGTGTGCTTGGGCTTGGTCTGGGAAGCATGACCTCTACCAATGAGTGGTTAAGTAAGGCATCAGCAGCTGAAACAGTAGATGAACATTTTGCTTATACCTATCATCAGACTCATTGTGGTGGCATGTGCCCATTGAAATGTACCGTGCGTGATGGCCGTTTGGTTATGGTTCAACCAAATGACGCTTGCGCAATGGATAGACTCAAAACTATTTGCTTAAAAGGCATTTCAGAAGTTCAACATATTTATGGTGAGGGTCGTATTCAAACGCCTTTAAAACGTGTGGGTGATCGCGGAACCAATCAATTTGAACAGGTAAGCTGGGAAGAAGCGTTGGATGATATAGCGCAGCATATCAAAGATGCGCAAAGCACCTATGGCGCAAATTCCATTGTAGTGACTACCTGCGATGAAAACGATAGTCCTTTCCTACAAGCTATGCTTGGGGCCCAAGGACGCGGTAATACAGGCATTGACATTGGGTATGGTAATGGGCTTGATCCTTCAATGGGGTTGGGTGGCGGATACGCAATGAGCACTCCTGAAGCGCGTGACTGGGTAAATTCCAAGCTCGTACTTACGGTCGGTTCCAACTTCTGTGAATCTACGCTTCCCCAGGTTCGACTTTTCTTCGAAGCGAAAGAAGCGGGCGCAAAAATGGTGACGGTCGATCCGCATTTTTCGACCACTGCAAGCAAATCGGATGAATGGATTCCTATTGAACCTGGTACCGATGCTGCGCTTTATTTCGGCATGATTGCACATATCCTTGAGAAGGGATTGACCGACGAAGCCTTTATGAAGCAGCATACTTCGTATCCCTTCCTGGTTGATGTTTCGACAGGTAAACTCATTCGTGAACATGAACCTAAAATGGTTACCGCAGAAGACGGAACACAAGCACCCGAAAATGGCGAAGCTTGCCCCTTCTATGTTATTGATGCTGCCTCTGGGAAAGTGGTTCCTTATCAGGAAACCGAGAATCCAGCACTTTCTGGTTCAGCAACGTTTCGTGGTGCAAAGGTGCGTACGGTGTACGACCTTTTACTTGATTCAGTTAAAGATTATTCACCGGAATGGGCGTCAGAAATTACGGGCATTCCTGCAGATAAAATTATTGAGTTAGCCGAACTCTATGCCGAAGGCCCTTCTTCGTTGGCGCTTGGTTGGGGTGGCAACGATAAAATTGCTAATGCTGATGTTGCTGGTCATGCGGTAGCAGTTTTGGTGGCACTTACAGGTAACGTAGGAAAGCCAGGTGCTGGTGTCGGTGTGTATGTTGGTGGTATATGGAATTGCCATACAGCAACGTTGGGCGAATGGGCTCTTCCAGAAACCATGGTTGCTGCAGAAAACGAAATGGCGACGTACGATATGCGCACTAAAGAAAACAATGCCCATGTACTGATATCGGTTGGAGACGATTTATGCCAGCATTACGGCAACATGAATGTTTCTACCTCATGGGCATCATCTTTGGACTTTGTCGTATCTATTGACCCCTATTTCACTGAAGGCTGCAAGTGGGCTGATTACGTTCTTCCTTGTACGACTCGTTTTGAATACGACGAAGAATTTGGCAATATAAAAAATGGCTACAACCAAATACTTCTCCAAGAAAAGATAATTGACCCCCTGTTTGAGGCAAAAACGGAGTTGTGGATTCAGCGCGAACTAGCAAAACGTTTAGGTTTTGAAGATGCGCTTCCCGTTACTGCGCGCGAACGTGTTGATGCTATTTTGTCTACTTCTGAAGATCCTGCAATCAATACGCTTACCGTTGAGCAAATTGCCGAACATCAAGGTGTTTGGCCTATTGAAGGCGCAGAGGAATGTAGGCGTGTTTTGGAAGATTATGCCTTTGTTACCGATTCAGGTCGTATGGAGGTTTATTACGATTCTTTGGTAGATTTCAACCAGGCTCTTCCTCAGTGGGAAGCTCCGGTAGAAATTGCTCCCGATAATACTTTGCGTTCGACCTATCCTCTTCAACTTTCAAACGTGCGTACGCGTTTCCAGATTCATAATCAGTTCCAAAACACTGAATGGATTAAGCAGTATTACCGTCCCACTATCGAGGTGAACCCGCAAGAACTTGAATCGCGCGGTTTAAAAACAGGAGACGCGGTGCGAGTCTTTAATGATCGCGGCGAATTTAAGGTATACGTCAACGGTAATGAATCTATTCGTCCTGGTTGTGCGCGAATTTACGAAAATGCAATGGGTGACTTTACGATTGAAGGAAACATGCAATCGGTTACGAACGACACCATGATCGAGCGTGGCTACGAGCTGATGTGTGGTCCGGTTACGCCGTTTTCTGACACCCTTGTTCAGATTGAAAAGGCTTAAGGGGTGAACCATGACGAAGTTAGCTTTAGCAATCAAACTCGATCGTTGTGTGGGTTGTCATACGTGTGCCAATGCATGCAAGATGAGCAACAACGTACCTGACGGTATGCTTTGGAATCGTATTCTTACCGAAGACTGCGAGGTAATGGATGGTGCTCAGGGTACCTATCCTAACTTAACACGTACCTATTTGCCTCTTTCTTGCCAGCATTGCGAAAACCCTGCATGTATGAAGGTGTGTCCAACAGGAGCTACCTATAAAGACGAAAAGGGTAGGGTGGAAATTGACTACGACAAATGCATAGGATGCCGCATGTGTATGGCTGCCTGTCCCTACAATGCGCGTGTGTTCAACTGGAATGAGCCACAGCGTTCAACGGGATTTGAATATGGCGATCGCGATGTGCCTTCAAGACCTGCGGGTGTAATGGAAAAGTGCACACTCTGCAAAGAACGCATGGATCGCGGAGAGGCTCAACCAATGTGTGTTGAATGTTGCCCTGCACGTGCGCGTGTATATGGCGATTTAGATGATCCTAATTCGGAAATTTCGCAATTGCGCAAACAGGGCAATGTTCGTATCTTGCTTGAAGATCAGGGGACTGATCCTCAAGTGTTTTATCTGCAGTAGGAGGTCTTTATCATGCAATTTTTTACAAACGTTAAAGACTCCCTTGTAGAGTCTTCATCTAAAACAAAAGCCCTCATGGCGGTACTTGCCGTTTTGGGAATTGCGGGTATTGCTGCCTGGATCTATCAGTTGATAAGCGGTTTAGGGGTAACTGGCATGAGCAATATCACCTCGTGGGGTATGTATATTGCCATGTTCATGTTCTTTGTAGGTCTTTCCGCTGGCGCCATGATTGTGGCTTCTGCTGCTCAGGTGTTTAACGTTGAATGGCTTAAAGGTTTAACGCTACCAGCACTTATTGTTGCCTTGGTGTGTATTTGTGCAGGTGGCCTTTCAATCCTTATTGACTTAGGCGGTTTACCTCGCGTTTGGCGTATGCTTACAGGCCCCAACTTTGCCAGCCCGCTTCTGTGGGATATGTGCGGCATTACCTTATTTATCATTGTGAATGTGGTCTTTTTAGTGTTCATGGTTAAGGGCAATACCGATGGCGTTCGCAAGGTTGCTCGTGTGGCGTTAGTAGTTGCTGTTTTGGTGCTTTGCGTAGATGCGTGGATTTTTGGTTTACAGGAAGCACGCGCTTGGTATTCGGCCATTATGGCGCCCATCTTTATTGCTTCTGCTTGCGACTCAGGTTTGTCGCTCATTCTTTTAGCACTTATCGCCATGGATAAGGCGGGTATATATAGTATTGCAAAGGAAACCTTTAAAAAGGTTGCAGGTCTTCTCGCTACCTTTATTGCCATCGACGCTTTCCTTATTGGTTGCGAAATTCTTACCATGGCTTACCCGGGCGGACACGAATCGGTAGCGCTTTCTCATATGGTTAGTGGTGCCACTGCTCCGTATTTCTGGTTTGAAATCATTGCAGGCTTGCTTATTCCTTTCCTTATTCTAGTGTTTGCTAAGAATCGCGAAAACAGCACATTGGTAATGGTTTCTGCCATTCTTGTTATTGCGGGTGTATTCTGCAAGCGTATGTGGTTGCTGCTTACCAGTTTTATTACCCCCAATGTTGAAGGGGCTCTTGGTATTACACTTGGTGGTCCTAGCGCTGCAACGGGTGGCGTTGGTAGCATGTGGGCAGTACAAGGTTCATATTTCCCGTCACCTATCGAGCTTCTTATCTTTGTGGGAATAAGCGCATTAGTAGTACTTGCTCTGGTTGTGCTTATGAAGGTGTTTGTGGCAAAGAAGTAGATTCGAACGGTATGAACTCAGCAATATGACGCTAGAAAGATAAACCTAGCAAGATGACACTGAATCAAAGTAAGTCTCTGCCATAATTTCTTCTTCGCTAAGGTAGCCGGATTGGGTAGAGTTTACGGCATTAGCATCAAGTAGATCTCTCGGTAAAATTGATCTGCTTAACAAATAAAGAGGCACTCAACTTAAACGGGGTGCCTCTTTATTTAAACCATGTATAGATGATTATGAGCGTATATCTATGAAAGGTAACAACGTGCAGCAATCATTTCTTTCAAATAAGGATGCCTTACGTGCCTATGCCGAGGTGTTTGCGTTTTTAGGCAATTCATTGCTTTCTCCTGTGAGCCAAACTCCTACGGTTGGGCTTGATCCTTCTTTTTGGGAAGAATTTCCTACCTTTGATTCTGCTAAGGTTCAGGAAGAAGTTGTGGGACTGATTGATTGGTCGAAAGCACTTACGCAATCTCATTCTCAATCTAACTCCGAACATAGCCTTGAGTTTAATTCCGGGCAAAACTTTAATTCTAACTACGAGCACGACCTTGAAGGTAACTTTGAACAAAACTTTGATTCCAGCTACGAGTCTGTTTCCCAATCCGATGCTGGAAATACCCTCGATCCTGTAACTGCTCTATCGGTGGAATATACTCGACTGTTTATAGGCCCTCCTTCTCCTGCGGCAGCGCCCTGGGAAACGTTTTATCGAAATGAAGAAGTAACCTCTGGTTTTGGTCATGCAACTATAGAAATGCGTGACGCGCTACGAAGTGCGGGGTTGCAGGTATCAAATAAGAACAATCAGTACGAAGATCATATTGGAATAGAACTTTTATATGTATCTCATCTTTGTTCAAGCACTCAGCAGTTCGAGCCTAATGCTCAGACTAGTCCGGCTCAGACTAGTCCGTCTTTAGTGGGTGAAGCATCCTCTTTAAATGAAGAGCTTTCTGGTGAAGATATTGAATTTATAAAGGTACATCCTTTGTCTTGGATAGGGAAGCTACAGGAAAAAGTACGCCTATCTGTACCGCAGAGCTACTATGATCATCTTTTAGGTCTTTCCAAAGCGCTTTTGGAGTCGCTCCTGGAAGCAGTGACAGCAAAGTAGTCTTTGCATAATCTTCTTTGTATCCTTGAATGATCCAATCTTCTCCGGAGTCTTGAATTGTCTCCTTTAAATCCTTTAAAGCTCTAAAGTTTCAAAGCCCCTTTGAGGGCTTTCTTTTTATTCAAAGCAAATCATCTACCCATAAGCAATCATACCTTCTGTAGCCGCCAAGCCATATTCGATACTTATCGCTTTCGTTTCTGTTGCGTCGAAACGCAGCTGCTCCTTTCTCACCTTTTCCAAGATAAATTCCTTCCTTTTCCCTCTATAGGTTTTCTTATGCAAGCAAGAACCCCTTTCCATGCAAAACATTTTTTAAAAAACTTTTCTACTCATATTCCCAGGTCATCATGAGATTAACCTCCCTTTGAGAAAAATAATCCCAAAAAGTTAAAAAAAGTTGTTGACAGAGCGGGGGGATGAGA
>CATYOF010000013.1 GCA_958410215.1 uncultured Cryptobacterium sp. | reverse complement strand
AGATAGTTAACGATTCTAAAGACGACCTTTACACCACTTTTTGAGACGCGACCTTGTTAAGAACAAGTAAGATTTAATCAATGCTCAAGTAGTTATTTCTCAGTCAAGAAAAGTATACATTTCTTGCAAAACCTGCAGGGGTTACGCCATTTTTCAATAATTGCATAGAGCTACAATAACATCCCAGCAGCAACAAACTCCCTTTCTCTAGAAAGCCATGTTTTCCAAGAAAGCACTTTCCAAAAAATTGCACTTTATGCAAAGAATCGCACTTCTATAAGGATTCAAGTCGCGCTTTTATGCACCCAGTTCAGCTTCGATAACCTGAGCGATTTTTGCCGCTACCTCATGGGCCTGCTCATGTGTTGGCGCTTCAACCATAACGCGAACCAGTGGTTCGGTGCCACTAGGACGAACCAAAATGCGACCACTATCGCCAAGTTCACTATTGCCAGCCTCAATAGCTTTCGCAACGGCAGCATTGTCGGTAACCGCATGCTTATCCGTCACCGACACATTAATAAGTTCCTGAGGGAAACGCTGCATAACACTTGCCACTTCAGATACCGTACCGCCCTTTCGCAAGCAAGCAGACAAGAACTGACAAGCCGTAATAAGGCCATCGCCCGTAGAGTTATGTTTCAGGAAAATCATATGGCCGCTTTGTTCGCCACCGAGCACAAACCCACCTTCGCGAAGTTGTTGCAACACATAACGGTCACCCACCTGGGTTTGAATTACTTCAATGCCAGCCTTTTCCATGGCTTTCATAAAACCAAGGTTGCACATAACCGTTGAAACTACCGTGTTACCAGGAAGTTCTCCGCGCTCTTTTAAGTCAATCGCACAGACCGCTTCTACCACATCGCCATCGATTTCGTTACCCAATTCATCGACAAACATAACACGGTCGGCATCACCATCATGCGCAATACCAATAGTGGCATTTGTTGCTGCCATAAGATTCTTCAAAGGCTCCAGATGAGTTGATCCACACTGAACATTAATATCGGTGCCCGTAAAGTCGTCGTTAATAACCACCACTTCGGCACCCAGCTCTTCTAAAGCGTGAGCGGTCGTAAGCGAAGCGGCCCCGTGGCCCGTATCGAGCGCAACCTTCAAGCCTTCAAACGATAATCCTTCACTACGAACCAGAGAAACTGCATGGTTAATATACAACTCGCACGCGTTTTCCACAGGAACAACAACGCCCACTTCATCGCCTGAGAGCAGCTGATCGGCAGGAGTTCCTCCTGCTTCCACAAATGATTCCAGAGCCGCCTCTACCTCATCAGGCAATTTGAAGCCCTGACCATCAAAGAATTTAATGCCGTTGTACTCAGGCGGATTATGAGAAGCAGAAATAACCACACCGCCATCGGCATAGAGTTCACGGGTTAGGTAGGCAACGCCAGGAGTGGGAATAATTCCTGCAGCCAATACCGTACCGCCGCGGCTCATAATGCCCGCATTGAGCGCGCATTCCAACATATCTCCCGAAAGGCGGGTGTCCTTACCAACAACGATAGTTTTGCCCAAAAATTCTACTGCTGCCTGCCCAAGCTTAAAGGCAATATCGCAGGTGAGTTCCGTGTTAGCGACGCCGCGCGCACCGTCCGTTCCAAATAGTTTAGCCATTGTTGTCCCCTACTCCTCGTGGTGTCCGCGATTCACATGTTCAGGCTTTAAGAGCACTACGCCCCCGCGTAGCGAGATTTCGTCTTCCGTCATGCGTGAATTCATTTCTGCTGCGAATTCATCAAGCGAAACACCGCATCGTTCCAATAAAACCATAAGATGATATACCACATCCCCTGCTTCATAGCGCAAATGATCCACTTCGGCACTGCGAGCCTGATCGGAAACTGCCGCAGAATTTTCAGCTGCAACCGCATCCAACGCTGCAATATCCTTTGCAGCAAGGGTTGTTTCGTGCGCTTCTTCTACCAGCTTTTTAAGCAACTTGTCCAAATCGCCCGTAAGCAAGCGATATGTATAGCTTTTTTCGCCCGCATTACGACGTTCGTGAATAGTATGAGCAAGGGATTCTAACGCCGCACCAATTTGGCTTTCTGGCTGCGGACGATCATCGGATATATAGGTTTTCATGTAAGTGATTCCTTCTACCTATTGTTCTAAGTGTCGTATGGCTTGCAATAGAATCAGTTAAACCATTGCAGCAATTTCCCTATACGATCTGTTGTATTTTTGCATACCTGAACAGGATACCGCAGGACCTACCTACCAGGCTATAATTTCTTGTTTTCTCTAGAGAGCGGCAACCGTCTTAGCGCTGGTACTTTAAGATCTCAAACCAATAGCTAATTTATAACGTGGTAATTTATAACGTGGCGATTTTTAAGGGCGGCAAGAATATCCCTGAATTATCGACAAGATTAGGCGGTTTACAGCTGGTCTAAAATGCGTTTACGCGAAGCACCAACTTCGGCTAGGGCCTGCTCAACATCAATGGTCGTGAATTCTCCATCTTTGTAGAGCACTTCCCCATCCACCATGGTGAGCACCACATCACTTCCTTGTGCAGAATATATAAGCGCTCCTACCAAATCATCCGCTGGACGCATCCAAGGAGTATCGGCATTTAATACCACCAGGTCTGCCTTGTTACCCACCGCAACTGCGCCACAGTCATTTCGTCCCTGAGATAAGGCCCCATTGCGGGTTGCAATGCGAATTATATCGGCAGCAGAAAGCCCCAAAGGACTCCTTTGTTCAGCGCGTTCCATCAACGCCAACAAATACATATCCTTAAACATGTTGTGGTTATTGTTACTTGCCACACCATCGGTACCCAGTGCAACCGTAATACCCGCATCCAGCATGGATTTAACCTGGGCAATACCACTGCCCAATTTTGCATTAGATGCAGGACAGGTTGCTACGAATACACCCTTATCAGCCAGAATAGCGCGATCATTATCAGTTAGCCAAACGCAATGCGCTGCCGTAGTAGGCACATCAAAAATGCCACATTGAGCCAAATATTCAACTGGTGTCATGCCGTTATGCCGCTCCTTACAGCCTTCCACTTCGGCTGCAGTTTCGCACACATGCACCTGCATACGAACACCTGCTTCTTTGGCCGCTTGGGCCAGGCCTTCAGCGACTTTTTGGGTGGAAGTGTATTCAGCATGAAGGTTGAAATCTACCAAAAGTCGGCCATTTGCCGCACCGTTGAACTGTGCAATAAGTTCTTGATTTTTGGCTGATTCAGGAATTTCGTCATAGGAAATATCTGGATCAAAATCGAGCACGCTATGACCCAGGTTGCACTTAGCGCCCGATTCGATAATAGCCTTTGCTCGTGCTTCTGAGTGATAATACATATCCGTAAACGAAACCACGCCAAAGCGAAGCATTTCGGCTATACCCGCAAGCGTTGCATAATAGGAATCTTTGTCAGTCATTAACGCTTCAAAAGGAAATATTGCTTCGTTAAGCCAGCGATCAAGCGGCAAGTTTTCCCCTAAACCACGAAGCAGCGTCATTGGAACATGGGAATGAACGTTATATAAGCCCGGCATAAGGACTTTGCCACGTCCGTCGTACACTTCATCATAGTGAACGCCTTCTATGCTTTCCTGCTGAGGTGTTTGCGCACTCTCTTCGGATTGCAGGCTGCCTCCTTGCGCACCTAAAGGTGCCTGCCCGCTTTCTTGCATGTTTTCAAGCGTCTGACTGATTTCTTGAGTAACTGTCCCTTTACGGGGGTCTTCGGTGCCCACATATACTATTAGCCCGTTTTGCACGCCCACGTATGCATGGGGAGTATGTACGCCTTGCTCATTAATTAAATCGATATCGCAAAATAGAATTGAACTCATTACTGTTCCTTTTCGTAATATCCCACTCAAGCATTTTATTAGCAACCATTATACAAAGGGTCACTTTCTTGAAAAATGTGGACCCACCCTGCAGTAAAACCCCGAAAGTGAGAGGATTTCTTTAAAAGCGATTCAGTGCGAAGCGGAGCGTGATATAAAACCTATCCCTGAGCGCCATCAAAAGGAAAGCCATAAGCCATACATAACAAAAGCGGCCACGAGATATTCCCATGACCGCTTTATTTATTACTTAGCTCCGCCCGTCAAGCAAGCAAAAATCTTGCTTGCTATTGGCGCGTATTGTTGACGTTACTCTTCGTTATTTGAAGCCGTTTCATCTTCAGAGCTAGTCAGGTTAAAGCCCAGATCCGTTGAACCTAACAGCGCATCAAGTTCTTCCAAGTTACGCTGGTAAGAACGTGGAGGAAGAGCTTCACCCAACATGTCTTCACCTTCGGTGTTGAAAGTCGCAGGATGATCGCCGCCAATCAAAACGGTGTCATCGGGCGAGAACACCATATCGAGCAGCTGGCTCATATCATCGCGAGAAGCGGTTAAGTCGTCCTCAATCACATGAGACAAACCATGTGCTTCAAGACCAGCCTTCAATTCCTCAATGGCCTTGGTGCCAATGCCTTCGATGCGCAAAAGCTCATCTTCGGTGTGACCTACCAAGTCAGCAACGGTTTCAATGCCAGCCTCGGAGAACTTGTTAGCCCAACGCTGAGAAACGCCCAAGTCATCATAAATGTAGAGACGAGCATCCTCATCGGAAAGGTTACTGTTGCGATAGCCACCTGCGATAGAAGCAAAGTAGCTGGCGTAATCGGAACCAGAACCCAGGTAACCTTCATCCAAAGACCAATCCTGAGGCTGAGGCAGCAAGTCTTCAATCTCGCGCAATGCTTCAGGAGCAGAATCAGGCAGACGATCGCCGTCCATCTTATCCACAGGAACGCCCTTGTAGGTAAGACCCACATCGTGGTAGCGCTTAAGGCCGGTACCAGCAGGAATAGGCTTACCAATAATAACGTTTTCCTTCAGACCCTGGAGCGTATCAACCTTGCCCTCAATTGCAGCGTCGGTCAGAACCTTGGTGGTTTCCTGGAAGGATGCTGCGGACAAGAACGAATCGGTTGCCAAGGAAGCCTTAGTAATACCCAAGAGCAAAGGCTGGCCCACAGGAGGATTCTTGCCTTCCAGTACCAGATCGTTTGCAACCTTTTCGAACTCGAAACGGTTAACCTGGCGTCCTGGCAAGTAATCGGAATCGCCCGGATCAATAACGGCAACCTTACGAAGCATCTGACGAGCAATAACTTCGATGTGCTTGTCGTTAATATCTACACCCTGGGATACGTATACATCCTGTACCTGGTTAACGATGTAACGAAGCGTAGTGTTTGGATCGGTCAAACGCAGCAAATCGTGTGGGTTAACAGAACCCTTGGTTAACTGCTGACCAACTTCAACTTCGCAGCCATCGGTAACACCGGGGAACATTTGAGCACGAGCCGAAACCACGTATTCGCGAATGTTGCCTTCCTGGTCATGGATGGTCAACGTCTTGCTGTTCTTGTCACCCACAATCTGTAAGGTGCCAGCAATTTCCGCCAAAACAGCCTGACCCTTAGGCTTACGTGCTTCAAAGAGCTCGGTTACACGAGGCAGACCGTGCGTAATGTCTTCACCTGCAACACCGCCGGAGTGGAACGTACGCATGGTTAACTGGGTGCCTGGTTCACCAATGGATTGAGCTGCAATAATACCAGCTGCCGTACCAATGTTTACCGGACGAGACGTTGCCAAGTCCCAACCGTAGCACTTCTGACAGATGCCGTGTTCAGCATGGCAGGTCATAACTGCGCGGTGCTTAATCTTGCGAACACCCGCATCATAGAGACGCTGAAGTTCAGCAACGGAGGAAGGATATTCGCCAGCCTCCATCAACACTTCGCCGGTTTCTTCGCTTACAGCAGGCTCTGCCAAGCAACGACCTACCAAAGAATCGTCAATTTCGCCCTTGGCGTTCATGAGTGCGCATTCAACACCATCGGTAGTGCCGCAATCAAGCTCGCGAATAATAACGTCCTGAGCAACATCAACCAGACGACGGGTAAGGTAACCGGAGTCAGCTGTACGCAATGCAGTGTCAGCCAGACCCTTACGAGCACCGTGCGTTGAAATAAAGTATTCCAATACGGAAAGGCCCTCGCGGAAGTTTGCCTTAATAGGACGGTCAATAATTTCGCCCTTAGGGTCAGACATAAGGCCACGCATACCAGCAAGCTGACGAATCTGCTTGATGTTACCTCGAGCACCAGAGAATGCCATCATGTAGATAGGATTGAACTTGTCGAAGTTCGCAGCCATTGCATCGCCAACTTCTTCATTGGCGGCATTCCAAATGTCAACTACCTGCTTATGACGCTCTTCATCAGACATAAGACCCATTTCGTAGTCTTCGTCGATAGCAGCAACCTTTTCGTCTGCCACTGCCAAGATATCGCCCTTCTCGGGAGGAATCGTAGCGTCGTAAACAGAAACGGTAAGACCAGCACGGGTTGCATAGTGGAAGCCAGCGCTCTTCAAGCCGTCCAGGATGGGTTCCATCTCGGAGGTGGTGTAGCGGTTGCAGCAATCCTCGACCAAATGGCTGATCTCGCTCTTATTCATTTCGAAGTTCAGATAAGGGTAATCGTCTGGCAATACCGCATTGAAGGTAATACGACCGATAGTAGTTTCGATGCGTTCACCCTTCTTGTGTTCAACCATGTTGTCAAACGAAGTGGCAACAATGGTGTCCTTGGTCAAACGAACCCAAATCTTAGCCTGCAAGTCAAGATCGGCACGAGCGTCATAAGCATTCATAGCGTCGTTGAAGTCGATGAATGCACGACCCTCACCCGGGAAGCCATCACGAGCAGCAGTCAGATAGTACAGACCGATAATCATGTCCTGCGTAGGTACGGTCAGCGGACGACCATGAGCAGGTGACTTGATGTTGTTTGCAGAAAGCATCAGTACACGTGCTTCAGCCTGAGCTTCGTTGCCCAGTGGCACATGAACAGCCATCTGGTCACCGTCGAAGTCAGCGTTAAATGCGGTACATACCAAAGGATGCAGCTTAATAGCTTTGCCTTCTACCAGAACTGGCTCGAATGCCTGAATACCCAAACGGTGCAAGGTAGGAGCGCGGTTCAGAAGAACAGGATGTTCGGTAATTACCTGGTCCAAAACGTCCCATACATAGCTTGCGCCACGATCTACCGCACGCTTTGCCGCCTTAATGTTAGCGGCATATTCAAGTTCTACCAAGCGCTTCATTACGAATGGCTTGAACAGTTCGAGTGCCATCTGAGAAGGCAAACCGCACTGGTGAAGCTTCAAGGTAGGACCAACAACGATTACGGAACGACCAGAATAGTCAACGCGCTTACCCAGCAAGTTCTGACGGAAACGACCCTGCTTGCCCTTCAACATATCGGAAAGTGACTTCAGAGGACGATTGCCAGGACCCGTTACCGGACGACCACGACGACCATTGTCGAACAACGAGTCTACTGCTTCTTGCAGCATACGTTTTTCGTTGTTAACGATGATCTCAGGTGCACCAAGATCCAAAAGGCGCTTCAAACGGTTATTGCGGTTAATTACACGACGATACAAATCGTTCAAGTCAGACGTTGCGAAACGGCCGCCATCCAACTGAACCATAGGACGCAGATCGGGTGGAATTACCGGAATTACGTCCAGGATCATGTCGCTTGGCTTGTTGGAAGAATGCAAGAATGCATCAACAACCTTCAAGCGCTTGATAGCCTTGGTGCGCTTCTGACCCTTGCCCGTTGCTACGACTTCACGAAGCTCTTCAGCAGTAGCTTCCAGATCAATTGCATCAAGCAGATCGCGGATAGCTTCAGCGCCCATGCCACCCTTGAAGTAATCAGAATAGTTCAGGCGCATTTCGCGATACAGTGCTTCATCGGATACCAACTGCTTTGGTTCGATCTTCAAAAATGCCTCAAGAGCTTCACTGCGCAGTGCTTTGCGCTCGTTGAACTCTTCGTAAATATCGGCAATTTCTTCTTCAACCTCTTCAGGGGTCATGCGCTCGTCTTCGTCAATATCGTCAACGAATTCGTCCTCTTCAGGAACGTAGTCAACAGACAGACGACGCGTAGCCTCAATAAGGCGATCGCGTTCTGCATCCAATTCTTCCAAGTCTGCAGAAAGTTCATCGCGAAGTTCCTCAACGTCTTCTTCGCGCGCTTCCTTGTCTACCGACGTAATGATGGAAGAAGCGAAATACAGTACCTTTTCAAGCTCCTTAGGAGGAATGTCCAACAGGTAGCCCAAACGGGAAGGTGAACCCTTGAAGTACCAAATATGGCTTACTGGTGCTGCAAGTTCGATATGGCCCATGCGCTCACGACGAACCTTGGAGCGGGTTACCTCAACACCGCAGCGTTCGCACACAATGCCCTTGAAGCGGATGCGCTTGTACTTACCGCAAGCGCACTCCCAGTCCTTCGTAGGGCCGAAAATCTTTTCGCAGAACAAGCCGTCCTTTTCAGGCTTCAAGGTACGATAATTAATAGTTTCAGGCTTCTTGACCTCGCCACGAGACCAACCACGGATATCCTCCGCGCTCGCAAGAGAGATACGGATAGCGTCAAAGTTGTTTACATCAAATTCGCTCATTTACATCTCCTCTCCCTTACCGATAAGGTCGTTTGTTGAATCCTTTTCCGAGGTGCCGCCCATCAAATCGCCCAGTTCAGCGGTGATGGAGCCCAACAGATCGTCTTCAGTCATGGGCTTTTCGGACGCTTCGCGTGCGGTGCCCAACATTTCAGGTGCTTCCTCTTCAGGCTCATGGGTAACGTCGATGGTCTGGTGCTGATGACCTTCCAATTCAACGTTCAAGCACAAAGAGCGCATTTCCTTAATAAGAACCTTGAAGGATTCAGGAACCTCAGGTGCAGGGATGGACTCGCCCTTAACAATTGCCTCGTAAGCCTTAACACGACCAGAGGTATCGTCGGACTTGATGGTCAAAATTTCCTGGAGAACGTTTGATGCACCGTAGGAATACAGCGCCCAAACTTCCATTTCGCCGAAGCGCTGGCCACCGAACTGAGCTTTACCACCCAGAGGCTGCTGAGTAATAAGGCTGTAAGGACCAGTCGAACGGGCATGAATCTTGTCGTCAACCAAGTGACCCAGTTTCAGGATGTAAGTCTGACCACAAGTGATAGGTTCACGGAAGCGTTCGCCCGTGCGGCCATCATAGAGCCAGGTCTTACCAGTAGCAGAAAGCTGAGGAATCATATCCATGCGGAAATGTTCACCATACTTCTTCTTATTGATGTTCACCAGGTTGCGGTTAGCTTTCAGGATTACATCCGAAATTTCTTCTTCGGTAGCACCGTCGAACACCGGCGTTGCTACATGGATGGGACCTTCTACAATTTCGTCGGAGTCTTCCTCGTCGGACCAGCCCCACAAAGCTGCCCAACCAAGGTGGTTTTCAAGCAACTGACCAACATTCATACGAGAAGGTACACCCAGTGGGTTCAAAATAACATCGATTGGCGTACCGTCTGCCAAGTAAGGCATATCCTCAACAGGCAAAACGCGGGAAATAACACCCTTGTTACCATGACGACCAGAAAGCTTGTCGCCCTGCTGAATCTTACGCTTTTGAGCAACGAATACACGAACCAGTTCGTTAACACCTGGTGCCAGTTCGTCACCGTTTGCACGGGAAGAACGAACCACGTTAATTACGCGGCCACCTGCACCATGAGGAACCTTCAAAGAGGTATCGCGAACTTCGCGTGCCTTTTCACCGAAGATTGCACGGAGCAAACGCTCTTCTGCGGTAAGTTCGGTTTCGCCCTTAGGGGTAACCTTACCTACCAGAACATCGCCAGGAAATACTTCAGCGCCCACGCGAATAATGCCATCGGCGTCCAAGTCGGAAATCATATCTTCGGAAATGTTTGGAATTTCACGGGTGATTTCTTCTGGACCAAGCTTGGTATCACGTGCATCAATTTCGTATTCAGCAATATGAATAGAAGTCAGAAGGTCTTCTGCCACAACGCGCTCGGACACGATAATAGCGTCCTCGTAGTTGTAGCCTTCCCATGGCATGTAAGCAACCATAAGGTTCTGACCCAGGGAAAGTTCAGCCTTGTCGCATGAAGGACCATCAGCCAAAACATCGCCCTTGAATACCTGATCACCCTTGCGAACCAGCGGCTTGTGGTTCATGCAACCGGACTGGTTGGAGCGCTGGAACTTAGGAATAAGGTATTCGTCGTATTCGCCATCTTCGCGTTCGATGATGATGGTCTGACCGTCAACGTAGTCAACCACACCAGCGTTTTGAGCAACCAAAACTTCACCGGAGTCAACGGCGATGCGATGCTCGATGCCTGTACCAACAAGTGGTGCATTGGGACGAAGCAGAGGCACTGCCTGGCGCTGCATGTTAGAGCCCATGAGTGCACGGTTTGCGTCGTCGTGTTCAAGGAACGGAATAAGAGACGTTGCAACAGAGGTCATCTGACGAGGCGAAACGTCCATGTAGTTTACGGTTTCAACAGGCATGTCCGCTGCTTCGCCGAAGTTACCCTGAGAGTCCTTCGTACGGCACAGAACACGGCTTGCTTTAACGAATTCGCCATTTTCGAAGTGACCAAATTCACGCGTATCAGGATTGAAGGTTTCGTTAGCCTGAGCGATGGTGTACTTTTCTTCCTCGTCTGCAGTGAGGTAGTCAACATCGTCGGTTACCTTGCCGTCGATCACGCGACGATAAGGGGTTTCAATAAAGCCGTAGGGATTTACGCGTGCATAGGTTGCAAGCGAACCAATAAGACCAATGTTAGGACCTTCAGGGGTCTCAATGGGGCACATACGACCATAGTGAGAAGTATGAACGTCGCGAACTTCGAAGCCTGCGCGTTCACGAGACAAACCACCAGGGCCCAAAGCGGACAGACGGCGCTTATGCGTAACGCCTGCAGCAATGTTGGACTGGTCCATGAACTGGGACAGCTGCGAAGAACTGAAGAATTCTTTAATAGCAGCAACGATAGGACGAATGTTTACCAAGCTCTGTGGCGTAATATCGTCTGGCTCCTGCATGCTCATACGTTCGCGCACCACACGCTCCATACGAGACAAACCGATGCGGAACTGATTCTGAATCAATTCGCCTACGGTGCGGATACGACGATTGCCAAAGTGGTCAATATCGTCGGTCTGGTAACCTTCTTCGCCATCATGCAACGCTACGATGTAGCGCATAGTTTCAATAATGTCTTCCTGGGTAAGCGTGGAATGATCGTTTTCAGGATCGAAACCAAGCTTCTTGTTAATCTTGTAACGACCAACCTTTGCCAAGTCGTAGCGCTGTGGATTGAAGAACAAGCCATCAAGCAGCGTACGAGCAGAATCGATCGTAGGAGGCTCACCGGGACGGAAACGGCGGTAGAGCTCGATCAAGGATTCTTCCTTGGTGGTGGCAGGGTCGCGATCAAGCGTGCGGATTACCATTTCAGAATCGCCCAGAAGTTCGATGATCTCTTCGCGGGTTTCTGCAATGCCCAGTGCGCGCAAAAGCAGCGTAGCAGGCTGCTTACGCTTACGGTCGATGCGTACGGAAAGTACGTCGCGCTTGTCGGTTTCAAATTCAAGCCATGCACCACGCGAAGGAATGACCTTTGCGTTGTAAATGGTTTTGTCAGACGTCTTGTCGCGCTCAGATGAGAAGTACACACCTGGGGAACGAACAAGCTGAGATACCACGACACGTTCAGTACCGTTAATAATGAAGGTACCGCGTGGCGTCATTAAAGGAAAGTCGCCCATAAAGACGTCTTGCTCTTT
Organism: uncultured Cryptobacterium sp.; assembly: GCA_958410215.1. GTDB lineage: Bacteria > Actinomycetota > Coriobacteriia > Coriobacteriales > Eggerthellaceae > Anaerotardibacter. The sequence continues at coordinate 54,006 of CATYOF010000013.1, read as the reverse complement.
GATCTCACCCGTCTCACGATTAATAAAACGAATTTCAGCAAAGAGAGGTGCCTGATAGGAAACATCACGTTCCTTGCACTCATCTACGCTATACTTAGGCTCGCCGAATTCGTGCTTACCGAATTCAACACACATATCCTTTGTGTTTGATTCGATAGGGCTAATGTCGTTGAAGGCATTGGTTAAACCTTCGTCCACGAACTTTTTGAAGCTTTCCGTTTGGATTGCAATAAGATTAGGGACGTCCATTACGTCAGGAATCTTTGCGAAGCTCCGGCGGGTCCTATAACGGCTGGTGGAATCGGGGTTTTTAGACTGAACCACGAGTCATTTCCTCCTTCGTTGCAACCGGCTAATTTGTGTAAAGACACAAGTTATAAAGATACTGCGCACACATACGCGAGTCAAGAAAAATTTTTCCTAATTGTGTTTTGATCGTGGATTTTTGGGAAATTTTAGAAAAGCCCGAGCTGTTCCCCGATTGCCTATAACACAAGAAATCCTACAGTTCCTAGAAAACTTTGTCGCTAGAAGAGCCCTAATTGTTCCCCAATGAGCTTTCTACTAGAAGATCCAAACTACTCTTCGAAAACTTATCCCACTAGAAGAACCCCAGTTGCTCCCCGATGAGCTTAACAATCAGAACAGCCCTAACTGCTCCCCGATGAGCTTAACCGCCAGCAAGCCCAGAGCGATAAGGATGCAAGGTCGCGCGATATTGATCCCCTTTTTCATAACAAGCCCTGCACCAAACCAAGCACCAATCATATTGGCAATTCCGCAGGCTATAGCCAAAACAAGCAAAACTTTACCATTGAGCGCAAACACGATGATGGCGCCAATACTGGTAGTAAGGTTGAGCAATTTTGAATGAGCGTTTGCGCGAATAATTCCCATGCTTGCCGCAAACGTAAATGCAATGGTCAAGAAGGTGCCGCTTCCTGGTCCATAAAAACCGTCGTAAGCGCCAATAACAAAGGCAGCCACCACACACAGGATGCGCTGCTTTACCGTAATGGGATCGTCACTATCGGCAGCGACTCGCTTGAAATGTTTGCTTAGCGTGATATATGCCACGATGGGCAAAATAATCATGAGCAGCCAAGAAAGCAGCTCGGCATCCACCAAAACCACCAAGCTGGTACCACAAGCTGATCCCACAAGCGCTGCAGGAATTGCAGGCAGAATAACTTTCCAGTAAATGAGGCCGTTTTTTATAAAGCGAAAACTTGCCGTAGCCATTCCGAAAAATGACTGGATTTTATCGGTGCTGAGCGCATAATGCGCAGGTAACCCCGCTAAAAGAAGCGCGGGAACCGTAATGAATCCCCCACCACCACTAATGGCATTAAGAAGCCCACCTAAAAAGCAGGCAGGCAACGCAATTAAAAAGGTAACTATGCTAACTGTTGGATCCATAGTCTAGAAATTCCAATACCCTATTTAAGCGCCTTGACCGCCCGTGGCAACTATAATTGCAAGAACAACAATAAGAGCAATGAGCGTTAACAAGACAAAAGACTTTGGATCTTTACTAAACATTGCGAATCCTTTCATGCACTAAAACAGAATCTATCTTATTAACTTTGCGCTTATTTTGCGACTACAGCCCTAGAAAACTTTAAGTGAATTGAAAGTTTTCAAGTTTATTGAGTTTTAATGAGTGTTTCTTTCAGCTAGCTGAATGTTTTTTAAATCAAAAGACCCGTAGAAAAGGTAACGCACAAACTTACATCATTTATCTTTTGTTTTATCGCTCAAGAAAACCAAAGACACTAAAAGAAATCAGCAGAGCTAAAAGAAACCAAAGATGCAACACTTTGATAAATCGTTAAATGTACATACCTATATACCTGCAATTGCCTCTTCTAATTTCATTAGTTTTGTATAATTACACTATGCTTACAGTACAAGACATATCAACTGGTTTTGCCCAAGAGGCCAGCCCTTATCCGTTGAAAAGGGCCTATCTTTTTGGCTCGCAAGCACGCGGTAATGCCAGCAATGATTCAGACATAGATATTTTTATTGATGTTAAAGAAGGATTTTCCCTTTTTGATTTATGCGGACTTACGAATGCCTTAGAAAAAAGATTTGGCGTTTCGTGCGACGTTGTTACGCGCAATGGATTGAAAGATTCGATCAGGACTAATGCTGAAAAAGATGGGATTTTGATTTATGAACATGAATAAAGAAGAGATCCTATCTACGATTCAAGAAATTGCTGATTTTTGCAAAACGATCGAACGCCGCAAAAAACAGTACGACATCACACTCGAATCATTAACATCAAACAGCGATCACGCAGACTTGCTGCTTATGCCTTTATGTCAGATTGGTGAGTCAGTTCAAAGCTCACGCGATGAATTAGAGGAGTTTTACCCAGATATGCCCTGGCATCAAATGGCAGGACTTCGAAATGTGATTGTACATGGCTACGCCAAAGTTGATCCCGAGATTGTAATGACAACGGTTGAAAGAGATATCCCAAAGTTACTTAAATACTGCCAAACCGTTCTTGGCGAAAAATAGATAGATTCTTTACGCTGGCGCCACTCATTCGACGCTTTTAATACCCTGATATCGCATCGTTATGAAAATAGAAATCTCAAGAAACCTTTAGAAATCAACGTTCGCCCATCGCTCGTTATTTTTTTCGATACTGATTTGTCTGCAGCTTTGAATTAGGCAGATTATAGCAACGATCAAGCAAACAAAAACCGAAAGCCAAAACGGTATATCTATAAATATTGCACTATCTTGCATATATACGTATAAAAGTACACACAGGATAGCCTCGAATAAAATTCAAAGTTACGAATTCCGAGAATAATACTCTCTAGCTTCCCCTTTTTAAATCTAGACACATCGTAAATTGCCTTCAGCGGTCATCAGTATAGAAATTTAATACCAGTTCTAGGTTCTATTTAGTCCCTCTTAAATAAATCCCTGGTAAACACTTTGTCCGCGACATCAGACAAGTCGTCATTCCAGCGATTAGCAATAATCACATCGCAGTACTGTTTAAATGAATCTAGATCATGAGTTACTTCAGATCCAAAGAATTCAGAAGCATCCAACGTTGGCTCATATACAATAACGGGAATACCCTTGGCTTTAATGCGCTTCATAATGCCCTGAATAGAAGAGGCTCGGAAATTATCCGAGCCTGTTTTCATAGTAAGTCTGTAAACGCCAACTACTGGATTTGCAACGCCTTTGTATACCAAATTCATTACTCTCTGAATTATTTCATCGGCAATGAAATCTTTTCGTGTTCGATTTGACTCAACAATAGCCTCAATCAAATTCTGAGGAACATCCTTATAGTTAGCTAGTAATTGCTTGGTGTCTTTCGGCAAGCAATACCCGCCATAACCAAATGAGGGATTGTTGTAGTGCGATCCAATACGCGGATCATACCCAACACCAGCAATTATTTGAGAGGTATCAAGACCACGTACTTCAGCATACGTATCAAGCTCATTGAAGTAGGCCACGCGAAGCGCTAGATAGGTATTAGAGAACAGCTTTACTGCCTCAGCTTCGGTAGCACGCATAATAAGCACAGGAGGATTTTTATCAATTGCTGCTTCAGACAATAAGCCAGCAAAGGTATGTGCCACCTGCTGTAATTCTTCTACATAAGGCGATTCTGTAGGAACACCTACGATAATACGTGTTGGATGCAAGTTGTCATAAAGAGCATGTCCTTCACGTAAGAATTCAGGACTAAAGAGAAACTTTCCTTGAGGATACTTGTCTAGAAGAGATTTAGTGTAGCCAACTGGTACGGTAGATTTAATGACCATAACCGCATTAGGATTAACTTCTAATACCAGATCTATTACTTGTTCAACATAAGTTGTATCAAAGAAGTTTTTATCTGGGTCATAGTTAGTAGGAGTAGAAACAACAATAAGCTCTGCTTGTTTGTAAGCGCTTTCGCCATCTAATGTTGCCGTAAACGAAAGATTTCTTGTACCAACCTTTGCCTCACTTAAGAATTGCTCAATTTCAGCATCTCTAATAGGACTTTGCCAATGATTTAGCTTTTCTATCTTTTCTGATACGACATCCACTGCAACAACATCGTTATGTTGTGAAAGCAACACCGCTAAAGACAGACCTACATAGCCAGTACCTGCTACTGCGATTTTCATAAACAATATCCCCTTTTCAAAGTGCGAATAGTAAAAATAGAAAGCGCGAGTAAAATGCGCTAATTATCTGAACAATCCCTTTTGATTACTAACCAATCTTGTAGTAACGCTTATACCAACGGGCGAATTCACGAAGACCATCAACTAGTGAGGTGCTTGGCTTAAATCCAAAGTCTCGTTCTAAATCACTTACATCGGCATAGGTTTGGTATACATCCCCTGGTTGCATTGGAAGAAGTTCGTGCTCGGTAGGTTTTTCAACCACACCCTCTTCCATAAGAACGCGCTCTAGGGTTTCAACGAAATACATAAGTGATTCAGGTTTATTATTGCCAATGTTGTAAACCTTATAGCGAACTCCTAAATCATTAGGCTTTGGAGGTTTATTCATTACATTTACGACACCCGTTACAATGTCGTCGATATAAGTGAAATCGCGATACATGTCCCCCATGTTGTAAATCTGAATAGGCTCGCCTTTTACGATTTTGTTGGTGAATTTGAAATAAGCCATATCAGGGCGACCCATAGGACCATAAACCGTAAAGAATCGAAGACCAGTTGAAGGAATGTCATACAGTTTCGAATAAGCATGTGCCATAAGTTCATTGCTCTTTTTGGTGGCTGCATAAAGCGATACTGGATTATCTACCCTATCCTCCACTGAATACGGAACTTTCTTATTAGAGCCATACACACTTGAACTTGAAGCATAAACAAGGTGTTTTACTGGATGATGCCTGCAAGCTTCTAGGATATTAAAAAAGCCTATGAGATTTGAATCCACATAGGCTTGAGGGTTTTCTATGGAGTAGCGAACTCCTGCTTGAGCTGCAAGGTTGACCACCACATCAAACGAGCACGTCTGAAACAAGTCATCCACCTGCGCTTTATCTGATATATCACCTTTTATAAAGGTAAAGCGATTATTAATATCCACTCTTTCAAACATAGAGAGTCTGTTTTGCTTGATTCCAACATCGTAGTAGGAATTCATATTATCTAGTCCCACTACGGATACGTCAGTTTCTTCAAGCAAGCGTTTACATAAATACGAGCCAATAAAACCGGCTGCGCCTGTTATTAGTATTGTTTCCACTTTATCTTCCTTTTGTAAATCAAATTCAACGATTAAACCGGCAAAAAGGTCTGGAATTAATCGTAAATACACTTTAAATAAAGAGAATATGCTCTAAATGTTCTATAACTTCGTTAACAATCTATCTCATAAAAGCAGAGACCGTCTATTAGTTACATTCTCGCGCCCCTACAGTGCTTATTATCAATTTGATATCCGAAACCAACATAAACGCAACCAATATAAATCCTAGATATCCATTCAATCCATAAAGCAAATTTAGAAGAGGAGAATAGGGCACATAAATTGCAATCAATAGCCCAAAGAGACAAGCTGCAACAGATACAAATCTATATTTTACTGTTCCTTCTTGAGAAATTTTTCTTATTCCAGTCCATAATAGAGGCACTGCACTAGTAAATATGCCAATAAAAATAACTACTGCAAAGATAATCCCAAAATACACATTAATGCGATTTGCTAATACAAGCGCAGGAATATCAGCGCCTACAACCAAATCAACATTCGAGATCAAAGACATGCAACATAGGGTAGCAATTCCAAATATAAATATGGAAGAGATCGCCATACCAGTATTGACATTTTTTAGTTTATTCTTAGCCCCTATTTCTGCCAAAAAAGAAGCAAACCAAAGGATAACGAATCCCCCATAGGATATCCCAGACAACAATGGATTTCCCCCGCCAATCTGCGGAATTACATACTGTTTAGAGTCGATTGCAGCTAGACCATCAGCAAAACCCATAGTGCCATTAATCGAAGACGCCCCAGCAACAATTAAAAGAAAAAGAATAATCACCGGACCAAGCCATGCAAGAGCTTTTAGGATGCCGTTTAATCCACCCAAAACAGTAACTAATACCGCGATTGCCAAAATCAAGGCACCTGCACCGTTCGGCAAACCCCATTGCTGCATTGCCGTTGAATTCGCTCCACCAAGCATCACGATAAAGCTCATATAACAAAATAATGCTGAGAAGACGTCATAGAATGATCCTATTCGTTTCCCGCAATATACACTATAGATGTCACCACCCCTACTGATTCCATGCACTGAACCATTGGTAGCAAAGGAGAGGTTTGTGTATAGATAAATAATTGCCGCGATAAGGATAACGATCCAAAACGCACTTCCATAGGAAGCTTCATACTGCAGCACTTCCTGCATGGTTGCAAAGCCCGCTCCTATATAAAGCGATACGCAAGCCCCACTGAATATTAATATCTGCATAAGGATTCTCATGAAAATCGCTTTTATTCTGACCGTCTCCAAAGCTTTGAAAAACGTCCAGACAAATAGCAAAAAACAGGCTTCATATCGTGCACATTAAGATAGTAGTGACAAGAACTCGACATTAAATCTTTAAGCCAAGCAAAAATCCCGCCATGCCCATTCAATATACGCTGCATGAAGTCATTAGGCTCAACTACCGCCCTAAATGGAGAGCTAATTAGCTTCTTACATCCCTCAATGTCAAATTGTTCATCATTGACAGCTTTAATCCAAATTACCGGAAGAGGCATTCCCGCCTTGGTTGCCGCATAACTCCATGTAGAATTCCTGAAATTAATCTCCCCAAAATAAAGAGAGCCATTCTTCCCTACGAGAAATTCTGCCTCGAATATACCTTCAAAACCTATTTCTCGTAAAATTGTCTTAATGGTTTTCCCTAATTCCTCGTCATCGAAATTACTTACAGTCATATATGGACTATACGAATCCGGCAACAGGTAATTATATTTTGACGCTATAGCAATAAGGACTCGATTTCCCGACGACGTGCATACTCCCTCCAAGCAATACTCGTTTTCTTTTTCTAAGTACTCTTGTACAAGGATTCTGTCGCCTTCAATCTTTTCGAACGCTTCTTTTAACTCAGTTTCAGAGTTACATATGTAGACATCATCTTTCCATGCACCTATCGTTGAAGCGATGTCCTTAGTAATAACGGGATAACGTAACCCCGTAGGCAACTCCCCGTTCTTAACTATCTCGTATTTAAGAACATTAAGACCATGTTTAACGGCAAGCATGCTCAACTCATTTTTATTTTGATACTTGGTCACTCTTCCAGCTTCACCAGCATTAAAAAATGCGAAATAGGGTATCAGCTCATCATAGTGTTGATCAAGAAAACTCGTGATTCTATCATCAGCCGTAAGAACCGGAACTCTCTTACCGCTGGCATTTGCATGACGAAGCGTTAGGAGAAGCTCGTATCCCTCCTCTATTGAATCTACTTTTACCAGCTCTTTGACATATCTGCTCCTAGATACCAAAGGAGGCGCTGCATCCTTTACGACAATTACCCTTGGTCGAATGCCATATTCGCCCAAACTACGCACAATTCCTAATGGATTGTAATGCTCGACACAAAATACTACGGGTGTTGGATCATCATTAACATCCACATCGACCATGCAATTGGCCTCCTGTTTGCTTCCTATTGCTTCTGAAATCAAATTACAAATCTTTGAGCTAGATTCGTTTTCTTAACCACTCATAGAGCGCAAGATAATCGAAATCCCACTTAATTAATTTCTTCAAGAATCCAATTCTCCATGCTGATTTTTTGAAATCTTTAACAAGGTCTTTTGGATGGAACAAGTAGTACTTTGCTTTTTTCGGAGCTGCAAGTTCATAAACAACTCCATCTTCATGCTTGAGTCCACCGAGCAATTCAACCTCTGCTGCCATTGGCGAAGATCCTATACGCCATATACCAGCATACGAAGACGCAGGGTCAAGCGTTGAAGCAGCCGTAAAATCGCTCTGGTGGGCTAGCATACAAAACAGCACTGCACCAGATTGAATCTCTGAGACTATTTTCCAATTGTCAGATTCGGAAGTACCCTCAAAATTCGACAGTACTGGGAAAATCTTTCCTTCATTTTTTTTATAGCCCAATACAGTCCCATGATTTGTAGAAAAAAACAGCTCAATTAAGCTCGTGTAATACGATGCGTGGCATTTTAATGCATTCTGCTCACTGTTTTCATTAAAAATGAAACCATCAACTTTAGTGGGGCTAATCCTTTTCTTTTTCTTTATTCCAAGGTAGTAACCCTTAATTGCACATTTTGTTTGCAAAATCGAATTCGCCACCAGTTGAAGAGCATTTTGCATATTTCCGTTCCAACCGATATCAACAATCGTCGGAATCACTTCACTAAAAAACCCTTCTTGTCTCAGATACTCCGCAAAAAGCACGTACTGTTCTTTCGCCTTTGGATCCAATACGGGTCGAATAATCGCTTCATATGCTGGTAAGAATCTCTGAAAGCAATCCTCGTTAACGCCTATCGTGCTATATGGATAGCAGCCATACTCTTCCAGGGCACACAAATCAATGTCTTCCTTAATCCCTAATTTTTCTAGAAAGACGTCTATTGAAATACCCTTTTCACCTACATCCATAAGCTGCAATACAGCATTCAGGTCGGAATCAAGATGAAGGGCTGGAATAAGAAATGCCTTTCGCGATGCATAAAGATAGTGCGCCGTAATTGACTGCCCAGTCCATTCTTCATAAGCACGTTTAATTACCAGCCCGTCACGCGAGAGAAAAAAAATACTCGTTGACCCATCATTGTTGCATTGATTTTTGACCCATTCGCAAAAGCCAAGAAGGAGTGGACCAAGTGTTTCGAAGCCCAGCTTTTCGAGACGAGTCAGACCACTAGGCTCGTAGCTTTTAATAAAGCGAAAGATTTCCTTATTTGAGATCTCATCTACTATGCCCTTCATGTAATGTGGCAAATGAAACGGGTAGTGGCACTCTGATTTCCTATCGAATAAAATAGATTGGATACCGTAATGTCTAGCAGATGCTACATCAGATTGTGCATTATCACCGATGTGGATTATTTTCTTTGCATCTATGCCCAAATCCTCTAAAACGAAAGGAAACAATGATCCGTCCCGTTTAGTTTTGCTCGTTTCGCTTGATACATAAATCCTGTCAATGGTTACTCCAACGCTATTCAACAATTTCCTTATCTGGCAGGATGAAAGATACATATCCGAAATAGCTATTACCCCTAAACCGACGCTACGGCATTCATTTACTAGAGCGATCGTTTCTTGAATAGGAATCGTCCATTCAAGTTCAATTTCAAATTCCAGTTGCTTTAGTAGGATATTGTTATTTTTGTACTTACGCGGAAGAGACGAATAAATATTATCAATATTCACACCTCCACCGTAAACACGGCGAGCACGTTTTTCAGACGCGATTCTTGATTTAGCAAAACCGCATGCCCATCTCTCACCAGAATTTATAAGCCTATTTTCCATCTCATCGAACACATCCGAAGGCGTCGCACAACTTCGCGTCAGAAGTGTGTCAAAAATATCAAACGAGACGAAGGTAGCTTTGGGATTTATTTCTTGCAATGTTTTTAAAGTCAACATATGTCCTGATCCATTTCTCTAATTTAGAAATAGCTTTAGATCACTAGCAATTGCCTTATACCGAAATGCAACGATTAGAACCGAAGTAACCATCACTACGGCTAGTGCAGAGAAAAAATCTAAGCAATAGACCACTGCTACAAATACGACAGTGAGAACCAGATCGACATTGTCGCCAGCCCTAAGGCTGCTTTTTAAGCGACGGGACAGTACAATCTCAGATATTAAATTCCTCAGGAAAATGGCAATAACCATTCCAACAAGAAGCAGGTCAACGTTATGCATCCACAAACCGCAGATCACGCTGAATACCAGACTCAAAATAAAGCTAAATGCATTCACGAGAAGCAAATCGCGCTCAAATCGAAGCGTCTTGAACAACGTGGAGGAGCATAGATTCATTCTGCCATCAAACACGCATATAGGCAGTACAAGGGCGAGATAAGAAAGACCTACTGAATAATCAGGTAGCCAGATATTCATGAAGTAGGAAACTGGAAAATAAAGTAGATACGCACCAATCGCAATTAACACGTATGCCGACTTACAAAGTGAAAAAAACGCACCACTCGTACTTTCGGATGATTGCCGTAAAGCGGGAAAGATCACCATACCGACCTGGGTGGAAAATGCCAAAATAAAATTTACAAGTGATAGAGTGAGTGACACTTGGCCAAAAGTCTCTATTCCCCACCCAATATCCAGTACAAATCTAGCAACGCCAACTACCAGCTGACTTGCAACATTTGCAATCATCAGATTAATTCCGATTTTAATCGAACGCAGAGAAAGGCGGGAGGCATCTTTTAATCCAAGCCAATTTGCACATATGATGTTCTTTGTTTTAAGCCCACAAAATACAAGTGAGGAAATTTTTGAAATCGTATACGCCACAATGTACGGAACAAAAGTGTTAGCCCCAATCAAAACTAATATAATTGTCAATACAATAAATAAAACCCTATCGATTACAACCGAAACACAATACGACGCTATCATGCCGCATGCCTGAAGAATAAACCCGAGAAATAGTGAGCAATTATATACAACCATATATATTGCAGCCATAGAGAGGACAATCGTTCTTTCCCTCTCGAAGCCAGGAAGAAATGCTATACAAAAAATGATTACTGCAAAAATTCCTTGGTAAATGGCGCTGAAAACAAATTCGCTCTTTACAGCACCAGCATCCAAGGACTCTAGACGCTTTCCTCCTTCTGTTAGATATAAGCCGTCGCAGATACCAAGATGAAAAAAGCCAGAATAAGCGACATAGAAAACGAATAATTGCCAGTAATCGAATTCTGCAACGCCAAGAAACTTTGGCAATATAAAAGAAGTGACTATACTTAATAGCATAGACGCACCTTGAGCACCGACAGCAAAGAAAATGTCTTTGGCTAATTTTTTAAGATTCATGCGCTTTCTCAACGCCATGACTTGTAGCTATTTTCTTCACGATGAAATAAACGATACCTATCGATGCCACGGATAGAAGCTGTGAAACAGATAAGAAAGAATATAGTATTTGTTCTTCGAAGCATTGATACAACAGATAGAAACTCAAAAAAGCGTAGCTTATCACCAGCGCATCGGACCCACTATGCTTTGCGCGCTGATAAAAATATGTATATATATACCCAATCCAAAATTGGATTAGTACTGCAAAAAGAAAGCCATAGTCTTCAATATATCTTCGAAAGCTTGTATATACATTTGAGCTATCACCATTAGCATATTGAATAAAATCAAGAAAATGTACCCCTGTCTCTGTCGGAAATCCAAGCCTGCTGAGGGTATATGTCAGCCCAAACAAGGTTTCTTTGCCAGGAGTATCCGACGGTAAAATAAAATCGCTTAATGATAGACTCTGAAGATATTCGCTTAGATTCGCAATTGAGCTGCCGAAATAGATCATGATAGTGTTCATGAATCCATATGCTTGAGTTTTTCCAGTGTAATTTCCAAGAGCAACAAACGCCATTACAAATATTACTAAAGCAAGAAGGCCGATGCATAAGACCTTCATTCCCTTCTTTATATCCATACCATCTTTTCCCGTTGCAAAGTAGTAAGAAATCACAATGCAATAAAGAGCATAAACAACACAAGCAAATAGCGTCGCACGAGAAGTATTGAATGAGGCAGTAATAAAATAGAGTATGCTGGGGATTAAATAGAGGAAGTTAATTCTTTTCTTCAACGTAAAATTTTTCGCAAACAGATAAAAAGAAACATACGCTATGCCTTGAGAAATAGACTGGAGTAACACCACATATAGCGGCAGACCGCTCTCCTCTAGCGCGGTAGACACAAAAGATCCCATATACATATCATCCATATATCCAGCAGAAAGTGCCAAAGCAAGTGATTGTTGAAACGTAACCGCTAGAGCTACTCCGCAGATAAAAATCATGAGAATGATATGCCTTGTTCGTAAACTTAATTTTGCATCTTGCGATTTCGGCCTATCACCTTCCCGTATAAGCAGCCTGGATTGATTCGCAAGCAAAGACCCACCAACAAATGAGAACAGCAATAGAACTACCACGATAACTACAGAGCCATCAATGCTGACTCCCCATCCATCTAGTGCGAACATGCACACAATGGAAACGACTAAAAATTCCAGAATAGACATGCATGCAGGATGAAAAATATCCCCTTTAAATAGAAGCATGCTCAAAAACAGCATTATCAGTAGTATCAGTATTAGAAGGATGATCATTTTGCAACCAGACGATGACGCACTTTGTTCTGGAAGAAATACAGGCAAGAAACCACCGAATCAAACAATGATTTCCGTCTGCTAACCATGTCAGCAGGAAAAGCAACAAATAAGTTCGAGTACCGTCTTAGAAAAGACTCAAGATTATCGAAGTCCGCTTGCGTCATGATATTTGGGTGATAGCAAAAGGTCACCGTATGAAGCGGGATGCGTCTAACTCTTCCAGATTGCAATGGTACAAATGTAAATCCATCGGAGAAATAAGCTCTGTTAGCAACAGTGTCCGAGATAATTCTAATATTGCTCTCTTCGCGTATCGCAATAAGAGTGTTTTTGTCAAAAGTATGCGATGGAGCAAAAAACACCCTCGGCTCTAAAGCATTCAACTCTAATATTTTTAAACCTTCTTTTATTTTTTTTCGCTGTATGCTTAAAGATTCGCCAGCAAATTCCGAACGAGCATTAACTGGATTTACCCCTCCGTATTCAGTGCTATAAACATGATTGAAGCCATGCATTGCTATAATCCATCCCTTTTTCTGCCAGCAACGCGCTAAATCCCAAAATGCTCCATCATATTGATACTCACGAAGTGACGGATCTTCACATTTTGGGATGATGCCAACCAGCGGCTTTATCCCATAGGAATCTAGAAGCGCCTCTATTTCCTTCCAAGCATCAATATCTCTCCATGGACATGCATCATCAAGTCGAATTATATATCGTGTCATAGCTCCACCACCCCTTGAAGCCTATGTCAAAGCATAGATGCATCTATGCTTACATTGTCAACCAATATCGACATTTATCGCGCTATCCTTCATTGCAAATCGTTAAATAATATTCTTGTATCTTCATTGAGTTTACATGCACATCAAAGCCAGATTCGAGAACCGACTTGTAGGCTTCTTCCCGAAAGTGAGTTTCCTTCCTACAACATGTTTCCACCCACATACCTAATTCATCCTGTAGGCTTAATCTCTGAATCGCCTCAAAACACACATCAGTCTCCATTGTGATTACATCAGAAACCACGCATGGCAACCCTGACGCTTGAGCCTCCAGTAGCGACACTGGAAAGCCTTCGTATAACGAAGGCATAATAAAGAGATCCATCGCCTGAAGACATCTGTTAATATCGCCCCGCAACCCAGCGAAAATTACACTGTCATTGATGCCGAGTTCAGATGAAAGCTTCTCTAGATTCTTGCGATCGGGCCCATCACCAATTAGCAAAAGTTTTGAATTGCCATTTCTTGCATGCACCTGCTGAAATACTCGCAAAATAAACTCATGATTTTTTACTGGCACCATACGACCTACGTGGCCCATTACGAATGCACCATCGTCTATATTTAATTCTGATCTAACGGATTCACGGATTCCAGCATCAAATTTGAAGGATAAGGCATCAATTGCATTTGGCACAATCACAACCCTGCCTTGATTTACCAATTTATTCCCAAATAGCCATCGACCTGCATCGTCAGAGCATGAGAAGAAATAATCGGCTTGATAACGCAGGGGAAATTCAAGAAGCCTTTTTATCAATGCTGTAGGATTACGCGACTCCGCAGTGCTATGGCTATGAATTATCGTTTTTATGCCTAAAGAATGAGCGACAGGAATATACAGCGAAGCTGTGCTGCGGACGTGACTATGCAAAATCGTCCATTCCGGATGACTTACAAGAAGTTCTCTCCATTGTTTTTTATATAGAAAAAGATTGGTACCCTTAAATGGACATATCGTAAATACTCGGCCCCCAAGTTTCTCTATTTCATTAGCAAGATACAACTCATTTGGGTGATCGACTATAAAATCAAACTGCACCTTGTTTCTATCTATGTTCCTGTATAGGTTCATCACAAAAATCTGTGATCCGCCTATATTTAAGCTACCGATTGCTTGTGCCACCCTTAGCATTTGACAACTCCGACTTTGCTTAGCCTACGTGCCTAATTTCTGTATCTCTTTTTTGAAGCACAAGCGAGTTGGGTGGTATCTTCCCCTTCACAATGCTACCCGCCGCGATAACGCTATGTTCACCTATTTCCGTACCGCGAAGGATGATTGCATTAGCCCCTATCCAGCATCCATCTCCGATAGATATTGCTCCATACTGAAAATCTTTAGCTTTCAGCTCTCCATCTTTAAAAAAATGATCATGGTCAAACACCAAAACATTAGGGCCGAATTCGCAATGTTCTCCCACGGAAACCTGATAGTGGCAGTTAATTTGACATCCACGATTTAAAAATACGCCTCGTCCAAATCGCAAATGCCCTTCTTCCTGTACATTGAACACACAGCCGCCGCGTGTTCTCAGACCACGTCCAAAATCAACTCGTGCATTTCGAGATATGGTGATTTCATCCGATAGCGCTAAACAAGTGGCTGGATGAAACTTCAGTTTTTTGCCATGAGCAACCTTACCTATTCCAAGCCTCAGATTTGTTGCTAAAACTCGTATAGTCGCACGAATGTAACGTTTCGCTTCGCTCAACACTTGAACCCCATCGTTACGCAAATTGCATGATTAATTTTACGAACATCAAACAACCTTTCAGCCAAACTACGGCTGTTTCCTGCTATTACGTTAATCGTCGAGTCGTTATTCTCAATAAGTTGGCACATAGCTTTAGAAAGCGAAACTGGGTCCTGAGGAGGCACCAGATATCCATTCACGCCATCTTGAACAACCTCGCGGCAGCCAACAGCATCAGCAACAATCAATGGCCTACCCATCGACATTGCTTCAAGGGCTGATTTAGGCGTACCTTCACCGTAATAAGACGGAAGCACAAATACTGATGCCGCTTCGAGATACGGCCTGACATCTTTTTGCTCTCCGTGGTACACGACTGTACCGTCGTCGATATACGGCTGGATATCAGAAGGCTGTAACGCAGAAGGATTCGTGTCATATGGTCCAACCAGATTGAATTCAGCCTCAGGGTGATCCTTCTTTACCATTCGAGCCGCTTCAAGGTACTCCATTACGCCTTTTCCGCGCACCAAACGGCCGATAAACACAAACGAAGGCTTTTCAGGTAGCGGCTTTTGGGCAAAATGTTCCGTGTTTACACCAGATCCATTGATACGAACAACCTGATCGCGCCGTACTAATCCCAAGCTAACAAGCAGATTTGAATCCTCATCGTTTTGGAAGAAAATCTTTTTCGCGTATTTCAGCGAAGCTTTATACTCTGCAACAACAAATTTACGTGCAAGCTTGGATTTCGTATCGTCACCGTGGAATACCGATCCAAGGCCACCCATCATTACAAAAATGTCCTTGATGTCGGCCTTGTGTGCTGCAATGCATCCGTACACATTCGCCTTCACAAAATTCGTCAGCACTTTGTCGGGTTTTTCCTGCTTGATCAGGCGACATAATTCGCGATACGTTTTGATATCTTCGGCAGGACTCAGGCCATTCCTAGATACATGATAAGGAAGGTATCGAACATTAATCGCAGCAAAATACTCATCCCATTTTTCTAGCGACTCATCGCCCAGCACTATAACTTCATCGGCACGACGGGCAAATTCTTTGAGCATATCTTCACGGAACCATGGAATAGTGAACGTTGCTGCAGTGATGAACATTACCTTCATGCGTCTTCGCCCAAATCTTTGCAGTACTGATTGATGGATTCTTCAAAAGAAATCGTTTGATACTCAAAGCCATATTTGCTCATATCCATACCGTAGTAAAGATTACCAAAAGCCTTTTTTGCAGTATCAACCCTGGAACAAGCAAAACGAGCAAAAGGGGAAAGTGCATGAGAAAGATGAATACTTTTACCTTGTCCCTTCGCTAGTTCAAATACGGTTTGTGAAGTGGACATATATTCCTTATTCTGGGGAAAATACATGCCTCCCTTGCCGCACTCTGCAAGCTTGGCAACAAACTCTGCCAAATTAGCAACATAGAGCACCGATCTACAATTGCTCAACGCAGGAAAAAATGGCAATGTACGCGCTATCTTTGCAAGCAAGGGAAAATTGCCTTTACACCCAGGCCCGTAAATCATGGGACAACGCATAATTGCGATATTAAAGGTATCATCAGCAAGGTTTATGATTCCTACTTCTGCCTCCAGCTTACTCCTGCCATAAAAATTAGCTGGATTGGGTCTTGTCTCTAATGTAATAGGCCCTTTATCATCAACTGTTGCGTCCCCATACACGATAGCCGAACTCATAAAGATAAATTGTTTTACACCTGCTTCTTTTGCATGCTTGGCAACATCAATTGTCAAATCGCGATTCACCTGCATATACAGCGGTTCCATCGAAGGATCGGTCGATACGTGAGCAATACCTGCCACGTGGAAAACGCTATCAAAACTTGAAAAATCAAAGGTCTTCCAAACATCGCCCTTAACATCCAGCTCTTGAACTTCAAATTTGTCAGGCTCTTCCTGAAGACGCTTCATCACATGGGTTCCCACATAGCTTCCAGAGCCTGTTATTAAAACTCTTTTCACTCGAAATCCTTTTTAGGGTGATAGGTTTCAACAACTTCAGCTAAACAGCTTTTAACATCAGTCGATTGCCCATGAACCACTTCAGAAAGTTTCTTAATCTTAATATCAACTTCTTCAGGCTTTGGAGGCTCTGCTGTGGACACCGTAATGTCTTTGTGTTCAGTTGGAATAACGCCTTCATCGTCCATCAATAGTTCTTCGTAGAGCTTTTCGCCTGGGCGAAGGCCGGTTATTTTTATTTCTATATCTTTACCAGGTTCAAATCCTGATAGGCGAACCAGTTTCTCTGCCAAATCGTATATACGTACCGGTTCGCCCATATCAAGAACAAATATTTCTCCACCCTTAGCAAGGGCTGCTGCTTGAATAACTAACCGCGAGGCTTCAGGAATAGTCATGAAATAGCGGGTAACATCTTTATGGGTTACTGTCACGGGTCCACCTTTAGCAATTTGTGCTTTAAATAGCGGAATAACGGAACCGTGACTTCCTAATACATTCCCAAAACGCACTGCCGTAAAAATAGTTGGAGACATTTTGGCGTAGCGCTGCATAATCATTTCACACATACGCTTAGTAGCACCCATAACATTAGTGGGATTTACTGCTTTATCAGTAGAAATTAAAACAAAACGCTCTACGTCCCATTCATGCGACAATTTTGCAACATTAAGCGTGCCAAATACATTGTTGAGTACCGCTTCACGTGGATTATGTTCCATCAAAGGAACATGCTTATGGGCTGCTGCGTGGAATACCACTTGCGGGGAATAATCATTAAATACTTCCCACAAGCGTTCACTATCACGAACGGAACCAATTTCTACAACGAACTTATTTGATGCTTCTTTGCCATACTCGTTTAAAAGTTCACGATAGAGTTCATAAGCGGTATTTTCGTAAATATCAAAGATAACTACTTTGGCAGGTTGCATTTTTGCAATTTGACGGCAAATTTCAGATCCAATGGATCCGCCTCCACCTGTAACCAAAATGGTTTTACCTTTAATAATGTTAATTGCCTCATCTGTATCCAGCATAATTTCTGGACGGCTAAGCAACTCTGTTGCACCAACCTGCTTAATAGGTACACGCTCAACTTTTTCAACAGATGTGCCTAAAAGCGACGGAGGCACCGCTAACACACGAACTTCAGCTTCAAGACAATAGTCATAAATACGCGCACGCGCTTCCCTACTTGCGGAAGGGATAGCAAACACCACTTGGTCAATTTGCAATTCTTTTACCAGTTGCGGAATTTCTGAACACACACCAACAACTGGGACCCCGCCAGCATTGGTATTTTTCTTTGCCGGATTATCATCTACAGCCGCAACTGGTGCACCAGGCATACTGGACTCACCAGATAACATACGTTCTACCGTCATGCATCCAGTTTCTCCTGCGCCAATTACTAACGTGCGTAAACTTGCACTACGCTTACAACTCATGCAACTATGCCTTTTTCTTCCGCATTGGATTCAGATATTCTTGAGTTCTCAGAAAGCGACGTATTTGTTTCTTCGCTTGAAATAGCTTTAGAGTTGGGATTGCCTTCAGGTTCCGGAACCGTTGATTCCACTACTCCTGAACCAGTGAAAAGTTTTGCGAATGTACCAAAAAAGCAACGCAAATCGAACAGTAATCCACGACGAGCTACATATTCGCCATCACGCATTGCTTTTGCTTTAATTGAAAGTTCATCACGCCCGTTAATTTGTGCCCACCCCGTTAAACCTGGGCGAACATTATTGGCTCCATACAAATCGCGTTCTGCAATTAAGTCGAACTGCGACCAAAGGGCCGGACGTGGTCCCACCGCACTCATATCGCCACGGAAAATGTTCCACAGCTGCGGTAGTTCATCCAAACTCAAACGACGCATTAAAGCTCCAATGGGAGTAAGCCAATCGTTTGCGTCTATCATATGACTAGGTAAATCGGGGGTATCTATACGCATAGTGCGAAACTTGTAGATGTTAAACAAGCGCTTATTTTTACCAACGCGCTGCTGTTTAAAAATAATGGGCCCTGGACTGGTAACTTTTACCGCAACCGCAGTGCCCACAATAAGCCAACTTAAAATAATCATTCCGGCAGCACTTGCAGCTATATCAAAGCTTCGTTTCAGGAACCTATAAACAGGCTTACCGTTAAAGTTAAGAGCTTCTTCTAAAGCCGGATTTACTGAAGTTAGAGCGAAAATCTTTTCAGCGTTTTCAGGCGTTGGTTCTAGCTTTGCCTGTTGAATAAGCTGCTCAATATTCTGGCCCGCTACTTCAGGTTCACTATAGTTAGAACCACTGCCTTCTTCGGTAGCTTTATTCAATTCTTTAGTGTTTTCGGACAATCTCTAATCCAGCTTTAATGGTCGTGCGGCGGCCGCACATGTAAATTTCTAAATATGCTAAACGTTTATGACGGTCTATCTTTTTCACCAGGCCAATATGGTTCATTAAGGGGCCTTTTAAAATGATGATGTCATCGCCTTCAATAATGCCTTCCGACATCTTCATAACGTGATCATCGTCCCCAATGAATGCGCTAATTAATGTTTTTTCATCATCAGCTAACGGAATAAAATGTTCGCTTCCATCGTGCAGCATCCTAGTCATGCGACTTACTTTTACCAGTTCTTTTCTAAACCTTTCCGGAGTCTTTGTATTCACAAACACATAGCCCGGAAACAACACTTCTTTTACGTATTTCCATACGCCTGCATAACGTTTTTTAATTTCGTACTGGGGGATAAAACAAGAACGAAACGTAGTTTCATCTACCAGCTTTTCAATTTGAGTGATGACCGCATGTTCTTGCCCTCCAACCACTTGAACGACATACCACATACGAATCACCCCCCCCCCAAAAAAAAAGGAAGCATCGCAATATCTAGAATGTTCTTCGGTTCTTCGAGATGGAATAAGGTATGGCTTCGCCATAGGAAACCTTCCCTTTACTTCGCGAACATTAAACTCTTAGCTGCTAACCAAACGCGCGCTCAGCGACGATTTAGCGCATTCAAAGATATGTACAACCAAAACGGCTTGAATATGAACCACAAACACTCAAGCTCTCATGCCCCGAAGCTTAAAACTCGTGGTTCATGTTCAAACGGTTTCTACAACTTTCAAATTCCTAATCGGAATCTCCGGGGTCCAAGCAGAACCCCAACCCGTTAAGTTTTTTTCTTAACAGCGTTCCTAATTAAAGCCCTTTACTACAGCCAAATAAACACTTTCGTAACGTTCAATGCGTTTCTTGGATCAAATGTACCCGCCCTGTAGTTTTTGCATTTCGCCTGTTAAATAGCCCAGTAAATCCTGTAACATTTGAACCCGTTCACACAACTACATCCTTGCGTGAGCACCCTTTGCAAAGAATTCTTTTCTTGCACGCCACAACAACTCATAGGCCAAGGGACCATGAGCATCGCTTGCAATAAAGTTAACCAACCCTTCCTCAAATAATTTCTTTGCCGTTTTCTTTATGGGGCTGAATGAACCTTCCCCCATAAAGTCCGACGACACCTGTATCTTGCAGCCAGCTCCCACAAACTGACGAACAATATCTATGTTTTCCTGTACAGGTTTATAGCGTTCTGGATGCGCAATAATAACGGTGTAGCCCTTACCTTGGAGTTGAAACACAATACGCTCCCAATCGGGCGGCAAACTTCGCGTTGGTAACTCTAGTAAAAACTCGCCCGTTTCAAAACCCAAGTAATCGGCCCAATCCATACCTAGCTCCATAAGCTTTTTGTAGTTCACTTCAAAGCCCATAGTCATTTTGGGAGCCATGCGAATTTTAGAAACTTCAGCCTGCAAGGCATAAAACGCATCCCACATGGCATCGTAGTCAAACCAAGGATCCCTACAGTGCGGCGTACACACAAACGAGGTAACCCCCACCCGCATGGCAGCTTCCACCATTTCTAGGGATTCTTCCATGGAACCCGATCCGTCATCCACGCCCGGCAATATGTGGCAGTGCACATCGCGCATAAACTAGTGACGCCTTCCCTGAGAACGATCGATGCGAGGCGTATTGGAACGACGCGCCTGCTGCACGCCAGCTGCTACAGCCGATTTCTTCCATGATTGGCTGTTAGACACAGGATTAACCGTGTTTTGCACTTGCTGGGCAGCACGCTGATTTTGTGCAGCCTGGGCTTGAGCACCATGCACTCCTTGTGCCATGCCCGCACGATTGCTGCGTCCCTGCGCTTGTTGTGCTGCTTGCTGCTGTGCTGTTTGAGCACGTCCCTGACTACCTTGCGGTGTAGCGGTATTTTGACGACGCGGACCGCGCGGAACAGCAGGAGTTGCAGGAGCCGAAACGGGGCCAGTATTACCCGTGCTGCTGCCCTTCTTGCGCGCACGACGAGCTTCTTTTTCGGGATCTACGCGCTGATTGTCCTTGTTATAGTAGGCGTAATAGTATTCAGAACCCGTTCCTTCACAGAAGGTTGCACATGCCCCGATAATGTTTGCTTCTGCCTTCTGCAGCTGATCGTAAGCGGTAAGAATTTCATCGCGCTTAGCGCCACCGATTTTTACTACCAGAATTACGCCATCCACCAAGCGGGACAAAATAGCCGCATCAACAAACGTACCTACCGGTGGAGTATCAAACAAAACATAGTCGTAGGCATCACATGCATCGTCTACCAACTTTGCGTAAGCGCGCGACGAAAGTAAATCGGCAGGATTAGGAATGTTGGGTTCAGTATCTAGGAAATAGAAGTTAGGAGCCCCCGCAGAAACCGCCGCTTCTTGTAAGGTAAGCGCATGAGACATTACCGCATACGCACCATGCGCTGCGTGCACCCCAAGAGCAGATGCTGCACTTCGGCGACGCATGTCCGCTTCAACCAGCAGTACGCTATTGCCGGCGCTCGCAATTGCTTTGGCCAATTCAATAGTGGTAGTAGTTTTACCTTCGTTGGGAACTGCACTAGTAAGCACAATGCTTTGCATAGGACTATCTACTGACGCAAAGCGAATATTTGCCAACATAGTTTTTGCAGCATTTTGAATTTCTAAGGTATTAGATGCTGCCTTCTTTTTCTTTTTAGCCATATGCGTCACCTCCTTTATTTAATGGTTGGAATTTTGCCAATAACAGGAATATCCAGCAGCTCTTCAATTTCTTCAGGCTTACGAATACGGGTATTAACCATATCCATAATGACCACGATGGCCACCGCCACAAAAATGCCTGCCAAAAAAGCCACTGCAATATACATGGTGCGCGGAGGACCCGAAGGAGAATCGGGTGTGGCAGCCTGGTCGATTACGTTTACTGCTTCAATATCCATGATTTCTTGCGCTACCGTATTGGTAGTATTTGCAAGCCCATTAGCAATAGCTGCAGCAGAATTAGGCGTATCGCCTGTTACCTCAATGGTAATAAGACGCGTGGTGGTGGAACTAGTTACCTCTACGTCATAGCCTGCCAATTCCTGCTCGGTCATACCAAGCTGGTTAGCTGTTTGATTCAGTACGCGCTCACTCTGGATAAGCTGCGACACGTCGTTGGTAAGCATTTGAGAAGCAGAAAGATCGGTTGAAAGCGTGGTGCCCGACTGCGATTCCGAAGAATTTGCCAGCACGTACATAGACACGCTTGCCGTGTAGGTATTTGCCAACGCCACATAACTAAATACCGCTGTTACCAAAGCAAAAATGATAGGCAGCGCAATACACAGCTTTAGATGCTTTTTAATTATTTGAAGTAACTCAAGTAAGGTCATTGATCAAATTCCTTATATCCTTTATACGGTCTTTTCTTCGCCTTCTTATTAATTGATCAGGCTTTTTCCTTCGCCATTTCGATTTAATGCCTTTGTCGTTGTGGCCTTCCCGGCTCATTACCTTTCATTACCCTGGCTTACTGCCCTCCAGAACTTCCTGTGCTCGTTTCAGAATCCGCCCCTACATCTGTTTCGGAATCTTCCCCGGATTCAGTGGCCTGGGTGTTCTTAGTAAGAACATTTGCCTTGCTGGGATCCTGACCGGTATCTACCATCTGCATCATGTCCGCCCATTCATCTTTAAGCGTAATGGTGTAGGAAACGCCATCTATAGTCTTAGTAGTAGAGGGAACCATGGCAGAATAGAAGTAGTAATGCTCTGCTTGCTGGAAGGTTTGCGCCAGGTTAACCAGTTCATCAAGCGAATAGTCGGTAGAAATACAATTCGCCAGCGACTGCACTGCGCCGGGAAGTTCGGTTGGAGGTAAGGACAAAATAGTGTCTGCGATTGCTTGAACGATAATGCGCTGATTCTCGGCACGCTGGAAGTCACCTTCGTTGTAGCCGTAACGCTCGCGTGCAAAAGCAAGAGCCTGCTCACCATTTAAGCGCTGCATGCCTGCGTTCAATTCCACGCCACTGTTCGATGCACCGGTCTGGTCGTTAGATACAGGAATATCTACCCAAATACCACCAAGCTGGTCTACCGCTTTTTCCAGTTCGTCAAAGTGAATTTCTGCATAGTGGGAAATTTCAACGCCTGACATTTTTTCTACAGCTTCAACTGCACCCGCAGGACCGCCAAAAGCATAGGCAGCATTGATTTTTTGCGTGCCATGACCTTCGATTTCCACTTTGGTGTCACGAGGAATAGAAACGAGTGTCGCTTTGCCCACGTTGGCATCAATACGAGCCAAAATGATGGTGTCTGAACGACTTGCAGTATCGTTTTCGCGAGCATCCGAACCCAACAGCAACACGTAATACGGCTCCTGCGCAGTACTTTCACTTAATACGGTATCCAGCTCGCTTTGTTGCTCAGAGTCCATTTTCATGGAATCGGAAATTGAATTCATATAGAGTGCCGCAGCTGCACCAACTGCAACACACAGTACTACAATAACGGCAAGTACGATGAGAAGCACCTTTTTGGCCTTGCCATGCTTCTTGCGCTTTTTACGTACGCGCACCAAATCTGAATCCATCAAGGAAGAAGATTGGGGCGAAGCATGACCAGTCCGAGATGACGAAGATGCGCGACCCGCCGAAAAAGAGTTCTCTTGTGAGGAATGTCCTATTCGGGGGGTATTTGAAGTGCGATTTTGTTGTTGAGGTGTATTGGTAGGATTATTTTGAGAATTACTATGTGTGCCGTGCTTAGCCATAAACCGTAAAGAATAACCTTCCTTTGCCCTTTCAAGAAGGCAAAGTAAACCTATACATACAGTTCAATAGCGTATCGGCAAATAAGAAATATCAAAGCGTTTCGTAACGTTCAATACAATATGTGTCATAAAAGAGCTGAGGCTTTCAGCAGCGTTACAAAATGTCCACTTAACGGTAGCTTTAGTGCTCACTCAAGACGACGAAAGGTTCGTCTAGAACAACAGGATTATCCGAGGTGACGAAACAAAAAATCCCTGTTCCAAAACGGAACAGGGACCTTGTCGAAAACGTGCCTTGCATTCGTGGCACGCAAAATAAGTATAGGTGCTTATCTGCCTATCGCAGGTAGCGGAAGTGTTCAGCGGTTCAGTTTGCTTGTCCACTTGGCTTGCTGACTGCTTCCACTTCAATCAATAAGGAACAGCGGCCTTGATTGAAATTCTTTCATGAATTCAATCTTTTGCGCTGAATAGCTTACTCAAAGTCGTACAAATCCTTTGTTGCATGCTTAAAGTCTTCGTACACTTCTTGGGCAATAGCATCATCCAAAACCAACTCAAATTCAGCAGGCTGACCATCCGCATCAAGTTCCGTTACTTCCAAAACGGTAACCTCGCCAGAGCCACCTACCTCAGAGCCATCGCCAACATTATAGAAAAAGCCGTAACGACGATCCTGATGGATAATCAGGCCCAGGAATTCCAAATCAACTGTATCGCCCGATTCATCTTGGAAGGTAAATACCGTACCTTCTTCTACTGGTGGAGCAAAATTTGGTGCGCTACCCTCTCTCATTACTTCTTCCTCCTTTTACTTTTTTTGAAGCAAATCCTTGCTTTCTAAAAGCTTATTAACCAATACCGAATTACCACATCCGAAATGCTTATGCTCAGCGCACTCGCGCTTAAGGGTTTACGCTCAAGGTGCTCGCACCTGTGTATAGCACAGACGCGAGAACCTTGACAGTCTTTTAGTGACGCTTCTTATGCGTGTTGCGCTTTTTCGCTTTCGACGTTTGCTTCGCTTTGGTCTCCGCTGCCACTGTTTCTTTGTTTGCAGCAGCTTCCCCTGCAGCTACCGCCGCCTTAGCTTCTTCGTTAGAAGCAGGAGGCAACGTGGAAGCAAACGTAAACAGCTGCACTTCCGGACCATACTTCTTTACCAGCTTTGCATTCTTTTCTTCGCGCGTCTTCCACATTGCATACAGCGGAGTTGCCACGGCAATAGATGAATACGAACCAGCAATCAAGCCAACTGCCATTGCGAACGCAAAGTCCTTCAAAGTTTCGCCACCGAACAGTAACATGCCAAATACCGGAACAAACGAAGTCAACGTGGTATTGATGGTACGAATAAATACCTGGTTGATGGAATGGTTTGCCATGGACATAAAGGTGCACTTCAGTGACGATTCCTTCATGTTGTCGTTAATGCGGTGGAACACTACCACAGTGTCGTAGAGTGAATAACCCAAAATGGTAAGCAGAGCCGCTACCATGTTCGGTGTAATTTCGCGGCCTACCAACGCATAAATACCAACCACGATTATAAGGTCGTGCAAAAGCGCCACAACCGCCATGATGCCCATCTTGTATTCGAATCGAATAGCAATGTAGGCAATGATCAGCAACAAAGAAACTGCAAACGCAATTGCAGATGATTGAATTACTCCTGCACCCCAGTCAGGACCAACAGTGTTTACCTCAAAACTATCGGTCGGAATGCCAAGGCTTCCTGCAATTTGGTTTGCCGTTGCCGCAGCATCTTCAGGAGAAGTGTTGGTGGTGCGAATCAAGAAACCAGCAGAACCATCGGCATTGGTAGTTTGAACCACTGCTTCGGGCTCGCCTGCATCAGCGCAAGCGGCACGCATATCTTCAATCGTAATATCGCCCGTGTTGTGGAATGCAATAGAGGTACCGCCCACAAATTCAATACCAAATTGAACACCCTTAATTCCCACTACTGCAAAAGAAAGCACGATAAGCGCCGCAGAAAACGAAAGCAAAATCTTTCGAACACCCATAAAGTTAATATCGCGACGCAAGAAACGACCTTTAAGCTGATCAAAGGTTTTATGCGTGTATGACTTAGGAATATCGGTTGAAGGCTGGTCAGCCGCCGATGCTAAAGCAGTGCCCTTCTTAACAGAAGCGTCCGAAGCCGCACCCTTGGTCGAGGCAGCACCCTTGGCAGAAGCGGTGGTTTTTTCTGGACGCAGATTCTCATCAGGCGCAAGCGTAGTACCTGTCAATTCTGCATATACCGGAGCTGCCTGTTCGCAGTCTCTAATACCCCAGAATCCTGGATGGCGCGTAATAATCTTTGGTGCCAACAGGCGAATAAGAGGTGCCTTCAAGAGCAGCATCATTACGATGTCGCACACAATACCAAGAGCAAGCGTCATACCGAAGCCCTTAACCGATGCGCTTGCCAAGAAGAACAGCGTTAACGCAGAAACCAGCGTTACCAAGTCCGCGTCAATAGAGGTTTCAATGCCGTGACGAACACCTGTAATGGATGCCGCACGCACACTGCGCCCCATACGAATTTCTTCTCGGAAACGTTCCAAAACCAAAATAGACGAGTCTGCCGCCATACCAATGGTAAGAACGATGCCCGCAATGCCTGCCAAAGACAGCGAGAACAAACCAAAGGCCGAAAGCGTGGCCAACAAGCCCAAATAGAAAATGGCAAATACCACCATGGCTGCCGCCGTTAAAAGACCAAGGCCACGATAGAAACAAATTAGATAGAGAATAACCAGGGTTAAGCCAAGAATGGCAACCAAAAGACCGCTCATTAAAGCATCTTGACCAAGCGTAGGTCCTACTACCTGGCTTTGTTCGTAGTGGAAGCTTACCGGCAGCGAACCAGATTCAAGTACCGTTTGCAGAGCCTGCGCTTCTTCAAGAGAATAGCCACCCGTAATAGCTACCTGGCCACCTGTAATTTCACTCTGAACTGCAGGAGCGGACTGAATTTGACCGTCCAACACGATAACAATCTGACCGTGGGTAGGAGCCAATTCACGCGTAGCTTGCGCAAATGCTTCCGTACCAGCACCATCAAGAGTTAAATTAACCGCATAGTAGTTGCTGGTTTCCGATTCTTTGTCCACCGTTACGCGCGTAATGTTTTCACCTGTAATCAAAGGTGTATAGGAACCGGTTACCGTGCGATAGGTTGTTTCGCCCGTAGGGAACTGATTTCCCATGCCGTCGGTTACCATTTGCTGCTGCATATAGGTGCCGTTTTGGATTGCAGCCTGATCTTCTTCATCGGTAAAGGAATCAGCACGAGCAAATTCCAACTTACCGGTTTTACCAATAGTTTCTAATGCAGTTTCCGTGTCAGAAAGACCGGGAATTTGAACAAGAATTTGATCGTTACCCTGTACCTGAACCGTAGCTTCAGAAGCGCCTAAGGCATTAACACGCGATTCAATAATAGCGCGCGATTTTTCCATATCCTCCTGAGTTACCTCGTGACCATCGGTGCCCTGCGCCGTAAGCACAACCGAAAGACCACCCTGAATGTCCAGGCCCTGATTAATTTTGTCTTGTGGGGGCATGAACATGAAAACCGAAGCAATAACAAGAATGGTGGTTACAATCAAAAGCCACATGTTACGACGGTTGCTGTTTCCGCCACCACCTGCTTGTTTAATGCGCTTTTCGCGATCCTTTTTGCGCTGCTTTGCCGCAGCAGCATTTGCACGCTTTGCGCGAGCACGATCCTTTTCGCGCTTGCGTTCTGCACGGGCTTTTTCTTTAGCTTTCGCCTCACGGGCTTTTTCTTTAGCTTTCGCCTCGCGCGTTTGACGCTTGGCTTCTTCGGCTGAAGCGCTCGACTTCTTTGAGGCTTCAAACGTATCGCTTTCTTTCGCGATGTCTGAAGCGTCGACAGCGTTTTCAGCGACTGTCGTATCCGCAGAACTTGAAGCATCTGCATTATCTGCCGTTTGACGCTTAGCTTCTTCGCCCTCTGTTTCCTTTTTTGGTGTTTCGGCCATAGTTATCCTTCTTGCACATATCAAGAGGGATTCGCTTGCCTTGTTTGCTTTCGTCTTTTTATAAACAACGCAAGCGAATACACTCTTATTCAAAAGTACATTAACGACTAATGATAGCTTGTTATTCGTAAATCTGTTGTTACTTCTATAAAAACTGCAGCTAATCCGCACGGCGCTCGCTTAGTAATCTTGCGCTGCTGGCGAATGCATCCATTCCTGATAGAAATCTTCATAGGCATCTTGCAAAATTGCCTCACGCGCACGATTCATTAAATCAATTAAGAAGTGCAGGTTGTGAATACTTAGCAAAATACTGCCCAGCATTTCGTTTTGTTTTACTAAATGCCTGATATAAGAACGACTATGCGTTTGACACGTTGGACAAGTGCAGTTTTCATCCAGGGGACCAAAATCATGAATGAAGCGGGCGTTGCGCATATTCATGCGTCCCTGCGAAGAAAACGCAGTACCCATACGTGCAGTACGAGTTGGCAATACGCAGTCAAACATATCCACCCCTTCGTGCACCGCACGCACCAAGGTAGTTGGGTTGCCAACCCCCATCACATAGCGTGGCTTGTTTTCGGGACAGGCACGCGCTACCTTGCCCAAAGTTTCAAACATCACTTCGTGATCTTCGCCTACTGAATAACCTCCGATACCAAAGCCTTTAAAATCCTTGCGGCCATTACGTACGCTTTCATCACTAATTTCTTTTAGGCGACGAATTGACTCCAGGCGCATATCCAAATTCATGCCACCCTGACAAATGGCAAAAAGTGCCTGGTCTTCACGCGTATGCGCCGCCAAGCAACGCTTTGCCCATGACGAAGACAAATCCACCGCACGTTGTACAAATTCACGCGTTGCAGGATAAGGCGGGCACTGGTCAAGCTGCATGATAATATCCGCACCCAGCTTCTGCTGAATATCCATGTTGATTTCGGGTGTCCAACGAATTTTGCTGCCGTCATAGATAGACGAAAACGTTACGCCGTCATCGTCCAATTTAAGGGTGTCAGCCAAGGAAAAAATTTGGAATCCACCGGAATCGGTAAGAATAGGACCATCGTAAGCCATGAACTTATGCAAGCCACCCGCCTCTGCAATAAGGTCTGCACCTGGCCTGAGCGATAAATGGTAGGTGTTTGAAAGCACGATTTGAGCACCCAGCTCTTTGAGCATTTGTGGACGGATTCCTTTTACTGTGGCGCTAGTGCCAACCGGCATAAATAGCGGAGTACGTACCATACCATGGGCTGTTTCGAACAGGCCTGCACGTGCATGTCCTGATTGTGCTTCAAGCGTGAAGTCAAATAGCGCCATTACGCATCACGCTCCGCGGTGTTTGCATCACACTTCGCAGTATCTACGTTTCGCCCCGCAGCATTTACTGGTTCAGACAATCTTTCCTGGTTCGATAAATCCTTGGCTGTCTGATCAGATTCACACTCCGGCAATGCTTCGACAAACTTCAAAAAGTCAGCCATTGATCCGTGCTTTACCGATTCAATGTCAAAGTCATCAGGGTTCAACAGCCAATCAGTAACCAAGTAGCCATCTAAGCCAAGTTGCATAGCTGCCAAATCTTCACGGGTGTTATTACCAACCATCAGAATTTCTTCAGGCTTCAAACCAATAGATTCAATGTTTTCACGGTAGTACGCCAAATGAGGCTTAGTACTTGTAGAGTTATCGTAGGTGGTAATGCGCTCAAACGCTCGAGGATCGCACCCCGCCCACTCTACGCGCTTTTCCACTGCTACACGGGGAAATAACGGCATCGTGGTTAGATAAAGACGATAGCCTTTTTCCTGAAGGAGGTTCACGACCAGGGCAGATTCGGGCGTTGGCGTAATGAGTGCACCCAGCTCATCAAAAGCGGTGGTATAGAACTCCTCCATGAGTTTCTCGTATTCCGCCTTTTCGTCTTCACCGATATTCAAAAGCGCGCAGAACGTACGCCAGAAACGCTCATCGTTTCGCCCACCGTCTTCTTTCAGCATGGCAAAGACGCCTTTATTGAGCGCATCAACAAACTGCTTCGGATCATGTCCATGTTTGACAGAAAACGCTCCAAGCGCCTCAAAATATGCTTTCAAAAAAGCGTCCATATCAACAGGGAGCAACGTCCCGTCCAAATCAAAGAAGATTGCCTTGTAAGCTCGTTGGGGCATTGTGGGCATTCCTTCCTATACGCATCGAAATTGTCAATCAGATGTTAGTATAGAGTACGCTGAAAGGAGCGGGAGACGAACCTATGAAATTACTACTTCATGCTTGCTGCGGACCGTGTTCGCTTGAGCCAGTCAGACTTCTTAAAGAAGAAGGTCATGACATAACCATTGCATATATGAATTCCAACATTGCTCCTACAAGCGAATATCAGCACCGTTTGTCAACGCTTCTTGATTGGGCAAAAGCACAAGACATTCCAGTAATTGAAGGACCATACGAACCTGCCAGGTGGCAGGAAGCCATACGAAATGCGTGGCACCCCCACTCATCGAACTCGGATTCCACTCAAACGTCTGCGCATGCCAAGCAAACGTCTGCGCATAACAACCATGAAGTATCTGCGCCTAGGGTGTCATTTCCTCTTGAAGCTTCGTCGGCATTTGTGACATCATCTGAGTTTGATGCTTCACCCGCCTCCGAAGCAAACTGGCAGACAATCACCCCTTCATTCAACACTGGCATTGATCCCGAGTTCGATCCAGCACGCAACCCCAAATTCGCCCATCTGTATCACGACCGTGAAAACCGCTGCCGAGCTTGCTATCGTATACGACTTGAAGAGCTCGCACGTTTTGCGCACGAGCACGGATTCGAAGGTATTGGGACAACGCTTACCGTAAGCCCTTATCAATACACCGCTATAATTCAGGAAGAATTGCAGCGTGCCGCAAAGCCTTA
Source organism: uncultured Cryptobacterium sp. (assembly GCA_958410215.1). Lineage (GTDB taxonomy): Bacteria > Actinomycetota > Coriobacteriia > Coriobacteriales > Eggerthellaceae > Anaerotardibacter. The sequence goes on along the minus strand of CATYOF010000013.1, from coordinate 23,037 downwards.
TCAGGATCTTTCGGTAGTATTCAGGGATTATCGCCCCTACTATCCCGAAGCTACAAAACGAAGCCGCGATTTAGGGATGTATCGCCAGAATTATTGCGGTTGCGCATATTCCGATAAAGAAGCTGCCGCCGAGCGCGAAGCACGCAAAGCTGCACGCAAAAAGAAAAAAGCCGAAGAAAGAAGAGCTAAATTGCAAGCTTTAACCACCGATGATTTCGACTATGAATTACCTGAAGAACTTATCGCTCAAGAGCCTGCTCCCATCCGTGACGAATGCAGACTCTTGGTTATGAAACGCGACACAGGAACTCTTGAAGATAAGATATTTCGTGACATTATCGACTACCTTCAACCAGGAGACTTGCTTGTTGCCAACGAAACACGTGTCATGCCCGCACGCCTCATCGGTCACAAGCGAGAAACTGGCGGCACCGCTGAAGTATTCCTGCTTCGCGAAGCAAAACAGGATGCAAATCGATCAAATCAGTCCGCCACCTGGGAAGCGTTGGTGCGCCCTGGCAAGCGCCTTAAGCCAGGAGCTGTCGTAGATTTTGTGGCAAGCAACGAAAAAGACAACGAAAGCTCAAATGAAAACTCAAATGAAGAGGTGGTTCTCAGCGCAGAAGTCATCGATTGGGTTGAGGGCGCTCAGAAGGGCGAACGTCTTGTTCGATTAACCACGTGTCTGCCTTCTCTCGACGAAGCACTTCATGCCGTTGGGCACACGCCATTGCCACCCTATATCAAGAATTATGCGGGTGACGAAGAGCTTTATCAGACGGTGTATTCACACGAAGAGCGCTCCGCTGCCGCCCCAACTGCAGGTTTGCATTTTACGCCAGAACTAATCGAGCGCAACAAAGAAAAAGGTATTGGTTGGGAAACTGTTCATCTTGAAGTAGGTCTTGATACCTTCCGCATTGTCGAAGAAGACAACCCCCGAGATCACCAGATCCATACCGAGCGATATACCGTTCCGCAGCAAACAGTTGATGCCATTAAACGCACCAAAGAACAGGGCGGACGAGTTATTGCGGTAGGCACTACGAGTGTGCGAAGCCTTGAGTCCGCATGGGATGCGGAGCGCGGGCTGATCGCACGCGACAGAGAGGCAACGAGTCTCTATATTTTGCCGGGGTATGAATTTAAAGTTGTCGATGCCTTGATTACGAATTTTCATGTACCCCGCTCTACTCTTATGATGCTTGTTTCAGCGTTTTCAACACGAGACAACATAATGAAGGCATACCATCACGCCATAAAGCGCAAATATCGCATGCTTTCTTTTGGTGATGCAATGTTCATTAGATAAAGGCAACCTATTCGCCGAAATACTCAACTATCTCCTGCATACGATCGGATTGTGCCACCCCAAAAGGGCAGCGACTGTCGCAATGCCTACAACTCGTGCAATCGCTCGCATGCATCTCCAATTCACGATAATGGTTTGCCGCCATTTCGTCCCCCATGCATGCAAGATCATAATATTTGTTTATCAGCCCAATACTAAGACCCTGAGGACACGGCTGACAATGATTACAATAGACACATGAGCCCTGGTCAGTCTGGGGAGTCATCGTGGAAAGCACCGAATAATCACGCTCTTCAGGAGTAGCGTCCAGATAAGCAAGTATTTCATGCAAATCCTGCAAACCACGAACACCTGGCAAGACCGTTTTTACACCCGGCTTATCTAACGCATACTGAATGCATTGCGCACGCGTTAGGGCCTTACCAAAGGGAGAGCGTTTCGCATCTAGCAACTGCCCCGCCGCGAAGGCTTTCATAACCGAAACGCCAATACCAGCGCGTTCGAACTCGCGATACAGCTGCATGCGATCGCTCGCTTCTCCCTTTCCGTAATCTGAAGTCTCGGTGTAGTCATACATAGGATTGATGCTAAACATCGCCCAATCCATCATGCCTGTTTCGATAAACTTCCTCGCTATCGAAACATCATGAGTGCTAAAAGCGAGATAGCGAATCGTGCCTTCCTTTTTAAGCCGACAAGCATAATCCCAAATACCGCCATTCATTACTGCATCGAAATCTGCCTCCTCGTCGATGCAATGAATGAAGCCAAAATCCGCATAATCGGTATTAAGCAAAGCGAGTCGAGCTTCAAATTCGCGTCGAGCAATGTTCACGTCTGTAGTCCACCCGTATTCGCCCGATGCGTAGTTTGCACCCAAGTGAACCTGGAGCAGCACTTTTTCTCGACGAGTCTTCAAAGCACGCGCATACCCTTCAAATGCGTTGGCCTTACTCGGGATAAAGTCCATGGTGTTGATGCCCGCATCAATTGCCTCGAATACGGTTCGCTCTGTTTCGTCTACGCTCGCCTCATGCATGCTCCCCATGCCTAAACCAATGATGCTTACCTTCTCGCCACTATGAGGAATGGTTCTATACTCCATGAAACGCCCTTCTTGCTTGCATTATTCTCTACGACATCCACGCAACATATACGCAACTCGCCATAAAGCTACCGAGGCAGACTCAACAGAGGCGAAAGTGGTTCGGGCGGAAATTAAAAGCGAGGTCAAAAGCCCAAACGACAAAAGCCCAAACGAAAAGCAACTCTACACATACCGCAGATTGCGCTGACGAACCTTATGCCAACACACTTTATGATGATTTGTCTTCAGTAAATATGTTACATGTTGTCACTTATTTCGTATCTTGAAGGTACCTCAAGCGATCATGTGCAACAAATACTTACCTTGCATAGTTCTTAATGCCTTTTAAGCATACTAAGTTTAGGGGCGTAAGCATTGATAGCTAGTATTCGGTTTTTATTCAGTTTTCGGGTTTGGATTCTTAAGAGAATTCAGCAAGGTGACTTTAGAAATGTTTTCAGATGCAAGCCCAAAGGCACACTGGTCCAAGAATTGGTAAGCTGAGAATGCACGAGTTTAAGAAACGATTCTTTAGTTCAGGGGCGCCTTTGTTTATTTGGTCTTTGAGCTGATCTCATTCATGCGTTCAATCATTGCGTCCACATTCGCACACCCGCAACCTGCACCATGAGAATGGCTAGATTCATCATGATTGTGCCCGCAAGCACCACATCCGTCGCAACCAACATGTTTTCCCGCACGATGCGAACGAACCATGCTGATAATAATTGCCGCTACAATTACAACCAAGATAGCGGTAACTACCAGTGTTCCTAAAGTCATAAGGTGCTCCTTAATTATCTCGTCTATTCAGTATATTAGCCCCAAATACCAATGTGTCGTTTTGTCGTTCGAACTTGGCTCGCTATTCTGGTTTGCCATTCGATCTTGCATTCTTAACTCGCCCGACAAAACTCCTGCTCTCTTATTTTCTAAACTGCTTTCTCACTACGAGATACGCTTACACTGGTTTCGCCCTAAGCACATCTCGGACAAAACACCGATTTCGTTCTAAGCACATTTCGGCTCTGACCACTGCTTTTACCCTAAGCGCATTTCGTAGTGAAGCGCCGTCTTGCGGCGGCGCTTCAAATTGGATCATGAAACAAGAAGCTATATTGCGCTTCAGCTGCTACGCTTCAGCTATTATGCTTCAGCTGCTACCGCACGAACACTCTCAACCTTTCCTTGCCACTTATTGGGACGGAAGAGCAACCAAAGGAACGCCACGAACAAAACTAGAGCAATCACGGTGAAAATTCCAAAGGTTACTTCGCCAGTTAATAAGCCGAAGAACTGATAAACCCACAGAGCAACAACCCAAGCAATACCGCATTGATAACCGATAGCCGCAAAGAACCACTTAGTGTTGTTCATCTCGCGCTTAATAGCACCCATTGCTGCAAAACAAGGAGCACAGAGCAGATTGAACGCCATGAAGGAATAAGCAGACACCATAGTGAATGCCATTTGAACATTCTCGTACCAACCAGCATCAGGTGAAGCATACAAAATGCCGAAAGTGCTTACGACGTTTTCCTTTGCAATCAAGCCCGTTACCGTTGCGGATGCTGCTTGCCAATCACCCCAGCCAAGAGGAGCGAATATCCACGCAATTGCGCCACCGAGAATTGCAAGAATAGAATCGTTCTGGTCCTCTACCGCTTGGAACACTCCATCGATAAAGCCGTAGCTAGAAATAAACCACACCAAGATACAAGCAAGGAAGATGATCGTACCTGCCTTTTTAATGAACGACCATGCGCGCTCCCACATACTGCGCAACACAGCACCAATTGTCGGAATATGATAAGCAGGAAGCTCCATAACGAATGGTGCAGTATCACCAGCAAAAAAGCGGGTCTTTTTCAAGATGATGCCCGAACAAAGAATTGCAGCGAGACCCAAGAAGTATGCCGAAGGAGCGATCCACCAGGTGCCACCAAAAATAGCCGCTGCAAACAATGCAATAATAGGCATCTTTGCACTACAAGGAATAAAGGTTGTCGTCATGACGGTCATACGACGATCGTTTTGATTTTCGATTGTACGGGAAGCCATAACACCAGGAACGCCACAACCAGTACCAACCAAAATTGGAATAAACGATTTACCCGACAAGCCAAAACGACGGAATACACGATCGAGAATAAAGGCGATACGGGACATATATCCGCAGGATTCAAGAATTGCCAGCAAGAAGAACAGTACCAGCATCTGCGGAACGAAGCCCAGCACCGCACCAATACCAGCAATTACACCATCAAGAATCAATGCCTGTAGCCAGTCAGCACAGCCCATTGCCACTAATGCATTTTCCACTACTACGGGAATGCCTGGAATAAACGTTCCGTAATCAGAAGCCTCAGGCGCAGATCCCTCCAATTCAGCAGCGTATCCTTCTGCGTCAATTTCTGCCTGAGAACCATCAGCTGCGGTATAGGTTGCCGTAATACCGGCGGCAGCAGCATCATCAACAAAAGTGTCTGATTCCGGATCAAGTCCGGCCTCGATACCAGCTGCCTCAAATGCAGCAATGGCGTTTTCATCACCTGCATAAGGAGCTACAACTTCGAGCGATTCTTCATAAGTCGCAGCATCAACATCAATAATTTCGTTTTCGCCAGATTCGTCATCGTATGCTTCATACGTGCCTACAATACCAGCCGACTGCGCATCAGAAATAAACGATTCGGAATCAGGATCGAGTCCAGCCTCAATTGCTGCAGTTTCAAATGCGTCTATACTGCTCATGGCATCATCATAGGCAGCAGTGTCTTCATCAAACTGCTCTTGTCCAGGGCCCACAAACCAGCCATCTCCGAAAAGATTGTCATTCGCCCAGTCGGTCGCAGCGGTACCCACCGTTGAAATCGACAGATAATAAACCAGAGTCATTATGATGACGAAAATAGGCAATGCCAAAATACGGTTTGTGACCACGCGGTCGATTTTATCCGAAACGCTCATTTCTGAAGCTTTCAGATTTTTATTACGACAGTGCTCAATAATCGAGGAAATATATGCGTAACGATCATTAATGATGACGCTCTCAGAATCGTCGTCATGTTCCTTTTCAAGCTTTTCGATAACGTCATCCACCTGAGGTGCATCTGTCAAAGAAGCAAGAATCTTAGGATCTTTTTCGATCAATTTGATCGCATAAAAGCGTGAAAGATTCGCGGGAATACTATCGGGAAGGCGCTTTTTTACTTCCGCGATTGCTTCTTCGGCCGAAGCAGATAGCGTGATGGGCGTAGCGGGAGCTGCAGACTGAATAGTTTTCAGGCAATTAACTACTTCATCAATACCTTCATTTTTCAGTGCAGAAATTTCGATTACATTACAACCAAGCTCTTTGGCTAGTTGCTCGGTATGAATTTCATCTCCGCGACGACGGACTACGTCCATCATGTTAACCGCTACGATAACAGGTACACCCATTTCAAGCAGTTGAGTTGTAAGATAAAGATTGCGCTCCAAATTGCTGCCATCAACAATGTTCAAAATTGCGTCAGGATGCTCTTCCAGAATAAAATTACGCGCTACCACTTCTTCAAGGGTGTAAGGAGAAAGCGAATAAATACCAGGGAGGTCAGTAATCTCGATCGATTTGTCTGCTTTGAGCTTACCTTCTTTTTTCTCAACCGTAACGCCTGGCCAGTTCCCAACATATTGATTGGCGCCCGTTAAGGCATTAAACAGGGTTGTTTTACCACTGTTTGGGTTGCCTGCAAGTGCAACTCTCATTCTTTATCCTTTCAATGTTAGTTAAGGTTAACTCTTGGTGAAAATAAAGGGCGTAAAACCCGACAACAAGGCCGCTCTTTACGCCACTTCAATCATTTGCGCGTCATCCTTGCGCAAAGATAATTCATAACCACGAACCGTAACCTCTACGGGATCGCCTAAAGGAGCTACTTTGCGAACATACACCGAACAACCTTTAGTAATACCCATATCCATAATGCGTCGCTTTACAGCACCTGAGCCATGAAGCTTGCATACTTGTACCGTTTCGCCATTCTTAACATCTCTGAGAGTTTTCACCTATCCCCCTTTCTGTAGACCACACCAAACCGATTAAAGTTAATCAACGAAAATTAAACTGCAATATGCTGCGCCAATTCCGAAGAAAGCGCAACGCGTGAGCCTTTGATATTCACGATTAAGTTTCCACCAATTCGCGAGATCACGGTAACCCGCTCACCTGGTATGAAGCCCATATCTTCAAGATGACGATGAACATCGCCAAAACCGCGAAGTTGTTTAACGTGATACGTTCCGTTTTTCTTCACTTCAGACAAAACCATGGTTCTCACTCTTTCAAACGAGAGTATAGGGACAAATGTTAGACGTCTCTAACAAGCACTGCAATGTTAGCCCCAACTAACTACAAGGTCAACCGAAAATAAGAAATATGTTAGCCAAGGTTAAAAATTAATTTTGAGTGGTTTCGAAGAATTGCTCGAGCTCTTCTGGTTTAATGCTCTCCTCGGACAATTCAATACCAAAAGCGTGAGCCACAGCAAAAGCTTGCTCTTTTCTCAAAGAAGCACGCTCATCTTCGCCAGCGTCATATAAATACTTCGAAGAAAGAAGCAAAGTACGCGCAACGTACTCCATTAAAAGAGGATCAGATTGAGAAAGCTGCAACATTGCCGCCATCGTTTCAGGTGCCATACGCAGCAAAAGTGATCCATCTATCTCGGTCGCATCCTCTAGAGACCGATCTAGTAAAGAAGCGGCAGCCTCAGGATCTTGCTCGCCACGGGAGCGCTGAAGACTTTCTCGAATTGCAGTTGCTATCTGCAAAAACATACGTAATAAATAATCTTGCTGAAGCACAGTAAGGCTCCTTTTGGCTCTAGTGTGTCCTAACCATCCGCTTACAAAGGCGCATTTCTCAATAACGAGAAAGGCACCTTTCCTATTAAAAAGCTCGAATGCTAGATCTTTTTGTTACATCTAGTATTAGATCTTGCCCGCAGCAACGCTTGCATTAAGTCTTGTCCCCCGGCAACTCTTGTATTAGATCTTGCCTCCCGGCAACGGGATTCCCAAATGAGCATACGCTCGCTCAGTTGCTTGACGCCCCTTTGGAGTGCGAATTAGCAGACCCTGCTGCAATAAATAAGGCTCGTAAACATCTTCAAGCGTATCTGGTTCTTCCGAAAGCGCAGAGGCCAAGGTGGACAATCCCACAGGATGACCAGCAAATTGGATGCACAAAAGCTCAAGAATTCGATTATCAATCGGATCCAAACCCAGCGAATCTACCTCAAAAAACGCTAACGCTTGAGCTGCGCAGTCTTCATCAATAGGGCTAATCCCTTTAACTTGTGCCCAGTCCCTAACGCGTTTCAAAAGCCTATTTGCCAAACGAGGGGTTCCTCTGCTTCTTCGAGCAATTTCTAAAGCCCCCTCTTCCAGAATATCCACCTCTAGAATTTGAGCAGATCTTCGAACAATGAGCGCAAGCTCTTCAGGCGTATAGTAATTCAGGCGAAACGAAATACCAAAACGGTCACGAAGAGGACCCGTCAAAAGCCCTGTTCTCGTGGTTGCTCCAATAAGAGTAAAGTGCGGCAAATCAAGGCGAATTGAACGAGCAGCAGGCCCCTTGCCCACCACAATGTCTAATGCAAAATCTTCCAATGCAGGATAGAGAACTTCTTCAACCATGCGATTTAAGCGATGGATCTCATCAATAAAGAGCACATCACCCTCTTCAAGATTGGTAAGAATAGCTGCAAGATCGCCTGTCCGTTCGATCGCTGGACCACTCGTAGTTTTAATACGAACGCCTAATTCGTTTGCCACAACGCTTGCCAAGGTGGTTTTACCAAGCCCAGGAGGACCCGAGAATAAAATATGATCAACCACATCATGACGCGCACGTGCCGCTTCGATCAGGATAGACAAGCTTTCCTTTACCTTTGTTTGACCTAGATAATCTTTCAAATGGGTCGGTCGAAGGCTGCGATCAAGCACAAGATCATCTTCGATAAGAGAAACTGAGCAAGCACGCGTTGAAGGGTCTTGCTTCGCTACCCCTTCCGCAGAAGCCTCCTGCTTCCCATCGAAGACCGAAGGCATTGATGCCTCAAATAATGCACTTTCTATTTCAAATTCATTTGCCACGTATTTATCCAAACATTTGCCATTTGATATTTGTTGTTTGGCATTTATCAATTAACATCTAGTGTTCTGTCGAGCATTCACCAATCAACATCTATCGTTCAACATTTGCTAATTAATTTCAAGCAGCTTTACTTTCCCAAGCGCTTGAGGGCATATTGCAATAGTACCGTCTCCGATGCTTCTTCGGGAGCCCCTTTAAGAGAAAGACCCGCTTCTTCTGAAGTAAACCCCATAGAAAGCAAAGCCTCCAAAACTGCTTTCTTGGTATTGAGCGCCTGCTGAAACACTTCTGAGCCACAAGGTTGCCCTTCTCCAGCAAATGACTCCTTAAGTTCAAGGACGATGCGGGAAGCCATTTTTTTCCCGACCCCTGGAACCCGCTGTATTGCAGAAAGATCTTGCGAAACAATTGCCGCAATTGCATCCCCGGGATCAAAAGTGGAAAGCACCGCTAAAGCCACCTTCGGCCCAACGCTGGAAACCGAAACTAGACGCAAAAACAAGTCTTTTTCCTCTTGGTTTAAAAACCCATAAAGAACAAGAGCGTCGTCTCGAATTTGCAAATGAGTAAGCACCCGAACCGTGTCGCCAGGCATACCCAACCGCGCTAAACTCTTGCTTGCCATAAGCACTTGATATCCGACGCCTTGAACATCAATTACCGCCGCATCGAGCGAAGTTGCAATCAAAGTTCCTTTTAAACACGCAATCATAAGGCATCCGCCTTTCCAAATGAAGCAAGATCATAATTTGCAAAACAAATTGCTGCCGCTAAGGCATCTGCAGCATGATCTGGTTCAGGCTTTGACTCCAAACCCAAAAGATGCTGCACCATATATTCCACTTGCGCTTTGTCAGCTGAACCAGTACCGACAATAGCTAACTTGATTTGTTTAGGTGAATATTCACCAAAATGCGCAACTGTTGACGCACATGCTGCCAATGCTGCTCCACGCGCTTGACCTGTGGCAAAGGCGCTTGTGGTGTTAGTTCCAAACCAAACAGTTTCGATACTGACACAGCTCGGCTGATAGCGCGCCACAACTGCGGATATTTGACTGTAGATCTTAAAAAGACGATCGGGCAATTGCTGACTAGAACGAGTTTCAATGCACCCATACGCCATACACGCTAATCGAGCACCTTGTTGAGCGACAACACCCCAGCCAGTATGGGCAAGACCAGGATCGATGCCTAAAATGATGCGCTTTTGCGGTGTGTGATGCATGTATTGCTAACTCCTCTTATCAAACATTTGTTCGTATAATAGCACACACCAAGATAAGAGCAGCGTTTAAATGCTTAACTTCAAAGAATGCTCGCTATAAACCAATTCTCTCGAAGTAGGCTAACCATTTTTTAAACGATTCATCGCTAATTGCATGTTCCATCTGGCATGCCTCGTCTTCGGCGACCTCTTCAGATAAGCCAACCTTTTCAACAAGAAAGCGCGTAAGCATTTCATGTCGCTTTAAGACCGCACATCCATATTTGTAGCCATCTTCAGTAAGGGTGATATCTCCGTAATAAGGCTGCTCAAGCATACCTGAGTTCTTTAAACTTGTTACCGCTTTAGATACTGAAGCTTTCGAAACGCTCATTTTTGTCGCGATATCAACCGAGCGCACAGGTTGGGTTTGACTACCCCCCAGCATCACAATAGCTTCAAGATAATCTTCGTGGGACATGGAAACCTTTTCCACAACTCCCCCTTCCCGATCGATACGCCGATGTAACAAAAACTCTCTTATATACATAGTATACTGATGCAGCAACACATACTCATGAAAGTTGGATTTATGGTTACTAATCGATACATTGATACTCGCGGAAAATGCGAAAACCCCGTAACGTTTACTGAGGCTGTTGTGAAAGGTCTTGCAAATGGCGGAGGCTTATTTGTTCCCGAAACGCTTCCTCATCTAAGCCTCGACGAAATTTTATCCCTTGCTCAACTCCCTTACGCTAAACGCGCAGCTTATCTGTATCGTGCCTTTGGTATCGATCTACCAGAAGAAACAATAGATGCCTTGATGGAAGCTGCCTATGGCAATCGATTTGACGATGAAGCCATTTGTCCCATCACCTCACTTGATGAATCCACTCACATCCTTGAATTGTGGCATGGCCCTACCAGCGCCTTTAAGGACATGGCGCTTCAGTGCTTGCCCTACTTCTTTAGTGCCAGTGCTGCTCAACTTTGCGAACAGGGAAAGCTGAACAACACCTTCCTTATTCTTGTAGCTACCTCAGGCGATACCGGAAAAGCTGCTTTGGAGGGATTCCGCGACAAAGATGGCATTCAAATTGCCGTTATGTATCCTGACGGCGGCGTAAGTGATATCCAATACAAACAAATGGCAACACAGCAGGGTAACAACGTCATGGTTTGGGCGGTTACTGGCAACTTTGATGATTGCCAAACAGGCGCAAAAAACGTATTTAACGATGAAGCATTTGCTGAAAAGCTTATGGAAACCCACTCTGTTGCTCTTTCAAGCGCAAACTCCATCAATTGGGGACGCCTACTTCCCCAGGTCGTTTATTACGTATCAAGCTATGCCGAACTTGTTTCTCAGGGCAAACTCGAAGCAGGTCAACCGCTTGATGTTTGTGTTCCTACCGGTAATTTTGGCAATATTCTAGCTGCTTGGTACGCAAAACAGTTAGGCACTCCTTTGGGAACGCTCTTCTGCGCAAGTAACGAAAATCGTGTATTAACTGATTTTATTACAACAGGTACCTACGATATTTCTGATCGCCAGTTTGTCCTCACCCCTTCCCCTTCTATGGATATCCTGGTGTCCTCTAACGTAGAGCGACAACTTTTTGAATTAAGCGGACGAAACGCCGAATCCATTGCTACCTGGATGGAGCAGCTGAAATCAGACAAATCTTTCACGATCGACGACGAAACGCGCGAAAAACTGCAAGCAGATTTCAAGGCAGCTGCAGTTGATAGTGAAACTTGCCTTCGCACCATTAAAGAAGTTCATGACTCCTTTGATTACCTAATCGATCCTCATACGGCAGTAGCATACAAAGCGGCAGAACAGCTCCGAGGCGAAAATCCTGTTCTTATTGCCTCAACTGCTCATTGGGCAAAATTTGGTGAAAACGTTTACCGAGCTTTGCATGATCTCAAGCCTGGAGAAAATCTTCCTGAACAAATTGCTTCGTTGAGTGGATGTGCCCTTAACGAACTGATTGCTACTGAAGCAAATAGCCACAATATTCCCCAAGGTTTAGCAGAACTTGATTCGCTTCCTATTCGTTTCAGCGACACCATTACAGGAACAACTGAAGCAATTGAAGAGGCTGTTGATTCGTTTTTGGCACGTTAAGAACTCTCGAGCTAGCTAGCCGCATTAAGAAGCCTTTGGCTGATGGCAAGCATCTATTGCTTGAGTTCATTCGGAACCCGGAGAGATGCTTAAGGAAGCATTCCCTTCGGGAACCCTTACACTAATGACAATTTCAAGCACCCGAGAAAACGCCGTTTGATCTTTAAGAAAAGACGGCGTTTTTTGTGTCCTTGCCTCGGGGGCCACCTCGCCGTCAGCACAATTTGATACTTCGCTCGAAAAAGAACATTCTTTTGAAACAGTAGATTCGGAAGGTTTTTCCAATAGGTCTAGAACAGTAGAACTGCCATCTTTTACACCAACTGCACAGTTTTCTTCCTCAGAAAACACATGCAAGCACCCATAACAAACATCCATATCCGCAAAGCAACGCGCATGACATATCGGACACTCTTTAATTTCGCTCCGTAAAGTTTCTTGCTCGCTCTTAGTTTGAACCTTATTGGGAGTTTCATCCTGACGAGCAGCTTCCATAAACACCTTTTGCGTTTTCATTTCATCAATCGTTTCCCTAGACATACACCTTCACCTCTTCTCCTTCGTGATACCAGCATCCATCAGTACAAGACGGTTTTTCTAGCACTCCTTGTGCACCCTTACAACACAGCACTTTTCCTGGAGGAAGCTGGCGCTTCGCTAAAAGTACCTTTCCTTTGCGATCAAAAAATGCCACATCAAGAGCAAATTTCATTCCAAACGTATGAATTGAACTACAAGGAGAAATAAGCAAGACACAATCACAGGGCCTTTTTACTAAAAACCCTGCAAGCCTATCTCTTAGCCGAGTTGCAATAACCAGGTTTCCTAAATAAGTGCTCATTTCCAATACTCCAACCTATGTTCGTAGCTTACTTTTGTCACGTATCTTTAATTACGTAAGCTCATTGCTCAGGGTTCTTTTCGGGCACCAAAACAACCGAAGTTTCTCCCTCAACCGATACACACGAAACCGCTAGCCAACAAAATATCCCGGTATCCTTCACGAACGTCGCAACAGATTCCTGCCCACTCGGTACGTAGCTCCATCCTTTTTCTTCCAATGCATTACGAATGCCAGTCATGGTGTCTTCAACCGATCCATCGCTGACATACCCAATAGTTCTCCCCTCATTCGAAACAACAACCGATTCACCGGTAAGCCCTATTTCCTCATCAAATCCACTCGGAAGATCATTTGAATAATGCCGTTGCCACGAAGCGGAGCTGTCTAACGAAATTGAATCGCCAAGATCTATCCCATTGGTGCTTTGCGCATTTGCACCTTGATCTGAAGTTTTTTCGTCATGCGAAACACTAAAGGATTCAAGCACCCCAACAGAACCTATCTGTAATGCACTTGGATTAGCATTCGAAACCGACCATACCGCCAAAACAATTCCTCCCAAGACAAATAAAACAAGAACAAGCTTTGCCTTGGGAAACAAAATTCGCTTTTCCGATTCCGTCCGCTTTGAAACCTGATTATTGTTACGCAAAGAATTTTTACGAGAATCCTTCGCAAATACTTTGTTTTTAGAGGCCTTATCTTTTATGTTTTCGCTTTTATTCCCGCCATTATTCCCACCACAACATTCCTCGCTTTGTCGTTCAAAACGATATCCATCCAAACGGACGCGATTCCGTAATTCCTTCCGCAACTCTTGCTGCTGACCGCGATTAAGTACGCCTTTCATAACAAAACTCCTGGTTTATACACGTCCACAACAATCGATTCGGTATGAGACAACGGCGGAAGCGAAACCCCAAACACCCCCGACAAAGTGCCTTTTCCAAAAAGCGTTGGGGTAAATTGCAGTTTTCCCTCAAATGCAACAAGCTCTCCCGAAACTCCGTGCGCCGTTACTTCAACCTGTAAATGGTCAGCAGAAAACTCATCGTATAGTGATTCGGAAATCAAGGCGCAACTTTGGTCTATCCCCTGTTCATATGCCGGAGAGGGTGCATAGACGCACACCAGCGATCGAAATGATCGATCAAACGATGCACATTCGGAAAAGAACAGCAATGCATTTACTGCAATGAGCCCAATTACCAAAGCGGCAGGAAACGCAATCACAAACTCAATGGTCATCTGTCCTGAGTCACTTCGCGTAACCGTCGTGCAGCGGTTCGTGTTACAAGACTGCTTTTCGGAACACTGATTCACTATCTCCATTGCCGCACCCCCGTCCATGAAGCAACAACTGAATAAAGATGATCTATCCCCTCCTGAAAAGCACTAGACAAACCTTCGGTAACAAACGCCGGAAGAGAAACAGTTATAGGAATCTCTACTTTTCCTTCTATGAGCACGATCGTAGCTATTTCAAATTCAGTGTTGAGTGCTTCTACTACCGATGAAGCTAAAGATTCCACCGCCGAAACCGCCCCGTTTACCCCGCCTTCTCCGTAGTGAATAGCTGCATTCTTCATTGAAAGAAGTTGCACGGAAAAGGTTGAGGTGTCCGCTTCCAGCACATGAATAGAATTAACAAGCACTGCCTTTCTTGCTTGCAAATCAGGCGGCAAGAAACCAACATCCTCAACCCGCTGTTCAAAAACATCGGCTGCCCAAGAACCTAACCCACTTGCACTACCCAAAGGAATGGCATTAAGTACTTCTTCTATTGACGAGCGCAGTGCATCATAACCATCGGCATAAACCCCCAACAAACCTGACCAAAGATCCAAAACGGTTCGCGCTGCACCAACAGCAACATTTCCCGAATCAAGACCATCAAGAAACGATGTAATTGTATTTTTTCCCTCATCGGATGATTCGCGAACCAAAGTTGAAGCAGAAAGCGCCGCACGCACGCCAAGAGAGTTACTTCCCTCGCTTCCCGTAAAAGCTGAACTAAAAAGTGAAGAAGGTGCTGTAGGGTCAACCACCAAAGCAATAGCACCCCAGTGACCAGGCGGAAGAATAGTCAAACGTTTCGAGCAAACTTCAGCAATTCCCTCAAAAAGAGTATCAAAAAGTCCGTTGGCTGTATCTTTAATGGCTTTACTTAAAGGATCAAATTCAGCTCGTGCTTTTTCGTACTCTTTTGCCGCCTGAGCTACTTCGTTGTAATGATATTCAAATCCATTTTCAATATTTGAAGAAGCCGCCGCTACCTTACCCATGCTGCTAGGAGCAAATTTGCAATAGGGACAGGTAGTATACGCACCACTTCCATCCATTTCCTTAATAGAACCAACTCCCGCCGATGGTTGGCCCGCACATCCCGGACAACCCTCCCAGGCATGCAAAGAAAAAAGCCCTTCAGAATTCTGAGTTTTGGGATAAACTGCTTCGGTATAAAGCGAAGTAGAGCGCATTTCGGTAGTGTTTTTAGGAAGCAATGGAAACGAAGCTTCAAAGGAATCCTCTGTTTCATGCACATATCCGCTTCCTACTGTTTCAGCCGCATACGCATAAAATCGTTTTCGCAAAGCAGAATTTGCCTGTTCATCAACCGAGCTCCCCTGAGGCCGTTCATTTTCATAGCGAACCTTGTAATACTGTTGAGAACGCGATAAAGCCGCTTGAAAACTCCACGTGTCAATCGAAGAAAAATAAGGATTATCAAGCCCGCCCATTCCTGCTAGATGCGCTGCTCGTTCGTACATACAATATTCTGTTTTGCTTCCCGAATCATGAAGATAAGCCTTTTCTTTCCATTCGTTTGCCTGTTTAGCTGCCTGTTCCGCCTCTGCTGCCTGATCCTGCAAAGCTTGTTGCTTTTCTTCAGCTTCCTCTTGGGCTTGTTTCGACTTATCAAAAACAAGCGTCTCGCCATTAGTTCCCTCCCAGGGAGCCAAAACAACAATACCGTAATAGTTTGACTTCCCCTCAACAGAATTAGCAGCTAAAACTTCTTGAGCTTTTGCTGTAGCAATAAAAGGGAGTGCTTTTTGCAAACTTTCGAGTGAGTTTTGAGCAGATTCATAAAACGAATCACGTGCTTTTCCAATTTTTCCTGAAGCATCTATAAGACTCTTCGATAAAGCTGCTGTTGGCGGTATACAGGCACAGATAATCCCTATCCCTAATACCACAAGAGACGTAAGAGAAAGCGTAAAGGTTATAGCATCACAAATAGTAACTACGATATAAAATTCCCCCACCGTATTCTCTGCTGCTAAAACTGCAGCATCAGCCGTTTCCTGAACACGAGCAGAAACGCTTTGTATTTCATAAACTTTCGCACAGGTAAAAATAAGAGAAAGCGAAATAAGTAAAGCAAGAACCATTCCTACGGTTGAAAAGCCACAATCAGCTTTCTTATCCCAAAATAGCGAAGTAGTATCTGGAGTGCACATACTAATGAACCCCCTCGAATAGATCATCATCGCGATGAACCCAGAAATTGGGATTGATTCCGTCTTCGCCTTCTAACACCCAACCGTTATATGTCTCCCTCTGTACTTCCACTTTTTGAACAAAGTTCCCCGAAGCATTAGTAAGACCTACCGCTTGAGCAGCAAAATCAAAAAAGGGAAGAGGTTTAAGCTGGTTTTCAATAGAAACCCGAACGGAGCTACTTTGCTCATTCCCTTCAAGTTCGATAACCCAAGAACAGCCGCTCTGATGAATGTGAAAATTTTCCTGTTGTGGAATTGCACCTAAATGTCGTCGTATGGAATTTTCATAAGAAGCCTGGTCCGCCAAACTATCATTCCTTGTCGCTAAAAGGCGACATCCCTCACTTGCAGCGGCTTTCATAACTGTATGGTTGTACAAAATAATTCCCGGCTGAATAAGAAGTATAAGCAGCAAAAGAACAATCGGAATTAAAAAGGCGCATTCTACCGCCGCCTGTCCACTCTCGCAGTTTCTTTTTGAACCCTTCATGTCTTCCACCACCTTTTCAGCTTCTAAAGCCCCTCGCAACTTTCAAGATCAATACAAAAACACATCAAGCCAGGCACCTTCAGCGACTTCGCGTAAATGATGAGAGGCAGATTGAAGAGCATGATCTAAGACAAGACCAGCATCAAAAAGATGCCACAATACACCCAACCCAATAACCAACGCAAGAAAGCCAGCAAAGATAAGAGCATATTCAACTGTTGACTGCCCCGAATGTCCGTAGCTTTCGCTCAACCCCTTTGCCTTAAGCTTCATCAACTGCCCCTCCAGCTATCTTCACTACAAGCTATTGATTCCCGAAGCAATCGCATCCCATAATTCTTGTAGTTTTGGCCTAAACACCGTAATGGCGAGTATCGCTATTACCACCAAAACACCTACTAAAATGGCGTATTCTGTAGTTCCTTGACCTGGTAAAGCATGCATTTCTTTTCTGCAGCGCCATACCATACCCACCAAAGATTCCTTCTTTGCTTTGCGCCTTTGCTTGAGCTTTTCTAAGAACTTTCCTGCCAAATTTTTCTCGCATAGTATCTGTGCGCATTCTTCCTTCCTTGCCATGCCATGCCTCCTTTCTCATTGATTCGTTTCTTCGTATCTCCATCTAAGCAAGATCAATTTCAGAGCTCCTAAAACCCTTGCATTAAATCGAGCATGATAGGCCCCATGATTAAAATGAGCATCGCGGGAAGAATAAGGGTTCCTACAGGCAGGAGCATTTTTATCGGAGCTTTAGCAACTTTTTCTTCGAGTTTCGCTTTTCGCACTGCACGAGCTTCACTCGCAAGCAAACTAAGATTTGCCGCTAGCGACGTTCCGAATCGTAAAGATCGAATAACGTTTTCTGCCAAACGTTCAAATAAAGGTGAATCGTATGACCGCGCTACCGCACGTAATCCTTCACTTCGATCAATGAATCCATGAGTCCATTGACTTTGAGCTAACGCGAGCGAAGAGCTAAGAGCTCCTTTAAAATTGCCATGAAAGAGACCTAAAGCTCTATCGAACGTCATTCCGCTTTTAAGACCCAAAATTACTATTTCTATCATTTGGGATAAGTGCTTTTCTGCAACAAATGATCTATCATTCGATTCTTGTTTAAGAGCCCTTGAAAGCGCAGTCAATCCTCCTGCACCCCCTAAAATGAGTCCTAGAATCGCCAACAACGAAGACAAGAAAGCACCCAGCAAAGCTCCTGCTAACGCTCCCCCAAGTGCAAGCCTAAACTTTGTTGCCGCCATCCCTTTTCGAGTAATGAAGCCATCAAGACCCGCTCGTTCAATCTTCTCTTTGCTGACATTCCAATTAGGTACCAAAAGTGAAACAACACTATCCGGCAAACTATTATCTCGACGGCTCAACTCTATGGCATAGACAAGAACCCTATGCGACATGCCTTGAGACTCTAAAGAAATAGACAAAGCTTCCGTTATCGAAGAAAACCCTAAGAGCGCTTTCATGGTGTCTTTTCGACGAGCTGATTGATGCTGTTCAAACGCTGCAATACTTAGAATACTTCCCGAAAGAAATGCACAAACAGCTGCTGCTATCCCTATCGCTTCGCTCATTTAAGCCACCTCCACCTTCAGCAGGCGTCTCACCAGCATCACCCCAAGTAACTGCATACCTAAAGCAGCAACCAAAAGTACAACACCTAGCATGCTTTCAAAAAACGGATTCAAGAAACCTGGAGAGACCAACGAAAACAGTCCAATAAGAGCAAAAGGCATAAGGGTAACTATTTGAGCCGATAACTTAGCCTGAGCCGTTTGCGTTTTTAGGGTACGTTTTAGCTCTATTTCATCAGAAACCGATTGACGCGTTATTTCTAAAACCTGCTGCATACTGCTTCCTGTTTTGTGTTGAATTTCGAGTGCAGTAGCAAGGAATACAAGCTCTGGCTCGTTTGCCTTTTTCTTAAACACCATCAAAGCATCTTCAGCGTTTCCGCCCGTTTCAAGCACACCTTCCACTTCACTAAAAAGTTCTTGTAAGGGACCTGAAGTGCTTTGTCTTACTTCATGGACAGTTTGAGTAAGCGTATACCCAACTTGAAAACAAGCCTTCATCGACTGAAGAGCCTCAGGAATTGCCTCTCTCAATTGCTCTCGCTGCAAATCACAATAATGGCCAACCCAAAGACCAATTGCTAACCAAATGCAAATACCTAATGCCGCCCCGCAAACAACTGAGCCCGAAAGTATAAAACCCAGCCCAAAAGTTATTAAGGTTGCAGCTATCAATAAAGAAAACAAAGCCTCACGTGAAGTTTTCAGATGCTTTCCTTCAATGGCCGCTTCAATATTCTTGCAATACCTGTCAAACAAGAAAATCGACAGAAGCATACGAGAAGGTGCTTTTAAAAACGGGATTCCGTGTCTTAAGATCGTCGAAAATAACGATCCACCTATTCCTGATCTGTTTTGAACTTTTTGACTGCGCAACGACTTTAGCGTCTGCTTAAAGAAGACCGATCCCAAAAGAACACCACTTACCGCAGCACACAATACTGCGCCTATTAAAACGATTCGCTGCATTTCCATTGCTCCACCTCCTCACTCGAGGCGATCCCTAAATACGGCAAATCATCTATCCAGGCAGGAAAATGCTTCCATTCGCAGCTTTTCGTAACCAAATCACGAACAAAATATTGCTCGACTAAGCAGCGTGATGCTTCTTCATCCCAACGATATCCTGTTATCTCACATATACCCCTTGCCCCATCGGGATACCGCGTTGTTTGCACCACTACATCTATGGCAGTTGCTATCTGGGCTTCGATAACCGAAACGGGCAGTTCTGCACCATAACGAACCATAGTCGCTAATCTAGATACTGCTTCCTGTGGAGAATTCGCATGGAGTGTAGTAAGCGATCCATCATGCCCAGTGGACATAGCCTGAAGCATATCGAGAGCTTCCGCTCCACGACATTCCCCCACCACAATTCGATCAGGCCGCATTCGTAATGAATTCACCACCAAATCCCGAATGCTTACCTCACCTACGCCTTCCGCACTTTGCGGTCTCGCCTCCAACCGCACCACATGAGGATGCTCATGAAAGCGCAACTCGGCTGAATCTTCTATAGTCACAATTCTTTCTGAATAGGGAATTACTGCCGAAAGAGCATTAAGCAAGGTGGTTTTGCCGCTGCCCGTTCCACCAGAAACAGCAATATTACATCTTCGTAATACCGCCCAAATAAGGAACTTTTCAATCTTCTTATCAAAAGATCCCAGTTCGCGCATTTCAGCCAACGAAAATGCATGTGATCTGAATTTACGAATCGTAACCGCAGGGCCATCAATTGCCAACGGCGGGATAATCGCATTAACACGATGACCCTGAGGTAAACGAGCATTAACCATAGGTGAGGATTCATCTATACGTCTTCCTAAAGGACCAATAATGCGATCGATAAGCGCATAAACCTGTCCATCATCAGCAAAGGGATGCGATGCAGGCTGAAGTTTTCCTTCGCGTTCAAAATACAAAGAAGATGATCCATTTACCATTATTTCGGTAATGCTTTCATCGGCGAGCATATCTTCCAAAGGGCCCAGTCCAAACACTTCATCCAGGTAACGCTCAATAAGATTTTCTGAAGTAAGTGGTTTTTTCACTAACCAAGGTTCTTCTCGCAACACCTGTTCGCATGCAAGCCGCAGTTCGTTTCTTGCTTGCCTGGGGTTACGCGCTATTAATCGCGCTGCTTCCACTGAAGGAATTATTTCTGAAACCCGGTCACGCACCACTTCTAAAACTTGCGCAAAATTCTCGTTATGGATTGAAAACGGAGATGCTCCCGCATAGGCAGCTCTCTGAACTAGAGACATGCTACTCGCCTCCTCCGTAAACTAGAGAAGGGATTGCCCTTCCGTTGGGCTCTTTCCGAATCCAATTCTTCTTGGAATCGCTCCCTTTCGCCTTCGGGCAAGAACGAGACACACAAATCTCGCACGCTTTGGATAAAGACATTTTTCGTAGAAAGAAGTTCTTTGGGCAAGCTCGCTCCTAAAAGTTCGCTAACTTCTTTTCCGCCGTCCTTTATTTCTTGAACAGAAACTCCCTGCATAGCGCATGAAATATCAAGCGGGGTTAAAAGCGCGTGGCGCGTACAAAAATTCAACGCATACGCAAATGACTGTATTGCAATGCCACATCGTGAACAAAGGGTTAGCGCACGCGAACAAGACCGAACAGAAGAAGGTCGCTGGTCTAAAACGAACAGAGTCTTATCAACCGATTCAATAATCTGGGCGTGTTGCTCTGTCCAAAACGAACCAGTGTTGATAACCACTACATCAAAAAAGCCTTTTACAAACTCAATAATTTCTGCCATATGATTCATGACAAGCTCGGATTGTTCCACAAATTCCGGTGAAGCAATAAGAGCAGGCAGGCCATCTTCGGAAGTTACCTGAGAAATTCTTCCAGGCTCTTCTATAAGATCGACAATAGATAAGGCACTATCGCGACCTAGCAAATAGGCCATATCACCAAACTGTAAATCTGCATCCAGAAGAAGGGTTTTATATCCAAATTCCTGATACACAAGAGCCGAACAAAGTGCAATAGTGCTTTTTCCTGATCCCCCGCTACCACTTACCACTGCAATGGTTAAGGTGTCCGCTTTACCCGATGAAGGCCGTATAGCTCGTGACAGATTAAGTAAAGGTTCGTCAATCACAAGCGAGCTAATCGATTTGCTTTTCCCAACATCAATCGCCTTAGCCTGACTTCGTTCTTTAACATGGGATTCGCTTTTACAAACAGTATCTGATCTGCTATTTTCTTCAAAGCACTTGGCCTCCTTCCGGCCATTTTGCGCCTCCTCAGAAACAGCACCTTCCATCTTAGGTTTTTCTAAGCCTCTGAAGCTCTGTTTAATTTTGGTGTATTCCTTTACAAATTCGTGTTTACCTCGCAGCACCTCCACGCCTGCTGCTTCGCAACGCCCTACAACTGACCCTGATTGCTCAAAGGTGATAAAGTAAACTTCTCTTACTGGATCATCCGCTTTAAGTGCAGCAGCAAGGTTGATTCCATCCAAAGAATCACTCGAAATAACCCAAACTAAGCTTTTGCTTTTATCTTGCGCCAAAGCATTTCTTGCTTTAGTAGCATCAGAATAAATCGTCAGCCATGATTGCGCTTCTAGGTTTTCATCTGGAAGACCAATGATTTCCGGGTGCAGTAAAGACTCGGAATCCAAACATAAAACTACTTGCTTGTTCATGGCTATTCCTCGCTTGTCTCTTGCTGTTCGTCGCTTTTATTGCGTTGTGCTTCATCCTCACTTTGCGGTCCATCAACATCTTCAGAACTAAGATCAGCAGAAGGCAAGGTGAAATATATTTCCATAGACTGAGATGCCGTAACAAATTCCTGCGACTGTTCGAGTGGAACTGCAAGCGTTACCCAACTAACATTTGCCTGACCGCTTTCTGCGTTATCCGCATTAGTTGCAAGCACTAAGAGGCCTTCTCCGATTCGCGTGGTTTCCGAGCCAGTGGCATACACGTCCACCTGCATACCCGTCGTAAGAGCTCCTCCTACCGCTTGCACATCTTCTGCTGGTACCGAAAGCGCAACGCACCCTTCAGGAATATTCAAAGGAGTAGCTTCTGTACTAAATCGTTTAGCAGAAATGACTTCACCAGAAACAACAAGAGAAGATACCTGCAGCCCTTTCACTTCATCAAAATTAGTAATGCATTCTTCCGGCAGTAAATCGGATACCCAGGTTTTCATAGTGGTATTCGAAGAAGTAAGCGTCTCTCCAGGGAAAATATCCTTCGTGGCAACAAGAACTTCAACTTGTTCTCCCCCATAACGCTCCATAGCCTCTCTGCGGGCTGAATCAGCTTCCTGCTGCACCATCGAAGCATACACAACCACACAGAAGGCACAGATCAACCCGAATATAACGCCAACTATAAGAACGCTTTTCTTCACGCCCGCCTCCTTTCGCTACCTTTATGATGGCGGGCGAAATTAACGTAAACGTGAACTTTTACCGACGCTAAGGGCACATAAAGCGACAACTACACAGAAATAAAGCAACAATGAATCTCACATAAAGCAACCATGCTTCTCACATCACGCATGCATGAAAGAGTTATAGCAACTCATTTTTCCTATACCCCATTTTTTCTGTAACTCGCATAAGAATTGATAAGGGCTAGTATGGATCAAAAAAGCCAAGGGAATAACCCTTGGCTTAACGAAGGCTTAAATAGCTTTAATAAATAGACCGCAAATCAAAATAGAGCGCAGACTAGCTATTC
>CATYOF010000012.1 GCA_958410215.1 uncultured Cryptobacterium sp. | reverse complement strand
TTGGTCGTTCCCTTGGTGGACGATCCTGATGCTGTTGAAATTACTTCAACAGACACTGAAGAGGGCGCTCTTTTGGTGGAAATTAGCGTTGCTGACGAAGATGCTGGCAAGGTTATTGGTCGTCAAGGACGCGTAATTAAGGCTATTCGTACCTTGTGTCGCGCAGCTGGTTCGCGCAACGGCGCTGCCGTTGAGGTTGAAATTATCGATTAAGGCCCATAACGGTTATGGGTTCTTGGACGAACATCGCTGCGCTTCTTAGCGCTAAAACAAAAGAAGGAGGGCTTTCTGTTAAACCAACAGAAGGTCTTCCTTTTTTGCTTACTGAAGGTCTTGAAGTAACCTTTGTCCCTCCACTTTTGCGTTTTCCGCGTTCTGCAAAGGTTGCTCGGGTGGAACATCCTTCTTCCGATAGGTATTTGGTTTACTTCGAAGGCATAGACACCCGCAATGATGCTGAATTGCTTGAAGGGCATTTCTGTCTTGTTCGTACGAGCGATCTTCCTGAAGGCTTTGAGTTAGCGGATGAGCGTGCGCTTGTGGGATATATCGTGGTAGATGCGCTACGGGGAACTGTAGGTAAGGTTATTCGTATGGAGGAAAATCCTGCCCATCCGCTTTTGGTGGTTTTGCCTGAGGTGGGGAGTGGCTCTGCCGAAGACGACGACGGTAAGGTTTTGCCTTCTGAATCCGATATGACGGATTCCGCGAATAGAGAAGTGCTTATTCCTTTGGTGGATGCGTTTATCAGGGATGTTGATGAAGAGGCGGGTATCCTGCACGTTTCGCTACCTGATGGCTTGCTTGATTTATAGGAGATTTCATTCATGAAAATAGAAACTCTTTCAGTGTTTCCTCATTGTTATGATTCGATCATGAATGAATCCATGATGCGTATTGCTCAGGAAAAAGGATATTTAGACTTTACGGCGCATGATTTGCGCGACTGGACTCACGATAAACACCGTACAACCGATGACGAGCCGTATGGCGGTGGTCAAGGTTTGGTTATGAAGTGTGAACCAATTTTTGAAGCGTGCGACGATCTTTTTGCTCGTGCAAAAGAAAAACCCTATGTAATTTTTCTTTCTCCTACCGGTGAAGTATTCAATGATGCTTTGACGCTTGAATTGGCGCGTAAGCCCCATCTCTTCTTTATTTGTGGCCATTATGAAGGCATAGATGAGCGGGTATATTCTCTGGCTGATAAGGTTCTTTCGATTGGTGATTATGTATTAACCAGTGGGGAATTAGCTTCGATGGTGGTCATTGATGCGGTGGTGCGTCGTATTGATGGCGTATTAGGCGACGAGGGAAGTGCCGTAGATGAAAGCTTCTATGATGGTTTGCTTGAATATCCTCAGTACACCCGACCTGCTGAATATCGCGGAATGAAAGTACCCGAAGTTTTATTGTCGGGCCATCATGCCAAAATTGCTGAATGGCGGCGCGAGCAAAGCCTCATTCGTACGAAACGGTGGCGACCCGATTTATTGTCAAACGCAAACCTTAGTAACGCTGAACGAAATTTTCTTGATTCTCTTAAGGACTAGGAACTATCAGGGTTAACTTTGTCTTAATATGAACAATTAAAACAATGGCAGGTAATGGTATATCGGCACAACAAGCGACGTGATAAGTTTCTCGTTAGGTTGCTTTGTTGGGTGGATTAAAGCAAGAAAGGATGAGGCTCTGTGGATTCCGGACAGCACGCTACAAGGCGACAGCCGGGCATCTTAAAGCGATTTCTTAGTTTTGTAATCTGTGTAGCAGTGGTTCTTGCTGCAGCATGGGGAATCAGGGCCTATGTTATTGAACCGTTTGAGGTTCCTTCTGCTTCGATGGAAACAACCATCATGACTGGTGATAGGCTCTTTGCCGAAAAGGTAAGTTACCACTTCTCTGACGTTCAGCCAGGCGATATCGTCGTGTTTTCTGATCCGCAAGTTCCTTCGCGCGTTTTGGTTAAGCGTGTTATTGCTACTGAAGGACAAACGGTTTCCATGTCTGGTGGAGTGCTTTACATTGATGGAGTAGCTCAAAGCGAGCCCTATACCACTGGTGAAACCTATCCACTTTCTCAAACGGCAGGAAATGTATCCATAAGTTATCCGTATACCGTTCCTAAAGGCGAAGTTTGGGTGATGGGTGATAATCGTGAAAATTCATCAGATTCGCGCTATTTTGGGCCCATTGATTCCAACACTATTTTTGGTAAAGCGGTGTTAATCTATTGGCCACTTGATCGCATTGGTTTGCTATCTTAATGTGCGACAGGTGTGACAAGTGGACAGGGCGTTTGTTACGTGACAAGTGGACAGGGCGTTTGTCACGCTTTGCCCGTTGAGGTTTTATAACGTTATAACGAATGAGTGTTCTATTTGATAAAGGAGTTGTAATGACTAATCTTGCATCAGACGCATCTGCTTCATGTGCCTCTGAAGTGCTGACGTTTCAGGATATGATCCTGTCTCTTCAGCGCTATTGGGCTAATTTAGGATGCGTTATTATGCAGCCTTATGACAACGAAGTCGGTGCGGGTACCTTTCATACAGCAACCACTCTGCGCAGCTTAGGCCCCGATACATGGAAAACGGCTTACGTACAGCCTTGTCGTCGTCCTGCGGATGGTCGTTATGGCGAAAATCCTAATCGAATGCAGCACTACTACCAGTTTCAGGTTCTTATGAAGCCTTCTCCTGATAATGTTCAGGACTTATATTTGAATTCACTTCGTACCATTGGTATTGAGCCTGAAAAGCACGACATTCGTTTTGTTGAAGACGACTGGGAAAGCCCAACCCTTGGTGCATGGGGTCTTGGTTGGGAAGTATGGCTCAACGGTATGGAAGTTACCCAGTTTACCTATTTCCAGCAGGTTGGCGGATTTGAGTGTCGGCCCGTGCCTTCTGAAATTACTTATGGCTTGGAACGCTTAGCTATGTATATTCAAGGCGTTGATTCAGTTTATGATCTTATCTGGGCTCGCAGCGATGACGGAACCGTTTTCACCTACGGTGATGTATTCCTTGAAAACGAACGCGAATTTTCTGCCTATAACTTTGAAATTGCAGATACTGATTTACTTTTTGGTGAATTTGATCGTTATGAGGCTGAATGCAAGCGTGTTTTGGAAGCAGGCCTTCCTCTTCCTGCCTATGACTACGTTTTGAAATGTTCTCATGCGTTTAACTTGCTCGATGCACGTGGGGTAATTAGTGCAACCGAACGAATGGCTTATATTTTGCGTGTTCGCACTATTGCAAAAGCATGTTGCGCATCATATCTGGAACATGTTGTTGGTATTAAGCCTGCTCAGGATGAAAAAGGAGAATAGGAATGGCGCAGCAAAGTCTTGCTTTTGAAATTGGCACTGAAGAAATTCCTGCCTTTGATTTATCCAATGCAGTAAAGCAGCTTCAATCGTTGGCACCTCGTTTACTTGACGAGGCGGCAATTCCTCATGGGGAAACAGAAATATATTCTTCTCCTCGTCGTTTAATTGTGGTAGTACATGACATTCCTGAGGCAACTGAAGAAAAAAATGAAGTATTTAAAGGCCCTTCGGCAAAAATTGCTTTTGATGAACAGGGTAATCCCACCAAAGCAGCTCAGGGTTTTGCGCGTGGTAAAGGCGTCGATCCCGCCGATTTGGTGGTAGAGGATGGCTATGTGTATGCGCGCACTCATACCCCTTCGGTTCAGGTTTCTACATTGTTATCAAGTGTGCTTGAGGGTATCGTTCGTGGTATTTCATGGCCTAAGTCTCAGCGTTGGGGTAGTGAATCGGAATATTATTCCCGTCCTATTCGCTGGTTTGTAGCCTTGTTTGGATCTGAGGTAATTCCTTTCACGTTTGCAGGTTTGACGGCTGATCGTCTTACCTATGGTCATCGTTTTTTGGCACCTGGTCCGTTTGAAGTAGCTTCGGCAAGTGATTTGGTTTCAGTGGTTCGTCAAGCGTTTGTGGTCCCCTCTGAAACAGAGCGTGAAGAAGTTATTCGCAATGGGGTAGCAACTGTGGAAAAAGAAACAGGATTCCATGCGGTATTACCTGCGAAAACCTTGGTTGAAGTGATTAACCTGGCAGAATATCCCACCGTGCTTGTAGGCACGTTTGATAAGGAATTCTTGCAGGTACCCGAAGAAATTATTGTTGATGCCATGCTTATGCATCAGCGCTATTTCCCCTTATATGACGAGGCAGGCAAACTAACTAATCGCTTTATTGTGGTTGGTAATGGTGATCCCGCTTGTTCTGAAACCATCATCGATGGTAATGAACGTGTTGTTCGTGCTCGTTTGTACGATGCCAAATTCTTCTATGATGAGGACCTGAAGAAGCCGTTAGAATCATACGTTGATCAGCTCTCAGAAGTGGTATTCCAAGAAAAATTAGGCACCATGCTAGACAAAACCAACCGCATTGTTGGTCTGGCGGATCATCTGGTAAAAGACGCGGGCCTGGTGGGTCAGGAAGCTCATGATGCACTTCGTGCGGCAAAGCTGTGCAAGGCTGACTTGGTAACCAGTGCCGTAATTGAATTTACTTCGGTGCAGGGCGTTATGGGCTCCTATTATGCCTTAGCTTCCGGGGAAACGCCTCAAGTAGCACAAGCTATTGAGCAGCACTATCGTCCTCGTTTTGCAGGCGATGAAGTTCCTGAAACAAACGCAGGAAAAGTGGTAGCTCTCGCTGATAAATTGGATACTATTTGCGGTTTGTTCTCAGTTGGGCAAGGACCAAGTGGATCTTCTGACCCCTTCGCCTTACGCCGTAGTGCTATTGGTATTGTGGCAATGCTTTCTTGCGAAAACCCTCTTTCAGTTAGTTTAGTATCAGCAATCGATGCTTCATTGAAGCTGTATGCGCAATCTGGTATCGAATTTGATACGCAAGCTGTTCGTGATGAGGTGATTGACTTCTTTATTACCAGAACGCGGGTTATGCTGCGTGATGGCGGAAAGGGTCTTGATGCTATTGATGCTGTGCTAGCTGCTGGGGTGCAGGAACCTTTGGAGCTTATTCGTCGTGTTGAAGCATTGGAACAAGCCCGCAGCAATGAGCCTGAAACCTTTGAAAACTTAGCAACAGCTTATGCTCGTGCTAACAACTTGCGTGACCCCCAGCTTGGAAGCGGTGTTGATGAAAGCTTGCTTACCGAAGTGGAACATGCCCTGTCTTGTGCGGTTGTACAGGCGGAAAACAGGGTAGCGTTAGCACTTGAAGCCGATAACTATGCTGATGCCCTAAAGGAACTTGCTTCTTTGCGCGGACCGATCGATTTGTTCTTTGAGCGCGTGATGATCATGGATGAAGACCAGGCGCTTCGTGAAAATCGTTTGAAGCTTTTGAATCGCTTTGTGGGTGTGTTTACTCACGTGGCCGATTTTTCGTTACTTTCAAAATAGCGTTTAATCAGGCGGCTCTTGCAACAAGGGCCGCTTTTTGTTTCTGTAGAGTTTTATAGAGGAAGGAGAACAATGCAAAAGTGGATTTTGCAAGGTAAAAGCTCCAAGACCTTACCTACGGTTCATATTGTGTCTGACTCGGTAGGAACTACCGCTCAGGGGTTGGTACGTGCTGCTGCGGCTTGCTTTGAGGTATTTGATCCCGCTATAGAAATTCTTCCCCGCGTTAGTTCACAAAGGGAAATGATTTCAGAAATTGATGCGCATGTATCACTACATCGTCGTTTGGGCGAATATCCTTTTGTGCTTTTTTATACGCTGGTATCTCCCGATATGCGTCATGCCTTGCAGGAATACATTAAGAAAAATGACGATATTATCATTGCGGTTGATGCTATGAGTCCTGCTCTTGATGCGCTTACGCAGGCTTCGGGACAGGATCCCATTGTAAAGCCAGGAAAAATTCATTCGGTCAATGAATACTATTTCCGTCGTATCGATGCAATGGAATTTACTATTTCTCATGACGATGGGCGCAATCCTCAGGATCTTACCAAGGCTGATATTGTGCTTATTGGGGTGTCGCGTTCGTCGAAAACTCCCCTTTCCATTTACCTTTCGCAGATGGGATACAAGGTAGCTAACGTGCCGCTCGACCCCCAATCTGATCCGCCTAAAGAGATTTTTGAAGTTGATCCAACTCGCTTATTTGGTCTTATAATTTCCGCGGAAATTTTAGCTGATATTCGAAAGAAACGCCTCGGAAAAGCCACTAATGTGGCTGCTTCTTATGCGGATTTGGAGTGTGTCTACCAAGATTTGGAAAGCGCTCGATCCTTAATGCGTAAGCTCGGATGCATTGTTATTCGCACCGACAACAGGGCAATCGAAGAAACAGCGCAAGAGATTTTGCGGTATTATGAGAATGCTCACCCACAATTTGATTAATGTGCGTGAAGAAGAAAAGTTTAATCTAAGGAGAACATGGTGACTGACCAAGTAAAGCGCGTCTATGCTTTCGGTAAGGACGCAAATGGTAAGAACGTTACTGAAGGCAACACCAACATGAAGGCCATTCTTGGTGGTAAGGGCGCAAACCTTGCTGAAATGGCAATCATCGGCCTTCCTGTCCCTCCCGGATTCACTATTTCTTGCCAGACTTGCATGGAGTATGCAAACTCCAACAACACCTGGCCTGAGGGAGTTCTGGACACTATCGAAGAGTATCGTGAAGATCTTGAAGCTCGTATCGGCAAGAAGATTGGCGATCCTGAAGATCCACTGCTGGTATCTGTTCGCTCCGGCGCACCAATGTCAATGCCTGGCATGATGGACACCGTATTGAACTTGGGTCTTAACGACAAATCCATCCACGGCTTAATTAAGCAGACGGAAAATCCTCGCTTTGCATGGGACTCTTATCGTCGCTTTATTCAAATGTTCTCCAACGTGGTAATGGGTCTTGATGGTGATCTGTTTGAAAATGCTATCAACATCATGAAGCGCGAACGTGGCGTAGAATCTGACACCGATTTGAACGCGGAAGATCTTGAACAGCTTGTAGAGGTGTTCAAGGGTATCTTCACCGACAATGTAAGCGCTGATGAATATCCTTCTTTGGTGGTTGATGGCAAGGTGCAGTTCCCTCAGGATCCTGATGTACAGCTTCGTTTAGCAATTGAAGCAGTATTTGGTTCTTGGAATAATCCACGCGCCATTCTTTATCGTAAGCAGAACAAGATTTCTGATGATCTTGGCACTGCGGTTAATGTTCAGTCGATGATCTTTGGTAACAAGGGCAATACGTCTGCAACAGGTGTTGCCTTTACCCGTAACCCTGCTACTGGTGAAAAAGAATTCTACGGTGACTACCTGGTAAATGCTCAGGGCGAAGACGTAGTTGCTGGTATTCGTAATACCAGCCCTATTTCTGACCTTAAGCATGTTGAAGGTCTTGAAGAAGCTGGTCGTGAACTTGAAGAAGTATTCACCATTCTTGAAAACCACTTCCGTGATATGTGCGACATTGAGTTCACTATCGAACAGGGCAAGCTTTGGATGCTTCAGACTCGCGTTGGTAAGCGTACCGCACAGGCTGCACTTCACATTGCTATTGAGATGGAAAAGGAAGGCCTCATTACTAAGGAAGAGGCAGTGCAGCGTGTTGATCCTGAACAGCTTGATCAGCTGCTCCATCCTCAGTTCGACACCAAGGCTGACTACGATGTAGTAGCTAAGGGCCTGAATGCTTCTCCTGGTGCTGCAGTAGGCGAGGCAGTGTTCTCTTCTGAGGCTGCTGTTGAAGCTGCCAAGGAAGGTCGCAAGACGGTTTTGGTACGTTGGGAAACCACTCCAGATGACTTGGCAGGCATGATTGCTGCTGAAGGTATTTTGACTTCTCACGGTGGTAAGACTTCTCACGCTGCTGTTATTGCTCGTGGTATGGGTGCTCCTTGTGTTTGCGGTGTTGATACCTTAAAGATTGACGCTGAAGCAAAGCAGGCAGCAATTTCTGGTACCGATATTGTTATCAAGGAAGGCGACATGATTTCCTTGGACGGTACCACCGGTATTGTTGTTCTTGGCGCTGTAGAGCTTGTTGAGCCTGAAATGGCTGGCGATCTGGATACCATTCTTGAATGGGCAGACGAATTCCGTACCATGGGTGTTCGCGCTAATGCTGATAACCCAGAAGATGCCGCAACAGCTCGCAAGTTTGGTGCTCAGGGTATTGGTCTTTGCCGTACCGAGCATATGTTCTTGGGCGATCGTAAGCAGATCATCCAGACCTTCATTCTTAATGAAGATGAAGCAGTTCGCGAAAAGGCTGTTGATGATTTGTTTAAGGCTCAGACGGGCGACTTCTTGGGTATGTTTAAGGCAATGGACGGCTATCCTGTTATCGTTCGTTTGCTTGACCCACCACTGCATGAGTTCCTAGAAAGCGCTCGTACATTAGATGTTGAGATTGCTCGCTTGGAAGCATCTGGTGGCGATCCTGATGTCATCGAAAAGAAGCGCAAGCTTATGGAACAGATCGATGGCTTCTCTGAGGCTAACCCCATGCTTGGTCTTCGTGGTTGCCGTTTGGCTATCAAGTTCCCTATCCTTCCTGAAATGCAGGTTCGCGCAATCGCAACTGCGGCTGCTCAGTTGAAGAAGGAAGGTCTTGATCCTAAGCCTGAAATTATGATTCCTTTGGTTTCTGTTGTTCCTGAACTTGCTAAGCTTCGTGAACTTGCAGAGCGTGTTATTGCTGAAGTTGCTGAAGAACAGGGTGTTGAACTTGAGATTCCGGTAGGTACCATGATCGAGCTTCCTCGTGCTGCAGTAACTGCTGATGAAATTGCAACTCAGGCAGACTTCTTCAGCTTCGGTACCAATGACCTTACCCAGACAACGTTTGGCTTCTCTCGTGACGACGTTGAGGCTGAATTTATTCCTCAGTACTTGGCAGAGCGCATCTTGCCTTATAACCCCTTCGCAACCGTCGATCCTGGTGTTGCTAAGCTGGTTAAGATGGGTGTTGAGCTTGGTCACCAGGGTAACCCCGACATTGTTTGCGGTGTTTGCGGCGAACATGGTGGCGATCCTGATTCTGTTAAGACCTTCTACGGCATCGGTCTGGATTATGTAAGCTGCTCTCCTTATCGTGTACCTTTGGCACGTTTGGCTGCTGCTCAGGCTGCATTGGCTGACAAGTAGTTTTCATCAGGTTTTCGTAACGTTTCATAGCGTCTCGTAAAGTCTGATTTGTTAAATGGAAGTGCTGGTCATTAATTGGCCAGCACTTTTTCTTTTTTTTTCGCTTCCTTGGTTTGTTTTTTGGATGAAGAGAATAACCGTAATAATGATCAAACTTCATCTGGCCTCAATTTTGCAAGTAGGCTACGAAAGTTCAATTCGAAAGTTCAATTGACTGTGCCAAGAGACTTGCTATATGGATAGGTTCAAGTCTTTTGGCGTTGCTTTTGTTAGTTTCTCCAGAAGAAAAGATAGCATTCATTCTATCTATACCTTCAATGCAACCAGTGCAATAGCAGCCTATGGTAGAAGTTGTGTATTGCTGAGCATGATTGCTGAGTAATTGGATTTGCTCGTCGGGTTCCTGTGGCTTGAATATCGGATCATGAAAGAGATTGGGTGCAAGCCATTCATAACGCGGAGAAGGTTCTTTTAAAAGACTTAAACCGCAGAAATCTGCTTTATCGAAATTGCTATCTAATTCAACGATGGTTGTGTTCATTTTGAATAAAACTTTGCGAATAGCCAACTGAAGGTCAAGGTCTGTTCTTGATCGCCAACAGTCCTGTATAGTTATTGCTTTCTTTTTTAAGTCTATCCAGTGAAAAGATGGTTTAGTTTGAATGGCGTTGCTGGTTGCGTTGTTCAATGTGTTGTTACCAACTTTGTTAGTGTGACCAACTGTTCTTTTAAGTAGTTCTTCATATTCAAGTACGGCTTCGTAGACGCTTTTAAGTTTTGCAGAGGGATTTGATTCCTTCATGATTAGTGCACAGGTGGGGCAGACATACAAAACCGTATCGCCAGGTTTTGGTGCATTGAAATCTTTACTGCAACATCCCAATACTTGAGCGTCTAAGTAAGATTCGCAAAAGTAAGCAAGTTTGTCGCTTGCGGTAGGGTTGTATTTTGTGAATTTGCAACCTGGGAGATAAAAGAGAGACATGCTTCACCTATTTAGTTTGTTTCATTGCGGATATTAGTTTTGTTCTATTGCGGGTAACGAATAACGGTGATTCTTACATCAAGTTTTCTGAGCTACTCGTTGCGATAAATCATTACAAAAGGGCATGTAATTCCATTGTTAAATACGTTAAATTGTTCTAATAAGTTTAGGTTTACTGCAGCGGAAAAGGACATTCAATGATTAAAACAAAGCTTATAGAACCACTGCTTGTTCTTTTTGTTGCGTTGTTTTTAATAGCTGGTCTTAGTGGTTGTACAGGAGCTTTAACTTCTGGTGCTTCTTCTGGGAAAAGCAGCTCATCTTCTAGTTCTGATTCTTCTTATACAGATGAGGAAGAAACATACGAAAACGATGCTATGCTTGATGATGATACGTCTCGTGACGATGAAGCGGGTTTTTCTGCAAACTCTAGCTCTACGTCTAGTTCCTCTTCAGGATATGGCACGATTGATCCCGACTGGCGTTCTTCAGCTACTAACGGATATAGAACATTCGATACTTCCGCAATTGATGACTGGCAAGCCCCAACGCCAGAAATTCAAGATTTGGTTGATCGCATCAATGCAAAGTACGATCTAGGTCTTGAATTCATTGAGATACTCGAAGATGGGGGCGGTTGGCGCTACTACTTTAAAGATGCTGATGCCGTAGATGATCGTTATGGCGGTGATTTCCTTTCAATTCAAGTAATGCCTGCAACTGGTATGTATGGTTCCATGGGATTGTATTGTGTTGACGCTGAGGATGCAGTGGGCGCTTCAGAAATGATTGCGGAAGTGTTTGGCTATAACACGTATCCTATCGATGAAGTAGAAGAAATATTTAACGATCCAAAGGCCGAAGAGGGGTCTGGTTTAACGTATGAAGGCGGTTCTGTTTATGAATGGACCTACGCAAAAGATGCTGGCGGCAATTCGCTCGAAAAGGGACTTGCTTATATTTCATTTGATTTTGCCTAGAGCGATTATTGTTTTCGCAAACAATCAAAAATAGACATAAAAAGGGACATCCATTGGATGTCCCTAATAATATAAGTAAAGCGGCGAATCGATTTTTGAGAAAAGTTCGACGCTTCCTACTCTGGTGGAGGCGCGGAGAATCGAACTCCGGTCCATACTAAATCATCAGCAAGGCACTACAAGCTTAGTCGATGTTTAAGTTTCGAATAATCCAAGCCCACCGACAGGCCACAGAGTATTCTAGCGGGTTCAATCTTAGCTTTGGCCATACCAGCTACGTGCCAAAGAGCGTTCCCCTAAGATAATGCCTTCCCAGTGGCGGGGAAATTCACCAGGTTGACAGCCAGGCATTAATTAAGCAGCCATGGCGAGCGCAGGAGCGCTCTGAGTATTAGTTTTGCCAATTAACTTGACTTTACCCCTGTTTAACGTGGCGAGGAGACCACGACCTGCTCCTCGAATCCGACTTACCATGTCGAAACCAGTCGCCCCCATTGAAAATCAATGGGAAATTGCTGTTAGAAAAACAACTATTCCCTTGTAAAAGTGCGTTGTGGAAGATTTATTCTACTCGCTTACTTCGGGCTGTCAAATGTTGAGATTGGTATAACTTGGATTTCCGGCTGATAACGTTAGAATGGCTTAGGTTGTCAACTGACAACAGGAGGGATAGGTCTAGTTGGGGAATGGCAACGGTAGTAAATTGTAGTAGGAAAATTAAAACGGAAGTTCACCCTTGATAGGTCTTGGTGTATGGTAATTCCTGCTGTTATTTCGAAAGGATACGTATGCTTCGCATCAATCATGCTATTTTGCACGTTTTTGATTTCACGTCGTGTGTGAATGTGTTTTCTCAGGGAGAGCTTGATCTTGAGAGCCGTCTGATTAAGGGATATGTATCCAAACATGTTAAAAAGGCATTTGGAAATATTGACAACAAACGCGGTGAATTTGCGCCCGATAGCATGTTTGCGACTGAGTTACAGGCTTACTTTGCGGGACAGCGTAACTTTATAGACTTATCGGTACAAATTGCGGAATTTATCTCTACCGAATTAGGGCGTATGTCTAAATCCGAATCGACCGACCTTTTAGTGGTTGATTTCGAAGAGGAAGAACAGTTGCAGGGAGGTAGTTCCGACGAAGAGGCGGTTACCGCATCGTTCGAAGGTCGCGTGAATCGCTACTTTGGAATTTTCCTGCTGGAAAGCCGTCAGGCGTTTATGCATTCCATTGCCTATGGCGATGATGGACAACCTTGCAATGAAATTGAACGCCATCATGCCATTTTGCCTAATCCTTCCCAAAAAATTAGTTCGTTTGCGGTGATTAATATGCGTTCTATGGAAGTTGCTTTTCAGGATAAAAAACGCGTGATTGCGGGGGAGGAACGCTATCTTATTCCTGATGGCTTGCTGCAGTGTTCTATGCAGGCCTCAAGCAAGGAAGTGATTGATGAACTGTCGCGCATAGTGGAAGAGGTTGCAACGGAATATGGAGCCGATCCTGTCGTTGCGCTTTCAAAGGCTAAGGCTTATGTATGCGATGCGGCAGAAGAGGGTGAAGAAGCTGACATTGCGCCGTTTGATTTAGCACAGGAAGTTTTCGAAGATGAACCTTTGCGCGAGCGATTTGTAGCTTGCACAGCAGAGGAGCAAATTCCTGAGCGTGTTCGAGTGGAAAAGAAAGCGGCAGAACGTATTACGCGCAACCATAAAATTCGAACCGATACCGGAATTGAAATAACATTTCCTTCCGAATATGCCAACAATCCTGACTTTATCGAGTTTGCCAGCACGCCCAATGGTCTTATATCGATTGAGCTAAAGAATATTGGGCATATAGAAAATAAGCGTTAGGATATCAGGTTGAAAGCCCAGCAATTTTGACTGGACTTTCTTTTAGTCCCAGCTAATGTTTTGCAATAAAATAAGGCACCCTCATGGGTGCCTTATTACTCAATTTGCTAAGGTGGTCAGATTTTAGAATACCGCTACAACAGAGCCCTGATAGTTATCGGTGATGTAGTCGCGAACCTCATCGGAGTTGCAAGCTTCAGCAAGAGCCTTGATCTTTTCGGAATCCTGGTTTCCGTCTTTTACTACCACAACGTTAGTATAGGTTTCTGCAGCCAAGGAATCGTTTGCTTCTACTGCTAATGCGTCATCCATGGTGAAGTCTGCGGCAAGTGCATAGTTGCCATTGATTACGGCAATATCAACATCCTGAAGAACATTGGGAAGGTTTGCAGCTTCAAGCTCTTTGAATTCAAGATCTTTGGGGTTGGAGGTAATGTCGTTGATAGTTGCGTTAATGCCAGCTTCGTCATCAACTTCAATCAAGCCTTCCTGTTCAAGAAGCAGAAGTGCGCGAGCTTCGTTGGTGGCATCGTTAGGAACTGCTACGGTAGCACCATCGGCTACATCATCAATAGACTTAAGGTTGGAAGAGAAAATTCCCATAGGCTCAAAATGAACGCCTGCAACTTCTACTAAATGAGTACCCTGTTCCGCATTGAAATTTTCAAGGTAAGGACGATGCTGAAAATAGTTAGCGTCAACTTCACCTGCTTCCGTTACCGTGTTAGGCTGAACATAGTCAGTGAATTCCTTAACTTCCAAGGTATAGCCTTCTTTTTCAAGGATAGGCTTTACGGCATTGTTAAGAATTTCAGCATGAGGGGTGGGGCTTGCAGCTACCGTAATAGTTTTATCCTCAGAAGACTCCTGGCTGCCAGAATCTGATGAGCAGCCGGTAAAAGCTACGAGGGAAAGAAGTGCTGCAAGAAGGCACGCTCCTACAAGAGCAAGCGTCTTCTTAGATAGTACCTGAGCCATGGGGAGTTTCCTTTCTGTGTATGGTTTAAATAAATCCTTGATTTATCTGCGAAAAGCAACGAATTAATAGTAAAAGTTTAGAAACTTTTTACAATGCATGTGGTTATCGATAAAACTGAATA
The DNA here is from genome assembly GCA_958410215.1 of uncultured Cryptobacterium sp. Classification (GTDB taxonomy): domain Bacteria; phylum Actinomycetota; class Coriobacteriia; order Coriobacteriales; family Eggerthellaceae; genus Anaerotardibacter. Next base: position 54,854 of record CATYOF010000012.1, on the reverse strand, counting down.
CTAGTTATTGATGGCAGGGGCTATGGGAGTTTGAGGCTGTATCTATCAAATCTCAATAAACCGAACAACGCCGGTTTATTGTAACATTTTGCTTTAAATCTTAATAAACTTCTAAGTTTTTCTAGCCCTTTAGGAACAAGAGAAGTAAACTAAATAGGTTTCTTGTTACACTACTTCAGAAAAGGTTTTTCTCGGAAAAGAAAGCAACTATGAGGGATAAAAAGAATTCTTCTTCCGCACAAAATAGAGGCAAGCATTCATCTGCTGTTGATAAAACTACTTCCTTTAAACAGGAGGGCATAAAGCAAACGCCTCCGTCGCGTGGTGCCCAAGTTGGTTTTGCACAGGGAGGTGTACAGGGAGGTGCTGTGTCTGCACCACGTTCTAAATCTGCCAAAAAACGCGCACTTATTATTGTGGGAGTGGTGGTTGCGCTTTTGGCTGCAGTATATGGCGGCGGTGCCCTGTTCTTTTCGTCTCACTTCTTCCCAAATACAGTTTTGAACGACAAGGATTTATCATTCCAGCCAAGTGATGCTCTTGCCACTCAGATTCAAAACCAGGCAGATACATATTCGCTTTCCATTGAAGGTGAAGGTTTTTCTTATACCTTTGAACAGGGTGAAACTGCAATTAGCATTGATCCTCACAAGATTGCTGAAGATACTACCAAAGCACAAGATATTGCTTTGTGGCCAATTGAAGTGTTTCAAACACATGATATTTCCGATGTGGTAGTGGCATCTTATGATGAGGCCGGACTGGCTGATGTGTTGAATGAACAAATCAAAGAATTCAACAAATCTCAAACTGTTTCTGAAAACGCCCATTTTGCCTACGATGAAGATGAAGGGGCCTACACACTTGTTCCTGAAGTGTATGGCACACAAATTGACGCTGAAAAACTTCTAGCTAAAGCAGGAGAAGCCGTTAAATCTATGCGTACCGAATGCGAGGTTTTGCAGGACGATTTTATTATGCCGACAGTATCCGCTGCAGATCCACGTTCTTTGCAGGCATTACAGAAGGTAGAAGAACTGTACCCTAATGCGGTAACCCTTACTTTAAACGAATCAGTAAAAGCAGCCACGATAGATAAGCCCACTATTGCTGAGTGGCTCTATATTGATCCAGAAGATTTTCAGCCAAAGCTTGATAAAGATGTTTTGGCTGCGTGGGTGGATGAAGCTACTGAAGGTATGAATACCGTAGGCACAAAGCGTACGTGGACGCGCGAAGATGGCAAAAAGTGTACCGTTTCCGGTGGCACCTATGGCTGGAAGGTAGACACGTCTTCTTTGGCGGATACGGTGTACGATACCATGTCTAAAGGTGGTGCTGAAAGTATTGATATTCCCTGTTCGCAGTCGGGTGGTCAATATAATGGTGCTGGAAAGCGTGACTGGGGCGCGTATGTAGATGTAGATTTGTCTGAACAGAAAGCACGCTATTACAATGCAGATGGCAAGCTTTTGCATTCGTGCGGTATTGTTTCCGGTCTTCCTACGGCAGACAGAGCAACTCCCACGGGTGTGTATTACCTTAATGGAAAGCAGAGTCCATCAACTTTGACGGGGTATAAGCCTAATGGCGAAATTGATTACGAAACTCCTGTTGAATACTGGATGCCTTTTGTGGGGAATTCGGTTGGTTTGCATGATGCTACCTGGCAAGCTTCTTTTGGCGGATCACGGTACAAAACTAACGGTAGTCATGGATGCGTCAACTTGTCCTTGAAAGATGCAAAATGGTTTTATGAAAACCTCTCCACAGGAACCTGCATTATTACTCATAACTAAGTAAAGAAAGAGCCCGAGAGACTGTTTGTCTTTCGGGCTCATGTGTTACTGTCTGGCGCGCCCAGTAGGATTCGAACCTACGACCTTTGGATTAGAAGTCCACTGCTCTATCCAGCTGAGCTATGGGCGCCTAGAAAAGATATTATAGCGCAATTGTTTCTCTTGGCTGTTTTTCCTTAGGTTTTTCTTTATTTGCTTTGGGCAAGGAGAAGAGCTGCCGTAAAGTACAAAGTAATAGATGAGCTACAAGGAAACTCTAAATTATGAATCTTTAAGTTTTGCTAGTCTATTAACGGTCTTCGAACCGTTCGCGTTAGTGGGAAGGATAACGGTATGAATTTTGATGATGCGCCTATTGGCATCTTCGATTCGGGCTTTGGTGGCCTTACCGTTGCGCGTGAAATAATTAAAGCTCTTCCTGAAGAAAGTATTATTTTTTACGGTGACCGTGCACATTGTCCTTATGGACCACGCGATCCTAAAGAGATAAAGGGTTTCGTTTTACAAATTTGCCAGTGGCTTATAGACCATAAGGTAAAAATGATTGTCATTGCCTGTAATACGGCAACTGCAGCAGGTCTTGAGGCGGCTCAGCAAGCTTTTGATATCCCTATTATTGGTGTTATTGAGCCAGGTGCCCGTGCCGCTGCCCGTGCTACCCACAATAGACGTATTGGCGTTATTGCCACAAAGGGTACGGTTGAATCAGGCGTTTATACGAAAGCAATTCGTAATATTGATGCGGGCATAACGGTTTTTTCTACTGCTACACCACGTTTTGTAGAAATTGCCGAATTGGGTATACGTATGGCAAAAGGTCCTATTGAAAGCTATACCTCTTTAGCTTCTAAGGTTTATATACGTCCAGCGTTTCAAGAAATTGCTCAAGATTATTTAGAACCGTTAAGGCGAAGTGAAATAGACACGCTGGTGTTGGGTTGTACACATTTTCCCCTTCTTAAAACTTTGATTGGCGGGGTGGTGGGATCCCAGGTAAAGCTTATTTCTTCAGCAAAAGAAGTTTCTCTTGATTGCAAGGATTTACTTACGCGAAGGGAAGCTTTGGCACATGCAGGGCACATTCCCACGTACAGTTTTACTTCGTCCGATCCTGACGTAGATGAATTTGCTTCGTTTGGTGAACGAGTTTTGCGAATGCCTTTAGGGGAAGTTCGATTTGAGCCATTAGGCTAGCATAATGCTTTCTTGTGGTGCGATGATAAGTAAGCTAGGGGATTAAAGTAAAGTTTTGGGTGCGGGAGCATTTTCTGGATCATTTGATGGATAACATGCATTTACCTAGCAGAGATAAAAGGGGAAGGTATGACAAAGACCGTTGTTATAGCAACCAATAATGCACATAAAGTAGAAGAAATCAAAACTGCTCTTTCGTTTAAAGGTTGGGAGTTTAAAACCCTGAAAGAAGCGGGGATTGTTTCTAGCCCTGAAGAAACAGGTACCACTTTTGTGGAAAATGCGCGCATCAAAGCTCGTTCTGCTCATGAATTAAGCGGTTTGGCCACCTTGGCTGATGATTCAGGCTTGATTGTAGATGCCCTCGATGGTGCACCAGGGGTATATTCTTCGCGTTATAGCGGCAAAGAAGGGGACGATGCTGCCAACAATGCAAAGCTTTTGCATGAATTGGCTCAAGTTCCCACAGAAAAGCGTACCGCCCGTTTTGCGTGTTCGTTAGTGTTTATAGATGAAGATGGCTCTGAAACGGTGGCAGAAGGCTTTATAGAGGGATCTATTGGTTTTGAAGAGCGCGGCGAAGAGGGCTTTGGCTATGATCCTCTCTTTTTTCCTGATGAATTTAAGGGAGAAAAATCTCTTGCTGAAGTATCGCAGGCAGAGAAGAATTCTATATCGCATAGAGGAAATGCTTTAAGAAATCTGAAAAAACTACTTCACAACGCGTAATTTATTGCTATAATATCTAACCGTTGCAGTCGGGATGTGGCGCAGTTTGGTAGCGCGCCTGCTTTGGGAGCAGGATGTCGCAGGTTCGAATCCTGTCATCCCGACCATTTTTTATTTATACGCGGGTGTAGTTCAATGGTAGAACTCCAGCCTTCCAAGCTGGTCACGCGGGTTCGATTCCCGTCACCCGCTCCAGTTTATAGTTCGGCAATGGCAATAGTCCATTGCTTTTTTGTTTTAAGGGGCAGTAGGGAATCGAACCGATGAGGTGGAATTCCGTTAAGAAAACGTGCCAGTGGCACGTTTTCAGGAATTCGCCCGCAGGCGCTTGCGCCAAGGGGTTGAGCGTTCGCAAAGCGAACGCGGGATTCCCGTCACCCGCTCCAGTTAGTTAAATTCGGCTTATCAGCCGAATTTTATTTGACGCTGCGATTCGCGTGACAAGCGCCCTGTCCACTTGTCACGGAGCAATCTTTTAGCGTTTTGCGCGGGGGAATACAACGGTAAACTGCGAACCTTCGCCAGGAGCACTTTTTACGCTTACACGACCGTTAGAACGTTCAACCGCATGGCGCACCAGTGACAGACCCAACCCGGTGCCACCTACTTCGCGGCTACGAGCTTTGTCGACGCGGTAGAAGCGCTCGAAAATGCGGGATTGATCTGCCTGAGGAATACCAATGCCGGTATCTTCTACGATTACTGCAATTTCATGACCGCGAGGTTCGAAGGTAACTAAAATACTGCCTTCGTCGGTATACATAATTGCGTTTTCAATCAAATTATCAAACACTAACGATGCATCTGATGGTTCCATATCTGCATAGCAATCATCACCCGTTACTGAGCGATCGTCCAGAACAAGGTCGAGATGCTTATCTTCTGCACCACCTTTATGTGCCATAAAGCTAGTCACAAGGGCGCTGTGTAAGTCAGTGCGAGGACATTTATCTTGATCAGGAGTTTCTTCCAAACGTGATAAGTCAAGCAGGTCAATAACTAAGCGTTGGAGGCGTTCTGCTTCGTTGTCCAGGCGATCAATAAATAAATTTAAGCTTTTCTTATCTTCTATTTCTGCGGCATCACGAATTGCTTCGGATAATAATCTAATTCCTGCAACGGGAGTTTTTAGTTCGTGGCTTGCGTTTGCTACAAAGTCTGATCGAACCTGATCGAATTTCTTGATGGGAGCGTGCGATTTCTTAAAGGCCAGCACGGCCACCAGCAACACCAGTAAGCAGCCTGCCACAATGAAAATAACTGAGGTCGTTTGAGCATTTTGCGTAATCATAGAAAAAGCTGTGGAGGGTTCACTTACACGCACAACCACCTGTTCATCATTGTAGGAAGCAGGTACGGCAACGTAGAGCCAATTCTTGTTATCAGTGGCACTGGTACGTTGTGCACTGCCAATACCGCCCTGAATTGCTTCGGTTACTTCCTCGCGATCCGAATGATTGGTCATGGTGGAAGGATCCACTTCGGAATCCGCCACTACATCGCCATCCGAATCAATAACCGTCATACGTAAATCGGTACTGTGCGTTGCGGATACAACGAATTCACTGGCATTAGTGGTTTTTGACAAAGCATTAGCGGAAGCTTGGGCAGTAGTTACCAAGTTGGTGGTTTGACGATCAGCTATTTCATTGTTTAAAGGTGTGTAGATAAAGGCAATAGAGCACCCAATAAAAATAAGTGCTATCACGACATATCCAATTAAATATATCCAGGTAAATCGCTTTGTTTCTTTACCTGATGGCGTGTTGCCAATGCCTTTTAAAAATGAAAAGAACGGACTCATGCACAAACTCGCTTATTCTACAGGCTTATTCTTCGGTCTTCTTTACCGGTTCAAAACGGTAGCCCATTCCGTGTACCGTATGGATATAGCGATAATCACTTACTTCATCAAGAACAGAACGAAGGCGACGAATATGAACATCGATAGTGCGAGAGGTGCTTAAGTAGTCTTCCTTCCAAACTTTTTGCGTTAACCAGGTGCGGCGGCACAACATACCTTGGCGTTCGGCAAGAGCAAACAGAAGGGCTAGCTCTTTACTGCGAAGTTTCAAGGGTTTGCCCTTTACGCTTGCGGTGCTGTTTTCTATATCAAGAGTTAAATCACCATAGGTTTGTGGTTTAGACAGGTTTACGCCATCCATTTCAGTTCGACGAAGGTTAGCGCGAATACGGGCAAGCAATACTTCGGTAGAAAAGGGTTTTGTTACATAGTCATCAGCACCAGCGTCTAAGCCTTTGATTTTATCTTCATCAGCATCAAGGGCGGTAAGCATCAAAATAGGGGAATTAAATCCTTCCTTACGCAGCTTGCTTGCTACTTCAAAACCATTCATGCCAGGAAGCATGACGTCAAGCAAAATTAGATCGGGCTCTATATTTAAGGCCGTTTCATATCCTGAGTTCCCATCTTCGCAGGAGCTTACGGCATAGCCATGTTTTGTGAGGGAAAATTCAGTTGCAAGGCGAATAGTAGGATCGTCTTCAATAAGTAATATAGTGGTCACGATTCGTTTCCTTTCCTTGTGCTTGCATAATTTTGCAACAAATCGAATCGTAAAGGGCACTTTTTACAATGTTTTATCAAAACATACTTCACTTAATCATTCTCTAACATTCTTTCAGGTTTGTGTAACCACTTTTTGAAGCAATCCAGAGATTATTACTCCAGCAAAAGGATGCTTTTCTGTGCATCCTAAGGTATGAGAGAAAAGGAATTAAAAGTGAGTACAGTAAAAAACAAGGTGCTTTTCGGTGCTCTGGCAGTGTGTGTTGCCTTTGCGTGCATGCTTCTTGCTGGATGCAGCTCAAACAATGAATCAAGTGAGGATACTTCATCAGATTCAGGTGAAACTATTAATGTGGTATCTCGCGAAGATGGTTCTGGCACCCGCGGTGCTTTCATTGAATTGTTTGGTATTGAACAGGAAGATGAAAACGGCGAAAAGGTAGATATGACTACCGAATCTGCCTCTATTACTAACTCTACTGCCGTTATGATGACAACTGTTGCAGGTGACGCTAATGCTATTGGCTATATTTCGCTTGGTTCTCTTGATGACAGCGTAAAGGCAGTAAAGATTGATGGTGCTGAAGCTACGGTAGATAACGTTAAGTCGGGCGATTACAAGGTATCCCGTCCCTTCAACGTGGTAACCAATTCCAATACGGAATTGAGCGATGTAGCACAGGATTTCATGAACTATATCTTGAGCACTGATGGTCAGGCTGTTGTAGCTGAAGAGGGCTATATCCCTCTGGATGGCGGTGAAGCTTATACCGCTTCTGGTCTTTCTGGCACCGTAACGGTTGCTGGTTCTTCTTCGGTAACTCCCGTAATGGAAAAGCTTGCAGAGGCTTATCAGGAACTTAATCCTGATGTAACCATCGAAGTTAATCAGTCTGACTCTACTACTGGTGTAACGTCTGCTCTTGAGGGTGCATGCGATCTTGGTATGGCATCTCGCGAACTTAAGGATTCTGAAACCAGCGAAGGTGCTGAGGCTACCGTAATTGCTACTGATGGTATTGCGGTAATCGTTAATCCAGAAAGCGCAGTTGAAGATTTAACCACTGATCAGGTTAAGCAAATCTTCACCGGTGAAATTACTTCCTGGAGCGAGATTGGCTAAGTAACATGGCACAAACCAAAGAATTGGTTGCCAAAATAATCTTTGCTATAGCTGCAGCCATTTCGGTGGCTGCAGTTGTAGTGATTTGTGTATTTATTTTTGGCAACGGCATCCCTGCAATTGCAGAAATTGGCGTCTTTGATTTCATTTTTGGCACTACCTGGCGTCCTTCCAATGACGTATATGGCATTGGAGTCATGATTATTGGCAGCTTGTATGTAATGGCTGGCGCCTTAGTTATCGGCGTTCCGCTAGGTATACTATGCGCTATTTTCTTGGCGTACTTTGGAAGCAAACGGGTGGCTAAAATTGCTAAAGCGGGAGTTCAACTGCTTGCCGGCATTCCTTCTGTTGTATATGGCTTTTTTGGCCTGGTGGTATTGGTACCTTTCATTCGTGAAAACTTTGGTGGAACAGGCCAGTCTATTTTGTGCGCTTCAATCGTATTAGGCATTATGATTTTGCCCACCATCATTACGTTATCCGAATCCGCTTTAAAAGCGGTTCCAGAAGCCTATTACGAAGGAGCGCTTGCTCTTGGGGCAGATCATGAACGCACTATTATGCGGGTTATGCTGCCGGCGGCAGTTTCAGGTGTGCTTGCTTCCATTATTTTGGCAATTGGCCGCGCTATTGGTGAAACCATGGCGGTCATCATGATTGCAGGCAATCAGGTTCAGTTACCTGATGCTATCACTGACGGCATTCGTACTATGACCGCAAACATCGTTTTAGAAATGGGCTATGCAGCCGATCTTCATCGAGGTGCATTGATTGGTACGGCATGCGTGTTGTTCGTGTTCATTCTAATTATTAATTTTGCATTTGCTGCCTTGAAGAAGAGGAGCAAGAATGGCTGATAATCGCGTACTAACCAAGACAAAACCGGCAAAGGTTTCTTCTTGGGTGTTTCGTTATGCCGTAAAACTGGCAACAGTGCTTACGGTTTTGGCAGTGTGTTTAATTATTGGGTACATTTTGGTTATGGGTATTCCCCAAATAAAGCCAGAAATGTTTGAACTGGAATACAATTCAGACAACGTTTCTTTTATGCCGGCTCTGTTTAACACGCTCATTGTTATTGTGATGGCGGTATCGTGTTCTTCGATTTTTGGCATCGGTGCGGCAATATTCCTTAACGAATACACCAATAAAACTAATTAATTCGTGCGAATTGTTGCGCTGGCGACAGAAACTCTATCGGGTATTCCTTCTATTGTGTATGGCCTTTTTGGTTTGCTGTTCTTCGTATATTACCTGCAATGGGGCCTGTCATTGCTTGCGGGTGTATGCACTATGGCAATTATGACGTTTCCTATTATTATGCGTGCATCGCAAGAGGCCCTGGCGGCAGTACCCGATTTGTATCGTGAAGGATCGTTTGGCTTGGGCGCTGGTCGCTTTCGTACCGTATTTAAAATCGTGTTGCCTGCTGCTATTCCGGGTATTTTGGGTGGCATTATTTTGGCTATTGGTCGTACAGTAGGCGAATCAGCGGCACTTATTTATACCGCCGGATCTATTGCTGCAGTTCCTGAATCGGTATTTAGCTCTACACGAACCTTGGCAGTGCATATGTATCTTCTGGCAAGTGAAGGTCTTCATATTGATGCAACGTATGCCACTGCGGTATTGCTCCTTGTTTTTGTGTTGCTTATTAACTTCGCTACTTCTGCGGTAGCTAATAGAATCAGTAAAGGAACTACTTCAAATGAATAACGCCAAAATGGACGTATCACATATGGATCTCTTTTATGGGGATTATCAGGCGCTTCGTGATATTAACTTATCGTTTATTGAACATAACGTAACGGCTATGATCGGTCCTTCAGGCTGCGGCAAATCCACGTTGCTAAAGTCGCTCAATCGTATGAATGATTTGGTGGAAGGATGTAAAATAACCGGACGCATTACCCTTGATGGGGAAGATATTTACGACAAGTACGATGTAAATGTGCTCCGTAAAAAAGTGGGCATGGTGTTTCAAAAACCCAATCCATTTCCTATGTCAATCTATGACAACATTGCGTTTGGCCCCCGTACTCATGGCATTAAGAAAAAGTCAGAATTGGACGATATCGTTGAAGATTCTCTGCGCAAAGCGGCAATTTTTGACGAATTAAAAGATCGTCTTAAGAAAAATGCACTTGGGCTTTCAGGCGGTCAGCAGCAGCGTTTGTGTATTGCTCGCGCGTTAGCAGTAAATCCTGAGGTGTTGCTGATGGACGAACCTACCAGTGCGCTCGATCCTATTTCTACAAACAAGATTGAAGAATTAGTAGGAGAGCTGAAAGAAAACTACACCATCATTATTGTTACGCATAACATGCAACAAGCTGCGCGTATATCTGATTCAACCGCATTTTTCTTGCTGGGTGAAATGATTGAATGCTCACCGACAGATGTTCTGTTTTCTACTCCAAAAGATAAGCGTACGGAAGACTATATTTCGGGAAGGTTTGGATAAGTCATGGCTGCACGTCCAATTTTTGATGATGAACTTCACACCTTGAATGCCCAAATGGCTGCTATGGGTGAATTAGTTAAAGAGGCAATTGAAGGTTCCTTTGATGCGGTGAAGCAAACTAATCCCACTAAGGCAATGCTTATCGCGCAAAACGATTCGCTAATCAACGAAAAGGAACGCGAAATTGAGCGCTTATGTTTGCGCCTGTTGCTGCGCGAACAGCCTGTTGCAACTGATCTTCGAACGGTTACTTCGGCTTTGAAGATGATTACTGATCTTGAACGCATTGGTGATCAGGCAGCGGAAATTTGCGAAATTGCAACTGGCTTGCCTGAAGGATTGGATCTTTCGAATTTTGCGGCACTTTCAGCAATGGCAGAAAAGGCCTCAAAACAGGTAAATGATGTGATTGATGCGTATCTGTATCTTGATTTAGAGAAAACAAGGGAAACGATAGCGCGTGATGAAGAAATTAATTTGTTGTTTGAAGATTTAAAACGAGATATTGCCAATCACATTGCTAAGCATCTGCCCGATGAAACTTCAGCGCTTGATATTTTGATGATTGGTAAATACCTTGAACGCATTGGAGACCATGTGGTAAACATTGCCGAATGGGTAGAATATGCCATCACGGGCAACCATAAGGGTATGACTATTGCTGAAGACGCTCAGTAATTTGCCGATATTGGCTGTTCTTTCTTGTTTAAGAAATATCCTCTTACTGTTATGCCCAGTGCTGTTACCTAAAGTGTAACGGTGCAAAGTTGCGTACTGTGTCATAATGGAAGTGCACCTTGTATGAGGTGCGCTTTTTATTTGTAATGTTTTGCTTGTCATATCAGGAGGACCAATGGCAACATCACTTTCTGGCCGTAACTTCTTAAAGTTGCTCGACTTCACTTCCGAAGAAATTCTTTCATTGGTTGATCTTGCTCAGGAATTAAAAGAGAAAAAACATGCAGGTATTCTTCATAAGGAACTTGAAGGCAAAAATATCGTGTTGTTGTTCGAAAAAACTTCAACGCGTACTCGTTGCTCTTTTGAAGTTGCAGGTCACGATTTGGGTATGGGTGTAACATACCTGGATGCCGCTGGGTCCCAGATGGGTAATAAGGAATCTATCGAAGATACTGCACGTGTGCTGGGGCGTATGTTTGATGGCATTGAATATCGCGGGTACGGTCAAGAAATCGTAGACACCTTAGCAGAATATGCTGGTGTTCCGGTATGGAATGGTTTGACCACTGAATGTCATCCTACCCAAACCATTGCCGACTTACTTACGATTCGTGAAAACTATGGTTCTTTTGAAGGCTTGAAGCTTGTGTTCATGGGCGATGCGAAGAATAACGTAGCAAATTCGCTTATGGTTGGCTGCGCAAAGATGGGTATTACTTTTGTGGCCTGCGCACCAGAATCTTCCATGCCTGATCCAAAGCTTGTTGAAACATGCCAAGCAATAGCTAAAGAAAACGGCTGCGAAGTGTTGGTAACGTCTGATGTGGAAGAGGGAACTAAGGGCGCCAACATTCTGTATACCGATATTTGGGTTTCTATGGGCGAACCAGCAAGTTTGTGGGAAGAACGTATTAAAGAGCTTTCTCCTTATCAAATTAATGCTCAGGTTATGGCTAATGCGGCAGATAACGCCATCTTCATGCATTGCTTGCCAGCGTTCCACGACACTCATACTACCGTTGCGCAAGAAATTGAAGAAAAGTTTGGATTAACGGAAATGGAAGTAACTAACGAAGTGTTTGAATCGGACGCTTCAAAGGTGTTTGACGAAGCAGAAAACCGCATGCATTCCATTAAGGCCATTGTGCTTGCAACATTGCGTGATTAAGTCGATAGAGCTTATTTGCCCAAGCTACTCCAAATAGTAAAGATTTTCTAGCACCCGTTTCGCTGCTCACCGATAAGCTTTTTTGCTTATCGGTTCGTACGCTGCACTGCTTCATGCACAATAAAGCACGTTCTAAAGAACGTGCGGGGGTAAGTGGTGTTCAGAGTGCCTCAAAACCTTTACTATCTGGAGTAGCTTGGATACATATAAACTTATAAACCAAAACAAAGGTAGTCATAAACGCTCATTCAATCTGCTCTATGCATTAAGGAGATAAACCTTATGGAACGCTTAGGATATTACAACGGTGAGTTCGGTCCACTTGAGGATATGAAGGTTCCCTTTTTGGATCGTGTTTCTTTCTATGGCGATGGCGTGTATGACGCAACCATGGGTATTGATGGGGTAGTACTGTTTGCAGAAGATCATATTGATCGCTTCTTTAATAGCTGCGCCAATGTGGAAATTGACCCGGGAATTACCAAGGAAGATTTGAAAGTTCTTTTAACCGACTTGCTTGCCAAGGTGGATGCTCCGGTGAACTTTGTGTACTGGCAGGTAACACGCGGGACGGATTATCGTCACCATTATTTCTGCGAGGGACCTGCTAATTTATGGATCATGATTGTTCCGGACAGTATGGAAGATCTCTACGATAGGCAAGATCTTATCAGTGTGGAAGATGTGCGCTTTCAGATGTGCAATACGAAAACGCTGAATTTGCTTCCTAATGTTATAGCGGCGCAGCGCACCAAGGAAGCGGACTGCTACGAGGCAGTTTTTGTTCGTGATGGGTATGTAACCGAATGCGCGCACAGCAACGTACAGATGCTTAAAGATGGCTGTTTTGTTACCCATCCTGCCGATAATCATATTCTTCCCGGTATTGCTAGAAAGCATTTAATTCAAGCGTGCATGGCCTTGGAAATTCCGGTTGTCGAAAAGCTGTTTACGCTTGATGAATTGAAAGACGCAGATGAGGTAATTGTAAGTTCATCCAGTACACTTTGTTTGCCTATCCAATCCATTGATGGTACTCCTGTAGGTGGCAAAGATGAAGCGTTACTTGATAAGCTTCGCGCGTATGTAACTGAAGAATGCGATAGGTATATCAAGGAACGAGCACAGTAAAACACGTATTTAAGCGCAAGGCATGTTACAATCACAACCGCTCACAAATAGATTTGATTTCTCTAGATCTCCCTGTGTGAAAAGCTGCATGGGGAGTTCTTTGGGTATAAAGGTAGGAAGGAATATTCATGACCATTCGTGAATCTTTAGAGGTGGTATTACACAACGCTCTTACTTCAGCTGTTCAAGCAGGCGAATTGCCTTTAGATGAAGTTCCGGTACCTACCCTAGAACGCCCTCGCGAAGAAGGTCATGGCGATTGGGCTTGCACTATTGCGATGCGTCTTGCAAAAGCAGCTCGTATGAGTCCTCGTCAAATTGCGCAAATTTTGGTGGATCATCTTCCCGAAAACGATCTTATTGAAACGGTTGAAATTGCAGGTCCTGGCTTTATTAACCTTACGCTTGCAAATTCGGTATTTCAAAAGGTTATCACCGAAGTTCGCGAGCAGGGAAGCGCCTATGGCAAATCAAGTCTTCCTGAGCCTTGTAAGGTGGATTTGGAATACGTTTCGGCTAATCCAACAGGACCTATGCATGTAGGTCATGGTCGTTGGGCAGCTTTAGGCGATGCTATTGCGCGTGTTATGCGTCATGCTGGTTATGAGGTAGATGAAGAGTTTTACATCAATGACCAGGGAAATCAGATGAATGTGTTTGCTGATTCTTTGGTGGTGCGCTATCAGCAGGCCTTAGGGCAGGATGTTGAAATGCCCGAGGCATCGTATGGTGGTGGCTACGTAAAAGAACTTGCCCAGCACATTATTGACCGTGATGGTGATAAGTGGCTTTCGGTTGATCCCGATACTCGTCGTCATGAGTTTCGTGAAATGGGCTATAAGGCCATGATGGACAACGTGAAAGAAACGTTGGAAATTTTTGGCAATCATTTTGACACCTGGTTTTCTGAGCGTTCTCTATTTGTGCCTGATGAGGAAGGCAAAACAAAGGTAGATCGTGCTTTTGAAGTCATGAAAGAACGTGGCTATATTTTTGAACAGGATGGGGCAACCTATTTCCGCTCCACTGCCTTTGGCGATGAAAAAGATCGCGTCTTAATTAAGACAAATGGCGAGTTGACGTACTTCATGTCTGATGTGGCCTATCACTATGACAAGATGCAACGTGGTTACGATCATCTCATTGATATCTGGGGTGCAGACCATCATGGTTATATTCCTCGCTGTCAGGCAATGATGGCGGCGTGGGGTTATCCTGATGCTCTGGAAGTGGTGCTTGGTCAGCTAGTAACGCTGTTCCGTGATGGTCAGCAGGTTCGCATGTCTAAGCGAACAGGTGAAATGATTACCTTCCGTGAATTAATTGATGAAGTAGGCGTTGATGCAACGCGCTATATGATGTTATCCAAGTCTTCCGATCAATCCATTGATTTCGATATTGAAGTAGCAAAGAAAAAGGATGCTTCAAACCCGGTGTACTACGTGCAGTACGCCCATGCTCGTATTTGCTCTATTTTGCGCAAAGCGGCGCAAGCTCGTGGAATCGATACCGAAGGGGCAACGGTTGCCGATTTGGTAGAGGCGTTGCATATTGATTCAGCAAACCTTACTGTGTTAACACACGAAAGCGAACTGGATCTTATGCGCAAGATGGCCGATTTCACGGATTTAATTGCAGGTGCAGCACGCGACCGTGCGCCATTCCGTTTGACTCACTATGCGCAGGACCTAGCTTCGCTGTTCCATTCGTTCTATACGAATTGCCGTGTTATTGGTGAAGGTGAAGAAATCGAACAGGCTCGTCTTGCTTTGGCTGATTCTGCTCGTATTGTTTTGGCCCTCACGCTTAACCTTTTGGGTGTTTCGGCACCAGAGCGTATGTAGCTTTTATTTGCTACCAGCAGCCGATCTATCGCTCTTGGCCTAGCATACAAGGCAGCCGTATATCGCTTCATTACAGTTATCCGATGTTTTAAGCCATCCCCCGATTGTTTGTTTCGAACATGTTAACGAGGGGTGGCTTTATTTAAATAAAGTACTTCTCTTTGATACCATACTGAACGTTGAGTGTTAATCGAGGAGGAATTTATGAGTTACGTCGACTCCGTTATTGAACAGGTTAAGGCAAAGAATGCCAACGAGCCTGAGTTTATTCAGGCGGTAACTGAAGTTCTTACGTCTTTGAAGCCTGTTATTGAGGCTCATCCAGAATACGAAAAGGCTGGATTGCTTGAGCGCATTGTAGAACCAGAACGCGTTATTATGTTCCGTGTTCCTTGGGTAGACGACGAGGGTAAAGTTCAGGTAAATCGTGGTTTCCGCGTACAGTTCAACAGCTGCCTTGGCCCTTACAAGGGTGGTCTTCGTCTTCATCCTTCCGTAAACCTTGGCATTATTAAGTTCCTTGGTTTTGAGCAGATTTTCAAGAACAGCTTGACCACGCTTCCTATGGGCGGCGGCAAGGGCGGTTCTGACTTCGATCCTAAGGGTAAGTCTGACGCTGAAGTAATGCGTTTCTGCCAGTCCTTCATGACCGAGCTTTGCAAGCATGTAGGTGCTGATACCGACGTTCCTGCTGGTGACATCGGAACGGGCGCTCGTGAAATTGGCTATATGTTTGGTCAGTACAAGCGTATTCGCAATGTTTGGGAAGGCGTTTTGACCGGCAAGGGTCTTTCCTATGGTGGCTCTCTGGCTCGTACCGAAGCAACTGGCTATGGTTTGATTTATTTTGTACAGGAATACCTTGCTTGCAAGGGCGATTCTTTCGAGGGTAAGACGGTTGCCGTATCTGGTTCTGGTAACGTTGCAATTTATGCTACCGAAAAGGCCCAGCAGTTGGGTGCAAAGGTAGTTACCCTGTCTGACTCCACCGGTTGGATTTATGATCCTAATGGAATTGATGTTGCTTTGGTAAAGCAGATCAAGGAAGTTGAACGCGGCCGTATTTCTGAATACGCAAAGCGTCGTGAAGGTGTTGAATATCATGACGGTCGTGGCGTTTGGAATATCAAGGTTGATATTGCTCTTCCTTGCGCAACTCAAAATGAACTCCTTATTGATGATGCTAAGGCTTTGGTTGCTAATGGCTGCCAGATTGTAGCTGAAGGCGCTAACATGCCTACCACTATGGATGCTACCGAGTATCTGCAGGAAAACGGCATCGTATTTATGCCTGGTAAGGCAGCAAATGCTGGTGGCGTTGCAACTTCTGGTTTGGAAATGTCTCAGAACTCCGAGCGTCTTTCTTGGTCTTTCGAAGAAGTTGACGCTAAACTTCAGGGCATCATGAAGAACATCTTCCATGCTGCAGACGATGCTGCACGTGAATACGGTGTTGAAGGTGACTATGTGGCAGGTGCAAACATTGCTGGCTTCAAGAAGCTTGCTGATGCTATGTTGGCTCAGGGTATTGTGTAAGCCATATTTTGTGGGCTCACAATTCGTAAGCAAACTCTGCGTTAATTTTTAAAAAGTCAAAAGGCTCAAGAGACTCTTGGGCCTTTTGCTCATTTAGGCCATATTTTCTTTTAAAGGGCTGATTGCGCTATTATCAAAAGTGTTGCTGATTCAGCAACAGAATAGTTTGTTTGTTTACATAGATCAAAGGGTAGCAATAACTAAGCCGCTTACGCTTAAACAACACTTTAGATACTGCTTTTCCTGTTTAATGCTTTAGCACCGTAGGGCACCTAAGCAGATACGAGAAAGTTTCACACAATGAGGAAGGATATGAGCATGGATTTTGAACCGGAGTACCGATGGCCAGGTGTTACTTACAAGGCTATACGCGTACTTGAAGAGGTTCCCCTGCGCTATCCTTTCAGATCGCATATATATCGAAGCAGTTTTGATGTAGTGGGTTTTCCTTTTTGCAAACGCATAGAGTTGTATTGCATTGCAGAACCAAGGAGTCGTGCTCTTATTTTTGACACCGGACATCCCGATCTGTGTGGTACGGAAGCACTTGATGGGGTAGAGCGTATTCTCCATGTGCCTTGGAACCAAACAGAAGTTTTTTTATCTCACTTTCATGATGATCATGATGGAAACCTGCTGTACTGTGTTCATAAAGGGGCAAAGACGCTCTATTCAGGGCCTACCCAGGTTGACTCTGAAGCGTTAATGAAAACCTTCTTTGTGCAAAGTGCTTCGACTGATTTGGATAGCGAATCTGCAGCTTCTTTTATTCGTCTTGTTGCTTCAGGCAAAAAAGCTCAGGTTCTAACCCAAGGCACGCGTGTTGAATTGCACGGTGGGGAAGTAATTTCTCTTGCGGGATACCATTTTGAAGCCCTTTTAACCCCTGGTCACACTTCCAATCATCTATGTCTTCTTGATCGCAATAAAAAGATATTGTTTGCGGGTGATCATATTTGCTACGCTCCACCTGGTTGTATGCAGTATGCCGCAAATGAACATCTTATTTCGAGGTATTTGGAAAGCCTTGCACAGCTCAAAGCACTTAACTTGCAGGCGGTGTATATGTGCCACCATAACCCATTGTTAGGTTCGTTTGAGATCAATCGGTTTATTTCGATGCTTGAAGGACGTTACGAGACGCTGGTAATTCGTGCGCGCAAGCTGTTTGAAAACGACGATGAGCTTACGGTACGTCAGGCGGCTATTTTGGGTGCTGCTCACTATCCAAAAGGTCTTGAAGGATTTCCTATTTCTACGCAAATAAACCGCATTGCTACGATATTTGGCACCTTGGAATATATGCTTGATCTTGGTTTGCTTTCACGCACGGTCAATGATGCGGGTGCGTTGGTATATCGACGTTTGTGGTAGGGAAGTTACACTCCGAGTTCGATAAAACAGTAGAATTTCGGGTTCGTTAAGGCAAATCGAGTTCGCTAAGGCATAAGAACTTCAAGCTCACCGGGGAATGTTTCAATTACCACTTCGGTATCATCGAACTTTTCGCCATCAATTTGTGAAGGCAAGGCATGTTTGAAGGATAATTCGATTCGTTTTGCGGTTTCAAAATGAATATGTTGGTCGTGTATGTGCTTGCCATCTTTTGCCTTAAGAAACAGCGTAGTTGCTGCCATAAATGAAAGTGGCGGGGTAGCGTAGCAGATATCAAGCAGGCCATCATTAAGACGTGCTTGAGGACATACTTTAAAGCCGCCCCCATAGCTCATGCCGTTTTGTATAGCGAGCATATAGCAGGCAATTGATTGGGGAGCGCCACCATCGAGAGTCATGGTTACTTCGTGGATATCGCGATGGTTCCTTAACTGATCTATACCGCATTGCACATAAAGGCTGGTGCCCGTACGCTTTGTTTTGGTACGAAGCTCTTGGGTTCCAAGCGCTATAGCTGCATCCAACCCAAACGATAGAGTTTCTGCAAACCACTGGGTATTTGCTCGTCCTACATCTATGCGTTTTGGCGTGAGCGTGCGTGTAGCGAACTGCTGAAGCGATTGGGCGGGGTTGCGATCCATGTGGATGCTGCGAGCAAAATCATCGCCATTTCCGCAGGGGATTAGACCGAAGCGAGGTCGATTAGCTGCAGGAATAGCCATAAGCCCATTAATGACTTCGTTAACAATACCGTCACCCCCGACGGCAATAATCGTGTCGTACTGTGCACCTTCTTGTTGAATAAACGAAGTAGCATCATGAGGAGCAATAGTGTAATGAAATGAATAGCTGGTAAGTTCCTGAGGTGAATGTGCTTTTAATTGATCGAGTACGCTTGCTGTTTGAGCGGCTACTTCAGAGGCTTTGCCACTTCGTGCGGCAGGGTTTACCAATATGAGGGTGGATCCAAGCATTATTCCTCCTGTCGGGTAACACTACGATAATAGCAAACACCGCGCTTGAACTTGCCGAGAGGAGCAAAAGCGCTATACACCAAAGATATTGAACCTCTCACAACTAAGGATTTTCTGCAGGGTACCCCTGATTTTTGAGAAAAAAGTCCGAATTTCAGGAAAAAGTCTAAATTTCGACAATAAAAAAGCTCCCGAAAGGGGAGCGAAGATTCAATGGTGGACCGTCGGGGACTCGAACCCCGGACCTTGGGATTAAGAGTCCCCTGCTCTACCAACTAAGCTAACGGTCCAAATGGTTTCGTAAAAACGATTTGCGTCAAAGCGCTAGGCTATTTTAAAGCAACCAATTTCTATTTGCAAGAAAAATTTTGCTTATTTTTCAAGTTGCGCTGGGGTGGCTAATCGGACTCGAACCGACGACCTCCAGAGCCACAATCTGGCATTCTAGCCAACTGAACTATAGCCACCATAAGCGCAAGAAAGTATTTTACATGCTTTTACGTTTCATGCAATACCTAAAACGCAAATATTTTAAGAAATCGTACCACAGAACGTTATTCCTCTTTAGTTATGAAGTTGTCGTAGTTAGTGTCAAAATGCTTCTTATATAGGGGCATTTTGTAGATAATATATCTTCTGAAAGAGTGGAAATAAGGCGGTTATACAGCGCATCAATGAGTAGCCTTTATGTGGTAAGGAGCCTGATTAGTGGAAGCATTTGAGCTCATTTTATTGTTAATGGTTGCAGTCTTGCTTTCTTCGGTATTGGATCAGGTAGTACCTCGAATTTCTTCTCCTTTAATTCAAATTGGACTGGGCGTAATAATTGCGTTTTTAGCCATATCGCCCATTCATGTTTCGATTGACCCAGAATTATTCCTTATTCTGTTTATTGCGCCCTTGTTATTCCATGACTCCATTGAGGCGAACAAAAAAAGTTTATGGGACAACAAAGGCATTATTGTTTCTTACGCCATAGGCCTTGTGTTGTTAATTGTGCTGTGTGTTGGCTTTGTGCTGCATTGGCTCGTGCCTTCAATCCCTCTGGCAGCAGCTTTTGCGCTTGGTGCTGCGTTAGGTCCTACCGATGCGGTGGCAGTTGCTGCCTTGAAGCGCGAAGCGCAGGTTGGTAAAAGGGAAAATGCTATTTTGCAAGGCGAAGCGCTGATCAATGATGCTTCCGGTGTAGTTTCTTTTCAGTTTGCCATTGCGGCAGCAGTTACAGGATTCTTTTCGTTGGCCGATGCGGCTACGTCTTTCGCTTTTACCTTCTTTGGTGGCATTGTTCTAGGAATTCTGCTTGCACTGATATTCGCGTTTCTTGCCCATCGCGTACGTGATATGGGTTTGGAAAACATTACGTTTCATGTGTTCCTAGAAGTTTCCATGCCCTTTATTGTGTTTCTTATCGCAGAAACCTTGCATGTATCGGGTATTTTAGGCGTTGTAGCTTGTGGTATTGTGTGGTCGCTTTTACGTGATCAGCGTATCTCGCCCTATCATTCGCGATTAAACATTGCTCTTTCCAGTGTGTGGAAGGTAATCAGCTTTACCTTAAATGGCATTGTGTTTGTTCTTTTGGGTATCCAGCTTCCCAATGCTATGCAATCAACGTGGGACAATGTGTATATCGATAACTTTGATCTTATCGGATATGTGCTTATTCTTACGGCGCTTATTGTGGGGCTTCGTTTTGCGTGGGCCTTACTCATGGCGCGCCTGTTCAGAAATCCTCTAACCGGCAAGCGAGATAAATTTAATAAGAAAACCGTTAAGGATGCCTTGATCACCACCATTGGTGGTCCCAAAGGTGCTATTACCTTATCCATCGCGTTTTCGATTCCGTTTTTCGTGGGTTCGGGCGAGCCATTCCCGCAGCGTTCTCTTATCATCTTCCTTGCTTCGGGCGTTATCGTATGCACGCTTTTGCTCGCTAATTTCTTGTTGCCTATTTTGGCTCCGAAAAATGAAAAAGAAATTGATGAAGAAGAAGTGGCTGACTACGAACGAACCCGTATTGAAATTCTTCGTACCGTTATCGAACGTTTAATGGCGGATTCGACCGACGAAAACGATCGCGAAACAAAGCAGGTTATTAAGTCGTACAACCAGCGCATTCGCAACATTCGATCGATGAGTAACACCCTTGAAGATGCTCCGCCTTCTCCTAAATTAACGTTTGAAGTAATTGAACATCAAGCGCAAAAGCTCTACGAAGCGGCAAAGCGCAAAGAACTAGAACCCTATGCGGTCTATCGTGTTATTGATGCGCTCTCGCGTCATAAAAGCCTGATAGCGCATGAAAAAGGTCCTTCACTTATTGCGAAGTATAGTTTAGGCAGGTTGCGCAATTGGGTGTCGCTTATCAAACACGGTATTTTGAGTTCGCTTCCGTTTAGTCGCGATGAAGACAAGGCGGCCATAGATAAGGCGCGCGTAATGAGCGAACAGTATGCAGTTGAATTCCTTCGTTCCTTGGTTGACGACCCTCGTTACCCCAGTGATGAAGTAGCACGTTTGCTTATTAGGCACGAACGCGCTTTGGCGGTGCTCGAAGAATCAAACGATGCTACGGTTACTTCAGAGGCTGTAGAAAATGTTATGGTAAGCACCAGTGACATCCAAAGACGGGGTTTGCAACTTGAGCTTGAGGTAATTCAAGACTTCTATGCATCAGGCGATTTAACGCGTGCTCAGGCAAAAGAAATGCGCGATAACACCATGCTCATGTTGATGGACGTGGAAGATCAGGTTTAAGGTGAACGCTGCTAAACTTCAAGAAATAAAAAATCAGCTTGCAAGCGTGCCCACAGAACCCGGGGTATATCTTTGGAAAAATGCCGAAGGGGAAGTTATATATGTGGGCAAGGCGAAGCAACTGCGTGCTCGCATGCGTCAGTATGTTAACTTTCAGGACAGTCGCGAAAAAATTCCGCTGTTGGTTTCGCAAATCGATTCGTTTGAATATGTCGTAACTGCTAACGAGCATGAAAGTTTGGTGCTTGAACGCAATTTAATTAAACAATATTCCCCTTATTTCAACGCTGACTTTAAGGATGATAAAAGCTATCCCTTTATTGCACTTACCAAAGGGGATGTATTTCCTGCTATTAAGTACACGCGTGAAACGCACAAGCCCCAAACGCGCTACTTTGGGCCTTATACCGATTCTCGTGCTGCGCGCGAATTAGTGGATACGGTCCGTCGTGTGGTACCCATCTGTGCGGCTTCGTGTGCGGAATGGCGTCGTATGACGCGACGTTTGGAGCAAACGCCATACGATGAGCTTGAATTATCGAAACGTCCCTGTTTTGATGCCCATGTGGGGTTAGGACCTGGGGTGTGCTGTGGCGAAATGGGGCCGGAGGCGTATCAGGAACAAGTAGCGCGGGTAGAGCGCTTTTTGTCGGGTCAACATTCGGAATTTATCGAAGAACTTACCTTGGAAATGCAGCAGGCTGCCGAAGCGCTTGATTTCGAACGAGCAGGTCGCATTAAGGGTCGCATTGATACCATTAAATCGCTTTCCGATACCCAACATGCGGTGTCTTCTCATCGTTTAAATGCCGATGTTATTGCGTTTTATCGCGAGGAAACCATCGCGGGTGTTACCGTTTTAATTTTGCGCGAAGGGCGCATTGTTAACACCAATGAATTTATTTTTAATAAGGGAAAAGATGTTCCCGAATCGGAATTGTTGCGTATGTTTGTACTGCGCTATTACGATTCAACTGAATCTATCCCTCATGAATTAATCGTAGAGCAAATACCCGAAGATGCTGAAGTTATTGAATCGTGGCTTACCGAAAAGCTGGCAAGCGCCCATGGGGCTAAGGTTCGTTTTACGGTTCCCCAGCGTGGTGAAAAGAATGCGCTTATGGCTATGGCGCAGAAAAACGCTCGTCATGTTCTTATGCGTTATAAGGCTCGCAGTAGCTACGATGACGATCGCATAAATGCAGCTCTTATGCAGTTGGAAAGTGCGCTGGCGCTGGATGCACCACCTCTTCGCATTGAGTGTTTCGATATTTCTACCATTCACGGCCGTCATTCAGTGGCATCCATGGTGGTGTTTACCAATGGAAGGCCTGATAAAAGCCAATATCGCCGCTTTAAAATACGTATGGAAACTGAAGAAGCGAACGACTTTGCCATGATGAGCGAAGTATTCGCTCGTCGCTATTGTGCGGATCGGCTTCAGGATGAACGCTTTGGTAAAAAGCCAGACTTGATTATTGTTGACGGTGGTAAGCCTCAGTTAACTGCTGCCATAAAACAGCTTGAAGAACTGGGCGCAGGTGATATCCCTGTTTGTGGTCTGGCTAAGCGCGACGAAGAACTGTTTGTGCCTTGGCAGGATAGTGGCCCGGTGGTTTTACCCAGTGGAAGTCCCAGCTTGTATTTGGTAAAGCAGGTTCGAGACGAAGCACATCGTTTTGCCATCACGTTTCATCGTGAACTTCGCGGTAAAGCTATGACCACTAGTATTTTGGATGAAGTGGTGGGGATGGGCCCTAAACGTAAAAAGGCTCTTCTTAAAGCATTTGGCTCTTTTTCGGCTTTGCGACAGGCAAGCTTGGAAGAAATTAAACAAACTGGTGTCGTGCCTAGTCAGGTTGCTGAAGATGTGTATGCTGTGCTTAGGCAATATAATGGTAAAAAGGATGCTAAAACCACTGATAACGAGCCATAGGTGTGCTTGGCTTGCGCGATAATAAAAACCAGTAGTTCGTGGTATTACAGCAGTGTTGTTGTTGTAAGTATGTCTAGACGTTACGGTGATTGCGACAGCGCTTTCGGCACTGCGAAAATAACTAATCAGGATCTAAGGGAGTACCAATGGTAGATACGCAACAGATTGAATCGGTTGACAACAATCAGGAAGTGCCCACTAATCAAGGTCCTGATGTAGTTATTATTACCGGCATGAGCGGTGCAGGTCGCACCGAAGCAATGCACACTTTTGAAGATTTGGGCTACTTCTGTATTGATAATTTGCCACCTTCCCTCATTATGAACATGATTAGCTTGGCCAGTTTGCCCGGTCATAGTGAAATTGGTCGCAAGCTTGCTATTGTGTGCGATGCGCGAAACCGCGAATACTTTAAACAACTGGTGGGAGAATTGGCTAATGTTGAAGCGGCGGGCATTACGTTTCGCATTATCTTTTTGGATGCGCGCGATGAAGTGCTTATTGCTCGCTATAAAGCTTCGCGTCGTCGTCATCCTTTGTGCGTAAACAATTCTCGTTCCATAGCGCAGGCTATTGCGTACGAGCGTAAGCTCACGCAAGAATTGCGCGACGTTGCCCATTCCTATATTGATACGAGTGATATGAAACCGCGTGAGCTGCGTGAAGTATTACGCTCTATCTATTCGAAAGAAACCGATAAAGACGGTATGAATGTGGTGGTATATTCCTTTGGCTTTAAGCATGGAGCCCCTCTTGATGCCGATATTGTTATTGATGTGCGTTTTTTGCCTAATCCGTTCTATATTCCTGAACTTCGTGGACTTACGGGTTTGGATAAGCCCGTAAGCGATTACGTGCTTGGTCGAGAAGAAACTACCAAGTTTTTAGAGGCGTGGGAAAACCTGCTGAACTGTGTTATGCCTGGCTATGTTGCAGAAGGCAAGCAGCATCTCGCTATTGGGGTGGGTTGTACCGGTGGTCAGCACAGAAGTGTAGTGCTGGCAGAAAAAACCGCAGCACTTTTGCGCGACTCGGGATACAACGTACGCGCCTATCATCGTGATATTGCCCTTGCAGATACCAGTAAGGGGGCAACCAAATGAGCCCTCTTTCCTTAGGTGGCCATTCTGAAAATGGCTTTAGTTTAGATCCTTCTTCAACTCAGGCTTTTAAGGCAATTGGTTCTTTAAAAGACCATTTGGTTCATCGTAGGGATTCGGTAGATCCCACAAAACTAAAAGCAGTAGTTATTGGCGGTGGTACGGGTGCGCCTGTTTCCATTCGTACACTTTTAGCGTTGGGCGTTCAAACGTCAGCGGTGGTAGCAATGGCAGACGATGGGGGATCAACTGGTATTTTGCGTGAAGAGGCGCACGTTACACCTCCCGGGGATATTAGAAAATGTTTAGCTGCCTTTGCGGCAAATCCTGATGATCCACTTACTAAGGCTTTTAAGTATCGTTTTGATTTTGCGCGCAACCATACCTTGGGAAATTTGATG
Organism: uncultured Cryptobacterium sp.; assembly: GCA_958410215.1. Classification (GTDB taxonomy): domain Bacteria; phylum Actinomycetota; class Coriobacteriia; order Coriobacteriales; family Eggerthellaceae; genus Anaerotardibacter. Next base: position 30,089 of record CATYOF010000012.1, on the reverse strand, counting down.
CTTTCTGCACTGGAAAATGCGACGGGGTCGTTTCCAGAAGCCATTAAAATATGTGGGCAGCTGCTTGGCGCGCGGGGGCACGTGTATCCTTCTACGCTCAACAATGTTACGTTGTGTGCACGTACCCTTGATGGACGCGTCTTGCATGGGCAGGCGCTTGCATCACATTCATCTACTGCTTTAGAGCAGGTATGGCTAGAATCGCCTGAAGAATGTTTGCCGTACATGGAAGCTATTCGGGCCATTCGTCAGGCTGATATTATTGTTTTAGGCCCTGGCTCGCTTTTTACTTCCATTATTCCGAACCTGTTGGTTCCTGGTATTGTGGATGCCATCGCGCAATCGAAAGCGCGCACCGTGTTTGTGTGTAGCTTGGCGGATCAGCAGGGTGAAACGTGGGGGCTTTCGGCACGAGAGCACGTGGAAGCACTTCTGCGACACGGTATGCGAGGAAAGCTTGACTACGTATTAATTCACAGTGCAGGAAAGCCAAAGAAGTCGCGCTTTAGCACGGGTGCGTTTGAAGCGGTAGCAGGATCTGCTTCACAGGAGCGTGCTATGTCCGAAATGCGTGATGGTAAAAACTTGCCAGCACGTGCAAAAATTAGATCGGTCAAAATAACTCAAGAAGATATAGAAGCTATTCAGGCGCAAGGACCCGTGGTGCTTTTGCGTAACATGAAGGATCCTCTTCGTCCTACCTGGCATGATCCTACTGCTTTGGCTGATGCATTCATGGGGGTGTTTAAGCTTTGTCGTTCACCACAGAGGTAAAAGAAGAATTATCTCGCGTAGAACCTACCTGTTCTCATTGTGATGCGGCAACGCTTGCTGCGCTTATTCGCATTGAAGGGTCTATTTTCTTTAACGGACCCGGTAAGTTTCGTCTTGAAATTTCTACCGATGTGCCCCAGGTAGCGCGCTTTATTATTCGTACGCTTCACGCGCGTTACGCCCTTAAAACCGATCTAACCATGCGTCGTAGCGTTTTGCATAAAACGCCTAACTGGCTTATTGAAGTTCCTACACAGCCTCGCTTAACTGAAGCGCTCTATGATTTGGGCGTTATTGGAGAAGAAGGCCTTAAAAGAGGAATTGACCCCAAGTTGGTGCAAAAATCTTGCTGTGCTTCAGCCTATTTGCGCGGGGTGTTTCTTGGCAGTGGGTTTATTTCTAACCCACGCGGCGACTTTCATTTTGAACTTACCGTGGAATCGCAAACCATGGCAAACGACATTGTGGAATTGCTTTCAACTAAGGATATCCATGCCAAAATTGTTGAAAGGCGCAACACCTATACGGTGTATCTCAAAAGTGGTGCGGCTATTTCATCGTTTTTGGCGTTTGTGGGAGCACATCAAAGTGCTTTAAAGATGGAAAACGAGCGCGTTATTAAAAGTGTGCGTAACGACGTGAATCGCCGAGTTAATGCTGAAATCGCCAACCAAGCAAAAACAGCTGAAGCATCGGTTGAACAGGTTGCTGCTATTCGTACCTTGTTGGATCATCGCGACATCAAATCATTGCCGCGTGGCCTACAGGAATATATTCAACTTCGTGTTCGTTATCCAGAAGCTACTCTTAAAGAATTGGGTGAACGGGCAAATCCGCCGCTTTCAAAATCGGCAATTTATCATCGTGTTCGACGGATTGAGCAAATGGCACGAGAAGTTTCTGGTAAGCCCAAAAAGAGTTCGTAAACAAGCTCAAAAGTTGGAAAGTAAACTATCACGTAGGCTAAACAAAGCCCACCAATTCAGCCCACCAATTCAGAATTCGCCAATTAAAAAGCGGTAAGTAAACGTAATAAGTGAACTCAAAAGCAACAAGCAAAGGCAATGAGCGAGCTTAAAAGCTCACAAGTAAAATCTGAAAAGTGCCAGCAAAGTTGTTAATTAATCAATTTATCGTATAGTTTGTTTCATTTTGATCATCGCTTGCATACAAAGTTGGTCGATATTCGTTGCCTTATTCGTTTGCATGTTAGAATAACTATGTCATGTTTCGTTTGTGCGTTTACATGGCGCACTTATCTATAACACATCTGAAAGGGGAGCCCTATGGCAACCAAGGTTGGTATCAACGGCTTCGGCCGCATTGGCCGACTTGTTTTTCGAGCAATGGAAAAAGATCCTGCGTTTGATATTGTCGCTATCAACGATCCTGGCAGCATTACCGCAGCAGCTCATCTGCTTAAGTACGACTCAATTCATGGTCGTGTGTATGATGAAGTAAGGGTTGACGGTGATTCTATCGTAGTAGACGGTAGAGCAGTTAAGGTGTTATCGGATCGCAATCCTGAAAACTTGCCTTGGGGCGAACTTGGTGTTGAATTGGTTATTGAGTCAACTGGCTTCTTCACCGATGCAAATGCCGCTCATGCTCATATTGATGCTGGTGCAAAAAAGGTATTAATTACGGCTCCCGCTAAAAATGAAGACATCACCATTGTTATGGGTGTAAACGACAGCCAGTATGATCCAGAAAAGCATCATATTGTGTCTAACGCTTCTTGTACCACCAACTGTCTTGCTCCTTTTGCTAAGGTACTCATGGATAGCTTTGGTATTAAGCGTGGATTCATGAATACCATTCATTCCTACACCAACGACCAGAAGGTTCTGGATCAGTCTCATAAGGATTTGCGCCGTGCTCGCGCTGCTAACCTTTCTATGATTCCTACTACTACTGGTGCAGCCCGTGCTGTTTCGTTGGTTCTTCCTGAATTGAAGGGTAAGCTTGACGGATTTGCTACTCGTGTTCCTACTCCTGATGGATCTATGGTTGATTTAACGGTTGAACTGGAACGCGAAGTTACCGTTGAAGAAGTAAATGCGGCTATTAAGGCGGCTGCTGAAGGTCCTATGAAGGGCATTTTGGCTTACGTGGAAGATCCCATTGTTTCGGCTGACATCGTGGGCGATTCTCATTCTTCGCTTTTTGACAGCAAACTCACTATGGTTTTGGGCGGAAAGGGTAACCTGGTCAAGTGCGTATCTTGGTACGATAACGAATGGGGTTATTCAAACCGTGTTAAAGACCTTGCAAAGATTATGCTGTAAGTGTTTTGCGAGGAATTCCCTTCGAAGTAACGAATAAATAAGAGAGCCTCAAACCTTGAGGCTCTCTTTTGTGTTTGAGGAATTGAGCCAAGCGCTAGAAGTGATTGAATAAATTTAAGGAAATAATCCATTCAGCGCTTGCTGCTGGCACAAGAGAAAGGTACGAGAAATGGGCAAAGTTAAAACCCTTGCTGATGCTGATGTATCGGGGAAGCGTGTTTTATGTCGTGTAGATTTCAATGTTCCGCTTTCCAATGGGGAAGTAAGTGACGACACCCGTATTCAGGCAGCGCTGCCTACTATTACCTATTTAATTGAACACGGAGCAAAAGTTATTCTTTGCAGTCATTTAGGACGTCCTGATGGTACGGGATATCAAGCAGAATATTCTCTTGCTCCTGTGGCGCGCTACTTGTCGAAAGTTTTGGGCAAGCCGGTAGCTTTTGCGACAGATACTATCGGTGATTCCGCAAAAGAAGTAGTTGCTTCTTTGAAAAATGGCGATGTGGCCCTGTTAGAAAATCTTCGTTTTGATAAACGTGAAAAGAAAAATGATCCAGAATTTGCCAAAGAATTAGCTTCTTTGGCTGAGGTCTACGTAAACGATGCTTTTGGTGCTGCCCATCGTGCACATGCTTCCACGGCTGGTGTAGCGTCGTATTTGCCAGCTTATGCGGGTATGCTTATGGAAAAGGAAGTAAGCACGCTTACGTCTATGCTGGATAATCCTAATCATCCTTTTGTTGCCATACTTGGTGGCTCTAAGGTGTCTGATAAGGTAGCAGTTATTGATGCTTTAATTGATAAGTGCGACACCCTTATTATTGGTGGTGGCATGTGCTTTACGTTTTTGGCTGCGCAAGGGTATACCGTTGGTACGTCTTTGATGGAGCAGGATTGGGTAGAACGTGCTTCTGCTATGTTGGAAAAAGCAAAGAACAAGGGTGTTTCTATTCTTCTTCCCACCGATGTAGTTTGTGCTGACGCTTTTGCCAATGATGCAAACACGGTTACCTGTGGGGTAGATGCCATCCCTGATGACATGATGGGGTTGGATATTGGTCCAGAAACTACCAAGGCCTATGCGGAGGCAATTACCAGTGCCAAAACAGTATTTTGGAATGGCCCTATGGGTGTGTTTGAAATGTCGTCCTTTGAGGCAGGCACGAAGGGTGTTGCTCTTGCAGTAGCAGCAAACAAAGATGCTGACACTATTATTGGTGGCGGAGATAGCGTTGCAGCGGTTAATAAATTTGATTTGGCCGATCAGATGACCTTTATCTCTACCGGTGGCGGTGCTTCTATGGAATTGGTTCAGGGCGAAGCTCTTCCTGGTGTTGAAGCACTTAAATAACGACATGCACGAAGCGTAGAGGTGCCAGGCTGTTTTATCGGTAAGCTTTTGGTAGGTTTTCCAACACGTTTCGGAAAACCATGTGCTCAGGATGTTTGGTTCTTCTGCGTATGCGTAAAGTATCGAAACTATAAATCAAAAGGTTGTGCGTTTTGGTAGGGGGTTCAAATGCGCAAGTACTTAATGGCTGGCAACTGGAAAATGAACAAAACAATATCGGAAGCTATTGTTTTAACTCAACAACTTTGCAATCAATACAATCGCAATTGGGACAACGTAGATATTGTGGTGTGTCCTCCTGCGATCGATATTAAGTCGGTCTATACCGTTATTGATTTCGATAAAACCAACATTGCAGTAGGTGCGCAAAACGTTCATTGGGAAGAATCTGGAGCCTTTACAGGCGAAATTTCTATTCCCATGATCAAAGAAGCGGGCTGCGAATTTTGTATTGTGGGTCACTCTGAGCGTCGTGAAATGTTTAATGAAACCGATACATCGGTCAATATGAAAGTTAAGGCTTTGATAGAGGCTGGTATCGCTCCTATTGTCTGCGTGGGTGAATCGCTTGCAATGCGCGATTCGGGTGACTATCTTGGTTTTGTTGTGGCTCAGGTTCGTGCGGCACTTGCAGGGCTTGATGAAACGGATATGAAAGATGTGGTAATAGCCTATGAGCCTATTTGGGCTATTGGAACAGGTCGCACGGCAACTCCTGAACAAGCTGAAGAGGTTTGCGCTGCAATTCGTGCCACAATCGCCGATATGTTTGGACAGGGCGTGACTGACGCTTGTCGTGTTTTATATGGCGGCTCTATGAATGTAGGGAATGTAGAATCTTTGTTGGCGCAGCCTGATATTGATGGAGGCCTGATTGGTGGTGCCTCGCTGCAGTCAGATTCGTTCCGTCAGCTTATTGAAGCGGCACATGCGGCATCCTGCTAAAGGGTTATGAGCTTTGCTTACGAAAAGATATCTTTATGTAAGGTGCTGAAATAAAAACAGAAAAGTAATTTTGTTTCAATAAAGGGAAGCTTCGCTTCCCTTTATTAGTCTGGTTTTTTTAACCCCACTTCTCCATTTCACTGTTTACGCTTTGCTTTGTTTTTCTTTGTTGGCTATAGACTTAAAGCTTCTTGAGAAGTTGAAATTATGCAACAAACCTTTCCGCTTTGTGGGTAAGGGTGATTTTGAACTGGGAAGCAATCCTCAAGCTTTTGTTTAATCAGATCTCTTAAAGCATAAAAGCATGTTATGGTAGGGGATAATCGACGTACATCATAAGCGCGCAAGTGATTGAGAACATTTACGTACAGTGCTGCGTTTTAGAAAGGGCGGGTACTTTTACATGGCAAGGCTTTGCAAAAGTGGCAAATTCGCAGTGCTGCAGGAAGTTCCTCATGGATCCAAATATCAACATTTAGTGGGAACGCTTGGCGTGTTGGAAGTATGGGAATCTGAGCAGAGCTATCCGGGAAAATATGGTGCGCTGTTTTATTTCCCTTTTCTTCTTAATAAAAAGAAGGGCCTCGTTACACAGCGGTATTTAAAGACCAGTTTTTCCTACGATATTTTCGAATACAGCGGGCTGATTACCTTTAAGCGTGGGGTAAACCAGTATACCTTTGAAATTACTGGTGATATTCCTGTTTAGACTTGTGTAGAATGGGTACGTAATTGAAATTTACTATCTTTGCGCCTTGCGAAGTGGCGCTTTACTTTCTATAATTTATATTTTGTGTAAGCATACTAATATACGTTTGCGAAGATAAGGAAATACGTTGTCTATTATTGCGATTATTTTTACCGTTCTTTTGGTACTTTCCGGTATTGGCCTGGTAATTTTTGTTTTGCTTCATTCCGGTAAGGGCACTGGCTTAAGCGACATGATTGCTGCTCAGGTTTACAACAATCAAACTGGTTCCGGTACGGTAGAGAAGAATTTGGACCGCATTACTATTATTTTGGCTGCGGTTTTCTTGATTTCGCTCATTGTTTTGATGATCGTTTATCCTCAAGGAACTATTGGCTAAAATTGCTAAAAAAAAGTTCTTGCAACTTTGTTTCGTTCTGGTAATATATTCCTCGCTGCAAGAGAGCAGCCCTTAAGCCAATAGCTTAAGTAACATGTCAGAGTGGTGGAACGGCAGACACGCTAGCTTGAGGTGCTAGTGCCTAACTATACGGGCGTGCGGGTTCAAATCCCGCCTCTGACACCAGCTAAATGTCCAGGTAGCTATCGTAAGATGGCTACCTTTTTTGTTGCCTATATAATTATGCGTTAAAGAGCGATTTATAGGTATGAGCATGCTTTAATTTCATTCCAAGAAGCGTGCGCCGCTCTTTACGATAGAGAAAGGAGAAATAAGGCCATGGTAAGTGGTGAATGTGTTCTTGTGGGCTAACCGGGAGGTTGGTCTGTAAGAAAAGTTATTTTTTGCCGATCTTAATTTAAGCTGCGTTTTCATTTTTTAAAGTAGGATCGGGCAATCTTTTATCTGCTAAACCACCTCCCAAGAGAATGAAAGTATCCAGGGAGCCTTTTATAATCTTTTTCCTTATGTAGGGGTTTACTTTCCTCTTATGTCGAAAATGATTCTTGATAAGGGATTAAAAACGGCTCACTCTATCTTTTGAGAGGTATTCGTATGAATCGCGAGAATAAGAGAAAGCAGTATAAAAAGGGGTATTACAAACATAATCCCTGTAACGAAGTGTTTGAATGTAAGGTATGCGGCAGGTTGGTCGTACCTGAATTTGCCGGAACCGACCATCGTAATCATTGTCCAAATTGTCTAACGAGTTTGCATGTAGATAATGAACCGGGTGATCGTGAAAGCACGTGTGGTGGCTACATGGATCCTATAGCGGTATGGGTACGCAATAATGGCGAGTGGGCAATTCTTCACCGGTGCAGGCGTTGCGGAAAGATCGTTTCTAATCGCTGTGCCGCAGACGATAACCCTATGAAGCTTATGTCTATTGCCATGAAGCCTCTGTGTGAGCCTCCGTTTCCGCTAGAACGCATCCAGGAAATGTCTGATGCTATGGGATATGTAGGGAACTTTAAATAAAGCATGAGCGAAAAAACAGCCCAGGCAGTGCTGGGCTGTTTTTCTAAAAATCTAGGCGGTAAGTTAAATGTAATTCCCTTGGAGGGTGCTTACAACTAGCGCATTAAAAGCTTTACTATTTTCATTTTCATGTTGCTAAAGGGAGGGTTACGAACGGGCATTTCGATAAGGTTTGATTTCTTCAGCGTGGACTTATAGTGCGTAAAGCAATCAAAGCCTGCTTTGCCGTGATAGGCTCCCATGCCCGATTCTCCAAAGCCACCAAAGCCCATATGATTGTTTGCGAGATGAATAACCACGTCGTTAATAGTGGCACCGCCAAACGGCACCGAAGTTATTACCTGTTCTTGGAATACCTTGCTCGTAGAAAAGACGTAGCATGCTAAAGGTTCCGGGAAGTTGCGGATTACCTGCAATGCTTCATCGAAAGTCTTCCAGGTGATAATAGGCAGTACCGGTCCAAATATTTCTTCTCCCATAACAGGATCATCTAACGTAACACCACGCATTACGGTTGGTTCGATGCGGAGTGTTTCGGAATCGCGTCCACCACCAAGCGCTATGAAAGCGTTGTCGTTGTGATTATCGATAAGCCCGCAAACACGATCGAAGTGATGTTCATTAATCATATGAGGGTATTCACTGGATTCTAAAATGTTCTTGCCGTAATACGTATGAAGCCAGGTATCCAGCTCCGCTACGAAGGCATCAACAACATTTTCGTGCACTAGGAAGTAATCGGGGGCCACACAGGTTTGACCGGAGTTAATGCATTTGCCCCATGCAATACGCTGCGCAGCGCGCTTAATGTTGGCATCTTCAGCAATAATGCAGGGGCTTTTGCCACCAAGTTCCAGGGTAACATCGGTAAGGTTGTCAGCAGCAGCATGCATAATCTGTCGACCGACACGAGGGCTGCCCGTGAAAAATATTTTGTCGAATTTGGTTTCAAGAATCCAATCGTTCATATGTCCGCCACTGGGCAAGCAGCGAACCAAATTGGGGTCAAACACGTCATCGCAAAGCTTCTGCAGAAAAGCGCTGGTGGCAGGAGAGGTGTGCGAGGGCTTTAATACCACGCAATTACCTGCAGTTAGTGCGTCGATAACAGGAACTAAGGCCAACTGAAGCGGATAGTTCCAAGGTGAAAGAACGGCTACAACACCGTAGGGGGAAGGATACACCTTTGATGATGAAGGGAAATGAGCAAGAGGGGTAGCAACTCGTTTAGGCTTTGCCCAGGCATACAGCTTGCTTAAGCATAGGCGAATTTCGTCATATACGATGCCGAGTTCGGTCGCAAACCCTTCAAAGGGTGCCTTGCCTAGGTCTTCATGAAGGGCGTCTAAGACTTCGTTTTCATGCTTTTTTAAGTAGGTACGCAGTGCTTGGAGAATGTTTCGGCGGTAGTGAAGCGGAAGTGTTTTTCCCGTTTCGAACCAGGCGTGCATTGAATCTACCGCTGCCTGTACATCAGCTGCGCAGGTGTAGGCGGCGGTGTGCTGAGAGACTTGTTCTTGTGATTCTTGTCCCCGGGACGTTTGTTCTTTCGATGTTTGCTTCTGCGCTGATTGTTCCTGTGTGCGATCTTTAGAAGTTAAGCATTCTTTTGAGTTTGATTGAGAAGTCATTACAGTGCAGCCTCCAGAATTTCAAGGGCAACGTCTTCAGTGATTTCTTGCTTGTTGTACAATGCAGCGCCATCGTAGCGTGCTTGTTTTGCTACGGCAGGTAGTTGATCTTTGGTTACACGCAGCTCAGACAAGCGGGTAGGTACGCCGTATTCGCGATGATAAAAATCATTCATGGTGAACAGCTCGGTTTCAAACAGGGCATCTTTTTCGTCTGCAGAAAGGCGAGCTGTATCTAAATCAGGGCGAAGAGCTGCTAACAATTCTCCGTATAAGCCTTTGTGATAGCCATGAGCACGGTTGAAATGGACGCAATGCGGCAAAAGCAGCATCATAGCTTGACCGTGTGGAATGTGGCATAAGCCGCCCAATGAATGACCGATAGCATGTACGATGCCAACCATGGCGTTAGAAAACGATGCGCCGGCAAGTAAACTTCCCAGTGCTAAGTTGGTGCGTGCGTCTAAATCGTTTGGTTCGGCGCATGAATGAGCAAGATTTTCAGTAATTAAGCGAATTGCTTGTACTGCTAAAGCATCGCTAATAGGATTTTTCTGAATAGAAGTATAAGCTTCAATAGCATGGGTAAGCGCATCAATGCCGGTGGTTGCGGTTAGCTTTGGCGGAAGTGAAGCGGTAAGTTGCGGGTCTAAAAATGCTAGGTGGGGCACAAGGCGGTAGGAGGTATAACTTAACTTTGCATGTGCCTGTGTATCTGCAACTACGGCTACCAGCGTAACTTCCGATCCGGTACCCGCGGTGGTGGGGATAGCGATAAGGGTATCAAGATCATCCTGAAGAATTTCGGAGCCCTGTAGTTCCGTGAAGTCTTTTTCGCCTACGGAAACCGCTGCGGCAGCGCCTTTTGCCGTATCGATAGCAGATCCACCACCAAGTGCTATCCAGCCATCGCAACCTTGCGTGCGATAGAGTTCAGCAACTTCATTGACTACGGTTAAGGAAGAATCGGGGGGAACTTGGTCGTAAACTACGTAAGGAATGTCAGCTTCCTTTAAAGGTGAAAATACATGTTCTGCAATACCAAGCTTTACCAAGTTTTCGTCGGTAACAATAAGTGGTTTAGTTACATTGCGGTCTGCCATTTTAACGGGCAATTTGTGTAAGGCATTTTTACCGCAAATTATTTTAGTGGGGCAGTGAAATTCAAATGCATTCATTTAAGACCTCCGATATGCTGAGCGCCAGAAGAAAAAGGTTTTAAGGATAACGGTAAACAAATAGGTAATGGCAACGCCTTTGTCGTTAGGACCATGGGTGGTAAAAAGACGAGCAGATAAACCTTCCTTTAAAGTAATGCCGCCAGAGAAAATATCGTAGGCATAGTCCAAATCGCGAAAGGCAATAGTAAGGCCAGGTTTGGTGTCTTCTGAGACACCATGCCAAGTATGGTGCCCATATCGCAGGGTGCGACTATGAGAAAAACCGGTAATGGTTAAACGTAAGACAAAACCTTCGCCTACATATATTCCTTCGTTACGTACTTTTTTTGAAAGACGAAATACTTTCAGCAGAAAAGGCAAAAGCAAGAGAAGCAGCGAAACGTAAAAGCGTTTCCAGAGCGATCGTTTAGGATGGGTGTGTTTGTTTACCTGACCACGCCCTGAAGTGCGGACTTCGTACAAAGATTCTCCTTACCTAAATTAATTTGACAAACAAACTATTCGATAGTCTAACTATTCTTGTCCTTAAGGAATGGCGGTTAGGCAACTTGCGTAATAAATTCATATTGAAACGTTTTACCAATACAGAGGTATCCACAACCACTGGGCATGCGTACCGGTAATTCCACAACGTATTGTGGTAAGGTTCGGTGTGGTTAGGAAAGGGTCAAAGATGCCGCTCTTTGTAAAGGATAAGGTGATGGTATGTCATTAGAAGAGCTCAAAGATGTTTTGCCAAGCTTGCCAAAAAGTGATGCACTTGCTCCTGCAGAAATTGAAGCAAAAGCGGAAGGGCTTGGTGTTACTAAGACATCAATGAGTTTTACTCAGTCTTTTATGCTTTCAATTATGGCGGGCGCTTTTATTGCCATGGGCGCCATGTTCTTTCTGCTGGTTTCAGGGGATCCGGATTTACCTTTTGCCGTTCAGCGTGTGTTAGGCGGCGCTTTGTTCTCATTGGGCCTGCTTTTGGTAATTGTATGCGGTGCAGAATTATTTACGGGTAATACGATGATTGTCATGAGTGCTGCCAGTAAAAAGATTAGCTGGGGCGCGGTGCTGAAGAACTGGATCGTAGTATTCGTGGGCAATTTTGTGGGAGCGCTTATTATTGTGGGCTTGGTCTATCTTTCGGGGATGCAGTCAATGAATGGAGGCATTGTTGGTCAAACCATGGTAAGTGTTGCTTCAGGTAAGATGACGCCTGACTGGTTAACCCTTTTTGCCAAGGGAATTATGTGTAACTTTTTAGTTTGCTTAGCCGTTTGGATTGGGTACGCAGGCAAAACAGTGGCTGATAAAATGCTGGGCATCTTGCTTCCCATTGCTGCCTTTGTTGCTTGTGGATTTGAGCACTGTGTTGCGAACATGTTCTTCTTGCCTATGGGTATTTTGCTTACCTCGGTAGGTATTGTTCCTGCGGGTATTGATCCTTCGGTGCTTACCTGGGGTGGCGCTCTGTGGAATTGGAGTGCTACGGTGCCGGGTAACATTGTGGGCGGTGCACTCTTTGTTGGTATGGCGTACTGGGTTGCCTATCATAAGAAAACAAAATAAGAAAAGAACACCTAGGGTTTCATGCGCGGCTTCTTAGATCGTTTGAGTGCGGCATACAGGAAAAGGTATGTTGCACTCATTGCTATAAGGCCTATGGCATCAAAACAGATGAAGCGAATAATACTACCAGCAAGCATCTCGTGTCCAAGGGGTAACGAAAGCAGAATGATACTTTCTCCTATAAGGCCAATTGCTTGTTGAACAAGAATTATTATGCCCAAGAACCGGTATTTTGTGGGTTGAACGAGATATAACGGGTAGGTAGTGTTCCACATCAGAAAAGCAACCCCAAGTCCTTGAATTGCAACGGTGCCAGAAGCTCCGCTTAATTCATAGGCATTCAGATAAGCATTGGGTGTAATAATGAATTGCAATGCGCACTGAATATTAAGGAAAAAAACCACCGCAAAGATAATTCGCGTTATCCATGGTGCATACCTCCATGGCGTAGATGCCGTGGAAAGCGTGGTTGCCGCGAAACTAGTCTTTGCTGGTGGTTTCTTCATATTCTTGATAGGTGTTAGTCCTTGCTTTCAGTAAGGACGTGGGCTAACTCTTTTAGTTCTTTGTTTGTTTCATCATTCAGAGCGCCTGTAATCGTGATTTCTGGTTCTACGAATGTAAGATCTTTGCAGCCTTCCAAAATTTCCTTCATAGTTTTTGTTGCCATAGGGGCCCATGATCCGTTTTGAATAAAGGCTACTTTGCGGTTTTGATATTTCTTTTCAACGAGTGCTTCTAAGAATGTTTTCATAGCGGGGAAAGCTGAACCGTTGTAGGTTACAGAAGCACACACAAGGGTGTCGTAGCAAAAAGCGGCAGCGACTGCTTCGGATTCAACACAACGAGAAAGATCGAATTGTTCAACGGAGCAATTTTTTTCTTCTAGCATTGAGGCAAGGGTTTCTACGGCCTGTTTGGTGTGCCCATAGACAGAAGAATATACCAAGGTGACACCTGTCTTTTCGGGTGCATAGCTAGCCCAGGTTTTATAAGCATTTTTATAGGGCTCAATATTGCCAGTAAGCACTGGACCATGTAAGGGGAACAGTGCGGTAATATCGTAGGCGGTGAGTTTCTTAAACAGGGCTTGAACTTGCTTGCCATAGGGAGCCACAATGCCAAAGTAATAACGGCGTGCTTCATCAATCCAAGGTCTGTCAATCTTAGCGGGACCGAAGGTACCAAAAGCATCAGCGCTAAATAAAACTTTTGTGGCTGAATCGTAGGTCATCATAACTTCTGGCCAGTGAACCATCGGAGCAAACACAAAAGTTAAGGTGTGGTTGCCAAGTGATAATTCGTCTCCATTTTTAACAACAAGCTGGTTTTCAGAAAAAGCAGATCCAAAGAAGTTTTCCAGCATGGTAAAAGTTTTAGCGTTACCCACTAGGGTAGTGTGAGGATAGGCTTGTAAAAACCGTGCAATACTGCCCGAATGATCAGGTTCCATGTGTTGGATGATTAAATAGTCGGGCTCTTTTCCTTCAAGAGCAGCTTTAAGGTTGGCAAGCCACTGGTCTGCAAAGCGCACATCCACCGAATCCATAATGGCTACTTTTTCATCGCAAATTGCATAGGAATTGTAGGTAATGCCTTCAGGAATGGGGAACTGCCCTTCGAAAAGTTTGGTTTCAGTATCATAAACACCAAGTTCGATAATATCTTCGTATGTGGTCATTACCAATTCCTTTCACATATCAGATTAACCAGTGCCGTGCTTCGCGCCGTATGTCGGGGATGTTACCGAATGTTAGGGATGTACCATACAGCAAAGATGCATTTTGTAGTTTTAGAGTTCATCCGTATCGAGCCAGATAGTAAAGGGTCCCTCATTGGTTAATTCTACGCTCATCATTGCGCCAAACCACCCAGTTTTCACGGGAATACCTAATTGTTTAGTGTATTCAGCGCAGTAAGCATAAAGCGTATTGGCTTGTTCTGGGTGAGCTCCTTTAGTGAATGACGGTCTGTTACCCTTGCGGCAATCCGCATATAAGGTGAACTGCGAAACTAGCAAAATGCTTCCTTGGATATCTTGAATAGACAGGTTCGTTTTACCGTTTTCATCTTCAAAAATGCGCAGCTTACTTATTTTGTTCATCAGTTTTTCAGCGGTAGTGGTGTCATCTTGAGGACCGACGCCTAACAACACCACCAAGCCCTGAGCTATGTTCTGGGTTTCTTTGTTATCGCTTGATACTGATGCATTGGATACTCGTTGAATTAATGCTCTCATAACATCCTTTTTCTTCTATCCTTCGATTCGCCGAGCGAACTATGCGATTGTTTTGCCCAATGAGCAAGAAGCACCTCTTCAAGGTATACGGTATCATGTTTTGTAAAGGTGTCGTGCCGGGGAAAGGAACCAGCATGCTTCATCCAAAAATCTTAGCTTACTGCGAAGAAGATGTAGTGGATATTCGTGGGTTTGATCGTTGTGAGCTGCACGAAGTTGAAGAGGGACGTTTTGTCTTAAGGGCGTATCCCGGTCCAGACTGCGGTAATAATATTGGTACTATCCACGGAGGCTTCTTACTTGCTTTGGTGGATATTGCAGGCACGGGTGCGGTCGATACCCTAGGGAGGGAAAACGCTACCATGTCGGTGAATGCACATTATTTGCGTCCTGTGCGTGTTGATGATGCCTATATAGATGCAATTGGTACCGTTCTTAAAGCAGGAAGACGCACAGTGGTTACTGAAGTGGAAATCCGTCGACCTGATGGGGAACTTGCGGTTAAAGCCACAGTGAATGTAGCGGTAACGGGCAACAGCATCATTGATTTATAACAACGGTTCTAAAGTGGCAGGTCGTAAATCCTACAGTTTTGGTAGTGCGGCGGTGCATGAGGTTTGCCACTTTTATCCGTTTACGCTCTTGTTACAAAGATGTGCCATGCTGTTAAGTGAATGCAAGATGTCAAAGTGCCTGATTTAGGGCATTTCAAGGAGGTATCTCGTGGCGCACGTCAACGAAAATTATGCCAAATTACCTGGTAGTTATTTATTTTCCGATATCGCTCATAAAACTCAGGCATACCTAGAAAAGCATCCTGATGCTCACCTTATTAAAATGGGTATTGGTGATGTTACCCGTCCCTTAGCTCCAGCGGTTGTGGAAGCAATGCATAAAGCAGTGGATGATATGGCTCATATAGAAACCTTCCATGGTTATGGTCCCGAACAAGGCTATGACTTTTTGCGTAGTGCCATTGCGGAAAACGATTTTCGCGCACGTGGTGTTGCAATAGATGATGACGAAATATTTGTATCGGATGGTGCAAAGTCTGACTGCGGCAACATTGGCGATATTCTTTCAGTGAACAACGTAATTGCGGTATGCGATCCGGTGTATCCGGTCTATGTTGATACGAATGCTATGGCAGGTCGTGCAGGCGAATATGATGAAGCATCGCAAGGGTGGACGAATATTTATTACATGCCCACTACGGCGGAAAACAGCTTTGTTCCAGCGCTTCCTGAAAAGCCTGTTGATGTAATCTATTTATGCAGTCCCAATAATCCTACGGGCACGGTGTTAACGAAAGAGCAGCTTCAGGTATGGGTTGATTATGCAAACCAGCATGATGCGCTTATTATGTTTGACGCTGCCTATGAACGTTTTATCACCGAAGAAGGAATTCCTCATTCTATTTATGAAGTAGCGGGTGCAGAAACGTGTGCTATTGAATTTCGATCATTTTCAAAAACAGCTGGTTTCACGGGCGCTCGTTGCGGGTATACTGTCGTTCCTAAGGCTTTAGTGCGTGATGGGCAAAGTTTGAATGCGTTGTGGAATCGTCGTCAAACAACTAAATTTAATGGCGCTTCCTATATCATCCAGCGCGGCGCTGCGGCAATTTATACGCCTGAAGGAGCCAAACAGGTGGAAGAAACCATTAACTACTATCGCACTAATGCTCGTGTTATTAAAGAAGGACTTGAACGGGCCGGTTTTACGGTGTTTGGCGCCGTAAATAGTCCGTATGTGTGGTGTAAAACACCCGATGGCATGGGTTCTTGGGATTTATTCAACACGTTGTTGGAAAAAGCTCAGGTAATTACAACACCCGGAGCTGGTTTTGGTCCTTCTGGTGAAGGATATATTCGTCTTTCTGCTTTTGGTGACGCGGAGGCAACCAAGGAAGGCGTAGAACGAATTGAAAGGGTAATGGCTTAAAACGGCTATGTATAAACTGAAAACAGAAAGTAGCTTTGATGCTGCTCACTTTTTAACGGATTATCATGGTAAGTGCGAAAACCTTCATGGTCATCGTTGGCGTGTGGTTGCCTATCTTTCCCAAGAAGAGTTGTGTAAAGAAGGCACCCATAAAGATATGGTGATTGATTTTGGTGAATTTAAACACGCACTGCGTGCGTTAACGGAAGAATTAGACCATTCGTTTATCATTGAAGAAGGATCCCTCATGCCAGAAACGCTTTCTTGCCTTGAAAAGGAAGGGTTTGTTCTAACCATCATGCCGTTTCGTACGACGGCAGAAAATTTAGCTCGTTATTTTTATGGTCGTTTGGAAGAAGCTGGTTTACCGGTTTCTGAAATTGAAGTATATGAAACCCCTAATAACTGTGCTATTTATTGTGGGGAATAAGCATACAAAACGCGCGAGAGTTAACATCAATGAGCTTTACTGAAGAAGAATTTTCTAACGAAACGCTTGCTACCAACCGTGACGGAGGGCCTTCCTTTCCGGTGGTAGAGCGTTTCGTTTCCATTAATGGGGAAGGGTTGCGGGCAGGACGTCTTGCGGCTTTCATTCGCATGGCTGGCTGCAATCTGGCCTGTTCTTGGTGCGATACCTTTTGGGCGAATGAAGATTCTTGTCCTCACGAAACCTTACGTGTTTCAGATCTGGTTTCTTGGGTTAAAAGCACCTGCGTTTCTTGCGTAACGCTTACTGGTGGGGAACCAGCATTGCAACCAGGTCTTGATAAGCTGGTAGAGGCATTAGTCCTTTCGCCTGATTGGGGATGTGGCTTACCAAGCAATTCGCCTGGATGCGCTTTGCGAGCAGCTCTTTCCGAAGACCAAGGGCAAACTCAGCGTACTGCAGTAGCTACAAATTTCGATAGTTTAACCAAGCGTGTGGTGGAACTCGAAACAAATGGATCGCTTGATTTGATGCAGTTGCATCAGCTTCGCCAGGCCTTGGCTGAAAGGGCAACGATACCAACCACGATTGCGTTTACGGTTGATTGTAAACTTCCAAGCAGTGGCATGTTTGCCGAAATGCTTGAGAGCAACTACGAGCTTCTAACACCTGATGACGTGGTGAAGTTTGTGGTTGCGGGTAGGGAAGATTTAGAAGCTGCCCTTACACGCATTCGCGAATTCGACCTTACTTCTAAGTGTGAAGTGTTGTTTAGCCCTGTTTTTAGCTGTATTGATCCTGCTGATATTGTGGCGTTTATGGAAGCTCATGCGCTCTCAACGGTTCGCTTGCAATTGCAGCTACATAAAACTATTTGGCCTCATGTGGATAAAGGAGTGTAACGCGTGCGCGCACTGGTATTGTGTTCGGGTGGGTTAGATTCAACCACCTTACTTGCTCTGGCGGTGGAAAAATTCGGAAATGAAAATGTGTATGCGCTGAGCATTTCCTATGGCCAACGTCACGAAAAAGAGTTAAAAGCAGCACGCGATGTTGCCCGCTATTATGGCGTTGAGCAGCGTTTTTTGGATTTATCAGCTATATTTTCCGACAGTTCGTGCTCTTTGCTTGCTCATTCTGATCAAGACATTCCTAAGGAAAGTTATGCCGAGCAATTAGAACAATCGTCCACTTCGTTGGTAAGTACCTATGTTCCCTTCAGAAACGGGCTGTTCTTATCAAGTGCCGTTTCTATGGCATTATCCCTTGAATGTTCGGTATTGTATTATGGCGCTCATCATGATGATTGGGCGGGGAATGCCTATCCAGATTGTTCCTTGGATTTTGTGAACGCTATGAATGAAGCTATCGTTTTAGGAACGGGTGGCGAACTTCATATGGAAGCTCCCTTTGTACAGTGGTCGAAAGCTGATATTGTAAAAAAAGGTTTGGAGCTGAACGTCCCCTATGAGCTTACCTGGTCATGCTATGAAGGAGGTGATAAGCCCTGTGGGGTTTGCGCTACCTGTATCGATAGGGCACGGGCGTTTGAGCTCAACGGAATTATTGATCCTCTTGTTCGCTAGGATAAGAGAAAGAGAAAGTAATAATAATGAATACAAGCACTTCTGCTGTAAATACTGGTCGCACGTCACAAGAAGTATCCGATTTAACCTTGCTTGGTTCCAAGACCAATCACTATCCCGATGACTATGCTCCTGAGGTGTTGGAAACCTTTGAAAACAAACACCAGGAAAACGATTATTTTGTAAAGTTCAATTGCCCTGAATTTACTAGTCTTTGTCCTATTACGGGTCAGCCTGATTTTGCAACTATTTATATTTCGTATGTTCCTGATGTGCGTATGGTGGAGTCCAAAAGTTTAAAACTTTATCTGTTTAGCTTTAGAAATCATGGCGATTTTCATGAGGACTGCATGAACATCATTATGAAGGACCTTATTAAGCTTATGGATCCTCGCTACATTGAAGTATGGGGGAAGTTTACTCCTCGTGGGGGTATCTCAATTGATCCGTATTGTAACTATGGTCGCCCCGGAACAAAATGGGCGCAAGTAGCATGGGATCGTCTTGCTCATCATGATATGTATCCCGAAACGGTAGACAATCGCTAAAAGCAAAGAGAAAAACCAATCTGTATGCAAGAACTCCGTTGCACTGCGGGGTTCTTTTTGATTTAGGATGCGCCTCTTCAGGATGAGTGTTTAGTTGCTTTAGGGCTTTCGTGCTAGTTGGGCTTTCACTCGGTAGAGGACGAATGGAAGTTTTAAAACGGTGCATCGAATGGATCTGAAACCTGCACCTGTTCCTTTCCGTGCATAAGTTCAGTGAGAGCTTTGAGTAAAGGTTCTTCGCTGCCTAAAAGCATACGGACTACTATCGTAATGACATCAGTGTATTCAGTTGAAATAACTTTTGTTTCGTAGTTTCCGAGTAAATGATTAAGCTGATCATACATCGAATAAGGCAGCGTAATAGTTATATCGATGCATTGAGAAATGGTTACCTTATGGGCGGCTTCAATTCCTGCTTGGGTTGCTTGGGTGTAGGCACGTACCAGTCCACCCGTACCCAAGAGAGTTCCCCCAAAATAGCGGGTAACCACCACAATAACATCAGTTAATTCAGCGTGTTGGAGTACCTGTAGCGTGGGAAGTCCTGCTGTTTTTTGCGGTTCACCATCATCTGAATAACGAATACGTGGAGTAGCACCCGATCCACGAAGAATATAGGCATACACGTTATGGCGTGCCATACGGTGACGAGCACGTATTTCTTCAAGGAAGGCTAGCGCTTCTTCTTCGGTTTCAACATGGCAAAGCTGGGCAATAAATTTGCTTTTCTTTTCTTCTATTTCTGCTTCTGCTTGCCCTTCTATCGTAAGATACGAAGCCATGTTTACTCCTTGGTTTGCTTTTCAATATGCCTTAAAGGCTGAGAGATTATTCGGCGAAGATGATGTAGTGTTTTGGTTGTAACACCGTCTTTATCGCAGTTGATGGTATCCTAGCGAATACTATTATGAATGACAAATTTCGAAAGGGTCCTTTGTGACTGATCAGATTCCTTCTTACGATAATCGTTCCGGCCAGCGTCAAGTAATTGATGATGAACAATTAAAGCGCATGATGAAGGCAAGTCAGCCTTCCTTTATGGAAAAGTATGGCTCCTGCATTGTAACGCTGGTTCTTATTGCGATGTGCGTTGTGATTTATGTGATTGAAGTTCTGAAATCGGGCTTCAATACGTCGATTTCTACCATGGTGTTGTTTGATATGGGTGCCATGTATGCTCCCGCTATTGGAAGTCCTGCAGATTGGTATCGTTTCGTGGCTCCCATGTTTTTGCATGTGGACTTCATGCATCTGTTGTTTAATATGGGTGCCTTGTATAGCTGCGGCGTATTGCTAGAACAGTTACTTGGTCGTTGGAATTATCTTTTGCTGTATTTTGTGGCGGGAATTACGGGTAACGCCCTTTGCTACATGGTAGACATGATGACGGGCAGCTACTACGTAAGCGCCGGTGCTTCTACCAGCATCTTCGGCTTATTTGTAGCCGCTGCGTTATTGGGTATTTTATCCAAGCGAAACCGGGCGTTTTTCCTGCAGTACAGCAAGGGAATGCTTAGCATCATCGCAATTAATATTGTATATACGCTTTTGATGCCCAGTATTTCAGTAAGTGGTCACTTGGGTGGCGCTCTTGGTGGCCTGCTTGCTATGTTTATGATCCCAAGTAAAAACTTGCGCGTGCCCCTAGCGGTGCGTATTGGTGTTTCGGTGGTGTGGGTACTTGCTATTGCGCATGTACTGGCAACCAGCATAGGGGCCGCATTTATTCAACTTTTCTAGTTTTAAGCTAAAAGGGGAGTGAACTCTTTTTCTGCAAGCAGCGAAACTGTATTAGTTGCGCGAGAAATTGCGGTATACAACTGGCGGCGGGCCAGGTCGGTTTCAGGATAGGTTGTTACATCCGCATCGGGAATAATAACGTTATCGAATTCCAAACCCTTTGCCAGCATTAAATCAATAAGCAAAACGCCGTGTTCGGGTAAGGTACTTCCATCGGTAATAAAGTACAGCTGATCATGGGGAACCAAGGTTTGCAAGGTGTTCCACATGTCGGTTAATTCTTCATTGTTGTTAACTACCACTGCAGTTAGCCCTTGCGACTGGTGGTTTTCCTGTATAAGGCGCGCAAGAGTTTCTTGAAGCTCTTCTTCGTTGTGGTACACCACCAGTTCTGGTTCTTTGTCGCTGCGCTGAACAGAAGAAATGCTCATGCTGGTATTGTTTTGCGCAAGTCGCGCAAACAGCTTTGTAATAGCTGGGGTTGAACGATAGCTGGTCATAAGGAAGCATTCCTCAAGGCTGCCGCGATAGGTTTCAAATACGTGGCGCACTTCTTCAAAGGTGGACGTATGGCGTCCAATTGCCTGATTTTCATCGCCGAGTAAAAGGAAGTGGGCGCGCTGATAATAGCGAGCCAGTACGGCAAGCTGGGCAGGAGAATAGTCCTGCACTTCGTCAATCATGACAAAACGTGCTTCATCGTTGCAAAGCCCGGTGCAGGCTACTTTCATGTACAGCCATTCCAAAAATGACAGATTATCGATGGAAAGCAAGCGCTTTGCTATGCGGTCAACGCGCACCCAATGGTTCAAGCGAATGGTGTTTCGTGCTTCACCGAAACGGTAGTTAAGGTAGGTGAGCGTATAGCTTTTTGCCTGTTCTTCGGTATCCATAAGGGCTGGCTCGCCAAAGAGTGCAAGCTGCTGATTGTAACTTAAGGCACTTACTTCGTCTTGGAATTGAGTGACGCCTGCCATTTGTCCCAAACGACTTTCAAAGCGATCTTCCAATTCTTCGCGAATAAGCGTAATAAGGCGGGGGCCAGCAGGTACATTTTTATACCGAGCAGCAATTTTGTTTATCTGATTTGCCGAAATTAACGTTATCCCTTGCAGGGTAATATCGCGGAAATCCTTTTCGGTGAATTTTAAATCCGCCAAAGCGACATCGATGTGCTCCAAAACGTCCATAGAGGTATGGAAATGATCGAACACACGCCCTTCGGGAACTACGTAGTCGGCAAATTCTGCCCACGTTAAAATGTGGGGATTCTTTTCACCCATGTCAGGCAACACATTATCAATATAGCTTCTAAACACGGGGTTAGGGGTAATAAGGTACACCTGTTCGGGATTCAGACTTTCCCGGTTTTGGTAGAACAGATACGCAATACGCTGCAACAAAACCGACGTTTTACCGCTTCCTGCAATACCGTTGACCAGCAGAGCGGGTACATCTTCGTGACGGATAACTTCGTTTTGTTCCTTTTGGATGGTCGTGGTAATAGCGCTCATCTGGGAGGTGCGCTGCTGCGACAAGGAACGAAGCAGCAATTCATCCTGAATAGCTACTGTGGTATCGAAGTATGCATGAAGGGTATCTTCGGTAATGTCAAACTGACGACGCAGTTTTAAATCGCAAGAAATAGTGCGACCGTTGGCTTTGTATGAAGTAGGACCGTTGGATTGGTTGTAGTAAACCTCCGCCACGGGGGATCGCCAGTCAACAATAAGACGATGGTAGGAATCATCGGAAATGCCTGCGTTGCCAATGTAGACTTCTTTAGGTTCTGCGCCTGGTTTAAATTGAAGTGCAACCTTTGCGAAATAGGGCTGAGGCTTTAACAGCTCAATGTTAGACAACTTTTCTGCGTCAACTTGTTGCGATTGATTAAGCGCATCAATAACGCTATTTAGGTTGGCGTATTCGATATACGTTTCCTGTGCTTCGCCTTCACTTGCAAAGTTCGACGTGGCCTCATCTGCCATGGAGCGCTTGTAGTCTTCTGCGGTTGCCGCGGTTTTTTGCATGCGAGCAACTACGGCATCCTGCATGGAGAGCATTGTTTCGTACGTTTTAGAAAGGTGGGCCTGTTCAGCGGCAAAAACGGGATCGTCTGCCAGGGTGGTTTCAGGTTCCTTGACGTTGTCAGTCATGTCGCATCCTTTCATTTAGGGGGTTTAATATCATAGCGTTTTCGAAGGTGCGTGTGAAATAGTCCGACGCTAAAGTTGGTATTTTGTGAAGTTCTTTAACGGAAGGTGTTTCTGTAAGGACGTGTAAGGAACAGGAAAGGCAAATCTTTGTGCTTTATAGGACGTTTATTGAAAGGGACCTGCTTTGTCGCACGTCCAGATTTACAGTTATGCAACAAGTGTGTATTTATTTTGACACCTTCTGTTTACCTCGGTAAGGTAAAGTGCGCACTAAAGTGATAAAACTCTATTACGACGAAGGGAGGAAAGCGTCTATGAAAAATGTACTATTGCTTCTCAAACGCGATTTTAAGCGGCTTATTAAAGCACCCGCGGCGCTGGTAGTAGTTATAGTGTTGGTACTGCTTCCTTCGTTGTATACCTGGTTTAATGTTGCAGGATTTTGGAACCCCTATGATCATACGGGCAATATGCGGGTTTGTGTGGTTAATGAAGATAGCGGATCAAGCTCAGATCTTACTGGCTCACTTAACATGGGGAACGAAATTGTAGAAGAGCTTTCTCAAAACACTCAATTAGGCTGGGTGTTTACCGATCGTGATCAAGCGCTTGAGGAAGTGCGTTCTGGTAAGGCGTATGCTGCATTTATCATTCCTTCCGATTTTTCCTCTGACACCTTAACGCTGTTAACGGGCGATTTTCAGCAACCTACCTTGCAGTATTACGTCAATGAAAAAGTGGGTGGGGTATCCACTAAAGTAACGGATAGTGGTGCCAATTCGCTTGATCAAACTATTAATGATTCCTTCGTGTCAGTAGTAAGCAAAACGCTGGCAACTCAATTTGATGAAGCGCTTCAACAAAGCAACGGTAAACTAAATGAGGCACAATCGGGAATAGTTACAAAATTAGGGCAGGTGCAGTCATCGCTTGAGGGAGTTCAGAGCAGCGTAGAGGACTTACAAACTGCGGCAGGCGATGCCTCGGCGAAAGCGCAGGATGCTAAGGGGTTATTACAGCAAGCAAAAGAGGATACCAATACGCTTCAAACAGAGCTTGATGATTCTTCTCAATTACTTACGTCTACTCAGAAAGCATTGGGCCCCTTTACAACTTCGTTTATGGATACCTTTGATAAATCCTCAGCACTTGCTTCACAGGCAGTGGCTCATACCAACGACGCGATAGGTAGTGTTTCCGGCGCGCTTTCAAGTGCTGAGGGGGGAGTATCGGGGGCGGTTGATCAGGGTAAGGCACTGGTTGATCTCAATAAAAGCGTTATTGAAGGACTGACCACGCTTTCAGAGTCCCTTCCAGAAGGTGCCGATAAAGATGCGCTTTTACAATCCATTGAATCTCTTCAAGCACAGAATGATTCTTTGAATACTGCGGTGGAAGGGTTGGAATCGTCGTATCCTTCAATCAAGCAGGCGGCAAGTGATGTTTCTCAGGCATCCGATGATACCTCCCAAGCTTTGCAGGGTGTGTTAGGCGCCCATGATGACTATCGCGCCACTTTGGTTTCTACTACGTTTCCAGCCTTAAGCACTACTGCTAGCGGTCTTTCGAATACGTTGTTGGATTTATCCACGGCAGTAGGCACACAAACCGTTTTGATAGATAAGGGAATTGCGGAGCTTGACCAGCTGAGCGCCACATTGGATCAAACGGCGGGAACTCTTTCGGATACGGTGGCGTTACTGGAAGGGTTTTCGGGCGATATTGAATCGGTGAAGATCGATGTGGCAGCGTTGAGCACCTCAAACGCGCTTGAGGAATTGCTGGGAGAAGAAGGCATCGATCCTAATAAGGTGTCCGATTTCATGTTCTCCCCTGCGAAAATTGATACGGTTTCTTTGTATTCTGTTAATTCATACGGCAGTGCTATGGCTCCGTTGTTTATGAACTTAACGCTGTGGATTGGCGTATTCATGTTGCTTGTAATTTTGCGACAAGAAGTTGACAGAGAAGGAATACCTCAGTTAACTGCGCGGCAAAGTTATGGGGGACGTTTGCTATTCTTGGCGGTATTTGCTGCGCTCCAGGCCATAGTATGTTGTAGTGGAAACCTTGTTCTAGGAGTAGAGGTAGCAAGTATTCCTTTGTTCTACCTTACTTCAGTGGTGGCATCCTTGAC
This sequence comes from uncultured Cryptobacterium sp., assembly GCA_958410215.1. Lineage (GTDB taxonomy): Bacteria > Actinomycetota > Coriobacteriia > Coriobacteriales > Eggerthellaceae > Anaerotardibacter. The sequence continues at coordinate 5,450 of CATYOF010000012.1, read as the reverse complement.
GTATCTTTGTATTCAGTACGGCTTGGCAGTTTTGTTGCAGCATGTTGGCAAGGGTCTCTGTGTCATTTTGATCTTTGTTCAAATACCCGGTGCAACAGGTTTGTATCCCATTGAAATGACCCCAGAATTTTTCCAGGGAATATACCCGCTTTTCCCTTTTACATATGGTATCAACGCATTGCGAGAAACTATCGCAGGATTCTATGGCATGCAATGGCTGCAATATATGGGCGTGTTACTTTTGTTCCTAGTGCTTTTCCTTCTTTTAGGGCTGGTTTTAAGACCGTATTTTGTAAATCTTAATCGGATGGTTGCCTCTCAAATTAAAGAAAGTGATCTTATTAACGGAGAAGAAGCGGAACTTCCTGCTCGTCGTTATCGCAGCTCTTTGCTTTTGGAGGCGCTTGCTAATCAGAAGGAATTTAGACAGGCAATATTGCAGCGTTTTGAAGAATATAAGCGGCGTTACGAAAAGGGTAAGCGTTTTGTTTTGGCACTTGCCTTGTTAATTCCTGTATTTGCTACTGTTCTTATGATGCTGTTTGCGGTTGAAAAAGTGGTAATTCTTACTACCTGGCTGGTGTGGCTCATACTTGTTTTGCTTTTCATAATATCGGTTGAGTTTATTCGCGATAGGCTAGAGCATGAGGTGGCGCTTTCGGCATATTCAAATACCGAAATTCATGAAATGTATGATGCGGGCGAATCAGTGAAACGGTACGGCACTGGGGTGTCGACAAAACACTATGGCGCTGGCACCTTGCCAAAACAGCATGATTCGGGTGCGGCCTCGCAAAAAGACGATGCTGGAACCTCGGAGAAGCATCATGACGCTACTGCTTCGACAAAACAGCGAGGTGATAACGAATGAAACCTATCCTTCGCTTATTCAAACATGATGTACAACGAATATTCAGTAACGCTATGACCACCATTATTGTGCTTGGTCTTGTTTTGCTTCCTTCAATATTTAGTTGGTATAACGTGCTGGCTTGTTGGGATGTGTTCGGTAATACCGACAACTTAAAAGTGGCAGTTGCTAATGCTGACGAAGGCTATCAGAGTGATTTAGTGCCTCTTAAGGTGAATTTGGGTGATCAGGTTCAAAATGCCTTGTTGGAAGACGACGAAATGCAATGGGTGTTCACATCCGAAGATGACGCCATAGAAGGAGCTAAGGCAGGCACGTATTATGCTGCGGTAGTAATACCTCCCAGTTTCAGCAAAGACATGATGACGTTTTATTCGCCCGAGGTTGAACACGCAAGTATTTTGTATTACACCAACGAAAAGAAGAATGTCGTTGCTCCTAAATTGACGGAACGCGGAGCGGATGATGTTGCAAACAAGATCAATGCCATTTTTGTAGAAAAGGTAAGCGAAGTAGGATTAAACGTCGCTTCGTCGTTGATGGACTATTCGGACAATAAAGGTGTAGCTAACCAAATTGATCAGCTAGCGGATAATATCTCGTCGCTCGCCAAGCGCATGGATCAGGCATCAGAAGTAGCTATGGGGTACGCTTCACTTCTTTCCGCTTCCGAATCACTTATTTCATCTTCTGCTAGCTTGCTGGGAGAAACGGGTGAATCAGCTCAGCAGGTTATAGTTTCTGCTGAAGAAGGGAAACAGTCTATTGATTCCCTTTCGGGTGCTATGGCTACTACTACCGATGCTCTTCACGAAGCTCTTGATAAAAGTGCTACCAGCTTTGAAGGGGTATCAAGCTCAATTGATACAGCCTATGCTTCGGCCGACAGTGCGGCGCAAACAAGCGCTTCCTCGCTTGATTCGCAGGCAGAGGCAGTAGGAAAACAGGCTAGTTCAATGAATGCGTTGGCAGATAGTTTGGCTGCTTGCACTGTTCCATCCGAATACCAGGACACTTTGCAGGCATTTGTTGAACAGGTGCGCGCTTCAGCTGATACGCAAGAGAAGTTGTCTCAAAGTCTGGCTGCAGCAGCGCAAACGCTAAGGCAAAACAACGAAGATGCACAGACTAACCATGCTGAAGTTGCAGAACTGGCTAAACAAGCAAAGAATAGTGTTTCTGATCTCTCGCAGGATTATGACAGCACTATTAAGCCCCAGCTCGATGATTTGCAGGCGCAGGTGGAGCGTGGTTCAACGAATTTACTTAACAATGCTTCGACGCTTTCTGATGCTGCAAGCGAACTTGAAGGTTCAGCTACCTCAGTTGTTGATGGCTTAGAGGGCGCACGAGGAAATTTGGAAGCAAGCGCTCAATCTCTGAAAGAGTCATCTGAGTATTTATCTGATCTTAGTTCAAACATTCATGCAGCACTAAATACGGAGGACTGGGAAGGAATAAAGCGTCTTTTACAGAGTGATCCGAGCGAACTTGCACAATCCTTGGCGAAACCGGTTCAAATTGAACGAAACGCTCTTTTTCCTGCAGATAACTTCGGTTCTCAAATGGCGCCGCTCTACACTATGCTTGGACTTTGGATAGGGTCTCTGCTTTTACTGGTGGCAATTAAAGTTAACGTTTCGCCCCGTGCGCAAGCAGAAGCAGGTTATCCAAAGTTGCATCAGGTATTCTGGGGAAGATTTCTTATATTTGCTTGTTTATCGTTTGTCCAGTCAAGTATTTTGGCGCTGGGTAATTTGCTGTTCTTGCAGGTTCAAGCAGAAAATCCGATGCTATACATGCTGTGCTACTGGATAGCGGGGCTTGTGTTTACGTTCATTATTTATACGCTGGTGGTTTCCTTTGCTAATTTAGGCAAAGCACTTGCCGTATTTTTGCTCATTATTCAAGTATCTGCCGGGGGAGGAAGCTACCCGCTTCCTATGTTGCCCAATTTTGTACAGGCGATAAGCCCCTTTTTACCACTTACGCATGCGATTAATGCCCTGCGATCTGCCATGATGGGCATGTATCAAATGGATTTTTGGGTTGAACTAGGCACACTGGTTTTATTTGTGGTGCCTTTCTTGTTGTTGGGTCTCGTGTTGCGCAAGCCTTTAATTAAGCTGTTGAATTGGTATATTCACAAAACGGAGGAATCAAAGCTTATAAGTTAAAAGTTCAATTTTGTGAATTGGCTAAGGTGAGTTCTTCTGTTCCGCTTACTGAAAAGTTCAAAATAGAAGTAAAGCTTTTTGAAAAGTTCAATTAGAATGAAACAAGGGAAACATAAATTGAACTTTTGATATTGCTTCAATTAGAACGAGGAACGATGAATGCAGTAAATCAGCATACCGCCGAAGCGTTTGGTAAGCGATTGAAACAGGCAATGACGAACAAAGATATTAAGCAGGTTGATGTTATTGCTTGCGCAGATTCTCTTGGTGCAAAGCTTGGTAAAAGCCAGGTAAGCCAGTACGTAAGCGGCAAAACCATTCCCAGGAAAGACACTTTGATGCTTTTGGCTCAAATTCTTGAGGTTGACCCAGACTGGTTGCTTACAGGTAAAGAAGTAGTGCTTTCGAATGCGGATTCTCAAACCGAAGGCAACGCTTCCTCTCAATCAGTTACTAATGCTTCACTTCAGACAAAGGCTAGCCATATAGAGGCTAGTGCTTCTTCTCAGGCTAAAGCACAATCTTCTCCTCATTCAGAATCTCATACTTCCGTGAAAGGTGTACCTATGCGTGAATTTAAGAAGTCTTCAAAATTAGATAACGTTCTCTATGATGTTCGTGGACCGGTTGTTGATGAAGCGGCACGCATGGAAGCGGAAGGCACTCGCATTTTAAAGCTCAATATTGGCAATCCCGCACCGTTTGGTTTTAGTACACCTGATGAAGTTATTTATGACATGCGTCAACAGTTGGTGGATTGTCAGGGTTATTCGGATGCAAAAGGGTTGTTTGGTGCTCGCAAGGCCATTATGCAGTATGCGCAAATTAAGCATATCCCCAACGTCACTATGGACGGTATTTACACGGGCAATGGGGTAAGCGAGCTTATTAATATCTGTATGTCGGCGTTATTGGACAATGGGGATGAAATTCTTATTCCGTCACCCGATTATCCGCTTTGGACGGCTTGCGCAACGCTTGCAGGTGGTAGTGTGGTGCACTATATGTGTGATGAACAGGCGGAATGGTATCCTGATATCGATGACATTAAAAAGAAAATTACTCCTCGCACCAAAGCAATTGTCATCATTAATCCTAACAATCCTACCGGTGCCTTGTATCCTCGTGAAGTATTGCAGGAAATAGTCGAAGTAGCTCGTCAGCATCAACTTATTATATTTTCTGACGAAATATACGACCGCCTTGTTATGGACGGGGAAGAACATGTATCTATTGCTTCTCTTGCACCTGATTTGTTCTGTGTTACCTTTAGCGGGCTTTCAAAATCGCACATGATTGCTGGTTTTCGTATTGGCTGGATGATTTTATCGGGCAATAAGGAAATTGCTAAGGATTACATTTTGGGTCTTAATATGCTTTCGAATATGCGTTTGTGCTCTAATGTACCAGCGCAATCTATTGTTCAAACCGCATTGGGTGGACATCAAAAAGTAAACGAATATATTGTGCCTGGTGGACGAATTTATGAACAGCGTGAGTATGTTTATAACGCTCTTAACGATATTCCTGGCATTAGTGTAGTAAAGCCTAAAGCGGCATTTTATGCGTTCCCAAAGATTGATACGAAGAAGTTCAATATCACTAACGATGAGCAGTTTGCTTACGATTTGTTGCGTGAAAAGAAGATTCTTCTTATTCAAGGAAGCGGCTTTAACTGGAAGGAACCCGATCATTTCCGCATTGTGTATTTACCACGTATTGAAATTTTGCAGGATGCGATGGGGAAGTTGGGTGATTTCTTATCCCATTATCACCAGCGCTAGCGTGACAAGTGGGCTCGTGACAAGTGGATCGGGCGCTTGTCACATGCATTTCGAACCTTAGTTTTGTACGGAATTATGTCCGAAGCCCCTTTTTCCTATAACCCCAGAGTGGATACACATTTTCCAACAAAAAAACGGACCGAATGGTCCGTTTAGAATTTCTTGGAGGCGACGCCCGGATTCGAACCGGGGGTAAAGGCTTTGCAGGCCTCTGCCTTACCACTTGGCCACGTCGCCATATAGGGGGCAGTGCATCAAAAAAATAAATACGCACTGCGATTAAAAAAGCCGACCGAATGTTATATCCAGCCGGCTGACTAATCAATGGAGCGGACGACGGGGTTCGAACCCGCGACCCTCACCTTGGCAAGGTGATGCTCTACCAGCTGAGCCACGTCCGCGCGCAAGAAAGTATTATATCGGTTTCATAACTTTGTGCAAGAGGGAATTATAAGAAACTTTGCTACAATGTTGATCATTCGTGGTGAGTACTAGTTTTCTTCCGCGATGTTGAAGGTTTGTTGTTTTACGGCGATAAACATTAAGGGAAAACTTTTCCAACAAAAAAAACGGACCGAATGGTCCGTTTAGAATTTCTTGGAGGCGACGCCCGGATTC
>CATYOF010000011.1 GCA_958410215.1 uncultured Cryptobacterium sp. | reverse complement strand
CTCGTTGGTCTCGGTCGACTTGCCGCCGAGGAACACCACGGTGTCGCAGCAGTCAAGGATGGTCTTCGCGCCTTCCTTCTTGTAGGCGCGCTCGAGCTGGCTTGCCGACTGCAGGATGATGCTGAAGCTCACGTTGCGCGAGCGCGCCGTTGCGATGACCCTCTCGAAATCGGGCACCGTGCCGATGTTTCCGAACTCGTCGAGCAGGAAGTGCACGGGCCGCTTGAGCGAGCCCCCGAAGCGAGCGAGCGCCGTCTTGTACAGGACGCTCGTCGCCTGCCACATGAGGAGCGCGAAGAGGAAGTCGAAGGTCGAGTCGGAATCCGACATGCTCGCGAAGATGGCGTGCCTGCCCTCGCCCGAGCCGAGCGCGTCGAGGGCCATCTCGTCGTAGGAGATCAGCTTCGAAACCGCATCGACCGAGAGCGGCTTGAGGCGCACGTTGCAGCTGATGATGATCGATTTCAGCGTCTTTCCCGCCGCCACCTTGAAGGCGCGGTAGTTCGAGAGCGCGAAGTCCTCTTCGGGGCTGCGGGGCTCGCCGACGCGGACCCATCCCCAGTCGCCTCCGTCGTCGAAGGGGCGTTCCCCTTGCGCGCTTTGCCCGCGCCCCCGCTCCATGAAGCGCATGCCCGTCTCGAGCTCCTCGAAGATAAGGTCCAGCGGGCTCATGTAGGACTCGTCCTCTTCGCGCGCCTCGGCAAGGCTCAAAAGCAGCATGAGCGAGTTGAGGTCCCTTTCCTCGGGTCTGGCGTGGTACACGAGATACGCCACGAGCGCCGTGTAGAGCAGGCGCTCCGAGTTCTCCCAGAACGGGTCGGCGCCCTTGCGGTCCTCGGCGGTGGTGTTCTTGATCAGGCATTCGACGAAGACGAGGATGTCCGCCTGGTCGCTCACGTAGGCGAGCGGGTTGTAGTGCATCGAGCGCGAGAAATCGGTGGTGTCGAAGGTCCGGATGTCGTAGCCGGCGTCCTCGAGGGCCCACCCGACCTCGCCCAAAAGCGTGCCCTTGGGGTCCGTCACGAAGAAGTCGGCGTTCTTCTGCATTATGTTCGGCTTGACGTAGTAGCGCGTCTTGCCCGAGCCGGGACCGCCGAGAACGCATACGTTGCGGTTGCGGTCGTGCTTGAGGTCGAAGCGCTTCGGCTTGAGGGCAAGAGCGAAGTCCCTCGAGAGAAGGATGTTGTTGGCGGGATCCTTCCTGTCCATGAACGCGCGCCCCTCCTTGAGTGTTCCCCAGCGGGCCGAACCGTGTTCCTCTCCCTGTCGGTACGTGCCCGCGCGCACGAGTCTGCGTGCCCAGATCGCCCAGGGGACGCAGGCTGCCATGAGCCCCACGGCAAGCGCCATGGGCTCTGACGTGAGCCCCGTTTCGAGCATTTCGGACAGAAGGACGAGAGCGTCGCACCTCGGGAAGCCCGATGCGCTCGCTGCGCTCGCAAGGGCGTCGCCGGCGCAGAAGCACGCGATGCTCGCCGCGGACGCGGCGATAGCTTGTGATAGCGGCCTCATTTCGCCCTCGTCTCGACGCCGCGCGAGATATCGCGTGCCTTGCCCTTGGCTGCCTCGAGACGAGAGGACGCCTCCCTGGCATGCGCGGCCTTCTCGGCTATAGGCTCGTCCTTGGCGCGCTCGCGCATCTTCGAGAGCTCTTTTCCCGCACGCGGGGCAGAGGCCCGAGTGGCCTTTTCGAGGTCTTTGAAGGCATCGTTCACCGCAGGCGCGTCCTCGACCATGAAGACGAGGTGCTCGCCTTCGGGCATGGGCGCGAACTCGTGGCGGATGCCCTCGCGGGACAGCTTCTCGTCGATGATCTGGCGGATGGTTTCGTATTCGGGCAGGGCCGTGAACTCCGACATGTCGAGCTTCGCCCATTCCGGGGCGCCCGGAGAGGACTCGATCTCCCCTCCGGATATGTTTTCGCAATCGCCGCGGGCTCGCTTGAATGCCGAAGCCAATCGCTCGCCGCTCGCCACCATCGCCGCCTCTCCAACATCCTGGCCGATGCGGATCATCCAGTCGACGAGCTTCTCGCCGGAGTCGTCGCCGAAGTCGTTCGTCATTGGTTTTCCTTTCTTTCCAGTGGGACAAACTGTCCCAGTCGCCTTCCCAAAACAGAGAAGGCGGGATGAACCCGCCTTCTCAGATGCATCAGCGAACCTCCGCCCGCGCATTTCGCGAATGCGGGTTCGCAGTCTTATTCAATTGCGGGATGGAATCCCGTGCGCGTCTTGCCGCGTCCTCGATGCTCGGGATAGCGCTCATGTAGTCGAGACGCTTGCATTGCTCCGGAGTTGCGCGATGCATGCACTCGATCGCATGCGCGAACCGCTCTGGCTCCTTCACGATGTCGTCGAAGGACCAGCTCTCGAAGTCGATCCAATCCGAGCCGTCACTTTTAAGCGTCCACCACTCGTCTCCGCCGTCGACCTGTTGCACGAAGGCAAGGTCCTCGTACACCACGCCCTGGCGGAGTGCAAAGTTTCCCTGCGCGAAAAAGCCGCGCAGCTCCTCAACGCTGCCGGCTTTCGCGAATTCGTATGGGTATTCTTCAAGATAGGGGTCGTCCTGCCAGGCATAGCCGCCGCGCTTGAGCCAGCCGTTCTCCTGGCACTTGGCAACAAGCCCTTCTGCGGTTTCCTTGTCGACTCTTTGCAATCTAGGGATGTCCGTCACGGCAAACCTCCTGAAGCTCCACGACTCAAAGCCGTCGCACCCGATTTGAATCTCTTCTATATTGTCTCGACGATCCGAGCGAAGCTTTTCGCGAGAGAGGCGTTCTTGCCCGCTAAGCCCTTGTAGGGGAGGAATCCATTAACCACCGCGTCTGCGATCACCATTTCCGAGATCGACGACCTTGCTGATCTGAGAGATTCGCGACGCTATCGCTTGCGCGCTTTCGCGCTCTCCGCCACGAGACATCCTCCGCTCCAATGCAGAGATCGGATACTGAGACGTGAAGACCGTGGGAAGCAAGTTTTCGTAGCGTGCGTTCAGAACCTGAAAGAGCGTCGTCAGCACCCAGCTGTTGGCGCTTTCCTTGCCCATGTCGTCGAGAACGAGCAGATCGGCTCCAACGAATTTGGCAATGCCCGCATCCCCCTTGCTGTCGTAGCTTTTCCTGATGGCGTCAAGCATCGAGAGGGTCGTCGTGAAGACGACCGAATATCCCGCCCATATGAAGGACTTTGCGATCGCGCTTGCCTCATAGGTCTTGCCAGAGCCGACACCCCCAACGAAATAGAGCCCTGCCCCAATCCCCACCCTGAACGATTCGATGTAGCGGACGGATTCGCTATTGCTGACCGAAGCGCAGAGATAGCGCTTGGCTATCCCCGCACGCAGAAATCTCGATTCCTGCTCCTTGCGCTCGATTAGCTCCTCTTTCCTTTTCGTCGCTTCGCGGTGCTCGCGCGCGGCTTCGCAACCGCATTCCTTGCGGATAACCCACCTAACGACGCCATCGCACCCGAGTATCCCGAGCTGCTCGAGCGGTTTCGCGCAGTACTCGCATGCGAATTCGCTTTGCTCCTGGTACGGAATGCCGGCCTCTACCGCCTCTTCCAACGTATAGAAATGAACCTGATTTCCCATTGCGCGTTTCCTATAGCCAGTTTTCTTTCCTTTTTGGTATAGGGTGAAGATTCTTCACCCCGCCGAGTGAAGCCGCTTCACTATTTGATGGTGACGTTTCTTCACCTTCATGCATGTCGAATGGTGAAGATTCTTCACTGCGTATTTCGTCTACGGGCAAAAGGGAGGCATCGACATCGGCTCCCGCAACTTCGGCCACTCGCGTAAGATCCGCAACGTACGCCTTGCTCTTGCCGACGCAGACGCCGTGCTTTTGGCTGACCTCCTTGATCAAGCCCCTCTCAACCAGCCTTCCCACGGCAGCTATGACAGCACGACGAGAACTTCCGAAGAACTCTGCCGTTTTAGCGCGGCTCTCGTAAAACGGAAGACCGTTGACCGTGAACCCGAAGATGCGGGCAAAGACGAGCAATTCCAACCCGGAGAGCCGAAGCGCCGATCCCATGAAGGCGTAAACCTTCACATAACTATGAAGAGGGCGCGAAGCGTCACCTCCAGCCCTTCTGCCCTCTTGCTCCATCAAGGGCTCCTACGAATTGTCGATTGAGCACTCCGCTATGTACTCATTGATGTCTTGGGCGGTGAAGCGATACGTCTGCCCGATACGTACCGCCCTGATGCGTCCCTCCTGTAAATACCGGTAGATCGTGTGAGGATGGACTCCCAGATAACCCGCCACCTGGCTCACGGTGTACAGTGGCACCAGCTCGCCTGGGGAATTTGGCGTGCAGCTATCCTGATTCAGGTATCCCATCTTGGCTCCTATCATGTCGATTCCCTTGCCTGCCATTCAGCTGCCATCACTCAACAGCAGTCGATGACGTTGCCCTTTGTAGCATTTGGAGAACAACGGCTCGCTGACGCTCGCGTTTTGAACCCCGGCAAGCCCTCGCATCGGAGGAACTAATAAAGGAAGCGCCCGTTCGGGCGCTTCCTTTGCTGCTGGCAAGAATCCAGTTTCCGACGTGATGGCTACTCGGTCTCGTATTTCGATCGTCGACGTTCGCGCGCCTCGTCCACCGCGCTGATAGTGTTCTTGACCAGCCAATCTATCAACTCATCACGCAGGACGAACGAGCCCCGCGCTCCTCCCTTGAAGTGGCGGATGGGAAGTGGGTGGTTGTCGCGCTTCGCGAAGCTCCTCACGCGATCGGGACTGATATGCAAAAGCCTTGCGACTTCGCCAACGGAGTAGACGTCTTGCGGGATGACGTACTCTCTGAACTTCTTGACCAAATAGCACTCTGCCATGCTCGGCAGGGTGCTATTTCCATCAGGTATTGGCATTTTGTTGTTTCCTGCCGTCTCGCACATCGTTTGCCTTTCCCGGCAGAACGCGGGCAGCTCGAACGCCCGACGATTTTGCCGTTTTTTTAAACGACATTCATCGGGTCTTGCCAGATCACCGTCTGAATATGCGAACCCCATCTAAATCAAGGTGCATCACCTCCTGAATGAGATAATTGGAGCCGTACGAGAACATATCTCACGCTACCAGGCATCACCGAGCAGATGGTTTTGGATGAGTTGTAGCGTGCCTGCGCGAAGTTTTGAAACGCTTTTAATCACGGAGGAATGCAATATGAGCGACACCGTCGATACAGATATCGAAGCAAACGCTATTCTCAATAGCTACATGTATCGCGTACTGCAAAAGACGCTGCCGAGAAGAAGCTGGGAAGAATGGGGGCTCAGCACGCAGGACGCGCTAGATGCAGGCTTCAACGCCGCGCCCACAAGAACTTGGCTATGGAATCGGACAAACAGCGGCAGCTGCGCCGTTAACGCCGACGCCGTGGTCATGGTCGCGGGGCTCACGCGCCTGGCGCTCGAAGGAAAGATCGCCAAGAAGTTCAATCCGCAGAACACGGCGGAGAAAGTATTGATCTTTTTTCACGACGAACTTGGCTGCGATATACCCGCCATCGACCATCGCATATTCGAACCGAACAACAGACACGATACTGCAGCATGCCTTTCCGCCTGCGTGGAGTCTCTCTTCTCGTCTCTAGTCGATAAGTCCAGGAAATCGAAACGCGCGTTAAGGAAAGCGGTTGAGAATAGGCTGTCCTCTCTTCCATGGAAAGAGGAGAGAGGACAGCAAGGCATCAGCGTCGTACGCAACCGCGCTCGAGAGTACGCGGAAGCATTCGCCGAGCCCCTCCATCTTGAGGACGACCTCGAGGAAAAGGCGTCTCTACAAAACGTCTTTGTCACACCACGTGCACTAGACCTATCCGTATCCTCCAGCTGCTCTCCGATTCAAGACTCGTTAGAAGAGCTTGTAAGATATTGCGAAGCGGAAACCCAAAACCCAGGAGACATGGAAAATTGCTTCACCGTTTTGAGCGATGCGGGAAGCGGGAAAACGAGCCTGCTGAAAGCGTTGTGCTACACGCTGACGAAAAACAAAAGCACGGAACGCAGCGTCATGTGTATACCGTTATCGGAATTGAACGCCGACGAGTTCATTCATCAGAACGATCCCGTGGAATACATAAGGCGCGCCCTAGGAAGAGAAGAGTCCGAATTCGATAAATCCATAATCCTGCTCGATGGGTTAGACGAGCTGTACCTAGCCCTTCCCGCAGGGAGGTCGAGCATGGACTTCTTCAATAAGCTCGTCTATCGGTGTTCGGAACGAAAGAACTGCAGATTCGTTATTACATCGAGAACGAACTATATAGACAGAAAGCTGCTCGACAAAGAAATACGGCACAAGGTGCGGATCATAAAGCTCGAAGAAATGAACGAGGCCGACGCGCTCGAGATGGTGCGCAACCTTGCGATAATTCACGGCTCGCTGAACACTCCCGCAATTACTGCCATTTCAAACATGTATTCCCAGCTAGGCTTTCTTTCGGTGCCTTTGCTTCTGTACACCGTCGCGGCACTCGAAATCGATGTGAGCGCCACCAAAGACAAAGGCGAGCTATACAAACAGATCTTCTCCGAAATGGAGAAACGTGCATACAATCGCCCGAACTTAGACGTGCATACAAACGAAGACCTCATCCGAAACCTTAGGCTGTACGCCAAAGCAGCCGCAACCGAAATGCGGAGAAAAGGAGCCGTTTCCCTCGATAAGCAAGGAGTCGACATGGTTTCCGCCAGGCTTGGTCGACTCGGAATAAACGAGGATGAGATTCATAAAGCGCAGCAGGCCTTCATTCTCTCCCTATACACCCTCTATGGCACATCCGGTTTTCTGCACCGCTTGTTCGGCGAGTTTCTAGCGGCAGAAGACGTCTATCACTTTGTCGTTGACGGCCTAAACGGCTCCCTAGGCGAAGAGGGGTGGTTCGAGCTGGCAGACTACTTCTTCAGCGGACACATCTTAACGAACGAGGTTAAACAGTTCTTCGCCTCCGAAGTAGACTCCGGCTCCGCTTCTTCCGAAGATATAGCCAGGTTCTTGACAAAGAAGCTCATTCACGTGGTCATCCAGAACGGCGTTGTGTCCTCGCTTGCCGACGAGGCAAACGACTGCACGCTAGAGAAAATCGAGTGCGTTGTCGTCAACTTGTGGCTCCTCATCAAGTTCATCCAAACCACGACGCCGGTCCTAGACACCGAGACCCTCGAATCGAAGAAATCCCTTTTGAGATATCTCCTCCTAGCTCGAGAAGACCAGCATTTCCCCCTTGTGCTGAGCCTCGAAAACCTGTCTTTCCTTGATTTGCGCCGTAGGAATTTCTACGCTGCCAGTTTGCATCGTTGCCGATTCTTCAAATGCAGGATGCGATCGGCGTGTTTCCGGAACGCCGATTTGCGAGAAGCTGACCTGAGATTTGCGGATCTTAGCTATGCCGATTTCAGGGGTGCCGCACTAGGAGGAGCAAATCTATCCTACGCAAACATCTCGGGTGCCGATTTCAGCAATGCCCTGGCAAGCGAGGATGAGCCCATAATCGTCAGCGCGGATCAGGCAAGTGTCTTCGACGACTTCTCTCTGCCGTACGAAGCGAAAGACATTACCGCTAACGAGGCAAGCAAAAGGCTTTGCGAAGTCTTGCAAATGATAATCAGGGATGAAGAAGAGATTCACGAGCCCGGCTTCAGCTATTCGTTTATCCCTCTTGAAGAGATTGGCCACGATGAAGGAATCGACCGAAAGCTTCTCGAGTACAGACAACGGAGCAAATACGTTCCCAGCACTGCTTCATATTATGTTGTCGACCTTAATACGGGAAAATCCTACGGACCCGATTTGGAAGAATTCGTCGAGCTGCTAAGAACCTTTATCGACTTCAAAGACGAAGGTTCGTGATCAGCGCCCCTTTTCCACGGTCATTGCCTTGTATCCTTCTTGCTTGAGGGGCGCTATGTCGCTGCCGGACGACCCCGCCAACCTCAAACCCGGCTTAGCGCATAGCCTCAGACGACAGAGCCAAATAACTGACCCCGCTTTCGGGTCGACGTGCCTTCTTTCCAATTATCGAGCTGCCGGAAAAGCTACCTTGGCTTCAGGTAAGCAGAAAACTTCTCAAACGAATCCGCCGACAGACAGTGCTCCATACGGCAGGCCTCTTTCGATGCCACTTCGTCATCGACTCCAGCGTCGCGGAGCAACCGCCTGAAGAACTCGTGCTTCTCGAGAGTTGCCTTGGCGATACCAAGCCCCCTCTGAGTGAGCCGCACATCGCGATCGACCACCTCCACAAGCGATTGGGAGGAAAGGCCTGAAAGCGCCTTAGTAACACTCGGCTTCGTTATGCCCAGGTATTCCGCAATGTCCACGTTGCGGCAGGAGCCACGCTCGGCGCGGATGACGAAGATCGCCTCGAGATAGTCTTCGGAAGATTCGGTCGTCATTGTTTTCGTATGCGAAATAGAGTCCCGTTCGACATCGGCGGGATCCAAAGATGAATCTGCTGAGATCATTGGCGGAAACTCCATCCTTCTGCTTCACTCCTTATTTCCACAAACCTACGGTAGATTCCCTCATGTTCCAAAAGCTCTTGATGAGTTCCTCGCTGAGCAATTCTTCCACGATCCACTACAAGTATCTGGTCGGCATGCTCTATGGTGGCAAGCCTATGAGCTATTACTACAACGGTTTTGCCGTAGGTCAGTTCAGTGAGCGCAGCTTGGATGAGAGATTCATTCTCAGGATCGATGCTTGCCGTCGCTTCGTCCAGAATCACTATAGGTGCGTCTTTTAGCAATGCCCGCGCAATAGAGATTCGCTGCTTCTGGCCACCCGAAAGCGCAGCGCCCCCTTCGCCCACCATGGTGTTGTACCCATCAGGCAGCATCTCCGCAAATTCGTCGACCCTAGCACGATGCGCTGCATTTCGGACTTCCTCTTCTGTTGCGCCCGGCTTTCCGAAACGAATGTTGTTCTCGATGGTATCGTTGAAGAGGTAGACGCTTTGAAACACTGCAGAAAAGTTTCGGAGAAGGCTATCGCATGTCAGCTCCCTCACGTCCCTGCCTCCAACAAGAATTCGCCCTGCATCGACATCCCAGAATCTCATCATCAGGTTGGCAATGGTGGTCTTGCCCGAGCCTGACGGGCCCACTATGGCGCACGTCGACCCCTCAGGAACGCTGAGGTTCACCTGGTCGAGAACTTTCCTCGTCTTCTCGCCCTGACCGTAGGAAAACGTTACATTTTGAAACTCAATGTCGTATTCCGAAAGCGCTATCTCTTGGCCATTCTCGTCGATTCGCTTCGCGTTTTCGACTTTTTCGAGCCTATCGAGAATGTCGCCCAGATCACCAAGCATATGCGCGGAGTCGTTGACCTTCTCCACTCCGGAAAAAATAGTGAACGAAAATGCCAGAAGGGCGAAAAACGACCAGAGGGGAAGAGATCCGGCCACAAAGCCCCACACGGCGCATCCAACCACGCCCACGCTAGCGAGCTTGAACGCAATCAGGTGGATGACGTTTTTCGGCGTGAACCCAAACTCTATTGCAATGCGAGCTTCCTTCAATCCTTTCACCGAGCGCAGGATGGGCTTCTCCGCAGCACCACTCTGTCCATACGATTTTGCGGTTCCAAGCCCCCGAACATATTCGATGATGTCCTCAGCAAGTTTTTCGGTCGCTTCATGTGCAACAGGGGTAAGCCGCTTTGACGTGCGGTTAATCGAAGCGAGGGCAAAGCACGAGATCGCCGTGCCCAAAATCGCAGCAAGGGCAGCGGGCGGGCTTACGAAAAGCAGGAAGCAGATTATCGCAACTAGGTTGACGTAACCATTTATCACCGCATCGACCATTTTCATCCCCTGAAGCTCGAGGACGCCTAGCTCGGTCGTTGCAAGAGTGAGGATATCTCCCGTGTTCACCTCCGAAAAGAACCCCATCGGAACCCTCTTGAGGACATTGCCAATTCTTATGCGGTCTTCTGGAGCCACCTCGTAGCCTATAGATTCCTGCAACCTGTTTTTCCCATAGGAGAAGACAAACCGCAGCAGGACGCAGGCAACTATTGCGAGAAAGGAAAGCCACACCCAAGAAGGGTCGAGTCGAGAATCGCCATTTGAATCCTCGACCACCCTGGCTAGAAGCCAAGCTCCAATTACAACAGGCGCTGCAGTTGCCCATGTCATAAGAAAGGAGCAAACACATCCGAGAAAAAGGCGCTTTTTATGAGGCCCGGTCCATCGAATGATACGGATAAGCGAGTCTATCATTACTTGCTCCTTTCCTCGCCAGAACCTGCCGACCACATCCGCGCGCCTATATGAGCCGACCACATCCGCGCGTAGAGAGGGCAGGTTGAAATCAGCGTGTCGTGCTTTCCCGTCGCGATTACGTTCCCTCCATCGATTACCGCTATCTGATCCGCGTTCACAATTGTCGAAAGTCGGTGCGCAATGACCACCAATGTCTTCCCTGATGAAAGATGAGCTATAGACTTCTGAATCTTGTCCTCGCTTTCGGGATCGGTAAAGGCGGTGGCCTCATCGAGAACCACTACGGGAGCATCTTTCAAAATTGCGCGCGCGATGGAAACGCGCTGCCTCTCTCCTCCTGAAAGCTCAAACCCCGCCGATCCCGCTGGGGTATCCAGTCCTTGCGGCAGGCGCGACACAAAATCATCGCAGCACGCCGCCCGAGCCGCCGCCTCCACCTCTTCGTCACTTGCCGAAGGATTCCCAAGCCTGATATTGTCCCGAATGCTTGCGTCGAAAAGATAGTTGTCCTGGGCGACAAAGCTCACCAGCTCGGAAAGCTGCTCGAGCGGCATATCGCGCACGTCGACGCCTCCGATAGCGATGCTTCCATCGTCGACATCCCAATGCCGCACAAGAAGACGTGCTAGGGTCGACTTGCCAGACCCAGACGGGCCAACGAGCGCGGTGAAAGACCCGCGTGGTATGTTCAGAGATATTCCATGCAGAACCTCTTCGTCTTCCTTATAAGAGAAATGGACGTCTTTCAGCTCGATGGACGAATCCTGAACTCCAGTTGCGTTTCGAGTCACCTCGGGAAGTTCTGGCAGGCCAAGAAACTCCTCGGCATCGGCTACAGCGTATTCCATGGACTTTATTTCATTAATGAACGAGGTGAACCTAGCGATCGGATCAACGATGGCAAGCGCCAGCACCACGCACATCGCCAGGTCAATCGGAGACAGGGCCCCATTAAAGTAGAGAGCCAAGCCAACGGGCATCACCCCAAGAAGCGTTGTCGGCATGATGCTTGACATGAGGTTCATGGTTAGCCAAGTAGACTTGAACCACTCCATTGTAAAATCCTTGAAGGCTTTGACCGCATTTGAGTATTTCTCATAGGAGTCGCTTGCCTGATTGAAGGCCTTCACCACCTGGATGCCTTCCACGTATTCCACGATGACGCTGTTCACGTGGTTGCTCTCAGCCATAAATGCAGCGTACTTTGCATTAAACTCCTTGAGGCTCGACGCAAACACCATCAAGCCCAAAGGGACGCAAACAAGGCATGCGAGAGCCATGCGCCAGTCAATTAGCACAAGCCAAACCGCCAAACCTGCCGCAAGAACGAGCGAACCGCCCAGTTCGGGAATCATATGGGCTAAAGGAGGCTCGATATTTTCGATTCGATCGAGGAACACGCTCTTTATATTCCCAATGCTCTTCGTCTGAACCGTTCCCAAAGAGGCGTGCATAAGCTTACGCACGACGTCCTTTCGAAGCGATTCAAGAATCGTGTAAGCCGAAACATGAGACAAAAGGGTGGATATCCCAAACAGAATCTTGCTCAGAATATAAGCAACTGCCGCCAGGGCGATCCAAATCAAAGCGCCATCCCAAGTCAGCGATTTGGCGATGGCCATTCCCATGATGCGGTACACCGCGTAAAAAGGGACAAAGCCTGCAGCCACGCTGGCGACAGACGCTAAGAGCGAAAAGAGCATTTTGCCCTTGCAGCGGAATGCGTAAGAGAAGAGCGTGCCAACCCACGACCTTCCCTCAACATTTTCCGAAAGAGCCTCGTTTGTCGACATGGCATCACTTCCTTCAACGGAATATCGGCGAATCGCATAAGCTCTTCACCGGAATTGTTAACCTTGGCTTATTATTTGATGCGACGGGCGTCGCATCAGCTCCGTTCGGACGGAAGTGTTCCGATTGGACAGAATGCATTACTCACGCCGCCGGTACTCGCTGGGCGTAACGCCGCTAAACCCTTTGAATGCGACAGAGAACTTGGAAGGGCTTTCATATCCAACTTGTGCGCCGATTTCGGAAACGTTGGCATCGGTCTCTCTTAGCATCTTTGCCGCAAGCTCCATCCGGACAGTGCGCACATAAGCTGCCGGAGAAGAGCCGTAGACGCCTCTGAAGCATTGTTTGAACGCCGTAAGAGACATGCCAGCACCTTTTGCTGCTTGCTCGACCGTAATGCTCTCAGAAAGGTTCGAAACCATCAGATCGTGCGCTTCTTTGACGCGGGCGACCTTCGAACGCGGGTAGTATTCCGTTCCCTCGACTAGCAAATCGGGCTCTAAGGAGTCTAGGAAAAGAAGCAGTTCGAGAGACTTGATTTGGCAATACGCCTTTCGCACCTTCACGGGAGCGAGATAGAGCTCAGCGGCAATATGGCTAGCTTGCTTGTTGGCGTGCAGGAAAAAGGGTCTTCCTTCTTTGCAAAATCGCCGCTTCACTTCAAAAAGGTCAACCGCAAAACCGGGAAGCGCCTTTCTTATCGAATCAGGCGCAAATGAAAGATCAAACGAAATGGTAACCCCTCGGTACCGACGCGTGGGAAAAACAAATTCCCCTGTGTGTCTTGCCCTATCGTCGACTTTGAGATCCCCAGAAGACACGTATGCATACGAGCCTCCGGGCACGGGTTGCTCGATCCTGCCCTCCCGGCACCAGTCAATGCACAAAACATCACTCTCGGTAGAGAAAGAGGAAATGCAGCGTCCCATGTGAAAATCGTTAAACGAAACAGTGATCCCCGGAAGAACCTCAGTAAAACGCATCTCTCCGAAACCGTCGTCGCTTTCAACGCGCATCACAGTCTCGCCCGACGCTGAAGCCAGATGCACTTCTCCGCCAAAAACCGAAGGGGTCGTATCAAGAGAAAAAGGGAAGGCGGTGCTAGTCCCATCCGTAAAGATGCTTTTTGCACGATAACTCATTAAAATGGCTCCTTGGATGCTGCGTTGAGCTCGATGACACTATCGCAGCACCGATTGAGAAACTCTCGATCGTGGGTAACCAATATGATTGCCGTTCCCGTTTCTGAGATACCGCGCACGAGGCTTACAACTTCGAGCATATGATCAAAGTCGAGCCCACTCGTTGGCTCATCGAGGAGCAGCACCTTCCTGCCAGAAAGCAGAGCGCATGCAAGAGAAAGACGCTGCTTCTGGCCTCCAGATAGCGCCATAGGGTGCACCTGCGCCTTATCGGAGAGGTCCAGCTTGGAAAGCGTTGCTTCGATTTGCGCATGCGTCGACTCGTTATCTTGTCCGCCAACCGCCAAAAGGCACTCGTTCCAAACACTGTCCGAAAACAATTGATGATTAACATCCTGCATTACAAGAGATACCGCCCGTTTCCTCTCTTTCCTTGTTTGGCGATTTCCGTCAAACATCACATCGCCCATTTCATGACGCTCCAAACCTGCTAGTCCGCGTAAGAGCGTCGTTTTCCCTGTGCCGTTCTCTCCTAAAATTCCGAGCACCTTTCCCCATGGTACGAAAACGCTCATAGGCTCAAAGACGCTATTGCCTCTTCGAAGGACTGTATACGAAGAGAGCTCTACCCCCTTCGATGCACCATCGGATTGGCATCCATTACCAGGACAGCAGCTTGGAATTGTTACGGATAGGGCTTCCCTCGGATCAGTCGCGCGGAGGCCTAAAATTTCACGCTCCTCCGAATTAATTGCCAATAGTTCTTTTGGAGAAAATTCCCGAGAAATCCGCCCGTTTTCTATCAGAACTGCTCTATCTATCAGATCGGCAGCAAAATAGAGCCTATGCTCAGCTATGACAACCGTCTTTCCCTGAGCCTTCACAGCCGCTATCTCGTCATGCAAGACCTCGATAGAAGACGTATCAAGATTTGCTGTTGGCTCATCAAGAACAAAGACATCTGGTTCGGAGCAGTCGACAGAAGCGAACACGAGGCTTTGCTTCTCTCCGCCGCTCATCGTATTCACGTTACGATTGAGCAGTCGTTGCGCTTTGAGTGCAACGACTGTCCTAGCGATTCGTCTTTCGATCTCATCAATCGCGACGCCGCGTGATTCAAGGCCAAAGGCGAGCTCATCATTTGAAGTCAAGTTGAAAAACTGGCTTTTCGGATTCTGAAACACGCTTCCAACAAGTTCGGCAAGCTCATACATCTCACAACTAGACGGATCAAGACCGCAAACCCGGACATCCCCTTCAAGAACCAGGTTTGGCTCAAACGAAGGAATCAAGCCGTTTATGCACTTAGTGATGGTTGTTTTCCCAGAGCCCGAGCGTCCTATCAAAAGCAGGCATTCTCCCCGTTTCACTTGAAGGTTGATGTTATCTAAAATCGATGTGCCATCGCTTAAAGCGCAACTCACGCCTGAAAGAGAAATCACCGAATCGTCACTTTGGGATTCCATTAGAACTCGCCTCCCAACAACGCGACCAAAATAACCACAGCAACGGAAATCGCTATAACCGCCCAATCAAACCAGCGCATCGAAAGACGCTCGGTATCCGTAGAAGGCGACGGATTTTCTATTCCTCGGCATGTCGCCGCCCTAGCCAGTTCATCAGCGGTCGAAGTCGCCGACATAACCAACGGGACAACAAAGCACTCAACCCTGTTACCGACAGGAATGTCGCGCAAAGCCATAGCGTCACGAATATGCGATGCCTCTTCTTTAAGGGTAGGAAAATAGCGCAACGTCACCGTTAAAGGAATAAGAACAGACTGAGGGATTTTGAGTTTTGCTAACGCAGTTGCAATTCTATGAACAGATGCCTCGGAGATCAGAAGAGTCCCAACCATTAAGCACAAATAGATTTTCCTAGCAAATGTGAGGCTAATCGTGAACATCGTAGCGGCAATTCCCCCAATAGCGGGAAGAACAAGATGCAGTATTGCCACCAAAACAGCATAGCCCGCCATAAAGCCGAAAGCCATTCTTATATGGCCACAAAGAGCCTGAAGGATTGCTACAGCGCAAACAAGCACAAGTTCGACGACAAGTCCCTTTTCGACAAAGGCGAGCACTGACACCGCAACAAGAACCGCCATAAAGGTTCGCGGATCCAAGTCGAGGACGCCTTGAGAATGAGGCTTCCCCAAAATGGATCCGCCAGAAAGAAGCTCTTTCTCATCGGCAAGCATCTCCTGCCCCATTACACAAGCCCCGCTTTTTCGAAATGCTTCTTAAACATTCCCCTCGCGACGTAAGCGCCAACGAGACCAGCAATAAACGTAACAACGAACATTGCGATAAGCATGGTTGGATTAGCCGCCGTTTCAAGCGTCGCAAGATAAGAGGCCCCCATTCCCTGTGAAGCGATCTGGGCGACGAAAGAATCATGGAATACCCAAAGCGGCAAAGGACTGCCGCACATACCGAACCCGAACACAGCGTAAGCAACAGCATTACCAGCAAAACTGCGGTACTTAGTAACTGCGCGAATCACCTCGGCAATCAAGCATGCGCCAAGCATCATGCCGAGAATGAGCGGTGTGAACATTCCGGTAATGAAATAGATTAATGAAGGAACCATTCCCATGATGAGCACAGTTCCGAACTTGGGAACCTTTGCACATGCCAACATAAACGGGATACCGGCAAGCAAGCCATCAAGAGCAGGCATAAACACCCATAGATACGGATGAAGACCAGACAGGAGCATGCACACGAAATTCACCGCAAAATACAGTGCGGTAAAAATGCCCACCGTTATTAAATCTCGTCCCTTAAGGACGCGTGAGTTTGTCCTGGAAGAATCAGCGTTGCTCATCTCTATACTCCTTTGTTAGCTAATGTTAACTTACTCGCGGAGTATCCGACAGCAATTGGCAAACTCCTAGCCCAAATGGACAGAATTGTTCCATTTGGACATGAGATTGGTTCTTCACTTAAGAACCGATACCTCAAACATCCATGCAATCAACAACGAACATGGCCATCTCACGAAAGAGCAGGATAGGATCGCGGCGTAACCTCAACAAACCAGCAATTAGTATCGCATCGCCGTTTTATGAATGATCTATATGGTCGGCAGTTATGAACAATTGCCAGAATCCTCATTCCATAAGATAATGCAATTGGTCTTTCAAAGCAGAAGGGCTTCCAGGAGCCGGGGTTGTCCCTGGCATTTTTTAGAAGAAATGCCTACGCCTAAAATGAGCTTACGAATAGGCACATTAACGGCCTCAAAGGAAGTCACCCAAAGAATAGGAATGCCGATTTTGACCAAAACGCCGAACTGCAAACCACCTGCTGCTATCCCCATTCATAAAACTGGGAGTAGTCGCCAGGGAGTAATCGCAGGAATCGGACTTTATGCTTGAATTTCGGTGGTTTGTAATCACCCAGCTGATTACAAAGTGATTCGGACTTTAAGATAATATATGAACGAGATAACACGAAGAGAGACGAGACATAATGTATTTTGAAGCTGCTACGATTGAGTGGGAATAGCAAATTCCTTAGTTATGAGAGTGTAAGTCGTCTTTTTAATAAGATATATCCCCTATAAACATAGTATTTAACATACTGGCTCCAGTGAAGATTGGAAACAGTATATCGCTCGCGAACGCTCGATCAGATCTCGAGAGCAAGCAAGGCGTAAGGATCAAGCGCGAGACGCTCGCGCGGTACCTCCAGATTCTTGAGGACGCGAAGATCATCAACAAGTGCGCCCGCTTCGACCTGAAATCGCGAAAATCACTGCGAGACAAGCAAAAGTGCACCTGGAGAACCTGAGCTTCTATTTCGCCCTCAACACCGACAACCGGATCAACTACGGGCCCATGCTCGAGAACGTCGTTCACTCCTATGCCCGCGCATGGGGATGCAATGTCAGCGTTGGGCGCATCGGCAAACTGGAATGCAGCTTCATCCTAAGGAATCCTGAGATGGGCTGCACATACGTCCAGGCCGAAATGACCATCATGGCCGATCAGTCCGCCGAGGAGCGCAAATGCCGTCCCTTTGCACAGATAAGAGACAACTACCCCAAGTGCCTGTTGACACGAAACACCCCCATCCAACAGAAGGGCGGCATCATCCGCGCCAACATTCCAGAGTTCATGCAGGAAAGGAGGGGTTTCTGAAGACTGAGCGTTTCCGTCGAAACCATTCAGTCAACCAGCAATCCACGTATTATAAGCCTTCCTTCAAGCAGAAGCTTGTGCATGAGGTTCTTTCCGTGGTCTATGTTGTCCATAGTCGCTCCGTAGGCAACCAGCAGGTCGTTGATTGAATTGGAAAGCCTCATCCGCCACATATTATTGACTACCTCCGCGTCATCGGAACTGTCCAACGGAAAATAGAATACAAGTACGGTCTCACTCTCATACAAGTCCACACCATCAAATATGGACTGGAAGTAGGAGTAGTCCGCTTTGCCGAGGGAGTGCCCGTAGAATTTGATAACATCGGTCGCATCCTGAAGGTTTGAACTATTAGCGGTGCTTACTAGACCGCCCGTTCTTGATCCACCTCGAAGCATGAGGCGATACGTCTTGGTGAATGGAACGGCAACGGGGTTATCCATACAGTCCTTACCATCTATACCAAATATGATGTCTTCGCCAAGCTTTCCGTGAATATTGACAAACACTCCGTCATCACCCTTGTCGAAGTAACTCTCAGCAACGTTTGTGTAGTTGAAGCTCAGAACGGAGGTCGACACATAAAAATCCTCGTCGCTTCGCTTGCCGTCCTCATCGATTGCCTGGCAGAGTTTTTTGCACTCCCCCTTATACCCATCGTTGTAAGCAATCTCCTTTGAGAGATAATCGCCAAATGCCTGCTCAAGTCTCCCAAGGTCACGCTTAAGCAGCTCGATGAGCCTCTCGGGTTCGCGCTTCTCGCCGAGGAGAGCGGGATGAAGAACAGCAATGTAGCGAGCGATATTGTTGAATATACGAATCTTACCGCTTTCATTGAAGAAATGACGTCTTTTATCCTCGTTCAATGGGGTAAATGGTATCTCGTCAGCGAATAGGTACTCACATTGCATAGCGCTAAGCGTGCCCTGGAGCAGCGACGTTTCGGGATTTTGATCAGCGGCCGAAAGAATCCATCTCTCCACCTCTTCTTCGACGTCGCACCATTGATTGTCAATGCTAGCCTCGAGAATGAAGTCCCAGAGGGTCAGACAGCGATCTTCAAGGAACTTCTGCCAGGTTTCTCTGTCATTGTTCTTGATGGCAGCAATTATCTCGAATCTAGGCTCAAAGAAATCTCTAAATCTCGACCGAAGTCCGCACTGGAGGTCGAAACCGTTCCCCACAATGATGAGCTGATGCCAACTTGACTTGAAACAAGAAGAAACGGCTAAATCCCTTAAAGAGCGATCGGGAATCGTATAGTTCGGAGTAGTTCCCTCGTAAATTTTGGTCAGATCATAATCAGGTAACTTCAGCGCAGAGGTATTCAAGGTCTCTGCAATCCCGCTCATCTGGGAAGACGAAAGCGGACTGACCAAGGATTTGAAATTTGAGCCTGCAAGAACATTGTGGACAGGACTAACAACCGAATTGGAAATGCTTGCAAGGTTTGCCACCTGACCAAGCGAGGAGGCATCAACTGGCGGAACAATTGAAGCTAGCCCCTTCAACGCTTCATCTGAACGGGTCTGATCTTCATTCAATTGGTCTAACTTCCTCTCTCACCCAATATCTTGCTTGCTGCCGAACTCCGGGAGACGGCGTACCCTCTTCTACCCCTCGAGGAGTTAACCGAGCAAGATGTATATGACCTGGATGCAACTATGACCATGTAGGTTCACTCGACACAAACGAAAGAAATTCCAGTTTATTACGATTGTCTGTAAAGCATTATTTTACAACGCGTTGCCTGTGTTGTCCTCATTGGGTTTACCTCCGTGATACTGCTGCTGATTTCATCCGGTGCAATACCAAGCATGTCTCTAGCAACTTGTCTGATTTTGGCGATTTCGATGTTATGCATTGCTCACTTCTTTCTGGTAACTACAATGCGTTTGAAGTATTTGAGTATTGAGCATGAGGTAATAGCAAAAGCATGGAGTAAACGAAAATAGCCATGCCGTCTTATCGTGACCCAGGAAAACGCCCCAAATGGATCGAAAAATTGTGACCCGAATTTGGCCCAGTAATCTCACTGATTTTTAATGAGTGCCATTTCATCAAATTGAGACAAGACACGGCAAACTGGAGGAGACCAGAGACGCGATTTAGCCATTGAGTGAGAATAGAATATTTGTTCTATTCTACCTTACTAAAGCATGCTTTTAAGCCGTGGTAATGTCACGGCTCTTCTCTTCCTAACAAATGAGAGCGCCTTATCCCCTATCGGATATGGCCGCAGGTCACCAAATGAATCAATAAAGGCATGAAGAGACAATGCGCAGGCAAGATGAGAAATAACCCTATAATATAATGAAAGATATGACTTTGGACGGAAAAGGAACGCCTCATGAAGGCTACCTGCGGCGCGAGGATCAGGCGAAAACGCCAGGAGCTGGGGATGACGCAACTCGACCTGGCGGAGAGGACGGGACTTTCCGAGGCCGCCGTCCGCAGCTACGAGTTGGGGACCCGCAACCCCAAGGACGCGCATCGCAAGGCCATCGCCGAGGCGTTGGGCGTGTCGGCCGACTACCTGCGGGAGCACGACGGGTACCGCGAGAGCGAGATAGTCCACTTCCTCATGGAGATGGAGGACGCAGGGTTCCTGAGGTCCGTCCTGATATACGGCACGGCCTACGTGATGCCGGTACAGACGAACCTCGAGGACAGCATCCAGGAGTGGTCCGAGAAGGAGCGCGACTGGCGCTTCGAGAAGATCGGCGAGGAGGAATACCTCCACTGGAAAGCCTCCTACGAACCCGCAGGCGCGCAAAGACGCATCGCGAGCGGGGACGCCAACAGCCATTTCGATTGGGACAAGACGAAGATGGACCCCGAACGGATGGAAGAGGAGCTGACGAAATTGCCGAGCGAGAGCGATAGAGAGGCGATTCGCTCAATTCTCGAGAACCGCGACGATTTGAAGAAGGAATAGACGGCGCAACCATCCGCTCGAAATGGAAGGCGATTAATGACCCTAGAGAACAAATTAGGCATAACCAGCTCCTTCGAGCTGGCGCATGAGAAGGAGCTTCTGACTAAGCACAGGGCCCTTGAGCTTTATGACAATGAGCCGCTTGGCGCCTTCGAGGTCGGAACTTTCACCGGACTTGCGAAGATTCACGGCTACCTGCTCCAGGACGTGTATGACTTCGCTGACAAGATGCGCACGGTCAACATCGCCAAAGGCGGATTCCGCTTCGTGCCCTCCATTCATGTCCCCGAAGCGCTAGAGGCAATCGGAAAGATGTCCCAATCGACATTCGACAAGATCGACGACCGTCAGATCTACATGAAGAGCATCGACGCCAGCTACAGCTACGAGGGTTACAGCATGTACAGTATAGAAACCCTGCCGTAGTAGTTTGCAATTTGCATATCCAGAAACGCATGACGGGGCGAAACGCGTCCCAAGCCAATGCAAACACGACAAGTTAATCATTTACTGCGAGTAAGACGTTACCAAATGAATTATTGAGGAGAGAAATGGAACACTTTCTCAACGACAAACCAATCTCCGACAGCGGAAACGATTTTAAAGTCCATAAGGCAATAGCAGATACTATTGCCTCAGATATCATCCTTCCTGAAGAAGACATGGATAGAAGAATCGCCTTGGTTGGCGATTGGGGATCAGGAAAGTCTTCCATTCTCTCGATGGTTGAAAAAAACCTTACTGAAAGCAACAAGATCTGCTTCTTTACCTTCGACCTTTGGTCGCATGCAGGCGATTCATTGAGAAGAGGGTTTCTTGAACGCTTGGACACTAGCCTTCGGAGGTCCTTTAAAAACGATGATGACAAAGACTGGGACCATCTAACAAGCAAAATTCAGAGTGAAGAGCAGACCGTACTCACCATCGAGAAACACGATATCTCTCCCATCGTTGTTTTCATCGCGGTGCTTTCGGCGGCTTTCGTCGGCTTCAACCATGTTGTTTCAGCGTTCTTATCAGCAATTGGGCTATCAGGAAGTTGGACCAACTTGGTCTCAATAGGGGTGTCAGCAGCAATCGCTCTAATTGCAGCCCTTGTGTTTTACCGAAAAGCTAAAGGAACCTTCAATGATGCAAAGCTTGGAATAGCCGACCTCATCAAACATTTAGCAGGATATCCAAGCACTCAAAGCACCCGGACCACGCAGACGGAATTCATGGGATCGCTCTGCTATGAGAAATATTTGATGGAACTATTAAGGATCGCCAAGAAACACTCACCTAGCGGAAAAGTCGTCATTGCCCTGGACAACTTAGACCGGCTCGCACCTGACCAGGCGAAGAATGCTTGGGACAGCATCCAGCTTTTTGCTAATGCCGTAGAGGGTCACAATGACAACATCATTGAATCTTGGATTCTTCTTCCCATCTCAATGAAGACGATGGAATCCATAGATGGGGAAACCCATTCAGCGAATGAATCTGGCTCTCTGTCCAAGCTATTCATCGTTCAGTACGAAATACCCACCCCAATTAGATCAGAGTGGAAAACTTCAGCATTGTCGAATATTGGGCACGCCTTTCCCGATGCGAACTCTGAAACAATTCAGTATGTATTCTCCGTGCTAAACAACTTAGACCGCATGATTAACGTGCGAAACCCGAGGGAGACTAAGCGCTTGATCAACGAAATGGTTTCATTGAAACGCATCTACCATGCGATCCCCATTGAATCTGTTGCTGTATACGTTTGGCACAGAAACAGCTACTTAAGAGGCCTTCCGTCAGATCAAATAACGGATTCCGAATCAAACTCACTAGATTCATTTGCGACTTATATTTCCGACAGAATTAGCAGCGGACGAATCTTTAGCGAGATAGGACTCCCGGACAACAAAAATGCCGAAAGCATTCACGTTGCCATGATGGCATTTGGGGTATTCGATGAAAAAACAGCCAATGAACTGCTGGTCAGCAACCTGCTTAAAGACGATGCCTGGATCGAAGGGCTTGATTTAAACGAGGCGCTGGCGCATATTCCAAGCCTCTTTGACTCAATATGTGGTTGCTTTTATAACGTGTTCAGCTTCAATGGTGCTGATTCCTCTCAAAGGCTGATTTCGCTTATGCGCAAAGTACTAGATATCGACACGAGCGATGAAGACAACCTCGCATCCGCAAAAATGTTAGCCAGAACGTTCCTAGACTTCCTACCAAATCTCGCTTGGCCATCATTAAAGTCGGGAGGCTTTACCGTGGCGTCGTACATTATGGAGGAAAACGGCAATAAAACAGAGCTTATAAGCAGCGCATACAAAGGCGCCGCCTCCTCAGTGAGTCAATTTGGCACCCTCAATGCAGACGAACTAAATGAACGTATCGAAAATATTGACGCATTTTTCGAGAAGATAGATCTGGGGGCTAGCGATAAGGCAGAGGCAAGCTTCCAAGTTGACCTCGGCGAAAACTGTTATTATTTCATAGAGACGGTCGCTTACAAGAAACATGCCGATAGAATTCTGCGATTATTCGATCTTGAAACCAAATCGACGTTCAACAATATCATTCGAGGACTGGCAGATTCCGCTCCGTCAGCGCAAGGTGATATCACGGTTGCAAAGATGCTTTCGAAATCGCGATTGATAAACAATGCGATTCCAGAAGTGAATTGTTCAGACCCGAATAATATTGGAATAAACAATTCCGACTCGATTTCAAGGCTTTTCTTCGAAATGTACTGCATTATGAGGCTGGGAGGAACATGCAACTCCACTCCCTTTGTTGAGTACGTTATTGCAGGAAACAGAATCGGGACTAATTATTTCAAAAAGCTTGAATCCCCTCAATATATAGCCGCGGCGATTGCATACCATCTAGACGCAAGGCTCAGGAGAAATTCTATTTCCTGCGATGCGAACACGATTGTACCCAATGAAAGCACCTCCATTGTCGAAGGCATTAGTTTTTACCTTTTCGGAGATAGTGAAGACCAATGCGATTGGGAAGCGGCAACGTCGGTCTTCCGCCAAGATGCTGAAAACAGTCAGACGGCCCAGCTTTCTGATTCTCTTGCCGAGCAATTCATTCGCGAATCATCGCAACTGTCTCATGTACCCTGCTCGATCATCATGAATTATCTAGCTACCAAGCCGATGGACTACAAGCGCTCAGTGCAAGCGGCTTTGTTAAATGCATATTCGAGCGAGGACATAACGACGACCGATTTCGACTTCACTCTTAGCTTGATTTACTCACAGTTCTACAGCAGAGACCCAGAAGTCATTCGCCCTTGGATACTCAAGGGGCTGGAATCCATTTCCCCTGATGATTGGAAGACGCTTCTCTTCGATAACGCAGACGAATATCGCCTGAACGCCCTCGGATGCAAAGTCATAAAGCCCAGAAGTGCACCTTCTAGCATGATTGAGGCAATTTGTTTACACGCAGAGGAGCATGGATGGGAGAACGCCTCCGCATTACTTGTTGAAAAACAACATCTCAGGTCAATCAATGGAGAGGCACTCAAAAGCTTTAACAAATGGCTAACCGAATTGTTCAGAAATGGAACATGGAAGAACCAATACAGTTCTTTCACGGAAGAGTTCGATGAGATGGATTGGATTTCAACGCTTAGCTCAGAGCAATTGCTAACTGTATGCGAAGCCATACTGAATCAGAGGGCTATTCGTCATATCAGCTGGCTTCAAGCCCGAATGGAAAAAAGCGAGGGAACAATCCTTTCATCGGAGCTTTTCGCAACCGTAAAAACAACCATCAACAAAATCGAATCCAATGGAAAGAAAAATGACCCGAAGGAACTGCGCAAGTATCTTGAAGTGTTATTAAATACGCTTAATGACATGCGTCGGAATGAATGACGTTAACTTGGCGACCACCAGCACCCATCCCCACTGCAACGCCGAGTCATAATAGATTTCTTGTCGCATCAGATACGATTCGAAAATACAGCAACCAACGAATCAACTTTCGAGTGGGAGTAAACGGAAAGGCCTTTTAATCTGCGATTTTTCCGTCCGTGACGTACCGTGACATGTCGCGATGGTGTCAAAATGTGGATAACCGCCGGCGATTTTGCAAGAGTAAAAACTTTGAGAAACCCCCTGAAATCACTCGATTCAGGGGGTTTCTTTATGCGTTCTGGACCGCGTTTGTCAACCCTAATCCTCTGACTGTTTAATACTAATCAATCAGTTTATGCTTTTTTCCTTCTTAGGAAGATCGCTGCCAGCAGTCCCAAAACAGATCCAAAGAGCAATACGCCCCATAATCAAAGATTGGCTTTGTCGCATGTTTGCGGCAACTCGGTATCCCCCTGGCCGGGAGCAGTTTGATCACCAGCTGTGCTCGTTAATGGGATTTCCTGTTTCTCAACAGATCCGCAAATCGAACAGATACGCTGCTGCTCTCCTTTTTCCGTTGCGGTTGGCTGCGCAACCACCGTCCAATCGCCAAAGCTGTGTGCAATCTTTTCTATCGTGGTCCCTACTTCCACAATCTCGCCGCACACCGTGCAAACCTTATCACCGGTATATCCTTCCTCGGTGCAGGTGGGTTCCTTCATATTTTCCAACCTTGTTTCGCCATGCCCTGTAGCAGGAAGGTCTGCGATCGATTTTATCTGCTCGGCTGCCCAGTCGGCCTCAAATGATGCCGTATAGGTGGTTGTACCTTTTTCCGTACAGGTGGGCTCCTTGGTTTGTACGTGGGTTATCTCTGCATCCGCAGTCTGCACGTGCGCAGAATCATTCATGCAAGTGCGAGTGGCGGTGCAGGTGTGCCCATCGTCGCTCCAGATGTAGACGATTTCGCTCCACCTGTGGCCAGTTGCGGGAAGGTCTTCCACTATCACGCTTTGGGGGATTGTCCATTCTGCATCAAAGACAGCCGTATAGCGCGTTGCCCCGTCTTTCGTGCAGGTGGGAGCCTTTACCTGCTTACCAACAGCAGTGACCTCCAGCGTTTCTACCCTGCCTTGCTCGGTCTTGTGCGTGCGACTTGCGATGCAAGTCTTTCCATCCGCACTCCACCGGTATTCGGTCGCATACCAGTCCGATCCTGTAGCGGGAATGTCTGCAATGGTCGTTGTCTGCGTATCTGCCCAGCCTTCTGCAAAGGTTGCCGTATACGTGGTTTCTCCGGGTTCCGTGTAGGTCGGCTCTTTTGTCCGCTCGCTTACGATTTGCCCAACAGCAGTCTCCGTGTGGCTAGGGTCGTTGCTACAAGTCCTCGTTGCCGTGCAGGTGCTTCCGTCCTCACCCCAGATATAATCGGGCTCTCCCCAGCTATGCCCCGTTGCGGAAATATTTGCTAAGACTTTTGTCTGCTGCTCTGCCCAGTCGCTTTCAAACGTAGCAGTGTACGTTGTTTCACCTTGCTGCGTGCAAGTTGGAGCCTTTGTTTGTGTGCTTGTTATGCTTGCCTGCTCAGACTCCGCATGCGTTGCATCGGCCACGCAGGTGCGAGTGGCAGTGCAGCTCTGCTCGCCCTCGCTCCACTCATAAACCGCCTCACCCCAAACGTGTACCGTTTTATCAAAGGTGTACGTTACGGTAATCACGCCATTGTCGTTCGTAATAGTCGCCTCATTGCCGTTTACACGCGCCGTAGCATCAGCGCTAAAAGCACATCCCGCCTGCGGGCTGATAGTTATTTCCGCAGTATATGCTGTACCGCAGTTCGCATTGACATCGGCTTGTGCTGCGCCTACTTTCCATGTGACGGAAGAAACGCTGCCGATATTGGTATCGTCAGCAAGCTGCGCCGTCGTATCCAGCGCTGATCCTGTCACGGGTACATCAAGCGTAATTTCAAAATCACCGTCAACCACCCTGATCCATTGGTTGGCCCAATAATACTTCGCCGTAGTATCTCCTATGGTAACGACATTGGGAACTACCAATGTCTTTGAAGGGAGATATGCATAGATCCTGTCTTCTTCGGACATGGCGCCGTTGCTGTCATAAGAGATATGGGTATCGGGATAATCCGTATCATTGATTGCAATATCGGCGCCGCCGGCATTGTCTATTTCAAGGAGATGAACATCCATTGTACCGTCTGTGGGAGTGACAGCACCGTTACCCTCGACACCTCCTCCGATCGAACTGGCATCTTCGCCCGCGAATGCCTTACCCGGAATTGCCTTAACAGAGCCTCCTTGAATCGTGATATTGGAACCGCTGCCTGAATAGCCGCCGCCAATGCCCGCGCCGGTATCGCCGCCCGTTGCGGTAACTATGCCGCCGCTGATTGTGATATTGGAACCGTTGCCGTTATCGCCGCCGCCAATGCCCGCGCCGGATCTGCCGCCTGTTGCGGTAATCGTGCCGCCCTGGATCGTGATATTTACGGTTTCACTATAATCCCCGGACGTGCCGCGACTGCCGATACCAGCAGCATCATAGCCACCTTGTGCGATAAGCATACCCGTGCCGGTGATAGTCAGCGTACCGGGGTTTGTAATGCCGTTCTTTTGCAGGCCCGCATAGTTGCCGCTGGCTATCAGTGTGTTGGTGGCACCCCCTGCAAGGGTGATCGTAACGTCTCTCGTGCTGTTGTCGGCAATCATAAACGGACACCCCTGAACACCGATATTCACTCCGGCGAGGGTGATATTCGCATCCACGCCTGCCGCTACCACGATCGTGTTGGTGCTGGGCGTGCTGGATGCTGCTGTCATCGTGCAGAGCGTAGACTTGTCGCGTTACAACCACCTCCAGCTGCCAGGATCTACGCGCTGGGGACTTTTGGTGCCAGAAAGCGACCCACTTGCGCAGCATGAGGTTCTATACCGACAGGATCTTGTTGGCCTACCCCTCATCTGCTCACGACAAGGCCTCCAAGAGGAGAACCTTCGCTGGTTCGGAGAAATACAGGACAGCCTCGATATCGTTGCAACCTACGATATGCTCTACAACGCTGCACTTATGACGCGCTGTGGTATCGGCTATACGCTAGGATTCGAAGGAATCGTTGCTACCGGAAAAGAAAGCGGACTACGTTTCCTTCCTCTAGAGCCCGAACTCTCCTCGCCGATGTACGTCATATGGCGCAAGTACCAAAAATTCACACCAGCTTTTAATCTCGTGCTCGATGAACTGACACAACGCTTTGGAAACTAAGTCGAGCAGGCAAACTGCCATGCATGAAGCAAAGTTCGCAAGCCACTCTCATAAACAAGATGGTTTTTGTTTAAAACTCGTTATACGAACAAAAGCTTCAATACTCTTAACTCGTAGAAGCTTTTCATAAATGAATTCTGTCACCTTCATAAGACGATTGTAAGCAATATAAATGCATCAGTATCTTGTAACCAAATACGGCTATAGTAGCGTTGCGTTATGATGATGCTGTAAGCTCATCAGGATCGCTTTCAATTTTCTTAAGAGGATGCAATGCAAAAGGAGAACATAAAACTCCACTTGCAAAGCACATTGAGCTTACCTTTACTTACTATTTACAACAAAGCCACTCCATTATTTTTCCAACGGAGCGGCTTTATATGTCATTGATTAAATATTAGATACGACATGCGACTTCGACACACTACATTAAAACCTTACCCGTATTCCAGGCACGACCCACTTCTTCGCCAACCATGCGATATGTCATATGAGATGCGTCATATACCAAAGGCTGAAACTTTCCAAAATCAACCTTTCCATCTTCGTCCAAAATTTCCTCGTCTACAACTACGTTTATCACTTTACCAACAATACGAGCACCGTGTTCGTCGCCCTGAATTTCAGTAACCTCACATTCCATAGTTAATGGATATTCTTCAATAACAGGAGCATCCACAAATTCAGACTTCACAAACGTAAGGCCGCTCTTTTCCGCCTTGTTAACCTTACTACCACTCTCGATGCCAAAGTAATCAGCAGAAACAACATTGCCCTTATTGGCAGGCGCAACGGTAAATGCACCTTTCTTTACTATGTTCTCAGTGGTCTTATGATCGCCAATATTAAAGCAAATTTCTTTACGCGTGCATTCACCTGCCCATGCAGCGTTCATGGCGTTAGGTACGCCATTTTCATCATACGTTGCAATAATGAAAACTGATTGAGGGAACAATTCCCCTTCGCTACCTAAATTCTTCTTAGCCACATCGAATCCTTTCGCTTGCATTGAATTTTTCTTCAATTCGCAGTATTGTTTGATAACGTAAGAAAGACAAGTACTGGTTTTAACACCAGGTACTTACTTGAAAGAAAGTGTAGTACTTCAAGATATAAGAAGTTTTCTTCGTAGGCTTTAGGAGTTTCTCGATTATCTAAAGTGGTTCACGTTTTTAGGGGAACTACCGCAATGCAAGAACGGAAATAATTATGATTGACCCTATTGAGAATGCTGATTTTAGTCAAACCGGCTACAGCTATACGCTATCCCTCATCCAGGGCAAGCATAAAATGGTCATCCTGTATTGTTTGATGGAATACCAACCAGTTCGCTTTAACCAGATGCGCCGTTACTTAGGTGGTATAGCTGATAAAACGCTTTCAGCTAACTTGAAAGAATTAGAAGTCGACGGTTTAATCAAACGTAAAGAGTACCCACAAGTACCCCCTAAAGTGGAATACACACTAACTGAATTAGGAGAATCATTGATGGAAGTTCTCGATCAACTATGCGTTTGGGGCACTAAACACATGCCGAGATAACTTCGGAAACATCAACTCTAAAAACGTCTGGTGCAAACCATGCTCTGACACAATGCCATTTAGTATATAGACATTAGCAAATCTATTATGCACACGCATGAATGACATCGTGCAAAAATTGAGTTGCGCCAGGTGCTACTTCTTCATAATAAGCGTGAAATCTTTCATCGGTAATATATCCATCCGCCAAAGCCTTATGAGCTTCTGGAGTATACATATCATCGGGCCAATACATACAAAGCCAATGTCTGTGCATAGCAACTAACTTTCGCGCTTCAGGCCCTTCGGTGTCCCCGCTCTCCACTGCACGACGCAGCTGCTCTTTAATAGCAAGCTCCAATTCGTCAGCCTGTAAGTGAGCAGCCTCGCCCATAGCTACGTACTTCTCGTTAGCCTTATCCATAACTGCATCGCCATAGGCCGCGCGAAGCTCATCGCCAAACTGCTGCTCGTTTTCTTCCACCTCGCGCCAGCGCTTCAAGTGTGGCAACAGTGTAGCCATCAACGACACCGCTTCATCAAGCGAAACCCCCAGTGCTTTTGCTTCCATAGGAGCAGTAGCCTCAATAAACTCATCCATGGTCATACCTTTTGCCGTAAAATCGCCCTGGTCATAGCAGTACTTGCAAAAATCAGCACTAATCAAAAACAAGAAACAACTTGTTGCTAAGGTAGTAGCGCACGAAGTACCCCCTTAAACACATACACAGAAAAACAAGTATTCATCAATCATAAAAATTAGTTTTACTGATGCCGCCCTTACGACAGTACTATGGTAATTTAAAGAGGTCGTGGTACGAATTAGCATAAAACCGCGAAGCTTTAGCAGGATATGCTGGGCTTGATGCTTCTCTTTTTCCTATGCGAGAAAGGACATTTATGACACCGACAACAGACTGGTTAAATAAATACGAATCAATCAAGGATAAGCTAGCCTGCAAAATAGATTTAGATACCTATTTTTCCGAAAAAGCTATAAATGGCATCTCTGTAGATGTTTTAGATATAGGCTCTCTTCACTTCCCCACTGGAACCGTTTTAGCTTGCGATCCTTTGATAGATTTAGAAAATACTCCGCCTTTTATTCAAACTATTCCTGTCGGAACGTACCAGGTAAAAATCTGTGTAGTTCCTAACGAGCAATATGGCGATCGCTATGCTTGCGTCAAAGTAGTAGTTACTGATCAAAAACCAGTTAGATATGAACTTGGAATGGTGGGAAGCGAAAACTTAGAAGACGAACTGGAAGACGGCATGTTTTTTGGTTTCGGTGTAGATGCCGGTATGGGCTGCATCGCAGACGTTCAAGCCCAAAAGGCCTTCCAAAATTTCTGGTCGAAACAACTGGAAGAACATCCAGATTATGATCCCTATAATGATTTACTTCTCAAATTGCTAGAAGAAAATGCGCAAGCGAATCCAAAATACCAAAGCAAATACGGTGATTGGCTTAACTGGACCGTGCCAGAATCAGATTGCAATATTGCTATTTTTGCTTCTGGTTGGGGTGATGGAGTCTATCCAACCTATTTTGGATACGATGCCCAAAATAATATTTGTGGCGTATACGTTCACTTCATTGATGTAGCAAAAGAATACACGGCTTAGTAGCTGGATTCACTATGGGCAGTTTGTTTTGTTGCTACTGCAAACCATCCCTTTTGCAGACTGTACAATTACATGGATGCATCCACATGATTAAAAGAAGCCAAAAGGAACGCTATGAACACCAGCCGCAACAAGCTTATTCCCCTTGCCGAAGGAGAAGCCTTAGCACTCTTCGCGGTAACGCTGTACTCGCAAGCATTTCTTTTACTGTTGGGCTGCGCGCTCTGCATGGTTTCTTTTGGTATTTCCACTGGAAAC
Organism: uncultured Cryptobacterium sp.; assembly: GCA_958410215.1. Lineage (GTDB taxonomy): Bacteria > Actinomycetota > Coriobacteriia > Coriobacteriales > Eggerthellaceae > Anaerotardibacter. The sequence continues at coordinate 43,692 of CATYOF010000011.1, read as the reverse complement.
TGGCTTGATGCCACTATTGGACTTGCCTGGTTGCGGCCCATAGCCACTTCACTTACCGTGCTTCCCGCACCTGTTACCATCGCTGCAGGATGTGTAGCTGCTCTTATTTTCTTTGTCATAGCCTGGCTAAACGAACGACGTGCATATAAAACCAAAACCGGACGTCAATCAATTAAAGCCGTACGTCAAGGAATTGATGGCGAACTCCCTCGTCTGCCCCTTGTGGCTCTCATAGTCCTTTTCGCCCTTATTGGATTTATCGAAGAACTGCTGTTTCGCTACGCTATTTTTAGCCTTACCGAAACGCTGCTTTCTTCCTTTTTACCAGCTCCTTTGGTGCTTGCCATAGCGCTTCTTATATCTTCCCTAGCCTTTTGTCTCGCGCATGTACGATACCAAAGCCTATCCACTATAGCTGTAGTGTTTGCTATGGGATTCCTCTTCGGCGCAGTTTTTGCCATCACCAACAGCTTGGCAATTGTTGCTCTGGCCCACGGCTTGTATGATTTTGCCGTAGTAATACGCAAGCGCTTCCAGATGAAATGTGATCCAGATTACTTTAACGGCGAAGTTCCAACGCGCACGCTATTGAACGAGCAAGAATCAAAGCCCAAATCAGAAAACACCCTTAGTAACTAGCTCTAGCTTCTCTATCTCCATCCCATTTGTCAAAGGCAAGTTTCACTGTTCATCCTTACACCAAACATCCTGTCCGTTTATTGCAAACCGGACGCTACGAGATGCTATAAAATAAGCAGAAGCGTTCGACTGCACACAGTCTAGTCGTGTAATCGAACGCAACACATAGTTTGCGCGCACCTCTGTGCACACTAGCGCATCGGTAATCAACAACGATTAACCGACCTAGCTACGCACGGCTACCAGCGCATACTAAAACATTCAAATTAGGGAAGGGACAACCATGCTTCACGAACTTACATTCCCCTCATCAAACGGACGCGACCAGGTAACAGGCTGGATATACGTCCCTGCCACTGAACCAGAAGGTATCGTACAGCTGGTCCATGGCTTTGGTGAACATTCTCGCCGCTATTTCCATATGATTGTTGCTTTAATGGATGCCGGCTACATTGTTGCTGCCGACGATCACGTTGGTCACGGCGCAACCGCAATCGCCAACAACACCTGGGGCGACTGGGGCGATGCAGGTCCTCACACCATGATGGAAGATGAAAAACTGTTCAAAGATCTCGTGTGCGAAAAATATCCCAATCTTCCCTACTTTATGTTTGGTCACTCTATGGGCTCCATGATCGCACGTGATTTTTCCGCAAAATATGGCAAAGAACTCACTGGCGCTATTTATTGCGGAACCCCTGGCATTTTTAAAAACACTCACGAAGTTCGTGCCAAACTTGATCAAGCCGTTGAAGCAGGAGGCGCTCATGAATCTGATCCTGCCTTTGTAAACGAACTTATGGGTTGGATGTTTGCTCGCTGCTCCGAAGGTGCAACACTGGGCAACGAATGGATTTGTCATGATCCTTATGTTCAAAGAGACCACGCTGAAGACCCCTTCGATGCATTCACTCATCCTACCCACAATATAAGCCTTCGCGACTTCATTGATATGATGCTCTGCATCGAAAACGAAGAATGGGCAAAGAAAGTTCCCCAGAATTTGCCTATCTTGCTTATTGCAGGCGACCAAGATCCGGTGGGTAATTATGGCGAAGGCGTTTACCAGGTTGCTAATTGGTTAATCGATACGGGTCATGAAGACGTTATTACTAAGCTGTATTCGGGTTATCGTCATGAAATTCATAACTATGACGACATTAAGTTCGATGTGGAAGAAACCATTATCAACTGGCTTGATATGCAGGACTAACACAAGACAGATATCGTAAATAAATATCGCAAGCGTTTACCTAAACCACCTTCTGATCCTCTAGTGTGACAAGTGCCCAAGGCGCTTGTCACGCTTGTTCTTCCCCTTTTTCATAAGCAGTAAATTCAGCAAGAAAGCCCTTTTTATCAAGGGCATCTACAATTTCATCCAATACTTCTTGGGATTCAGCACTAATGTGATGAAAATGATATCCATCAGTTACAGCTAAAAGCGGGCTAGAAATACCATTATTAAGCTGCTCCACAAACTTTTGAACATCTCTGCGGTTTTTCACATTCAAAGGCGCTTCAAGCTTCGCATATGTTCTGTGATTCACCAAGACATCTTCAACGCAACCACCCAGATCAACGATAAGGTTAAGCTCTTCTTCAATGCGTTCGGAGCCATGTCGTACCTTCACTAACCTGCGCGGATTAGTATTTGACTCATGTAAAACATAGCCGCGATTAGTAGATAGTATTTCGTAACCCGAAGTACGAAGTAGTGCAATATCCTGCACAATAATCTGCCTACTTACTCCAAGCATTTCCCCTAAAGCAGTTCCCGACTGAGGAGCATTACTTGTCTGAAGAATTCTAATTATTTCTGTACGACGAGAAGAATTTGTCATAAAAGACCCTCTCTAAAACATATTAGCTTCTTCATTGTACGAAAGGCTCGTTGCTAAATAAACAGACTATTTTGCCCGTAAGCAATACGTAAGCCCAACATTGCCTTCCCTTAGAAAAACAATGCTGGGCCCTGAAAATACTCTGACTGACAATGCTTAATGAGAGCAACGCTTAGCGAAGGCAATGCCTAGCTTTACGCTTCCCCATTGCTAAGGTCGCTCAAAGGTTGTCCTTTTGTTTCCGTTCCGAAAAGCGCAATTACCAGCGCTACTACTGCAAATGCTGAAGCTAGCATAATGAAAACTACCGTAAAACCAAGCCCTTCGCCAAACGAAGCGTAAACCAGAGGCACAATAAAAGGAGCAACAAAAGCGCCAATACGACCAAAACATGCTGCCCAACCCGTACCCGATCCACGTACGTCAGTGGGATACACTTCCGGGGTGTAGGAGTATACGCAACCCCAAGCACCCAACGCAAAGAAATACAGCAAACAACCCGAAGCTAATACTTCCATCTCCGATGCCGCGTGACCAAACAACCAGGCAGCACATGCTGTACCAGCAAAGTATGCAATCAGAACTTTCTTCCTGCCAATTCTCTCAATTAACCAAGCGGCACTGAAGTAACCTGGAAGCTGAGCCAAACACATAATTACGGTAAAACCAAAGCTCGTAACCAAAGAAAATCCTTGAGCTACCAGCAAACTTGGAGTCCACAAAACAAAACCGTAGTAACCGAAGTTGATTCCAAACCAAATAACCCATAACACCAACGTAGCCCGAAGGTTCTTTTTTGACCACAGCTGAGCAAACGATTTCCATGCTGAAGTTTTAATAGCGCTTAGGTGGGTTTTTTCTTCGTCGGAAACAATCACACCTGCAGCGGTTTCCATTTTGGTAACTATCTCATCGGCCTGCTGATGTTTGCCTACAAGATCAAGATATCGGGGCGATTCGGGAACCATAACACGAAGCACCGCCGCAAACAACGCAGGAACAGCCCCTACCAAAAAGGCAATGCGCCAACCATACATAGGAATAAGCAGGTAAGCTACCAGCGCCGCAATAATCCAGCCCCAAGCCCAGAAGCTTTCCAAAAGAACCACGTTTCTGCCACGATATTTAAGAGGCGAAAATTCGCTTACCAGGGTTGATGCCGCTGGCAATTCTCCGCCAAGACCAAGACCGGTAATGAAGCGACAAACAACCAACATGGTGAAACTAGAAGAAACACCACAAAGAAAACTTCCCACGCTATACATAAGCAGCGTAAAGAGAATTACCTTGCGCCGGCCCCATTTATCTGAAGCGATGCCCGAAAATGCCGCACCAATAATCATGCCAAAGGTGCCCGCACTTGCCAGCATGCTCTGATCAAGTGGAGACAAAACCCAGTCGCTCCCCACTGCTGCCAAAACACCTGAAACCATACCTTGGTCCATTGCATCAAAAAGCCACCCTATGCCAACTATCAGAAGAATCTTGTTCATGGTAGGTGTCATAGGAAGGCGTTCAAGCCTTTGAGCAATATTCATCGCTATTTACTTCTCCAATCCATGCTTCTTACTTTTCCCTAAGGATGCCTTGCTTTCCCTAAGGGAGAAACCGAGCAACTATACTACCGTATAATCATCTGACAAGACACATGAATTGATAAATACGTTCGTATTTATCAATTCGGACATAAAGGAATAAACGTACTATTATTGAAAACTAAATTATTAAAGGCTAAAGCCCATAAAGAAGGTTTCCTATTTAGAACCCTCTAAATAATCAGAAAGGATATACATGAAAGCAAAAATGGTACACGAATCCTATAAGGAGCATTAGTGCGCACCCCACGATCTCGTTTACCAAAGACTTTTCTCTTGAAAAACATCTTGTTGCTTGCGACCAAGCTCTGGAACTCTACCCGGGAGTTTGGCGCGGTAAATGGAATAAGTGGGGTTACCGCACGTCCTACCATCGTATCGTTCTTGACTTGGGATGCGGTAAAGGTGAATACACGGTTGCATGCGCAAAACTGCATCCTGATACTCTTTTTATTGGGTTAGATGTTGAAGTTATATGCACTATCCGCGGCGCAGAACGCGCCCTTGCCGAACGGGTGCCTAATGTGGTGTTCGTCTGCGCTCATGATCCTGAACTAACCGAACTGTTCGCGCCCGATGAACTTGACGGCATTCTTCTAAACTTTCCTACCCCATTTCCTAAAAAGAAGCGAGCCCATCTGCGCTTAACCTATCTGGATCGCCTGATAACCTATCGAAAAATTCTGAAACCAGGCGCTTCGATACGCTTACGTACCGATAGCTTTCCTTTACGTGATTTTTCCTTAACCCAGCTAGAACTTGCTGGATATAAACTGAAATGGAAAAGCGATAATGTCCGTGCACTTTTTCCAAACGAGCCACTAAGTGCTTACGAGAAAAAACTCACGGCACAAGGTAACGTAGTATACGGCTTTGAAGCAACACCAAGCCCAGAGCCCTTACCCGACTATATTGAACAAACCGCACCACTTAGCTTAGTAAGCTACTTACCCGAAAACATTGAAGATTTGGATTATATCCCCCATGGAATGCAGGGCTGCGTAGCAAACATGCGTGGTCGCCGCGTCAACCGAAGAAAAAAGGGGCTGCCCGAATGGACGCGCCCTATTGTGTAAAAACGAATTCAACATTTCAAACAGCAAGCCCCCAGAAACGGGGGCTTAACTGGTCTTATACAACTAAATTAGAAACACATTTTGGTCATTAAACACACTTTTTTCTATAACCCTATATGGATATAGGTAGTTAGATTACCAACACTTTTTGGTCGGTAACCCAACAACAAACCCAAAATATCTTAATGAGCTTCGTACAATTCAAAAATAGCATTGTCTTTGATAACAAACGCTAAACGGTCATCCCCTACTGGCTCTGGGCCAAAAATAACCTGATCTGCATCTTCGATATAATGTTCCAAATTATCAACCGAATACGCTACATGAGGCTGCTTCGATAGGATTTCAGGAAAACGGGTGCCCTCTTCAAACTTCAAATACTCAATTTTGTAGTCGTATTCATCCACGCTTTCGTTCACCCAAAAGCCGCCCCACTCATTGAACACCATGTTGGGTTTTTTGTTGAGCACCGGAATTCCTACATGCATATATTCAGCAGACATAACGCTACCTACTTTCCAGATTATCTACTGCCCACAAGCGGGCAATGCAAGACACTTTTTAGAAATTCAATCCCAGCCTGCCACTACAGAAAGCTAAGCCGAAATCCACCTTTTCGAACTATTCCTTAAAAAATACCGGGGTATGAGCAGGGGTATTCCACAGACGCAAAAATTCATCGTCCCACTTGGCAATATTCATCTGGAACCCGCCCGATTCTTGAACCGTTAAAATTTCACCAACCATATTGGCAACAACTTCAATGCCTAAGCCTTCCAGATACTCCACGGTATCCTTATAAAGAATAAGCATTTCCATCATGGTAGTAGCACCGCAGCCATTAATCATAACGAAAGCTTTGTCGCCTTTTTGTAGTCCGACATGCTCTACCAATTTTGGTGCAATTAAACCAACTGTTTCCTTAGAAGAAGCCATAGGAACGCGAACACCGCCGCCTTCGCCATGCTGACCAGCGCCAATTTCCATTTGATCAGTTTCGCCCAAATCACCAAAAGACATACCATTTTGAGGATGGGTAGCATCGGTGCTTTTAACTGTAATGGAAGCCATACTATCAGCATAACGCTGTGCAATTTCGGCTACTTCGTCAAGACTCTTGCCTTCTGCAGCAGCCGCAGCTGCAATGTGGTACACCGGCACACAACCAGCCAAACCACGCTGATTATCTTCGCATTCTTCGTTGTAACGAATTTCTTCTCCGGTTACTACCTGGCGAACATTCATACCAGCTTTCTTTGCAAGCTTCATGGCCTGCTTGCCCGCCAGCTGGTCGCCCGCATAGTTAAGGGTCAGCAACAATACGCCATGACCTTTGTCGGCCAATTTCATAGCTTCAAATACTGCCGCTCCATTAGGTGCCGCAAAAATATCTCCATCAACCTGGATATCCAGCATTCCCTTGCCCACAAAGCCTTTTTGGGCAGGCTCATGACCGGATCCGCCATAGGTGACGATAGTTACACGATCAGCACCCTCTAAATCTTTGCTTATTACGGTATGACCATCAACGGTAACGATGTCGCCATACGCCAGCCCAAAGCCAACCAATTCTTCATCGGTAATGGTTTCTTGGCTGTTGATAAATTTCTTCATCTTGCATTCCTCCTTGTTTTGCGCAGTAAGCCATCTTTTCACTACTTCTATGGTTTACCTTGCGCATATCCCTGCGGCTAAATCCCCTTGCCGCAATAACCCAAACACTTTGAAAAAGCAACGAAATGCGAATACTCCATCACGCTACGCTTGAGCAAGCCCTTTAAAGAAACAAGCCATTGATACTGCACCTGCATCAGGGGTCCCAATGGTTTTTTCTCCATAGCTCTTAGCACGACCAAATTTTGAAACGAAGTTTTTAGAATTTTCGGCTCCCTGCTCGGCAGCAGTAGCCGCTACCTCAAACAGACCCGCTTCATCACCAGAATAGGCCGCAATAGCTTCGCTTGCAGGGATAACTGCATCCATCATGGTTTTATCGCCCACTTCGGCACCACTAATATCGGCAAGTTCACTCAATGCATTAGCAAACATAGCCTTAAGTTGGTCGGCATCTACCTCGGTACCCTCAGGAGCTTCTTCCTGCAAACCATCAAGCCAGGTGTTCCATAAGGGGACCGCGCTTCCCCCATTTAGCACCATAACCGCCATGGCCACATCATCAAGCATTTCCTGAATACCGCCATCAGCAGCTTCAATTGCATCTTTAATGGCATTCCCGATTTTCACCATGGTCAGCCCATGATCTGCATCACCGAAATGAGAATCGATTTCCGTTAGCATATCTTCCGCGGCAATAACTTCTTCACTTGCATGAATAAAACGTGCCGCTAGTTCATCTTTAGTAATCACTCAAATCCCCTTCTTTTTGTTGGTGATTGACTCCTATTGGCAGTCAGCCCCACTTCGATAAACATACACTGCAAAACATGCCTTCCGAACGCCTGAGTTACTTCATTCCCCAACATAACCACTCAATAAGAAGCGTGACGTTACAAGGCTTGCGTTGCCGTATTTCGCGTTGTCATACTGATTTACTTCACGCAACGGAGCACTTTGTAATAATGATGCAGAACTTTGCGCATTGCTTCGTCGCCCGTATTCAGAAGCTCTACCCAATTGTTGGGATGCTGTTCATAAACCGCATCGCGTGCCGCCAGAATAAAGTCGGTATATAAATTAACCTTTGCTACACCGCCTTGCGCACAGCGCGACAAATTTTCATCGCCTGATCCTGATCCGCCATGTAATACCAGGGGAATTTGCAGCGCCGCATTAAGTTCTGCTAAACGATCGAAGTTGATATGAGGCTCACCTTTATACGTTCCATGTACTGTACCGATGGAAACCGCCAGTGAATCCACTCCTGTTTCCACTACCAATTTTTTAGCTGAATCCACTTCGGTATACACGCTTTCAGAAACCGCGTGAGGGTTGTTATCTTCTTCGGTTCCCACATGACCAATCTCAGCTTCAACCGTAACACCATGGGCATGAGCTAGCTGACATACTTCCTTGGTAAGACGAATGTTTTCATTAAGATCTTTGCTGGAGGCATCAATCATGACCGACGTAAAACCACAGCGAATAGCCTCTTCTACTGTTTCTAACTTGGTTCCATGATCCAAATGAAGCGCTACCGGGGCATCGGTTTTTTCTGCATAAAACTTGCCCAATAACGCTGCCTCTTCAATACTTAGCTGTTCCAAATGAACTTCGGCAAAACTCAAAATTAACGGAGCATGAAATTCGTGAGCCACCTGAGCATAAGCACGTACTGAATTAGAATCCACAAAATCTGGCGAAGGAATAGCGTAGCCTTCCTTCCATGCCTTCTGTAGCATGTCGTTCGAATTCACAAGCATAGTATTCCCCTCCTAAAGCGCATATTCCCCAACCTGCGCATTCCGTTTCCCCAAAACAGGTCAATTAAAACGCACTTTTTAAAGAGCATCTACTCCCTAAAAGGTACTTCTACGCTACAAATTATATCTTGCAAAAAGATGTCGTTCCAGGAACTTACTAAAGAGTAAGTTCCTACTTTGAAAGTTCTTTTTTTTACTGCTTTACCTTGATACCCAACCGACACTTTTTTTAAACGAATGCAAAATAAGTGTTAAACCAACTCTCAAAACAAGTTCCCTAAAAGTTTTCATCCTATACTTGCCCACAGGGATCTACACAACAACCAACAGTAAGTGGTCTTATCATGATCGTTTTAAATCGCCCGCCAACTCAAGACGAAATGCAATATGCCAGCGACATCATACATGGCAGGCGTAAATGGGATGTACGTATCATTGTTGGATTTGCTCTTTTTGGTGCTGTTTTCGGATTCATTATCGGCATATCAAGAGCACAAGCAAATAATGAACCCATAGATATAGGGTTTACTCTTATTTGTGCGGGCTTTTGTGCAGCTGCTTTAGGAATGGCTGCTGCTCTCATAATGAATGCAATCAGAACTATAGGTGCCATGTGTAAAGCCTGGCTACCAGCACGCATTTTAACAATTGCGGCAGGTGTATTAGTGCTCGTGCAAATAGCAAAAAAGACTACCTACTGGATGATTTTTCCTTCTCAATTTGTTACCGATGCAGTAATGGGTGGGCTCTTTCTCATTTTTGCTGTTCTATTCTTTATGCTTGGCCTCCGTCTTCTTTTTATTCTGTATTGCATGATTACAGGCAAAGATGAAGATGAAATCATGGTTCGCAACATTGCCGCCAAAAACAAAAACACAACCAAGAAACAATAATTCAAATACTCTTTTGACTCCTTTACTATCTCTTTCAAGAAAAAGAAGCCTTTTCTCAACTGGGCGCCATTTCATATAAAATTGTGAGTATCTAAATATCCTTAGATTAAGTACCGCTCGATACGGCTCAGCACGCGCTTACTGCATCTCGTGCAAAAAGCCAACACTATACCGGAGGTCGAACTACCTTATGAAAAAGGCTCGCTACTTGGAATTGCTCTCCCATTCTTTTCCCACCTCACGCCAAGCTGCTACCGCAATAGCTCACTATGCAGGCGAATTATCGCTTCCTAAACCTACTGAACTCTATATTTCAGACATTCATGGCGAATACGAAGCGTTTGCCAACATTCTAAGAACTGGTTGCGGCAATTTGCAGCGTGCTATAGAAAGCGCGTTTGGCGAATCACTTACCGACCAGGAAAAGGCCGCGCTTACCTGTCTTATTTGCTATCCACAAGAAAAAATGGAATGCATTTTAGAGGATGAAGAAGAATCAGTATCTTGGTATGAGGAATCAATTTCGCAACTACTGGTTCTTGTTGACTACCTTTTGCTTACTCATTCCAATCGCGAATTAGCTGAAGCGCTTCCCGAAGAATTTGCGGTGCTCACCCAAGATTTGCTTTCGCTAGATTATCCAATCGAAATTGTTTCTTCACTTATTAGTACGAATACCGCACCAGACTATATTGAAGCACTCTGCTTGGCAGTAAGAACTATGTTAGTTAGCAAACTCCATATGGTGGGCGACGTATATGATCGTGGCCCCTTCCCTGAACTTATCATGGATGAACTCGCAAATTCGCCCCATATTGATATCCAATGGGGCAACCATGACATTGTCTGGATGGGCGCAGCCCTAGGCCAACGTGGTTGCATTGCTCATGTGGTACGAAATTGCGCACGTTATGGCAATTTATCTATCTTGAGCGATGCTTACGGTATTAACCTTCTACCTTTAGCAAACTTCGCACTTAAAACCTACAAAGATGATCCCTGTGTTGGCTATGCTCTGAAAGGCAATCCAAACCTTTCGCCGCAGGAACTTGACCTTACTATAAAAATCCAAAAGGCAATGGCCATTCTGCAGTTCAAAGTAGAAGCAAAACATATTGATGACAATCCTTCATTCAACTTAGAGGATCGCAAATTACTGCACAAAATCAATCTTGAAACTAATACCGTAGAGGTTGATGGCATTGAGTATGAAATTACTGATCCGGTATTCCCTACGGTTGATTGGACGGATCCTTATCAATTGACCGATGAAGAAGAAGCGGTTATGTATTCGCTTGAACAAGCGTTCCTTAACTGTGAAAAACTTCAGCGTCACATGGCGCTTCTTCTTGAAAAAGGGAGCTTATATAAAATCGAAAACAATACGCTTATGTATCATGCCTGTGTTCCCCTTAACCCTGATGGAACACTTAAAGAGGTAAACATCCATGGTAAAACCTACAAAGGAAAAGCGCTTTTTGATGCCGTAGACAAGTATGTACGCGATGCCTTTACCGCCAAGGACCCCGAAAGCCACAAGCGTGGTTGTGATTTGCTTTGGTATCTCTGGCTGGGAGAAGGGTCGCCTTTATTCGCAAAAAGCAAGATGGCAACATTCGAAATTTATCTCATTGAAGATAAAGCAGCACGCAAAGAAGTAAAAAACTCTTACTACTCGCTTCTTGAAGATGCCGACGTTCTTGATGCGATTTTTGAAGATTTCGGTATGAACCCTGAAACCGCACGCATTGTATGCGGTCATACGCCTGTTAAAGTAAAGGATGGCGAAGATCCTGTTAAGTGTGGTGGTAAAGTCATTATTATTGACGGCGGAATGTCTAATGCCTATCAATCTACCACTGGCATTGCAGGTTTTACCTTGGTCTCTGATGCCAAAGGGATACGTCTTGTATCTCATCAGCCTTTTGTGGGAAGCGTTGCTGCAATTCGCGGAGATAGATGGGTTGAATCAACTGAACGGATCATTAGCGAGGCGGATCACACACTTCAAGTTGCCGAAACTGATGCAGGAAAACACCTTAAAAAGCGTATTGCTGATTTAGAAAAACTCATCTCTGCTTACCGTAAAGGAAAGATTGCAGAACAAGTATAAAAGTAAAATGAGCGCCTGCTTAAGCGTACAACCAATGCTCTATACAGGCGCTCTTTGAATTTACTTTGAATATATAGCTCTGGTGTTCTTTGCTTTTTCTAAATAGGATCGCTGTATAATCCCTTTTCACCCTCGTCGGCATTATGAATATCAAACGATGCACGCCTGTTCCAATGATCAACTGCTTCTTCATAGGTAGGCTGTTTTGTCTCTGCTTCATAACCGCACTTGTCGCATGCGACATAGTAGGATGGTTCACCACTGTCGCTATCAAACCATTCAGAAACATGAACTTCAGGACTTCCGCAATACGGACAAATATTCAATCCAGCCATTTCCCATCCCTCCTTCAGCATTTGAAATGCGAGAAATAAGCTTCTTTGAGTCTTGCACCAAACTTTCAAATCCCCTTTTGCTTAGTGCAATTTTCTCTATTCCTATTGTATACCTTATAGCCATGCTGTAGGGCTGTATTAATCCAGGTAGCACCCCAAACCAAAACGAGAATGACGCTACATCGTAAGCATCATGCAGCCCGTACCAAGCAAAATTGCCAAAATCATTTTGCCAAAAGCTTTATAGGATCTACCTAAGCGACCCATTCTTGGTTCGCTGTCCCTGTATGGCTTGTCGTGCATACGAATAGCAACAGAATCAGTTAGCAAAAAGCCGCACATTTTAACGAATTGTATAAACGCATAGATATAAAAAATCAAAGCGATGAACTCCATGGGAAATTCCTTTGTCTAAACAATACCAGTAGTTTTTCGAAAAAGTCGTCGATTCAGATGCTCTCAAGAGACGCTAAAGATTAGCCCTATAGACAGCAAAATAGCCTATCTTGTTTTGGGTCCATTATGTCCTTGAAGAGGAACATCTGACAAATCATCGCGTGCAACGACCGTATATTTAGGCATAGTAATTGTAAGTCTCCCTTTTTCATCTAAACGAGAAAGATCAAGTCGCCTCTTGCTACTAGGATGATCCACTACAATTGTTCGAGGCTCAGTCGCATAGTAGCTATCAGACACCGTACCAGTGATATCAGTACCTACTAAAAACAAATCTGGATTATCCAAGATGAACAAAACATCAGAAGGACTAAGCAGTGAAGGTGTGCGCACTGCAACAGGCCGATCCGAATTAGGATCTTGAACGCAAATGAAAAGCTTATACGTGTCGAAATCTTGTACTTGCCTATTGAAATAACTTACTACTTTAGTTATTTCGTTAGGCTCTAATGGATTTTGAGATACTTGATAGCCTTGATATCTCGAAGAATCCTGAGATCTTGCAGGATTCTCGGGATAATCGCAACTCGGATATACAGATTCCCGAGAAGGCGAATATGAAGAGTCGTAAGAAGAAGTTCTGCAATACGAGCTACGCCCGTAAGAACTGCCAGAAACGTTTTTGTTAAGAAATTCTTCTATGATTTTTCTACCGAAGCCAAACATGCGATATTCCTTTCCGAACTAGAAACGCCAAAATCACTAAAATGCCCCAAAAAAATATATAAAGACCTCGGTAAGACCAATCAATTATTTATATTGTTCCTTATCTTGTGATTTTAAACAATACCCTTTCTGTCATTTATTCCGATCCTTGCAAAAAGTGATACGACACAGATCGAAAGGACAAGTGATTCCGCTTTGAATTAGTATCATAATTACGCTATGAATATTGATTCAGAAAATATCAAACACACCTCAAACACCACGGAAGTAATGAAGGACAACTCCCCTTCAGTAGTCCCACCCGCTTTAATCATTATGCTTGCCGTTGCTTCGGGTATGGCAGTAGGTAATCTTTACTGGGCGCAGCCTCTTTTAGCGCAGATCACTCACGGTTTCGGCATAGATACCGCCCAGGGTGGCTTCTTAATAATGGCAACTCAGATCGGATACGCTCTGGGCCTTTTCTTTATAGTCCCGCTTGGTGATGTTCTCCATCGTCGCAAGTTAATATTTACTATGATGCTGCTCACCGTAATTGCCCTTATAGCAGTTTCTCTGGCACCTTCTTTTGCAGCGCTTGCTTTTTCTCTTGGCTGCTTAGGTTTAGTGACCATTTCAGGTCAAATAATCATGCCCTTAACTGGCGATATATCGAGCCCAACTGAGCGAGGCAAAAACGTAGGCATTATTTCTGGCGGAATTACGATTGGTATTTTATCTGCACGAACCATAAGTGGCCTGGTTGCCGATGTGTTTGATTGGCGTGCAATTTACCTTTTTGCAGCAGGAATTAATATTATTTTGGCTTTCATTATTGTTCACATGATTCCTGAAACACCCGATCGAGAAAAAATATCTTACCCAGCTCTTATTCACGATGTGTTTCATACCCTTCACACCACCCCAACCCTTATCCCTTTAATGATGATTGCGGCGTGTTCATTTGGCATTGTATTCAATATTTTTTGGACATCGGTTACCTTTCTGCTTTCAGCAGAGCCATTCCAATATTCAACTTTTCAAATTGGCCTAGTAAGCTTAACCGCAATTACGGGAGCACTCGCCGCCATGAAAGTAGGATCATTGCAAGATCGTGGATTAGGGGTTAAAGCAACGGGTGTTTTTCTTGCCCTTAATTTGACATGCATTATCCTTGCAGATTTATTTGCAGAAACTTCAGTAATTGCTCTAATCGTGCTTGCAGCAATTTACTCACTCGCCAACCAAAGCGTTTCGATTTTGAATCAATCACGCCTGTTTTCTCTTAATCCAACCAAACGAAGTCGTCTCAATACCTGTTTTGTAGTTAATAATTTTATATTCTGCGCAATTGGTAGCACCCTTGCCTCAATACTTTGGAATATAGGAGATTGGCATACAGTTATGACTGGAGCTGCTATCACTCTCATAGTTGCCCTTATAATCTGGGCGGCATCATACAAATCATCAAAAGCATTCGACGAGAAAACTCATCTTCAAGAAAAAGTTCGGTAGCAAGCCACTAGAAATTCAAAGGATCAGAAACAAGCGCTAGCACTTCTACCTGGACATATGAAAACAGAATAAACCGAATACTACGCGCAAACTACAGTACAGCATTCTTTATCCAAGTTTCACCCTTAGCGCGTAAACCATTAGCAATCCCTCTGCAGCCCATAAGAAAAACTCCCATCACCAGCCAAAGCGCTGCTATACGAGCCAAATCGTCTGGCAAATAGGGCCCAACAGCAAACACCAAGACCACCAATGCGGCAATATGCACAAGAGCAGATACTCCACACGTAAATGCTAAATAACGGAAATCACCCGCGCCTATCAAGATGCCATCAAGTGCCCACATCCAGCCTTGAAGCGGCATCATTACGCCAACTGCCACCATTCCCGCTGTTACTAAAACCTGGATAGACGGATTGGGCGAAAATAGCTGACCAGCCACTAATCCAAGAGCTGCAAAAACCACACCTACTACAATACCAACCACAAAACCCGCCCGAGCGGTATCTTGCGTCAACATACGTGCCCGACCGTAAGCACGTGCACCCAGTTCCGAACCCACAAGGGTTTGTCCCGCAATAGCAATAGAATCAAGTGCATTAACGGTAAAGTTCCATGCCGCATTTACCACCTGATATGCTGCTAAAACTTCAGTTCCCATAGAAGCTGCCGCCATAACAGAAGCCACCAAAGCTACACGAAGCGCTAAGGTACGCACAAATAAAGGAAAGCCATTGCCTCCCGCAGAAGCAATTCCGCGCATTGAAGGTTTCAAAGACGCGCCTCCAGCTAAAGTCCACTTCACCGCAGGAATAAGCAAAAACAACCCCATAAACCATTGGGCAATTGCCGTTGCAATGCCAGAACCCGCTATGCCCCAACCCCACACAAGTACGAATAACACATCGAGTATCGTATTAACCAGGGCACCACTTACCGCAGCAATCAACGTAATGCTTACCTTTTGCAACCCACGGAAAATTCCATTTGCTGCATAAACCAACAGCATACCCGGTACACCAAGAAGAACCATTTGGGTGTATATAGTTGCCTGCTGAAGCGTTTCACCTCTACCACCCAAAAAGCCACAAAGCAGCTCGGCGCATACAAACAAAAGCGCAGCCAACACCATACCGATACAAAGCGACAACCACAAACCATTCATGCCTGCTTGTAAGCCCTGTTGTTTCTTACCTGCACCAAACAAGCGGGCAACTTGCGAAGTAGTGGAATACGCCAGAAAGACGCATAAGCCAACTGCAGTAAGCACGACGGTTGACCCAAGAGATAGCCCCGCTAAAGCAGAATCACTCACATGTCCCACAATAGCGGTGTCAATCAAAACAAACGTAGGTTCCGCAATAAGCTGGCCAAAGGTCGGAATGGCCAACAGCGCTAGCTTTTTATGTACTGAAGTACCGTTGCCGAATGCCGACGTTGTATTATTCGAACTCGCGACGGATTCACTAGACGTCGATGCCTCACTGTTTGCATTTGGAGGTATTGTGTCAAGTTCCGAAATATCATTGTTGTGTTTCGAGGGAGTTTTTCTATTCATGCACGTTATTCTACCAACAATGCATAGATATCTTGATTAGCAAAATTGTGCTGTAAAAATCGACTAACTGAAGGTAGCAAGTAAAACAATTACTTCGAAGCGTCCATTCTTTCAACAATTACCCAACAGTTACGATAGCGAGGTTTAATAGAAAATCTTCTCTTCGGTATAATCAATAAAGACAAAACTACCTGATCATGTGCGAGGGATTACCATGGCCACAACTAATTCCGAATCGAACATAAACAAACCTGAAGCAATTGAAGTAGAAACCATCGAAGCAGAAGTTATTGATACTGATCCAATCACTACCGAAAACACTGACACCAACAAAAAACAGAGCACAGAGCACGCAACCATTGATGGCATCTTTGAAGAAGTAACTGCTCAATATTACGAAACTACAGCATCTTATTCAACGAATTCATCAAGCAAAGACAACGTAACCGCTACCGCACAATCTACCACCGATCCAATAACTGTTATTCCCAACGTAATCCCCCATGAAGGCGAACAAACGCCCACTTCGCAAACGCAAAAAATAAAAGGAGCGGCACAAATGGCAGCAGGTGGAGCGCTTGCAGTAGCAGGTGTCCCTCTGTTAATTCTGCCTGGTCCGGGTGCTGTATTTATTGTGGGAGGTGTAGCATTAGCTAGCAAAGGTCAACGAAATTTCTCGGGCCGTAGCGCTTCTCCTCTAGAAGCGAAACTCGATAACGCAGCAGCGAAAATGACCGAAATAGCAAAGGAGCAAACAAAACAGGCGGCTCAAAAAGCAGCAAAGGAAGCTCCCAACGTAGCCAAAAACGTTGCGCAACAAATACCAGTTGTTGCTAAAAAAGCCGCCGAAGCAGCCCCCTTTGTAGCCAAAAAAGTAGCTGATACTGCTCCAGTTGTAGCAAAGAAAATTGCTGATACTGCACCTGTAGTAGCTAAAACTATTGGCGACAAAGCACCTGTCGCTGCCAAAAAAGTAGCCGATGCCGCTCCAGGTGTGGCAGAAAAAGTAGGCAAGCAAGCCCCCGTTGTTGCACACAAGATAGCCGAAGGAGTAAGTTCCGTTGCTAACTCCACGGCAAAGGCTGCCCCAGTTTTTGCCGACAAGGTAGCTAAATCAGCTCCAAAAGCTGCTGAAAAAGTTACACAAGCAGCACCAGCCGTAGCAGGAAAAGTAATTGCAGGTGCACCCGTTGTAGCAGAAACCGTTGCCAAAGGATTCGCTAAGGGTATTTCACTCGGAGCAAATTTCCTTAAACAAACAGGAAGCAAAGCTGCCGATATTAACAAGAATAAGCAGTCAAAGTTTCAGGATTCCCGAACGAACACACTTCATACGAAGCAACACAAAAACAAATCCTAAAATAAGGCATGGCACGGTACCCCATACCGAAAACGAAGTTCCCATATCGGAAATAAACATGCCACAAATGCTTGTTCCTATAGTGGTGCCCAAATTAGTTGTGGTAAGAAAGAGTCCATTGATAAAATCTGGCGCATCGGGTGCAGAGCGAGAAACCATAAACTGGTCGGTAGTATTAGCAACACCAACTACTACCCCAAGAACAAGCACTACAGCTACAACAACTAATACATTTGCCACCACACCAAACAAGACAACGTAAAGCACAAGCAATGCAATAGGACCCACAAGCATTGTTAGATAAGGCGCTTTTCCCAATGTACGTCCAGCGATTACATTGCCAAACACATTACTTAATCCGTAGACCAAAAGCATTGTGCTTACCAGAGCTGCCTCCATGCCTGCAACACTACCCAAGTATTCTGCAAGGAAGCTGTAAAATCCAAACATCGCAGCATTGATAGAGCCAGCCGCCACCAGCGAAATCAGTACAATTGGTCGCTTTAGAACGGCAACCTGTTTTCCATAGGAAAGTGGATTAATAACAGGCATTGAAGGAACAGCGACAACCGTTAGCAAAAGAGCTACCACCGTTATTACTGCAAAAAACGCCATTGCCGCAGAAAAGGCGATAGATTCCGCAAGCATACCTGCTATCGGAGCACCCACCACCATGCCCGCAGAAACCCCAACAAACACTTGTGCAGATGCCTTCGCACATTCTTCTGGAGTATCCCCCGAGTGTTGGGCAAGAGCCATCGCCATCGAAACATACAAAGGATGAAAAGCTGCAGGAATTACGCGTGCCGCCAACAACACTTCGAACGAAGGGGCAAAAACTGAAACAACATTGCAAACTGAAAAAACTCCAAGCGAAAGCAACATCACTTTTTTACGATTTATTTTCGAAAACAACAACGGCATAGTTGGACCCGCGATAGCAACTATAAGCGCAAAGCCACTTACTAAAAGACCTGCATCAGGAACAGGTACACTAAAGCGTTCAGAAACATACGGGATTACCCCTACAATACCCATTTCAGTGTTCAAAATGCCAAATACCCCAATAGTCAGAATTAAGACAAGCATCTTGTTACTAATTGCTTTCACAGATTTCCTTCCCAATAGATACGTATAGGATGACTTGATGGTTATGAGCGCTTTTCGCTTTTAGACGAAACCAAAGCGGATTGGAAGCAAACTTGAGCGCGACCAAAAACGTCAAGCCAATACAATCCTTTTCGTATCTAGTGTAAAAAGGCTTCCGCAATATGTGTAATGCTTATATTTAATTCCTGATATGAGTATTTGTTATATCCCTCCGGATTTAGCTTTTTCTGAAAGAGTAGGTCGAAACGTTAGGACTTAGCAATTTCCTGTATATACATAGCGTAAATGCTTTCGAGCAACCTCAGCCAAACGAAATACCGTACGAACGGGAGTAGGACTTTCGTTTCGCATTTTATAGCATGGGAAGAATCGAGTTACATGATACGGAATTTCAGGGTTCAATGAAGCAAGCCAATAAGACAAAGCATCTATTTCTTCTTCGGTGTCATTCTTGCCAGGAATAACTAAGGTGGTTACTTCTACATGACACGTTGAGCACGCAACTAATTGCTCTATGGTTCGTTTTACCGTATCAAGCGATCCACCCACGAAATCATAGAACTCTTGCGTGAAACCTTTAAGGTCAATATTAACTGCATCAAGAAACGGTGCCAGCTCGTTTATAACTTCCAAGTTGGCCATACCATTGCTAACCAAAACATTAATAAGCCCCGCTTCATGAGATCTCTTTGCGCAATCTAGTACAAACTCATAGTTAACCAACGGCTCGTTATAGGTATATGCAATTCCTACGTTGCCGCGCGATTTTAAATATAAAGCCTGTTCAACAAGCTGTTCGGGTGTTATTTTCTGCCATGGAACGTCTTCAATCCCCGCATGTGCAATTGAAGCATTCTGGCAGAAAGGACATCGCAAATTACAGCCAAATGATCCTACCGACAAAATCCTGCTTCCCGGCATAAAACGAGCAAGGGGTTTCTTTTCAATGGGATCCAACGCTAAGCTCGTCATTTTTCCGTAAGCATCAGACACCACGCCACCTTGCCCGCCACGACGCGCACGACAAAGTCCCACTTGCCCTTCTTTTAACAAACACCTATGGGGGCAAATGTGGCACTGAACTCGACCTTCTAGATCTTTATCACACATAAAAGCTCGATAGTCCTCTTGATTGGCAGCCTGATTATTAACCTGCCCAGCTATAGCACTACTCATGACGAATCACTTCAAAACGCTCGAGTTCAACGTTGGTATCACTCACACGGATTCCTGCTTTTTGTTTTGCGATAGTCACTTGATCTTCTACCGTATTCACGCCATCCAAATTCGGCAATAATAGTCCCCGCCTAAAACCTTTGGTTACAATAACGCCATAACGCTTAGGATCTAATTCTTTTGCCGAAGAAACTGGTTCTGTTTCCCCAAGCACATCGACGCTAATTTCTAAATACCCCAATTCACCCACTTCAATAGCAGGAAACCGCGGATCGCGCATAGAAGCAGAAATGGCGTTTTGTATTATTTCTTCCGCAATACAAGCTGTAGTTGGCACAATAGTGCCAATACAGCCTCGCAATTCTCCCCATTCATGAATAGAAACAAACACACCAGCACGATTGTTAAGCATCTCTTCAGGCAATTCACCCTGTTCAATATGCTGGTAAAGATAATCCGAAAGCTTCAGAGGCTTACCAGTACGAACAATAGCTTCTACACTTGCACGTGCAAGCGCTACATAAGGATCAGCCTTTTTATCCTCAACGTCGGTTGGACTATCACTTGCCGTCAAATCTTTAAGAAGCTCCCTAGAATCTAGTTTATTTGTCGATTTAGAAGCTGCCTCGAATTTGGATCTTTCAAAAGCAGCTACCGCATACCCAACCCCAAAAGGTCCTTCATAACTCAATAATTCAGCAAGATAAGCTCCAAAACTAGGCACAACGTTTTCCAGCGGGGAGTTATTGTCATCAGGTTTACTGTTGCCCGATTCTTCCCCTGCTGAACAAGGCTCTTTTAGCTTTATAGACTGCATCTCCAAGGCACCAGCCATAATCTGGAATGAGCGCACGCCACATTCAGCTGCGCAATCGCAAAAATATTCATCCAGTTCAAAAAGCTCTTCCAATTTCCCACTGGCAAACATTTTGCATAACTGGCAGTCTAGTTGGGGCCCCTCAGGCGCAAATCCATAAGGCCCATCGGCCTTAAGCTTATGGGACAAATCGCCACTTGCAATATATACACAACGGGTATCAACTTGGTCAATTGCATCAGAAATAATATGACCGAATATGCGATGTGTTTCAGACGAAAGTCCCGATAGTCCTACCCGAACAACACGATAATCTGGCTCAACGTTAGCTTCTTTATAAGCTTCATTAATAAAATACAACGGGATAAAGGTTGCATGATCCATTTCGTGATCCCGCCAAGTACTGGGCGCTATCATGAGATCACTACGTTGTGCCCTTTTGATAAGAGCCTGACTAAGAGCAGTATCCACGTCAACACTTAATCGCGTTTGAGGCGCACGGAATGCTTCCATGCTTCCCGAAAGAACAGTATCGGTTGTTACGTGAAAAGCATCCCGATAGAGAGGCACATGAGGAGAACTAATAACAATTACTTCAGGGCGTATTCCAACAATCCGCTTTGCAATTGTTCGGTATGCATCGATAGTCTTCTGGATTCCGCGTTCTTCGCCACGGCCAACACTTGGAATAATAAGAGAGGGATGTGGAACTACATATGCCGCCTGAATACTCATAGCAGCCTCCTTTACAAAAGCCTACCTATAGAGTAAACCTATCCTCCCCGGGTCCGCTAGCCCGCGCAACACCAAATTAGTAGCCTATTACTGCCGTAATGCCTCATGTACCAAAATCAGCCTAACGTAGCACTACGCTAGGATTGCGACGCGGCGACGTACGCTTATATTCAACGTCGGAATAACCAATAAGCATACAAACCACCAGGGGCTTTTCCTCTAAATCCATATCCAAATATGCCTGAATATCTTTCATTGCTGCAATGGTTCGACGTAAGTACCCGTTATACAATACGCCAACACCTAACGTGGTACCCACCATTTCGATTGCCGAAGCCGCTAAGCCTGCATCTACCGGGTCGGGAGCTTGAATGCAAAGTACCGCAGGAGCATTACGGAACAAATAATCTATTGGCGTTTCGCTATCAAGTAATTGCAGAAAATTCTGCGCGCTTTCACGGGGAATAGGCAATTCTTGTTCTTGCTCAACTGCCATGCGGATATTTCGCCAAACAGAGCGCTTGAATTCCTGCAGGCTATCCTGAATAAATACAAAACGACACGCTTGGGTTTTTTTTGCCGTGGGAGTATGCGCTGCTGCATCTATAAGAACATGCAAATCATCATAACTTAGAGGCTCATCCTTAAACTGCCTTATGCTACGACGAAACTTAATGGTATTCAACATGTTTTGAGTGGGAATATCGAATGCTTCCGCCTTATATTCAACCGGCACATCACTATATACCGGAATTGAAGGAGCCCCTTGAGGACACACTGCAACGCAATGGCCACATTGAAGACATTCGCCAGAAACACAAGCCTTACCTTCTGAAAGCGAAAGCACCCGTGAAATACAATCGCTAACACATGTACCGCATCCATTGCAGCGAATATTGTCAATCTGAATCATTACAAACTCTCCCTTTAGCATTTGGGCAGCGATTAAGATATTCTCCTTGATATTTCAGTATATATCGCTTCGTTAAAGCTACCGCCATAGAGCGATAAAACAACGTCGTATAAATCCCCCACAAGTTCAATATTGAGCTCACTCGCAAATAAATGCATAGCATCATAGGCAGCAAACATAGGATTGTCTTTCGAGGAAGAGAAATCGCCAACGTTGTTTACTATCTCTCCCTCTTCACCTACCAACTGTCCTAGATCAATACAATTCAGCCATTGAAAATACCTTCCCGCTGGCTTTACTCGAAGTCTTGGCGAATCAATTCGTTTTGGAATTCGTTCTTCAGCACAAAAACCCGCCGCATAATTCTTAGCATCAAGATACCCTTCACCTATTCGATAGGCTTCTTGAAAGGTTGCCGTCCAACCTTGCGCTTCACAATATTCCACATGATCAATAAGGGCATGTATGAAATCGTCTTCTTTCCCTTCCTCATAAGCAACTGACGTTTCCAGAAAGTATTCTTCGGGACATTGCGCAATTCTCCAACGATACCCCTCGGGAGCTACCGAAACCGAGTCATCAAACCAGAAATATAATCGCTGGGCTTGATTAAGCGCTCCTTCAAGCACTTGCTGCTTTCGCTGCATTTCTTCAATTTGTACAGTAATGGATTCAATACGTTCCTCAAGTAATCTGTTGAGTGAAGCAGTGGATGGATTAGACAAATACGCCCGTATTTCGCCAAGCGACAAACCTGTACTTTGAAGGGCCGAAATAAGAGCAAAATCAGCAAACTGAGTAAACGCATAATAGTTATACCCGTTTTCTGCCTGCATAGAGGGTACTAACAGACCAATGTTGGCATAATGGCGCAAAGTTTCTTTTGTGGTGCGACACAGCTTGGCAAATTCTCCTGTTTTTAAAAATGCTTCCATGTCCACCCACTAACCAATTTAAGGAATCCCTAAAAAATCCAATCCAACTCTTGACCGTGTTGTTACCCCACAGTTTAACGTAAATAACATCAATAAACACTCTTCGCACAAAGGAGCTTCGCATGAAGTCCCCCAATACAAAACCTCCAAAACCTAATGAAAAATACAACGGCGAGGTAAACGCAGCTGGTCATCCTCTATCCCACAATTGGAAATCCGTTATCGCAATTATTTGGTGCGGTCAGGCACTTTCTATTTTTGCTACCGTAGCGGCAAGTTTTGCGGCAATGTGGTACATCACCGAAACTACCTCATCTGCCATTTGGCTTTCACTTGCTTCAATGGCTGCCCTTTTGCCGGTGGCCCTTTTAAGTCCTTTTGGAGGCGTTATTGCCGATCGCTATAATCGAAAATATGTCATCATCCTTGCTGATGGCAGCGCAGGAGTTTTTTCGCTTGTGCTTGCGTTGATAGTATTGTCAGGACATCTAAACGTGCCCTTAATGTTGCTTCTTCTTGCCGTACGTACGGGCGGTCAAGCGTTTCATGGCCCTGCAATGACTGCTTTAATGCCTCATCTCGTACCAAAGCGGCATCTCGTCCGCATCAACAGTATGGATCAAACCATCACTAGCCTATCTGCCATTATAGGCCCCGCCATAGGTATTCTTCTTTATACCTCTATTGGATTATATGGAGTCATGCTGTTAGATGCAGTTTGTGCGGCCATTGCTTGTTTTTGTTTAGGGCTTGTCCATATAACAGCAAATTCTCCTACCAAAAATGAACACGAATCTGTATTGAGCGAAATGAAACAGGGTGCTCATTTTATCTTTAAAGATAAAAGTCTGCGTAATCTCATGCTCTTGGTAATGATTACTATGCTTTTGTTTATGCCCGTATCATCACTCGATCCCCTTATGACCTATGAGCACTTCAAGGGTGACGGCTTCCAGGCGTCTCTTGTTGAAGCGGTATTCGGTATAGGCTTACTTTTAGGCTCTGCGGCAATCCTTATTTGGGGCGGAGGTTCTAAACGCATCCCCCTTATTGTTATTTCCGGAATAGTGCTTGGTCTTGCTCTTGCCGCTTGTGGTTTTTTGCAGCCTAATCAATTTCCTCTCTTTGCAATCCTTGTCGGCATTTCTGCTGCAGCAATTGGATGCTACAACGCCCCTATAATGCCTCTTCTGCAAAAACGAACCCCTGATGAAATGTTTGGCCGTGTTATGGGAATCTTTTTAGCTGGCTCTTCCCTAGCAGCA
The DNA here is from genome assembly GCA_958410215.1 of uncultured Cryptobacterium sp. Lineage (GTDB taxonomy): Bacteria > Actinomycetota > Coriobacteriia > Coriobacteriales > Eggerthellaceae > Anaerotardibacter. Next base: position 19,332 of record CATYOF010000011.1, on the reverse strand, counting down.
CCCATTGGACTTTCCTTTTCAGGTTTTATCGCAGAAGCCATTGGAATTACTACTTGGTTTATTGTATGCGGAAGCTTAGTTGCCCTTTGTAGTGGGCTCGCTTGGTTCAACAAATCTATTCGTGCATTAGACGATGAAATCGAAACAGAAGAATTAAGCTAGCTGATTAAAATTTACTGGTTATATAAGGCAACCAAATTTCTGAAGGCAAATTCTGGAGCGCCGCTCTGAAATAAAGCTTTTAAGGCATAGCCCCAGGTGTTCGAAGTTAACAAAAGGGATGGAAACATCTATTGTCGAATTATTCCACTATGCCCCTAGCTTTATTGAAGAGCGATTAAGCGCGTAGGTTTGCCTGAAGGAATTCGGTTGCCTTATTGAATGAAGAAGTTTAACTGCAAGAGCCTACTTCGCCTCTATTGCTTGTTCCATAATGTTAAGCGCTTTCATGATATTGCGACGACTAAGCGTTCCCACCAACTTGCCATCTTTTATCACGGGCGCTTTCTTAATCTTTTTGTCTGCCAGCGTACGGAACGCAAGATCTGCTTGTTCATCTGCATCAACCGTAATAACAGACTTTGTTGCAAGACGCATAGCATCCAGATCGTACACCGTACGAATTCGTTCCTGGAAACTATCAGTTTCGAGCATGATAATGTAGCTCACACCGTCAGTCTGGGAAGATTCATGACGCGCTAAAAACTTCAGAATGTCACCATCGGAAAGGAACCCTACTACCTTACCCGCATCATCAACCAACGGCACACCGTTAGTTTCAGTTTCTTGCATAATGGCAATCGCATCACGAATTTTCGCTGTCGCAGGAAGGGTGCTGGGATTAGCATTCATAATGTCAGCAACCAACCAAGGGCGATCAATTCCTGGCATAGCACCTGCTTCTATTGCAGTGGCTGAATGAACCGTTTTCTTATCGCGTACAAATACCAAAATCAAAACTGCAATTACCACAATTAAAAGAAGCATGCCCATAAAGGCAAAGTGGCAACCAATATAAGAAACTTCCGCTGCAGGTGTTTCGGAAGTTGCATACAACGAGGAAAGCGCCGTTAAACTTACCACAAATGCGGTGCCAAGCGAACTTCCCACTTGTTCAATAGTGGCAACAATAGCATTGCCGTGAGGAAGTTCAATATTGGGAAGAGCATTAATACCCCAGGTGTTTAGTGGTGTAATAAGCGCCTGAATACCTAAAGTAACTACGGTATACGCCACGCAAGTTACAAGCAAAGGTGTTGCATTACCTAATAACACATAACCTATTCCGCCTGCCAACAGCACTAAAGCACCCGTAACAGAAATGCCACGCACCCCGTACTTGTCAAACAACTTTCCGGAAAGCAACCCAAAAAATGCACCAATAAGAGCACCTGGCAGCATAATCAAGCCCGAAACCGTAGCGGAAGCCTGCAAGGCGTTTTGAATATACAAGGGGAATAGAACGCTTCCACCAATCAAAACACCTTCAAGGAACAAAATGATGATGGTAATAATTAAAAACTCCCGATGGCGCAACACTTGAACCTGCAAAATAGGGTTATCAAGTTTTTGCTGCCTACGGAAGAACAAAACTATAACGCCAATTCCAACCACGATAAGCACCGCAGGCATTACGGGCGTAGGGCTAGAAGTTGATGTTGAAATACCATACAGCAAGCACACCATACCTACCGCAATAAGAACTACTGAAAGCCCATCGAAGGTAGTACGCTCAAACCCTTCAAATTTCTTCAATGCAAGAGCAGCAGCAATTACTACACACAAGGCTAAGCCAACTACCAGAATAAACTGTGCACGCCAGCCAATGCTGTCAACCAAAATGCCCGATACCGAAGGACCCATAGCAGGAGCAAAACTAATAATCAAGCCAACCAAGCCCATGCCCACGCCACGGTTTTCTCGCGGAAAAATAAGCAATATGAGCGCAAACACCATGGGCATAACAACGCCTGCTGCGCAGGCTTGCATAACGCGGCCTAGTAACAAAAAGGGGAAACTTGGCGCACCCGCGCATAAGGCAGATCCAGCCGCAAACAGCAACATGCCACCAATAAATAATTTACGGGTAGAAAAACGTCCAATAAGGTAAGCGTTGAGAGGAATAATAACCGCCTCAACCAATGCATATCCACTCGTCAGCCATTGCACCGTGGTCGCATTAACATTCAAGTTCGACATAATAGTAGGCAAAGCAGGCGTTAATAAGGTCTGGTTCAAAACCACAAGAAATGCCCCTACAAGAAGTACGGCAATCATAGTGGTTTGTTGACGCGTAAGGCCCATAGTTTCCTCTCCTATCTCTGTCTGTAGCGCAAAAAAGCTGGATAAGATGCAGGTATTTCAACCTGTGCCTTATCCAGCTTGTTATCTCCTAATCGGATAACTCGCCCTCCGAGCAAGCATTGTCTATTTTGTGCTACCACAAAATGTTAAGTCAAGACGTTATCCCTGTTCGTGTTTTACGTTCACAACAAAGACATGCAATCATGATTTGTTGCTTAACTAGTCATAAGAAGAAAGCCTATAGAGCAAGTTGCCCTTTTCTCTACACATTTCCACTACTCCAGTTAATACCAGATGGCTTAAATACGCGGTTATTTCTACCATCAAATTCCAATGAAAAGCGACTGGGTATTTTTCCCATCGACGACGTTCTCCTTGATACGTGAAGTAATACGTAATTTCTGGCAAGCTGCGATATTCTTTCTTTACCACCTGCAAAACATCGCGAATCCGTCGGTTATGATGATCTATAGCGTGATCGCATGCATCTACAAATTCTTGATGGTCCATCGCGCTTCCATGACCTGCATACGCAACCCGTACGGGCAATTGTTTTATACGATTAATCATGGCAAGGTACGTTGCTACATCATCTTGCTCTAAATCCTGTGGATACATATTACTGTTGGTACCCTTAATAAGGGCATCGCCCGAAAATAATATTCCTTTTTCCTTATCCCATAACGACAATTCACTACGTTCATGACCAGGCGTATGCAAAACCTTAAAAGAATACTTTCCCCAATGAAGCACATTGCCTTCATGCAGACGCGTAATAGGGGGATCTATAGTTACGCGATAATAGGCAGCAGGAAAATCTTGTTCTTCATTTACCGAATTACCCCGAGAAGATTCAAATTCTTCAAGCATTGGAAACAGTAGATTAAAACGATTATCGTTTGCCCAGTGCTGCTTCATTAAAGTAGAAACCCCAGCAAACACCCGCATCCTAGGATGCCACAATGCTTCTAAACCACCAATATGGTCGGCATGTAAATGAGTAAGAAACACATCGAGTTTTGACTGGTCTACCCTAAGTTCATCCAAACATGAAACAAGAAGCTCATGTGCTTCTTTGTCGGGACCGCCACAATCAATGAGCAAATCACGATCGTTACCGCGAACAAGATAGGTATTCACAAGCGCATGGGTATAAGGATACGGAATCATTATTTCAAACAGATCGTCCGCCAACTGCTGAATATTGTCTTCAATATCTCTAGGAAAAGAGCCAGCCGTTTTTACCGTTTCCATTACCATGCCTCGATAACATCAAAGACTGATTTCCGATAGAAACCCAACGTAATAAATTAAGATATCAGAATATAGCCTTATTAGTCGCAATAAGCTTAACCATTGCGCTTCCTTAGGTTATCAAAGAATTCATCAATTTGTTCATCTTCAATACAACGACCAGCTTTATAGTCGGAAAATCCTTTTTCAAGACCGTCGTCTATAGCATCAACATACGTATCAACAATAGGTGCTATTTTTACCCAAGGATTAGAGTTTTTAAAAACAGTAATTGGCTGCCCTGTTTCATTAACCAATGAAGCAAGTTTTGAAAACCGAGCGCGAACCTCAGCTACCGACGCAGTTAATTCAGTCATCATCGACCTCCTAACCGTCAAGATTATAGCTATAAGAGATTTTTCTCTAGTGAGAAACTGAAATATCACCTGGTTCTAGCGTGGGCTCCATGGTTTCAACCATGGCATCACCCTCCGCTGACATAGATTTAGGATACGTAATACTCATACAGGCCATACTTCCAGAACCTACGTATTCTTTCAGATACACAACTTGGCCATCCATTTCATAAGAATACACAAACCAGTCGTCACCCGAAGCCGTGTAACCTTCTGCCCCAATGGATTCCTGAAAACCGGAAAGCATGGATTTGGCCGTTTCACTATACGTGTTATTTTGACCCCAAACCGTAATAGTCATGTCATCGCGAGAAGCATTAGTAAAAATTACTCCAGAACCATCTTCATATTCTTGAGAAAGCACATAGTCCGAAGGATAAGCAACGCTATATCCAAATCGTCCATTAGTGTAAGTAGAATACCCATCAATTGAAGATGAGGTATAAGAATCGCTTACTACAGACTGCGAATTGGTAGCAGAATTTGAATTCGAAGAGCTAGAGGAATCCTGCTCGGTTACGTTTTGCTTCGGCGGATCAACCGAATCCGTCTTGTCTATAATAGTCGTCTCAGCAGCCCTTTCTTCAGCTGGCTGTTCGGATTGAGACTGATTAAAGAACCCGCTCACAGCTAACACAATCACCACAATAATTGCTACGGCAACCACTCCAGCACCAACTGCAATACCAATTTTTGCATTGCGTGAAAGCGGTTGCTTCTGCACAGAAGTGCCCGTCATCCCAGGAGCACCAGGCATCCCGGGAGCACTAGAAGTCCCTCCCGCAGTATTATTTCCTAAAGAATTGGAAGCAGGACCAAATGGAGAAGACGTAACAAGCTGGTTAGGATCTGGAGCAGGAGGTGTCTGAGGCATTTGCTGTGTGGGATTGCTCTGATGTTCAGCTTCAGGCATTACCTGAGTAGCCCCACTGTTAAATTCAGCGCCAGGCATTACCTGGGTTGCATCACTCGTAACGCTAGCTGCATCACCAGAAGCGCCTGCCTGCATGCCTGTTTCAAGTTGAGCACCGCAATGGTTGCAGAACCGTGCACCATCTTCAATTTCCTTGCCGCAAAATGAACAGTACATTGAAACCCCTTAATACAAGTGTTATGTCCTCTAAGTGTATTCGATGCCCGTCTAATTATCACAAGCTTCCTCTTTAAGCGTGAACTCCCAAGAACAAGAACAGGTATTATCCGTTACGCCGGGATAGCAGCTCAAGCAACGACACTCAATACGATCATCAATAGCAGAAGCAAAGCAACTGTATTCATAAATAGCCGCTAATTTGCAGGGATGATATTCCATACCCTTACGAGCACGAGCAGATTGCACACGACAATCAATCACACGATTAATTACTCTACCCTCTTCTTTGATAACCTCGCATTTGTTCGCACGATCAACAATATGAAGCGGAAGCGCCTTCGCAAGGCCCTCCAAACCAGGATGTTCTCCAAGTCCTAAAAACTTCTTAATACGACGTGCCTCAACAGGAGAAAAACGCTTCCATGCCTCTTGGTCATGATACATAGCTTCATCCATGCCAAACTTTCGTTCAACCGACTGAAACCATACTCCGTCCAGCGCAACGCTATCTTTTGCATCAATTTCCATTAATTCTAAAAGCTGTTCTTTTGACATGGAGCGAATGGTTTCGTTTAGCATGAAGGCCTCCTTAGATGGTATGCCATAATTGCTCGTATTTCTTGAAAAATCTTTGCTCTCAATGATACTCGTTTGTTACTTTTCACTCGATACTTTGTTAATTCCTTACCCAAAACGTTTCAAATAGGGAAAATCCCAGGTCATTTTCTTATTACTGCTCTAGAAAAGAACTACCATAGTTATTAGCGAACTGCATAAAGGCAGATCAATAGGGATTAATGTTCTTGTTTGCATATTTCAGTCAGACGAAGCGATTGGAGGGGCCAAAATGACATTTTCCGTTTCACCAGAAAACCATGTATTAGCAGCAAACCAAAACGATTACTACAAAGACCATGTGGTATCAGATGCCGCCAAACAAATTCTAGAAGGAGCTTGGGACCTTCACGTTCATTGTTCTCCTGCTCCTAATCCTGCCGATGTTAACGGTGGTCTTGATGGTTTTGTAGTTAACGATTTTGAACTGGTAACTGAAGCACGCGAAGCCGGAATGCGCGGTCTGTGCATCAAGAACCACGAATTTGGTACGTTTTATCGTGCTTGGCTTGCTACCAAAGCATGCGGCGAAGGCATAACCACTGCTTATGGTTCACTTACCTTAGGCTATAACGTTGGTGGAATCAACCCTACTGCGGTAGATACCGCAGCGCAGTGCGGCGCAAAGCTAATCTGGTTCCCCACCACTTCCGCCCGCAACCAACACAGCATTTGGGGTGGTTTTGCTCCCTACCCCCATTCCGGAGAGGCTGGCATCGACGCAGACCCTAATGCAGAAATTACCCGCCCAATAGGCATTTATATTTTGGATGACGAAGGAAACCTTAAGCCCGAGGTGTACGAAGTAATCGAAGTTGCGCGTGACCACAATATTGCCTTAGCAACAGGACATATGAGCTGGCTTGAATCAATCGCGCTCTTTAAAGAAGCTAAAAAGATGGGTTTGAAGAAAATGATTTTCACCCATGTTGATTGGCGTTCCTGTCAACTCACTATTGCACAACAAAAAGAACTTGCCGATATGGGTGTTTACATGGAAAAATCCTTCTATGAGTTCGACAAAGAACGCGCTTTAAGCTCCTTCAATGAAATTGACGCCAAGCATTATATTCTGTCATCCGACATGGGAATGTTCCCTGACTTACGTCATGTTAAAGGTTTTGCTTGTGAAATTGATGAATACTTAGATGGCGGAATAAGCGTTGATGATCTTATGATTATGACACATGAAAATCCTGAATTCCTTATGGAGGGCTAATTGGTAAACGCATAGGTAACACGGTTTTTTGCAAAAAGCACACCAGCCAAAACAAGTGCTGTGCCAAGTCCGGTATAGAACACTGCAATAAAAACGGAAGGCGCAACACCCGATACGCGCAAGGCAATACCACCAGTCATCATGATGGCCATAATAACAAACGATTTCATATCAAAGAAATGCCAAAAATACTGGTGTTGATTTTCATAATTAGCAATACGGTTGGTGTGCTTTTTGGTTAACCGATAAAACGTTCCGAACCAAAAAACAAGTCCCACCGCTAAAGAAAGCACCTCATTGGGAAGAGTGACGTATCCTTCCCCATAGGCCTCTATACCAATATGCAAGATATTAACGCCTGCCGCTATCCAAACTAATGCAGCTATAACAAGAAGATTTTGTTTCTTAACTTGCAAGAAGTTCTTTTTAGTCGTTCCTTCAGCTTTCATAGCGAGCTTCTTTCTTTACTGCTTTTAATTACAGCTTTTACTTGTCCTATCAATTCATAACGTAGAATGAACAATGTTCATCTGAACACTGTTCATTCTAGTGAGAAACGAATACTATCTTGTTGCGATCGATGAATTTATGCTGTTATGGAACTTTTTTCCCTGAACAATTCACAGAGATGTTCACTTAGCCAAATCAAACTAGAACGACACATTGGATTAAAAAACAAAAAGGACCTGTTATGACCCAAGGACCCGCACAAATGCGAAACACCATCATTGATATCGCTTATCATCACGCATGCAATGAAGGACTCACCTCCTTAAGCATCCGTACCATTGCAAAAGAATGCGAGGTTGCCGTAGGAACCATCTACAACTACTTCCCCGATAAAGCAGCTCTTATCACGGAAGTTATTATGAAATTCTGGCGCACTATAGCCTTTTCCGAAGAAACAAGAAGCTGCCTTAATTATCAACCAGGAGAAAACTTACTGGATTTTTGTGATCGACTTTTCACCACTATGCAGCACGCTTTGGAACAGTTTAGAAGCAATTGGTTGGGCGAAGTTTCTTCCCTTGATGCACGAACGCGACAAAAAGGACGTCAAGCTGAAAACGCTACGTTTGAACACATTTACCAAAGCCTCGAAACAGTTATTACATCGGATGCCGCTATAAACCAAACCGCTTTGCAAAAGCTTGGTGCAAAAGCACTGGCCCGTTTTATTTGGGGCACCATATATCAGGCTCTTCGCGCAAACGACAATTCCTATCAAACGCTTCGATCCCTGTTGAAAGAAGCACTGTATTAGCTCTTCTATCAAGGTGGCATACCAGATAAAAGCACATCTGAGCAATCAGCTTTGTGACTTAATGCGTCTAGGCAATCAACTTTTTAGCTCAATGCAAGTCGTCAACTTTCTAAGTCATCAGCCTTGGCATATAACCCAAAAGGGACTTCGACTTTTTAATGAAGCACAAAAAAGGTGGGCTGGTTTTCCAGCCCACCTATTGAAGTACTTACTCTTCCTATCCGCCTATTGAAGCTTATAAGAAGTAGACTTTTTATTCACTACGTAATGCTTCCACCGGATCTTTTCGGCTTGCCGAAGAAGATGGAATAAGACCAGCAATAAACGTTAAGAATACGCTAATCAAAACCAGTACTACCGCAGCCCCTGCAGGCAACGATGCAATATTAGGTACATCGAAAAGCAGTTCAATAAGTGCACTTATTGGTATACAGAGCAGTGCTGTAATGCCAACGCCTAACAAACCTGCAATCAAACCTTCAATAATAGTTTCTGCATTGAACACATGCGAAATATCTTTTTTGCTTGCACCAATTGCGCGCAAAATACCAATTTCTTTGCGGCGTTCCAAAACGCTGATATAGGTAATCACGCCAATCATGATGGAAGATACCACCAGGGAAATTGATACGAACGCAATCAATACGTAACTGATCATATCGACAATCGTTGTAACCGAAGACATCAGAGCACCAACGATGTCGGTATAAGTAATAACTTTGTCCTCTTCGCCACTTTCCTCCATTTGGGAATTATAGGAATCCAGAATTTCTATAACGTGCTCTTTACTTTCAAAATCAGTAGGATAAATATCTATACCTGAAGGTTCTGACTTGTCCGCATAACCCAACTCTCGCAAATTGCTGTCATAGGTAGTTTCTCCGCCCGTCATCATGGACATCATAAGTTCGCCTAAGCTTTCTTCGTCCATATTGACCTTAAAGGCATTCGCCATTGCATTGGGATCAACCTGCATAGCGGAAGCCATATTGGTTGCAAGTTGCGCCATTTGAGCCTGCATAGCACCACCAAGTTGCTGCTGTAACGCCGTACCAAATTGAGACATTGTGGTAGAAATTGCTCGCGTCATGTACTGCTGAATTGCAGAAGTGAGTTGCGTCTGCACGGCTGCAGCCAAAGCATTAGCAATTTGGTCTTGAACCTGAATCGTTACAGAATCCCCTACCTGCTGACTTACTTGGTTCTTAATATCGTCGTTAAGAGAATCAGAATTATTAATTGAATCTACAACTGCTTGTTTAATCTTTCCCTGAACTTCACTCGAGTATAAGTATGCGCTTACAGCAGTATTCAGGTTATCAAACTGACTTGGATTGTTCTCCCAGTACCATTCACCAAAACCCTTCATAACTTCAGCCATCGAAGAGGCTAATACCGAAGAATCAATGTCAACCGCAGGGTCAATATTTAAACCACTTAAATCAAACGACATATTGGTCAGACTATCCATATCCATCTGGCTTGGATCAGGCTGAATAGAAGACGCATCAAACGCTGGTAGTGAACTCATATCAATACTCACGTTCGACAGATCTAAGTTCATATCACCCAAACCTGCCGTAAGCGCACTTTCGTCTATTTTAAAAGCAGCCGAAAGTGCATTGCCATCAATGGTGAATAAGGAATCCATGCTGAAGCTCGAATCGCCCTCATCTTCTTCACCAAAGGGCTTACCAGTAAACACATTAGTATCGGAATCTGCCAGCTGATCTTTCACAATCTCGCTTTGAGAGGCCTGCTCAATAATATGATCAGTCAAAGACGCAGGATAATTAATACCCGAAGATAACATCGAAGCATTGGCATCTTCCTTCGGCTGCACAATGCCCACAATCTTTATTTCTTCACCGTTATCGATCAAATCGCGCATGTAGCTTTCGTTGTCGGTCTTATCACGCCAAACATCGTAACCACTGTCATATTCGTAATAGTCTGCTGCATTCACCAGCTTAAACGTAACATTCAGAATGTCTTCGTATGTGGGATCAGTAATATCATCAGGAGCAGTTACCTCTTCTTCATCGGCAAACTGTTCCACCATATTTTCTAATTCTTCTGAATCGCGCAATCCTAGCGTGTACAACATGAAGTCGCTAATACCGCCATTACTGGTAAGAACCAAAACACATTCGTTGTAATTTTGTGGCCAATGACCAGCTTTTACGTCGTATTGGTTTTCATATAAATTCGGATTGCTAGGCATTTCGTAGAACACATTGGTGCTCATACTGGCGCTCATAATACTGTTCGAGCTTACCGTGGAACTAATACCTAAGGAAGAAAACGAAGTATCGGGATTCACCTGATGAATGGTTTCCGTATCAGAGCTATAGATTTGCGGCACTACATCATAACTGTATTCAATTGTTGAAGTGTACTGTTCAATACCGCTTTGCCCACTATCAAAGTACTTTTTAAGTGAAGCTAAGTCGTTCGAAGTCACACTCGACAACATATTGGTAATCATGTTGATTACCTTAACGCGATCAGCCCCATCCCCTTCTTCACTATTGGCAGAATCACTGCTTTCCCCTGCAACACCCACCATCATAGAAGTCATATCAAAACCGGTACTTTGAATTTGCAAAGGATATTCTGAAAGGGTTTCTTCTTCGACATTAGCAATATAGTTATTCACACCATTAGCCAACGCCAAAATAGCCGCAATACCAATAATGCCAATAGAACCCGCAAATGCCGTCATAATAGTACGGCCCTTTTTGGTCATTAAATTATTAAAAGAAAGACCCAGTGCTGTTAAAAAACTCATGCGCGTTTTGCGGATAGACTTATCTGATAAACGCATGTCTTCTTCAGTTGGCTCAAACGGATCCGTATCTGAAGTAATTGCACCATCCGTTAAATTCACAATACGAGTTGCATATTGTTGTGCAAGTTCAGGATTATGCGTAACCATAATCACTAAACGATCTTTAGCAATTTCGGTAAGCAAATCCATAATTTGCACGCTGGTTTTAGAATCAAGCGCACCGGTGGGTTCGTCAGCCAGAAGAATTTCAGGGTCGTTAATTAAAGCGCGCGCAATGGCTACACGCTGCATCTGACCACCAGATAACTGACTAGGTTTTTTGTTGATATGCTCGCCTAAACCTACTTCTTCAAGGGCTTTTTTCGCTCGTTCTTGGCGCTCTTCCTTCGAAACTCCCGAAAGCGTAAGGGCTAATTCGACATTAGCAAGAATAGTCTGGTGCGGAATTAAGTTATAACTTTGAAAAACAAACCCTACCCGATTGTTGCGAAAGGTATCCCAGTCGCGATCCTTGTATTCCTTGGTAGAAATACCATCAATAATCAAATCGCCGTAATCGTAATGATCCAAACCACCAACAATATTTAAAAGTGTTGTTTTGCCTGAACCCGATGGTCCTAAAATAGCTACGAATTCGTTGTCACGAAAAGCAACCGATATATCATTCAATGCTACTTGGGTAAAGTCACCAGTAGTATACGATTTATGAATATGCTGCAGCTGAAGCATGGAAGGCCTTTCCGATGCGTTTGTAAGGTAATTAAGGTCTCAGAAACAGTTGCTTACCTATCTTCAGTAAACAGTTAATTGATTTCCAAAATTACTTCTTCCCCATTTTTATATTAATGGTACATAACCTAACTAATAGTTGAAGAAGTGAAAGTGTCATTTACCTGTAAAAACTATAAGAGCCCGCCTAATTCAAACCAAGCCAAGCGAGTTCTTAAACATATCGAATTAAAGTGATGAGTTTTATAGCTCTGTAGTTTTCTCTAGCTTAGCTCCTTGTCGAAGCGCAATGACGCCACAGATTGCTATAAATGTTAGTCCGTCAATTATCACGCAGGCGCTCAAAACAATATGTAAATACTAATCAACGGTATAAAAACGAATTGATAAAACAAGTATCCCCTTGATACTTCAAGAGGATACTTTTCTAACTGCTTCTATCAACTTAGGAGTATTTTAATCAAGAAGCGCTACGTCTTCTGGAAGCTCTGTTCTTTCGTGTGCACCTTCCCACAACACTTCATCAATAAAATCCAAGATTCTGTTCATAACTTCATCGGTTTTCATTGAAGGATCACCATGAGTAGCATCTGGGAATAGTTCCAGCTTCGCGTGTCCAGTACCGCATTTTTCATTAACCATACGCACCATAGAAACCGATTGAGTATAAGGAACAATATGATCTTTTATACCATGCAGGAAGTATGCCTTAGGAAAATTCTCGTTTACATACTTTATAGGACTTCCCGTCGCAGCTACCTCAGGGTTATCAAAACAACTCACTCCCATAAGTTGATTCTGAGGATTACTCATTCCTTTTTCACCCGTATCGCCGCGAGCAGCTAAACCGCCTGAAGCTATCAACTGATCTTCTTTAGTGCTGCGATCGCATAAATCACATTGATATAAATCAGTGGGAGGATATACCGCAACCAAGCACTGAACAGCATCGGACTGATCAAGATTGCCATAACGTCTGCCGTTCATAAATGGACGTCCTGCCAAAGCCGAAACCATGCAAGATAGATGTCCTCCAGCAGAATTACCCATTAAGGCAATTTTGTCAGTTTTAAGATTGTATTCAGCACCATGGGCACGCAAAAAACGAATTGCCGCACGCACATCTTCAAGGGGTTCAGGCCAACGCACATCAGGAACTAAGCGATACTCTATACATGCCAATGCATACCCTTGTGATGGAAATTTAAAGATACCTGGCATCGTGTTTTCTCTTTTATCGCCAGAAACCCATCCGCCACCGTGAACAAAAACAATTAATGGAAAAGGGCCTTCGCCTTCATTCGGCAGCCAGATATCCATTGCCTGACGAGGGTCATCTGATGCATAAGAAACATCAAGCCAATGACGTTTAAATTGAGATGGATCAATTTGTTTAAATGGACTCTCCATACTGTGCCCCCTTATTCTTACTCTTAGAGTACCGTTAAAAGGTCTCTTCGACTAAATATCGAAGAGACCTTTTCTCAAAACAATAGTGAACCTTGCTTCGTATTTAGTAATTAGCGATCCAAATCAGCTTCGGTCAAACGTTCACGAGGGAGCTTATCACGCATGCTATATGCAATAAGGCCAAGAACAAGAACCAAGATGATGCATACTACCGCGATACCAAATACTGCAGTAAAGCCGCCAAGGTTTTCAGAAACCGCTGTCCAAACGTAGCTACCAACAGCACCGCCCAGACCAAGAGAAGTTCCTACATAACCCCAAATTACTGGATACGATGCACCGTATCCAAATACGGAACGAACAACCATTGGCGCAACAACCAACGTACCAGGAATAAAGCAACCGAACAAAACACTACCAATAGGAAGCAGAATGGTGCTTGGGAACTGCCACATGAACACCAAGCCAAGTAAACCGCAAGCGCACAGTACAAACAGCGTAACTTTAACGCTCATGTCAGAGAAAACGCCTAAGCCAAGTTTACCAATTGCATTACCAGCACTGTTAAAGGCCGTAAGCTCGGCACCCGTTACAAATGCACCAACCATAATGCCTGCAACTACATCTGCTTGTGCGTTATACCACTCAACATAGGTCGCAAAGAACGCATTAATGTTGCAAACCGTATTGATTAACAAACCGAAAAGAATCAAAACCCAGAATACAAGGGACTTACGTGCAACACTTGGGCGTACACACAGTGCAACACGTTCTTCTTCAGGAGCTTCTGCAAGCTTTGCTGCCTGCTTAGCAGTACCATAAGGAAGCATACCGCGATCTTCAGGACGATTTGCGTAGAAAATCAAAACGCCCACAACCATAACAACCAAGCTGATAGCACCTAAGGTCATATAGCTGGTGCGGCAACCAGAGGTCTCAATAATCATCTGGCCAATTGGGGTAAATAACATTCCGCCAAAACCAGTAAATGCAGTACAAATACCAATTACTAAACCAGTGCTTACACGGAACCAGCGATTGATAATTGCAGCAACGCCAACACCAAGCATAACAGCGTTAGTAATACCAACAATTGCGCCGCCAACCCAAATCATCCATAACTGAGGTGCTGCACCAAAAGAGATTAGAACTGCAGATTCAATTGCGCCTGCTGCCAAAAGTACATATTTAGTGTTGTACTTAGCCAGCCACATACCTGCAAAAGGCGAAACAATAACACCAGTAATGTAGTCAAGCGTACGCCACATAGAAATCTGGCTTACTGGCACACCAAAATCTTCAGCCATGACAGGATAGTAAATACCTGCGCAGCTATTCAGAATTGCTGAAGGCACACCACAAATAAGAATGCCAACAATGATAATTGGTACATAGTGGATAAAGCTCTTTTCCACCAACTCTGTACCTGTATTTGAAGCTTTTGCTACCATGAGTTTACCTGCCCATCAAGAAGTATCTATTTACTCATATTTTTGTTTCCTCTAGTTTTCGAAACACTTAAAGCCCATAAAAGAATTTCGTTAGAGGAACAACGGTGAATTAATACTTTTTGAACTGGGCAGGCATTTTTGTATAAAACAGCCTTGCCATGTCCCCTCCCCTTTCTATTCGAATGTATAATTCGAGGTTCAAAACTTCACTTATTCAGAAGCAGTTCGCATCCGTATTTAATTGTTTTGAACTCGTTCAACTCCCTAAAATGATGGTAGACCACACAATTTTGAGTTTGAAATAATAAGAACAGATATACCCTCGAATAAAACCAATATAGAACATGTTCTAAGCTGTTTACCTGCGCTTATAGAAAAGAACCTATGGCTTATAAGACTTAAGTATTTCCACGAACGTTTGATTTTTCTTACAGTCGTTTTAGTAACATAAACAAGGGAGTTCAGAAGAGCAAAAGGGGATATAATGGCAAGCTTTTTCAGTAAAGTAGATCCAACGCAGTTTAAGCGATACTGGCTCGATGTTCCGTACGCAGACCATGATCCACGTCAAAAGTTAGATATTTGGCTACCCGACGAAGGAGAAGGTCCTTTTCCGCTGATTGTATTTGTCCATGGCGGCGGCTGGGTCGGAGGCGATAAACGAGAGAACACTATGCCTGGAGCTTTTAAAGTAATGTCTCAAGGTTATGCAATGGCAGCAGTTGAGTATCGTATTGCGCCAGATGCCGTTTGGCCTGATCCACTTTACGACGTTCGTGCAGCAATTCGTTTCTTGCGATCTCACGCAGACGAGTATCATCTAAAGACCGACAAAATTGCAGCATGGGGAAACTCTGCTGGTGGTCATATTCTCAATATGGTTGCTGCATTAGGCGGGCGTCCTATTATGAAAGGCGCCAAACTTGGTAACGCCGAATACGACGATTCAATCCAATGTCTCGTGAATCTTTATTCTCCAAGCGATATGTACCAGATTGATCTTTGCAACACGCTTTCCGAAGATGACATTGTTAATGCAACGGGAGGTACCGACACCGCTGAAGGTCTTGGAGAAGGCATGAGATTCCCCCATAACTTAATCATGGGATTTAAAAACAGCCGAAATCGTGAAGCAGCTGCTTTCGGTAGCCCCATCAATTTCGTAACTAAGGATTTTCCTCCAACGTTCTATCTTCATGGCATCAAGGATCCCATCGTTCCTTACACACAATCAATAGCTATGACTAATATGATTAACGAAACGTGTGGAGAAAAACGAGCAAAATTTCATCTTTTCCCTGATGCTGTCCATGGTGATCCCGCTATGAAAACTGATGAGGTTGTTAATATGCTTCTCGATTTTATTGATGAGCATATTTGGGAAGGAACTCATCAACGAAGTGAATTGCCGAAAGAAATTAGAACCATTGAAGCCGCTGAAGGAACTCAGGACAACTTCGAGAAATAACGTTTTCCTCTCTCAAGTGACCTTGAACCCCTTTCCTTTAAATACAATCAAGGTCACCCCTTCATAAACCCCTGTTACATTCATCATCTGCGATGAAATTCTATTTGTAGCAGGGGTTATTTGTTTATACTGCGTCCCTCTTAATTGATTTAGTGATTGAATCAAAGAATGCAAATAATGGAAGTAATTACTTCAGTTAAATAAACTAAGCTTAAGAAGTCTTTTGAAATTATTAATTTTTAAGTAAAGATTAGGGCTGTTGAAGCGGTATCTTCCAAATATCTAGTTCTCAGCGTAGCGGAATACCTTACTGAAATGAGGATCAATGGAATTACGTCAATTGCAATATTTTCTTGCTATTGCTGAATGTGAAAACATGACGCAAGCTGCAAAAATGATTCACATTTCACAGCCTTCCCTTAGCGCAAACCTGCGCGACCTTGAACAGGAACTGGGGTTTCAGCTTTTCAACCGTATGGGAAAACGACTCGAACTCAATGACAGTGGCCGCTATTATGCTAAGCGCGTTCAAGAAGCTCTTGGTATTTTAGAAGAAGCTCAAAAAACTGCCTGCGACAACGCTCACGCTCGAGAACGTATCGTAAATTGCGCAGTAGAAATACCTGTAGGTCACGCAGGAGAATTGTTGCGAGCCTTCTACGACCAGCATCCCGACATTCTTATACGTATGGGCTACCCCGATTCAAGTACGTTTTCTCAGCAAGTTATTGACATCAAGTTATTTGGTTCGCAATTAAAACTTACTGAAGAAAACACGATACCCCTAGGAAAGGAACAATACGTTGCTATTCTTCCCTCCAATCACCCTCTTGCAAATGAAAAACATTTCAAACTGAGCATGCTTCGAAACGAAGACTTTATTCTTACGAATCCCAGTGATTTGCGAACAACCGTTACAGAGATGTGCCATGAAGCAGGATTCGAACCAACTATCGTTGCCGAAACGCAGCTTTATAGCGAAGCTTTAAGCTTGGTAGAATCAGGCATTGGCTGCACTATTGGCACCACTTTTACATGGCTTGGTCATCATCACTTCAATATTGCAGTAAAAGTCTGCGAGGACGTACAACGGTATCGTTATTTATACGCCAACCTAAACAGTGATATAGAAACCACTGATGCCACAAAAACTTTCATAGATTTTTTGAAATCATATTCTAAAGAAATCACTCAATTATACGAAAATGCCTAAGTAAAAAACTTAGGCATTTTTAAAATTATCGTAACAAGCTAACAAAAATCTCTCAAAAGTAGTCCGAAGCTTTTTTCTTATAACCCAAGATTATTCCCCAAAGAACACTGCTCTAGCCTCAAGCTCTTTGGCAGTATCTTTAGGCTTCGCCACCAGCGAGCCAACTACCATACAAAGCAGCGACACCGTAATTCCAATAACGATTTGATGCAATCCAAAGAAGGTAATACCTGCTGCCATAGTTCCACAATAGGCCAGTGTTCCACCAACCATAGAAAGTAACGCTCCTGTTTTGTTGGCCTTTTTCCAGAACAGGCCCATTACCAATACCCAACAGAAAGCTGTTTCTAAGCCGCCAAAGGCAAACATGTTAATCTTCCAAATAACATCAGGGGGCACAATAGAAAGCACAAATACAATCACGCCAACAACAAAGGTAAATACCTGACTATAACGAGCAACCTGCTTACCGCTGGGTACGTCATTTTTTTCTTCACGATAATGTAAGTACATATCTTTGATAATGGACGAGGAAGAAAAAATCAAAAGTGAAGCTACGGTAGAAATAGAAGCTGCAACAGGACCAATAATCGCAACACCAGCCAACCAAGGAGGCAACGACTGAACGATAGCAAGCGGAATAATATTATCGACGCTGTTGCCATATGCTGAAAGATCTGCGGGTAAGATACCTTTTGCAAGAACACCTAAAGCAGTAACGCCAATCATCATGGCGCCAATAATAATAGTACCAATAATCATGGCCTGACGAAGAGATTTCGAATCTTTATAGCCCATACAACGAACAACTGATTGAGGCAAACAAAACGTAAATACACCCACTAACAACCACTGCGTGAAATACAAGCCAACAGGCATATCACCTCCACCGAGTGGTTCCAGCAGCTGAGGATTGTGAGTCTGAAGATTCGCCATAATAGTGGTGTACCCACCACCAGCATTCAAAATGCCACCGGCAAGTACGAAAATACCCACAATCATGGCAATACCACAGAGGGTGTCTACAAAAGCAACTCCTCTAAAGCCACCAAGCGCAGTGAACAAAATAGCGGCAATACCAAAAATTGCAAGGCCGACCTCATAGGAATAGCCCGTTACCGCCTCAAATAGTTTTGCGCCACCAACAAACTGAGCAACCATGGTGGCACCAAAGAATAAAACAATAACAAGAGCTGCCACATTAGCAAGTGCATTAGAGTTGTAACGAGCACGAATTACATCAATTACGGTAATGGCTCCTAATTTACGAGACACTAAAGCCATCTTCTTGCCCATAATGCCATAGAGCAAAAACAAGGCTGTAACCTGAATCGTTGCCATGTAAACCCAGCCAAAGCCTACATTCCAAGCCTGACCGGGACCACCAACAAAAGAACTAACTGAACCATAGGTAGCAATCGTAGTCATTGCAAGTACAAAAGCACCTAAACTGCGACTTCCAATGAAGTATTCTGAAACGAAACCCGCTTCACGGCGTTTACGAGACTGATAACGAACAAAAAAGGTAATGCCTAAACCTAGAAAAAGAAATAAAGCAACAGGAATAAGGGTAGCAGGATTTCCGCTCATTACTTACCTCCTTCAGCTGAAGAAGATACAGACTGAGAATCCCCAGAAACTTCTGGAAAAGAGTTAATTTCTTCATCTTCCAGATCGATATCCTTGAAGACAAAGGAACTCATATATACCGCAGCGGCTATGGCAAAAATCCATGTACCAAAACATCCCGTAATAATCCACAACGGCGTATTAAACACGACAATATTAAGAGGAGCAATACCAAAGCCCGAAAGTATCCAGACTACGATGGTAAGAAAGAGCGCAACAACAGCAGCCTTGGCTTCCTTATTTGCTTGCTGAAGCTTTTCTTTGTAGTTCATATTCACCTTTTCATTAAGTACGGAAAGGAAGTTAAACCCCTACTTACGACATATCGACAGAGGAGTTACGAAATTATACCGCGCATACAGAAATGAAGATTATAAAGGAAGGTCAGACATCCGCAACAATTCATCTATTGTAGGTAAACGGAATTAAAACAGATAGTTAGAAACAGATAGCGCCCTGCATGAGCAGAACGACCTATCCTCCCACGGACTACACCG
>CATYOF010000010.1 GCA_958410215.1 uncultured Cryptobacterium sp. | reverse complement strand
GTTGGCTGTGCGCAGTTATCGCATTCGACCTCGTCCGCGACGAAATGGACAAGGGCATGGCAGGTATGATTGCTGGCTTCGTTCTTGCCCGTGGCGGCGGTGTAGGCTTCGTAGTTGGTGTAATCTTCTACTTGCTCATGTGCGACAATGACAAGATTCGCGACGACTATGCTTACAACAAGGAACAGCAGCGCATCGAAGACGAAGAGACTGAAAAGCAGCTGAAGGCTTTGCACGATCGTCTTGAAGCACTCAAGGCTGGTCAGGCTGTAGACTAGAAAGCTAGAAATTAGTTTTAGTGAGTTAGTACTAAATAGTTGAATCCCCAAAGCCCCCTGTGTCTCATCAGCACAGGGGGCTTTTGCATGCCCACTTTCAAAACTCAAAAAATTTTAAAGTTTTGAAAGTGTGCTTACAAAACTTTAAAAGTAGGGTGATTATTAGATTCGGCTTACTCGCGTTTAAGCAGTTTGGTATTTGCAATGTAAAGTGCAACAAGTAATACCAAAATGGAAATAGAATAAATAAGCG
Source organism: uncultured Cryptobacterium sp. (assembly GCA_958410215.1). Classification (GTDB taxonomy): domain Bacteria; phylum Actinomycetota; class Coriobacteriia; order Coriobacteriales; family Eggerthellaceae; genus Anaerotardibacter. The sequence goes on along the minus strand of CATYOF010000010.1, from coordinate 85,620 downwards.
TTTCCATAGGGTCATCGTGATACAAAATAATTAAGCGGATAATGGCGGTAATGCCAATATAAATAAAGTAGCGCAGCGGGAAATGAAGTCCCGATTGGTAATACTTTGCTACCAAGGCAAGAAACTCAAAGTATAAAAACCAGGTAACAATATGGCCGAGTATTTCGTTGCTACTAATTTGATGCGTTTCTACAATTAGCCAAATTAAAGACCAGGTATTAGCTAGAAGCAGCACCGAAAGAATAGCGCCAAGAATAAATAATACGACTGAAAGAAATCCTCGCATTAATTTTGAAATAGTTTTAGGTTCGAATAGTTTCTTTCAGTTGAATCGATGTAATTTAGATCGGGCAAGGGTGTTTTCTTCCTCGGAGGTGTCCATTGGCTTTCCTTTGGCAAGATAGGCTGTCTTATAAAATGCTACTCAATTAGTAGCAAATTAAATGAAATTGGCGGTATCGTCAAGTAAATAACCTTCGATCCTAAACAAAAGAGCCGCTCACATCAGTGTGAGCGGCTCTTGGTAGCGAGAGGAGCACGTTGAGCAATTGTAGGCTCCTACTTGATGCTGCAGCAGTTCTTATTTAATAAGTTTGCCATAGCGTTCTTCGGTAATTTGATCCAAGGTCTTGCCCTGAGTCTTGGGGCACCAAATAACACCCACAACCAAAGAAATAAGCAGAACCACGCACATAATAACAGCAGCGGGGAAGAAGCCTGCAGGGTTAGCAGAAATGTCGCCCATGATAGCGCCAACGCCAACCAAAGACCAAATGCCCAAAGCACCACGAACTAAGAAGAACATAATGCCCTGAACACCGCCACGATACTGAGTTGGGAAGAGCTCGGTACCCCACAATGCATAGAAGCATTGAGCAGAAAAACCAGCAGAAACGCCCCACAGAATAACGTAGGCCCACAAAACCCAGCCCATGGAGTCGCTGGTGCCATTCTGTAATGCAATGCCAAAGATAGCAATGCAAACCCAAGAAAGCAGAGCCAAAAGGGCAGAAATACCAAACAGTACGCGGTGAGAAACCGTGTCGCCCATCTTGGAGAATACAATTAGCGAAAACGCAGCAACCAAAATCCACTGCACAATGCCCAGCAGGCTTTGGCCGGTGGAATCAATGTTGCCAGCAGCAGCGTACAGGTAAGGCATGAACTGACCGTTGGTGCCTGCTGCCAAGTTCCAGGTAAGGTATACCGCAACCAAGAAGATGATGGTTTTTACATTAACGGAATTCTTTAATGCGTTAGCCATCATACGGCCAAAGCTTACATGTTCGGTGGTGTCTTGCTTGTCAGCCCAGTCGGCAGATTCTTGCAGCTTGCGCTGGAGGTTCCATGCAACAAGAGCCACCACAAACAGCACCATGAACAGGATGCGGGTGGCAAACAAGCCGTCAAAAGGACCATAAGTTCCCGCAGGCAGCAGCGTTTTACCATCTGCTGCAAATCCAGGAATAATGAAGCTCATAAGCAGCGATAAGGCAAAAACAATAGCAGGACCGCAGCTCCATGCAAACTGGCTAATACCAATATTGGAAGCTCGGCTGGTTGACGAAGACGTTTCGGAGATGTAGCTCCAAGAAGCAGGAACACCAGCACCTACCGAAAGACCAGAAATTACTACGCCTACGACAACCATAGGTAGATTTATTGCGCAGGCAGCAATAAGAACGCCAGCAGCATAAACCAGCAGATTGTACTTATAAATAACGGTGCGTCCGAATTTGTCGGTCAAAAAGCCGCCAATCAAAGCACCTACTGCAGCGCCAAAGGCGTTTGCGCCAATAGCACCCAAAATTGCAGTCCAGGTTGCCCCAAATCCAAAAGCTGCTGCCCATGCGGTAAGCGCGGTACTGCTGGCAACAATACAGCCTGAATCCAGGAAGTTGGTAAGAGAAACCGCCATAGTTCCCTTACGCTCTTGAGATAAAGCCATTACGTTTCTTTCTAATCGAAGGTTTACAGAAATGTGTTTTGTGATGACCTTAAAGCCCATGCGAACAAATAGGCTCACTTACGCAAACAAGCATATAGGTCGCGTAGGTTTTAAAGCTTGCAAAACACTAATCCAAATGGAAGGCGCAAGGCAAATCGACAGAAACAGGAGAATTGTCTTCATTCGTTTCCATTACACTTGCCATGAAATCCCACCATTTTTTACAAATTTCAGTCTTGGCAGATTCCGCATAACGATCCGGATCGTCAAGTTCGATATATCCAAATAGGATATTAGTTTCTTCATCGATGAAAATCGAATAGTTATGCCCGCCGTATTCATGAATCATATCAGCCATTTCGGGCCACAATTCGTTATGGCGTTTTTCGTATTCTTCGGCAAATCCAGGGTAGAGTTTCATCTTGAACCCATGGATCGTGCGGCCTTCGGCCGTCTTGCGAATTGTCATGCCTGCCTTCTCTCGAATCTTTTTGTGTCGTTGGGGTGCAGGGTTCCGACGACATTCGTCGCAGGTGCCCGTCAGTCTGAAAGCTGGTAGGCACCCGTTAAACGTTTTTGTTTCTACTCCTCGTCCAAAAATGCCAGGTTGGGCTTCACGTTGAAGTCCCGACAAACCTGAAGCAGCTGCGCGTCGGAGATCAAATACCCCGGTTCAGCACCGCCGTTAGCGGCGCGTGCGGCCAGGTAGAGTCCCGCGGACTTTTCGATAGTGTGCATCATGCCGAACGCCGCATCAAGCGTGGCGCCCGAAACGAACATGCCGTGCTGCGTCCACACCACAGCATCGTATTTGTCCATGAGCGCTGCCGTGGCACGAGCGATTTCGGCACCGCCAGGTACCATCCAAGGCACCAGGCCTACGCCCTGTGGGAAAATGATTACGCATTCGGTCATTGATTTCCACAGGATGCGCGTCCAGGTGCGCGGGTCGGGCTCGATCAATGTGGACAACGTGATGATATTAGGTGTGTGTGCGTGGTAGATCACGCGGCATGCACCGTCGGTCGCGGTCATGCGTACGCTGTGGTTCATGAAGTGGGTAGGGAACTCGCTTGTTGGTTTTCCGCCGTTTTCAAGCCCCCACACAATGCGCCATGCGTCGCCTGCCTCATTGATTTCCACGATACCTAGGCAGTCGGCGGGATGCAGCGGTACGTTGCGCATGTATTTGCCTGAACCAGTGGTCAAAAAGTATGCGCCCTTCAGGTTGTCGGCCTGTACACCCATCTCAACCCAGGGGCGATCGAACGTGAATCCGTCCTGACAAGCGGCCACGTCTTCCTCGGTCATGCGGTAGGTAAGGTTGCCGCCGTTAGCTTCGTGCCAGCCTTGGTCGAACCCGTCTTTACACATGCGTATGAAGGCGCGCATGAAGGGCTGCTGCTCTACGAGCGCATCGGCAACGCCAGCTTTTGCGGCGTTGGCCCCATTCTCAGGCGCTTCTTGTGCGCCATCGGAAAAACCCATGTTATTCCTTTCTTCTATAGTACTGATTCATTTCTTTGCGGGGTGGGGCGTCAACAACGCTTCGCCCGCTCCGCATATCAGTTGAAAACATTCTTAGCAGACGACTTCAACCTCTACATCTAGAATCTTCGCAACTTTCTGGATGGTGCCTGTCCAGCTGCCCAAAGCCGCAGCAAAGTGATGCGTAGGGCCGCATTCGCACCAGCGGTTGTTCCACTCGCGTGCGCCCAGAGAGAAGCGTGTGCGGAAGGTGGTGTCGCCGTTTTGTAGGGTAGGACCGTCCTCAATGACGCCTTCGCTCACAATGAACTTGAAGTGACCGTCGGCATCCTGAGTGATTGCCAAGTAGGTGACCGGACCGGGCTTCGGGTAGAAGCGCGTGAGGAAGCCACCGCCGGTTTTGCCATGAAATACCGGAACGATTTCCATCGAGGCCTTGCGTGCCGTGGAGAAGCAAGCATCGCCTGAACCGGAGTGGCCGATGAGTACCACATCGTCGTTGAAGTCGAAGGTGTAGAATTCGGAAAGCTGACAGGCGCCCGAGATGGTCTTCATGATGCTCATGCCCATGGCAACCTTTATGTCGCCTTCCACTGCGCATACCGTGCCCTGCTTGATAAGCATGGAAAATGCCGGAATCAGCATGGAGTCGAGTACGCCTGCCTTACCCTGTGCTAAACCATCGTAATGGCTGGCAACCAGGCCTAGGTGTTCGTCGCGTACCCATTGTTCGAAGGCAAGCACATAGCGAGCCATCTCGCGGATGCTCTCTTCTTCGTAGTCACCCTTAATCTCGAAAGTGTCGTGAATGTCGGCAATCTTTGCGGCAATTGCCTCTTCGTCGTTTATATCGTCGGCGATAACCCACATGCGTTCCCAGTCGAACTGCTTCGTGTACACGCCCATGCGGTTGTAAAGGTTGGTTTCGTCGATATAGAGGTCCATCATGCCAGGATAGGGCCTGCCAATCTGAGCGATATTGGTATCGCGGAAGCGGCGGCGTACCTGAGCGGCACGGCACCAGTCTTCAATTTCGGCAGCAGCTTCCGGATCGCCGCCCTCGATAACGCCCGTGATTACTGCATGGCGCTTGCCTGCGCGGTTGAGGTCGGCAACCATTTCGCCTACAGCTCCGCCTGCGTAGCCAGTACCTAGCCACTCAGCAGTACCTGCCGAATCGAAATCAAGGCAGCGCAGCTTCTGTAGATTTACCACTACGACCGGTACGTTCAGGTCGCGCACGGCGGGTAGCATGTTGTAGCTTGTGCAATAGGTGAGCAGCTGCAGGATGACCAAGTCTACATCTGCTGCGCGGAAGGCATCGCCTGCAGTCTGCGCCTGTTCTTTCGTGGTAACCAAACCGCCGTCGATGAGCTCGACGGTGTTAGGTAACGTCTTCTTGAATGCCGCATACTGTTCTTCAAATTCGGGTACCAACTCCGGGAACTGGGGTAGGTACGCCTGCAACGCGATGGAGAACACGCCGACTTTTGCTTTTGTTTCTACTAGCATAGGCAACCTCCTGTTGTCTGTTTAGCTACTGTACGTTTATCTGCTATGCACACAGCCTATGCCGCGTGCGACATGCTTACTTATTCCTGCGGATCGATCATGTTGATATCGAAGGACACGCGTATCATGTCGCGTGCCGTTTGCAAATCCTCGATCTGGCCGCTGGCGATCATCTGGACAATCAAATTGCCCAGGCTCGTGCCCTCTATGGGACCGGCGAACACCGGAATGCCACATGCTTTGGTGGTCAACTCATTTAAGTAGGCATCCTGACAGCCTCCGCCAACAATGTTGATGGAGGTATAGGTCCGTCCCGTAAGGGATGCCATTTCTTCAATGGATTCGGCATAGCACGTTGAAAGGCTTACATATACGCAGCGCATAAGTTCGCCTACGGTGGTGGGAACGGGCTGTCCAGTTTCAAAGCAAGCTAGGCGAATTTCATCAATCATGGAAGCAGGAGAGAGGAAACGGTCGTCGTTTACGTTTACGCGTGCTTCAAAATCTTGCGCCTGCTGGGCTGCTTCGATCAAATCGCCAAAACCTACTTCATGTTCACTTCCTGTGAAGGCGGGAAGGGCGGGCGCAGAAGAAACAGCACCTTCTGTTTCGTTGCTGTTTGCTTCTTCGCCAGGTGCAGTATCTTCGTCTTTGCCGGCAACATAGGAGACGCCATTCAGTTCTCGGCGAATGGATTGAATCATCCATAATCCCATAATGTTTTTAAGGAAACGGAAGCGAAGTTCGTAGCCGCCTTCGTTTGTGAAATTTTGGAAGCGCGAAGCATCCGAGGTTATGGGGCCTTCGTTTTCAACACCCAGCAAGCTCCAGGTGCCAGAAGAAAGGAATACGGCATCGCTGTCGCGGGCAGGCACTGCCAAATAAGCGCTGCCGGTATCGTGCGTGGCAGGAGCAATAACATGGGGTGTGTAGCCCAGTTTCTCTGCAATATCAGGCTTTACTTCGCCAAGGTTAGTGCCAGGCATAACCACATCACAGAAAATATCTTTCGGAATTTCGAAGGTATCTAAAATGATTTCATCCCACTGCTGGGTGCGTGCGTTGAGTAGACACGTAGTGGTTGCGTTGGTGTATTCGTTTACCTTGGCTCCTGTAAGAAGAAAAGCCAGATAGTCAGGAATCATCAAGAACGTTTTTGCCTGTTTAAGTTGTTCGGGATGTTCTTGCTTGAGCGCTAGGAATTGATAGATAGTATTAAACGGCTGGCGCTGGATGCCGGTACGGCGATACACCGCATCGGGTGCCATAATGCGGTCAGCGACCGAATACATGCCGTTGGTACGTTCATCGCGGTAGGCTACCGCGTTACCAATAAGCTGGTCGTGTTCATCAAGCAGAACAAAGTCAACGCCCCAGGTGTCAATACCAATAGTCTTTGGGGCGAACCCGGCCTCTTTGCATTTAACAAGGCCTGCCACGGTTTCGCGGAACAACATGTCAATATCCCAGCAATCATGTCCGTCGATGCGCTTTTGGATGTTGTCGAAGCGATGAATTTCGGTTAGTTCTATGTGTCCGTTTTGTGTCGTGCCAATTACTACGCGTCCCGAGGAGGCGCCAATATCAACGGCGGCATAACAGTCGGTTTGTAGGGAAGGGGACGTCGTGGGTGCGGACGTGCTTTCGACCGGGGAGGTAACGGGCGCGTCAGTCGTAGGTAACGAAGCCATTAGTTATCTCCTTCCTCGATGCCAATTTGAACAATTTGCATCACATTGGTAGGACGAGGGGAAGGAAGCGAAGGATCCACTCCAGCATCGTCGGTATTGGGGGAAGTGGTTCTATCCCCCAGGGTGAATACTGCCACATCGCCTTTATGAACGTAGCCCTTTTCGGTTACGACCGAACGAGCCTGTTCAAGAATAAAAGAAGCATCGCCCACGACCTTGCCAAGCAGGGGGGTTACACCCCAAGCAAGTTGTAAAGAACGGCGATTTTCTTCAGTCGGGGTTACCGCATAAATAGGCGCTTTAGGACGATAGTTGGATACCAACCGTGCAGTGCGCCCTGTCATGGTAGGGGTAACAATGCACGATGCTCCTACATGCTCTGCTGCGGTTACGGCTGCAAGTCCTACAACCGCAGAAATACCGTTGGGTTCTGCTGTGCGGTTGGGGATTGATCCTTGCTTATAAATATGAGGTTCTGTTGCTTCAGCAATTTGTGCCATGGTTTGTACGGCGGGTACCGGGTACATGCCAATGGCAGTTTCGCCCGACAAGGTTACCGCATCAGTGCCGTCATAAATGGCGTTGGCAACGTCTGCCACTTCAGCACGAGTGGGCCGGGGATTATGAATCATTGATTCCAGCATTTGCGTTGCGGTAATAACGGGACGATACGCGCGATTACACGCTTTGATAATGGTTTTTTGCAGAAGTGGAACCTGATTGGAAGGCACTTCAACACCAAGGTCGCCACGTGTCACCATGACGGCATCGGATGCTGCAATTATTTCGTCAATGTGTTCCACTGCGTGTGCATTTTCGATTTTTGCCACTACGCGAATGGTGCTGCCGCCATGGCTGCTTAAAAACGAGCGGATAGCGCGTACATCTTCAGCGCACCCCACAAAGGAAGCAGCCACAAAATCAACCTTTTGTTCAATGGCGAAAAGGAGATCGGCTTCGTCCTGTTCGGTCATAACAGGTAGCGGAACATTGGTTCCAGGAAGATTAAGCTGTTTGCATTCGCCCAGCATGCCGGAGTTTTGCACCGTACATTGAATTTCGGTGCCGTGCACGCGATCGACCGCCAGTTCAATAAGGCCGTCGTCCATCAAGATGATAGTGCCGGGCTCAACGTATTGGTAAAGTCCAGGGAAGGTTTGATGAATGCGGCGAGAAGTTCCCAAGATGTTTTCTTCGGTAAGAAAAATGTTGTCTCCCGCGCGAAGAAGAACTGGTTTGCCGCCTTCTAGCTTTCCCGTGCGAATACTGGGACCTTTGGTGTCTAGCATGATGGCACAGGGAGAATCCAATTCGCGACGGACTTTTTTAAGTCGGTCCATGCGTGCTTTGTGCTCAGCGTGGGATCCATGGGAAAAATTACAACGCGCTACATCCATTCCGGCCTGGATGAGATTTTTAAGCGCCGATTCTGAATCTACTGCGGGACCCAGTGTACAAATTATTTTTGTTCGTTTAGCCATATATACGGTTCGCCTTTCAATAGGAACGAATTTCGGCCATTGGCGGAAATTGAATTGTAAGGCGGTTAGGGCCTTGAAATTCGTTCCGCTGGCGGGTCGAAATTAGCCGTTTAAGGGCAACGTTACTATTGTAGGACAAAACGGTATATATGCAGGCGATTTTTTGTTGCCTCTAGGGTATAGGGTGCATGTTCAGCTCGTTTCCGCAGAGAAAATTAAAGGCCTTTTGCTAAAGGATGCCGAATTAGGGGAAAGTAAAGGCAGGGCTGGTGCGCCATATGCACTTTTCATGCTAGGCGCAATTACTGCTCTTGATAGGGATAGCTGTTAATAAGCTCACTTACCGTTACAAAGCGATAACCTTGTTCTTTAAGTTTTGGCAAGGCTTGCTTCAATGCTGCAACGGTTTCTGAGCGGTCGCCGCCGCCATCATGCATAAGGATAATTTCGCCGGGACTTGCACTTTCAATGCGCTGGGCAATAGTATCGGTTCCGGGCTTTTGCCAGTCACCCGTATCAACATTCCAGCCAATTTCAGCATTGATAAGGCTGCTTAAATCTTTCGCAACCGATTCATCAAAGTTTCCACCAGGAGAACGGAACATCAGGCTTGCGTCCTGTCCTGTGGCATCCTTGATGGCTTTCATGCCTTTTTCAACTTCTTGTTTGCGCTCGTCGCTTGACATGAGGATAAGGCTTACGCCTTGGCCGCTACCTTCGGCGTGGTCCCAGGTGTGGGTACCAATTTCATGGCCTTCATCGGCGGCGCGCTTTACCAGGTCTTTATGCTTAGAAATTTGGTCTCCAATGGTATAAAACGTTGCTTTGGCATCGTTTTCTTTTAGGGTATCCAAAATGGCTTCGGTGGAAGAATCCCATGGGCCATCGTCAAAGGTAAGGGCGATTACCTTGTCGCCGTTGGTGTTTACGTTGTAATACTGCACCACACCATTTACAGGTTCCTTGGTAGTAACTTCGGCGGTTTTGCCCGACTCGTTACCGGTGCGCACTACCTTTTCGCCCGCTTCACCTTTCTGGGTGTACAGATGAACCGCACCAGTTCCCTTCATTTCAAGGGTGGGCTCAATGGTTGTGTGGTCGCCTTCGGTGAAATCTTCGGTAATGTCGGTGCCATTGGTAAGCGAAATATCGTCGCCATCGTTAAGGCGTGTGGAAAAGTCATCGGTAGCTTGACCGTTGATGCTGGCGGTAGCGCGCGTACCTTCCCCTTCACGCATGACTGATCCGTCAACGGCAACATAGTTTCCTGGGGTTACTGAAACCGTATTAGTGTCCAGCAGTCCTTCAATAGTGCGTTGCTGGCCTTCAATACTTTGTTGTTGGCCGTTCAAAGTTACGTTTACGGGTCGGTTAGCATCCCAGGTGGTAAAGGCGAACACGCCAATTGCAACCACAGCAATTGCTACTACACCTGTGATGAGTTTATTACGTATTGAGCCTGGCACCTTACGACGAGGACGCTGGGCGCTAAGGTAGCGCTCTGCGCTGAAATCGGAAGATTCGGGTACTCTGCTGGAATTGGCGCGTGAACCAGTGCCAGAACCAGGAGCAGCGTTGGAGGCAGCGCCAGAAGTAGAACGCCTTGCTGTGCCTGGGCGACCGCCCTGTCTTTGGGTAGCACCGCGGCGAGTTGGGCGTGTGCTTGGATTTTGTTGAGCGCCCTCTTGGGATGACTGCTTGGGCATGGTGCCGCTTGCTGCAGGGGACGATTGACGGGGCATGGCTCCGCTTGCTGCAGGTGATGCCACTGCCTGTCGGGGCATGGTGCCGCTGGCGTAGGGTGTTTGACGTGGTATCGTGCCGCTTGCACTGGGTGCCGGAGCGGCTTGGCGCGGAATTCGTCCGCTTAAGGTTGCTTCGCCTACGCGGGGCGTTCTGCTGGTATGGGAAGGATGAGCCCCCGAATATGCAGCGCGTGCGCCCGATCCGCCAGAAACGTGAGTTCTGTCATAGGTGGAACCTGCTTCGCTGGTAACAGGTGCTCTGTCGTATGCGCGGCCAGCATCCTCAGGATGGCGGCTCCAGTAGTTTTGTCTGCTGCTATTTGCTTTATTTTGCTGTGACTGAGCATAGCGCTGCGCAGGTGAAAGTGCGCTTTGATTAGGATCGTGGGCACTGTACAGTTCCCGTTCACGTTCAAGTTCGTCGCGCGCATTAGGAACATTGACACGTTGCGATGCAGGAACACGCGAAGAAGTAGCGCGGGACGAAGAATGAGGGGTGCGTGAAGTGGGCCTGTGTGAAGGATGATTATGTGGTTCGTTTCGTTGGGGCATTTTATCCTTAACCTAAAAAAAGGAGTGTTTATAAGCGTCCTTTGTGGTGCCTCATTGTACTCGCTGTTGCACATAAATGAAGAGATTTATTTAAAACGTTACCAAAATGGTCACGGTTTCAACTAAGGGGCAAAGGATTACCGAAAAGTTCTTGCGTTATATACCCCCTAGGGGTATATAGTGGTATTGAAAAAGTCTCCTGAGAAAGGTCCTTCTTTATAAGGAGTTGTTGGCACATGAATTCTAAAAAATCAGATTCCCCTAAAAACACCGATTTGTGTTGCGCTCAGCAGGGAAGTTCTGCTGCGGAAGGTGTGCGCATGTGTGAATGCCACTACAAAGAAACCGAACGTACCGAAAAACTGCAGGCAGATATTAAAAAACGTCTTAATCGCGCTATTGGCCAGCTCAATGGCGTGAAAAATATGATCGACGACAATCGTTATTGCGGCGATGTACTAACGCAGCTTGCGGCAGCAGAAAGCGCGGTGCATTCAGCTGCAGAACTCATTTTGCGTGACCATTTGGAAACATGCGTGAAAGATCGCATTAAACGTGGTGATGATGAAGTTATAGAAGAAGCAATGCGTCTGATTAAAAAGTTCGCTCGTTCATAAAGAGTTATCGATGGCAATCAAACAAAAGAGTTACCAATGACTACCAAGCAAATTTTTGACATAACAGGAATGACGTGTGCGGCTTGTTCTTCCCGTGTTGAAAAAACAACCAATAAGGTTGAGGGAGTTCAACGGGCAAACGTCAATCTACTCAAGAATTCAATGGAAGTTGAATTCGAACAGGGCAGTAATGTTTCTGCGGTAACGCAGGCAATTATAACTGCGGTTGATAAAGCAGGATATGGTGCTCATCCGCGTTTGTCTTCTTTGAATTACGCTTCCGGTTCAGGTTCGACATCCTGTAGTTCTGGCTCCAGCTCCGGCGCTGATTCAGGTTCAGCTGCAAGTGCGATTTCGGGCGAAGGCTTCAGCGCAAATGCAGGTTCCGCTTCGGATGCAGGTACCAACCTTGTTTCACCTGTAGGTTCGGATGCGGATGCAAACTTCGCCTCGGGCGTTAATCCCGCCAACAGTGCCTCTTCCATTGCCGAACAAGAACGCAAGGCAATTTTCAAGCGTCTGGTTATTTCGCTTATTTTTATGGTGCCGCTGTTCTATATATCTATGGGTCATATGTTTAACTGGCCATTGCCTGCAGTCTTTCTGGGGGAAGAAAATGCGTTGGTGTGGGCCCTCACGCTTTTTGTGCTTCTTATTCCTATTCTTTGTGTAAACTTCAATTTTTTCCGCATGGGGTTCAAGACCCTTATACATGGTGCGCCCAATATGGACTCACTCATCGCGCTTGGTTCGGGTGCTTCAACCCTGTATGGCTTGTATGCACTTTTTCAGATGGCGTTTTATGCGGGCCATGGAAATCTTGCCCAGGTGCACGCCTTTGCAATGAATTTATACTTCGACTCCGCGGCGATGATTTTAACGCTCATCACGTTAGGCAAATATTTTGAAGCACGCGCCAAGGGTAAAACCACCGATTCACTTTCCCAACTGATGGATTTATCGCCTAAACAGGCTCTTCGTCTTGAAAATGGTGTTGAAACCTTAGTGGATGCGAAAGAGGTGCGCGTAGGCGATGTGCTAGTGGTTAAAACCGGAGAAGCAGTGCCGGTCGATGGAGTGGTGCTTGAAGGTGAAGGATCGGTTGATGAATCGGTTATAACTGGTGAGCCGCTTCCGGTTTCAAAGCGAGCTGGATCTACTGTAACAGGTGCGACAATTAACACGAGTGGCTGGTTTACCATGCGTGCCGAACATGTTGGCGCAAATACGGTGCTTGCAGGAATTGTAAGGCTGGTAGATGAAGCAACGAGCTCAAAGGCACCTATAGAAAAACTTGCTGACAAAATAAGTGGCATATTTGTACCAGCGGTTATAGGTATTGCTTTGGCAACTTTTATCATCTGGATGGTACTTGGTGCTGGTGTGGCAACGGCTCTTTCATATGCTATTTCGGTGTTGGTAATATCGTGTCCTTGCGCGCTTGGTTTAGCTACCCCAACTGCCATTATGGTTGGTACGGGTCGAGGAGCCTTGCATGGTATTTTGATAAAAGATGCCGAAGCACTTCAAACGGCACGCGAGGTAAAAACAGTGGTGCTGGACAAAACAGGCACGATTACTCAGGGAGCGCCTCAGGTAACTGATCTTGTTGTTTTCGATGTAGCTCCTGGTAAGGCAAGCACAATTATTACGCCAGAAACGTCTTGCATAACAAACGTATCCCTCGCTTCGGACTGTGATTTGTCTATCGCTGCCCAATCCTGCCAAAGCGACGTCAAAACTCGTCAAAAATTACTACACCTTTTACAGGTGTTGGGTGCACTCGAAAAGCGTTCCGAGCATCCTTTGGCAAAGGCTGTTATGAGCCTGGTAAATGAATACGATATTTCGCTTCCTGAAGTGCAACATTTTTCTCAAAGTGTTGGTCAAGGTATTTCTGGTGAAATCGAAGGGCGTACTTGTTTTGTGGGCAATGCGCGTTTGATGGAGTCTCGGGGCATAACAGTTGATTCGGCCTGGACGCAAGATTTGGCCGATGTGGGAAAGACAGTGCTTTACGTAGCGCAAGATGAAACACTTTTGGGATATATAGCAATAGCAGACGTGGTGAAACCAACCAGTGCAGCTGCAATAAAAGTTCTTCATGAAATGGGTATCAAAACAGTAATGCTTACCGGGGATGCGCCGCGTACCGCTAAAGCAATCCACGAACAGGTTGGTACCGATGAGGTAATTGCGGGTGTGCTTCCGGCTGACAAAGAGCGTATTGTGCGAGAACTTTCAGCGCAAGGGAAAGTTGCCATGGTGGGTGATGGTATTAACGATGCTCCTGCTCTTGCTCGTGCCGATGTGGGTATTGCAATCGGTGCAGGAACTGACATTGCCCTTTCCAGTGCGGGTATTGTTCTAATGCATAGCGATTTATTAGAGGTGCCAGCTGCACTGGATTTGTCGCGTGCGACGTTGCGCAACATCAAACAGAATTTGTTTTGGGCACTGTTTTATAACGCACTTTGCATTCCTGTTGCAGCAGGAGCGCTTGCTTTTGTGGGCTTTAGTTTGAACCCTATGATCGCGGCTGCAGCAATGAGCTTCAGTTCAGTTTGTGTGGTTACTAATGCCCTACGTTTGCGTCGCTGGAAGCCACAAAGTGTTGCGTCTAGTGCTACGCAAAAGCTCGAGGTATCAGATGCTTCTTCAGATACTGCAGGCATCAATTTGGATGCTCTGCGTGTGAATATAGGTATTGCCCAGGTAAGTTCAGATACGGTTGACTTGCACAAAATGAAGGGAAAGGAAACATCAATGGAAAAGGTATTACACGTTGAAGGAATGATGTGTGAAAAATGCGTTGCGCATGTTAAAAAGGGCCTTGAAAGGGTAGAGGGAGTAGAAGAAGCGCTGGTAGATCTGGAGGGCAAAACTGCCACGGTAAAGCTATCTACAGACGTGCCAGATGCAGTGCTTATAGATGCGGTTGTGGAAGAGGGCTACGAAGCAAAAATGGCGTAACGGCAGGTTTTGTTATGTAACATAGATACATAACACAGAGCAGGACTTAGTCTGTCCAGTATCTGCCCAGAGTAGGACTTGGCCTGCCTACTATCTGTCCAGTATAGAAAAGGGTTCGCCTGTTTATTCGAAGGCGAACCCTTTTCTGGTGAATCCGGAATTTTTAGATGCCTACCTGAGTTTTGCCAAGCTTTGCTTGAGTTCTGCTGGTACTTTTGATCCTTATTTGTCTTTGTGAGCCGCTTTTTCAGCCTTTGCCTTTTCGATGATTTCTTCGGTGGATTCAAAATCATCGAAACGTGCGCTACCGGGAGCTTCCATACGATCAAGTGGCAGAATAATTAAGCCAATGTTGTCGACGTAGGCGTACAGTTCCATACCGCGCTTGCAGCGGAAGGTGCATTCAACGCAGGGGTTTTTATCGCAGTAAGCAAAAGCATCTTCGTCGGCTAGGCCAAATACCACCGGAGGCCATTTTTTGGGCGATACATACTTCGTCATAATGCCCGTAAACGTTTTCAAAGCAAACCAACGAGGCTTGCACGTCGAATCGACGGATCTCCAGTCTACTTTTACGCAGTTGTTGTTCAGGCCGCCTGCAATTTGGTAGTTAAGCTTGAAACGATCTTCAACTTCTGCTGCAGCGATTGGCTGAAGCTTCTCCATAGGCTTTCCGCAGCAGGTTAGGTGATACTCAACATGAGCGTAGGAAGGTTCAAAAATTAAAGAACGTTCACCGTCGTTAATGAGCGTGTTGTTAACTGCACCATCTATGCCCTGCACTACGGCACCACATTCGGGGCAATAAAAATAGGGAATATGGGCCGCTGTTACGCGTGGTTTCCAGGTCGCATGAGTGCGAGTGGGGCTATATTCTGCCATTACATACCTCTTCTCTCGGCAGTAAACGAAAGCGACAGCTCGCATTGAGTAAAGTATGCGGTCGACTGAGCGGTGGCCTACTTACGACCTAACTGCTTGGGCTGGTTTGTCGTTTGGCTATCTTAGCTTGGCCTTTGCTGCGACACCTTGTGCTTTCGTTTGGGTTCTTTTTATGCGTGTCACATTGTAATTCGCAATTGTAATACATGCATCAAATCTCCCGAATCTATTCAATGGTTATTTGTTGATTTAAGATTTTTATTATGGTGCAAGGTATGCAAGTGCACACGGGCACTCATGTGTGCAAGAACAAATTAACGAGAACAAATCGATTTCTACGGATTGATTGGCAGTGATGTCATGCTTGGGGCTTTTTCTTGACAGACAGGCCCCGTAAAAACTACGATTTGTAGTATTAAACCAAGAATCCCGAAACGGAAGGGGAACGCGCATGAGCGTATATCAGGAGGCATACTGCCTGCCCGAATTCAAGTATGAGTACGAGCGCTTGAAGGTAGACGTTCGTGGTCCTATCCACGTAGTTTCTTTCGACGACGCTGCAAACCTCAATGCAATGTCTTATCAGCAGATGGCTGACTTCAATGATTATTTGAAGAAGGTTCGCATGGACCCAGAATGCCGCGTAATCGTTCTTACCGGCGAAGGTAAGTCTTTCTGCGCTGGCTTCAACCTGAACGAACTTAACTATGAGCCTCCTGAGGACATGGGCCGTGCTCAGCGCGACCACTGCATTATGCAGACCATCTGCTCCGATCAGGCAGTTAATATGCGCAACACCATGCAGCCTATTATCGGTGCTTTGAAGGGTCATGCAGTTGGCGGCGGCCTTTCTTTGTCTTGCGCTTGCGATCTTCGTGTTCTGGGTGAATCCTACAAGATGCAGGCAGGCTACCTGAACATTGGTCTTACCGGTACCGACATGTCCGGTTCTTACTATCTTCCTCGCATCGTTGGCTATGCTCGCGCTGCTGAAGCTCTTATGACTGCTCGTCGTATTGGCGCTGAAGAACTGCTTGAGTGGGGCTTTGCTAACAAGGTTGTTGCTGACGAAGACGTTGTAGAAGAAGCAGTAAAGATGGCAGAAGCTATGATTAAGAACTCTGCTCCTCTTGGCCTTCGTCTTACCAAGGAAGCTCTTCAGGTTTCTCTTGACAACTCCTTCGAGGCTCAGATTAAGATGGAAAACCGCAACCAGGTTCTTGCTTCTCAGACCGAAGACAACCGTCGCGGCGTTCGCAAGATGAATCCTAAACTGCGCGAAGAAGTAAAGGCTCATCCTGAAAACTTCGTATTCACCAATATGTAATTTCGCTTTGTGACAAGTGGACAGGGCACTTGTCACGCGCGACATAATTTGGCGCATAAAAGTGAAGCGTCGCTCCAATTATGGGGCGGCGCTTTTTTTTTGAGAGATAATACATAACCTCGAAATATACAAATTTCTTATAGCTTTTCTTAAACGAAGAATTCCTTTATTGGAAAAACCAAACAACCCCTTTGATAATGGCAATCAAAGGAGAATCACTTAAGGGTGGGGTTTTGAGGGAAACCCATGAAGTTTTCGAAGAACCCTAAGCGAATGCTTCTTGGCAGGTTTGATAAAGAGCCCTTCAGTAGGATCAAAAGACTTTGAGCGAACGGCTTGAAAGTGGGGCCTTCGACGGAGCTTAAAAAGGGAGCTTTGAAAGGGGATTGCTATGGAAACTATAAAGATGGCAGTTTTGGGTCTTAATCATGGATCGAAAATGGCGCGTCATGCAACGGATAATCCGGAAGTGGATTTAGTTGCGGTTGCGGGCTTTGGCGACCATGATGTGAAATTAGCAAATGAACTTAACGTGCCTATCTTTAGCGATTATACGTTGCTTTTAAAACAGGTTCCCCTTGATGCGGTATATATTGCGCTTCCTAATACGCTGCATGTAGAGGCAGTGGAAAAAGCAATAGAAGCTGGCGTTAAAAATATTCTGTTAGAAAAGCCTATTGCTAATACTGTCGAAGAAGGCAAGCACGTCATCAAAATTTGCAAAGATGCAGGAGTAACCCTTCTTATTGGGCATCATCGTCGTTCTTCTAGCAAGTATCAATTCCTGCGCAAGCTTATCGATTCGGGCAGGCTGGGCAAAATCATTGCCATTCAATCGCGGTATTGTATTGCAAAAGATGAAGACTGTTTTGATCGTGAATGGTATGTAACCAAGGGAGTTGGCGGTCCACTTCTGATTAATGCTATTCATGATTTTGACGATCTGAACTTCATTACTGGCAAAGACCCGGTTAAGGTGTACGCCACCACACGCAACACTATTCGTGGAAACGATGCGGAAGATTCTGCTTCCGTGTTGATCGAATACGACGGGGGTATTACCGCAACTTATGTTGTTGCTGATGGCACACCTGGTCCTTGGAATTATGACTTGGCAGCTGACGAAAACGAATTTCTTACCATGGCTCCTGGCGAAAATAGCCTGCAAGTATTCGGTACCAAGGGATCTTTTGGCTTTCCGAATATGGATCTGTACTACTACGACGATGATGCTTTTGGCTGGACTCATGAAATGCAACATGAACACTTTGAGGTGGAGTTGAATATTCCTCTTGAGGCGGAGCTCGAACATTTTGTTGATCTGTGCAAGGGCCGCGAGACTATACCTCGCTGCAGCGGGGAAGATGGATTGCGTACGCTTAAAATCGTAAATGGCGTATTTGATTCTTCTGAGACGGGCAATGCGGTGGTTCTTTAGGCAGTTCTTTAGATAATTCATCATTCTCATTACGTAAGCCTTGGCATCCTCTCATCATCTCAGCCAAGGCTTACGATATTTCGGAGTAAAATTTCCGTAGAAGAATTGCCTGGGTGTGGCGATTTATAAGAATGGCTTACACAAGGGAATTACGATTTAAGATTCGTTCGCGTAGAGGAATGCATTTTTAAGAACGGTCCGCGCGGGCAGCATCACGAGAAAAGAGGGGTTTCGTGAAGCTTGAATATATACGGTATTTCAATCATCTAGCGAAGGTCTTAAGTTATACGAAGGCGGCACAAGAGCTCTACATTACTCAGCCAACCTTGTCTATGGCAATCCGCCAAATTGAAAAAGAGCTCGATCTTCAGTTGTTTAAGCGCGCCGCAGGAAGTTCTCGTGTTGAATTAACTCCAGCAGGAGCTGTCTTGCACGAATATTGCGATTTGGCGTTGAATAATTTTGATACTGGTTTGCGTTTAGCACACGAAACACAGGGACAAATAAATTCCGAACTACGGGTAGGAACCATTTATGCCATGCAGGGGTATTTTTGGTCACAAGCAATGCAAGCGTTTACTGAACAGCAAGCCAATCCGCCAAAAATCACCATTGAGCAGGCGTATTCGGTTGATTTAATATCTCGATTGCGCAAAGGAGAGCTCGATGTGGCGTTCGCGGCAAAAACTGACAGCTGGGAAGATTTAAGTTATGTGCCTGTGTGGTCTCAACCGTTAGTGTTGTGTGTTAATAAAAACAATGCGCTCGCAAAACATACTTCGGTGTCTCTTGATGTGCTAGCAGACAAGTTGGCGGACCAGGATTTTCTTACGTATTCGACTTCTTCACCTACCTTACGTTCTATCAGAGAAGGTCTTTCTGGTGCAGAACTTAACCTTGTTTCAGAGTATGACGACGAAATAACTATGAGTGCTCTGGTTGCATCAGAAACAAGCAAAATGGCATTGTTTTGTTACTCATTTTTAGTGAACGCATTCGAAAACGTAGTATGTCTCCCTGTGCGTGGAGTGCCCTACGATTTTCATAAGGTTTATCTTGTCAGCCGCAAGGAATCTCACCCAAAAATAGTAGAAAACTTTATCCAGTATATGAGTTCTTATCGGTTTCCTAATGCTGCCGAAGCGACGCCAAATTCCTAAAGTGGCGTGAACATGTTCACCATTTACCGATAGTTTCTCGCTATGAATTGATGGTCATATTTTAAAATTTGGGTAAATATAGGGAATTTGTTAAGAGGCGCTATTGTTCTTTACATAACGAGAAGAAATAGAACGGTTTCTAAAACCCCAGTTCGTATGTGAAGAGAAAGTTATAAAAAATACCCTATATAATAACTATTGTGAATAGATATTGGCAAAATCAATAGTTTATCTGCGGGTATAGAAAATCGCAATAACTTTTTAAGAAGCGCTTTATATCGCTATTGGAAATGAATTCTTCCTAGTTTGAAAATGAACTCCGCAACATCCCCAAAAAATGAACAAGTTCTAAAGGGTGTTTGGCACAAAATGCAGTGCGCAAAAGGGCGCGTGTTCTAAAACATGCGAAGTGCACATGCTTGCACGTGCACTTACTTTAGGCAAGTTCGTTTTATGTTGCAGGAGAGAAAGAGGAGTGCGCTTTTCCCGTTCTACCGAAACTGAAGCAAGGCAAAAGCTTCAGTTCTCATGCTGTGAATTGCGGGAAACGCGCAAGGGAAATCGATTGAAAGAAAGGAAGGGAAACGCATGGCTTCTGATGCTCAAAAGTCATTCCACGGTATCGCGGCACGCCTTGACCGTATGCCTATTTCTGGTTTCCACATGAAGATCATGTGGCTGCTGGCCGGTATTACGTTCTGCGACTCCGTTGACATGTCTATTGGTGGCCCTATCGGTGCTGTTCTTCAGGACGAGGGCTTCATGACGCTTGAACAATTTGCGTTCTTTAACTCCATCACCATGGTTGGCTACCTTATTGGTGGCCTTTTGTCAGGTCTAGTATCTGACGGTTTCGGCCGTAAGAAGGCAGTAATTGCTTGTGGTACTATCTTCACCGCTGCATGTTTTGTAGCTGCTATGGCTCCTAATGCCGACTTCTTGACCGCATGCCGCTTCGTTATGGGTATTGGTCTTGGTGCTGCATTCCCTGCAGGTTATTCTGCATTGACTGAATACACGCCACCTCACAAGCGTGGTAAGTATCAGTCTTACATGGGCTTGATCGCTAACTGCGGTACTTTGTTCGGTTCTGTAATGAACCTCATCGTCCTGCCAATGGCTGGCTGGCGTGAAGTATTTGTATTCTGTGGTGTTCTTGGCGCAGTAGTAATGCTTCTTATTGGCTTCTGCATGAACGAATCTCCTCGTTGGTTGGCACTCAATGGCCACAACGACAAGGCAGATGCTATTGTTTCTAAGCTTGAAGCAAAGGCTGCTGCAGGTGGTAAGGAAGTTCCAGCTGTTCCAGCTGAAGAAATTGAACGTCGCGAACAGGAACAGGAAATCAAGCAGTTGCCATTCTCGTTCTTGTTCAAGAAGAAGATGATCACCCGTACCATTACGGCAATGCTTCTTTGCTTCACCATGAACGTAATCGTTTACACGGTTATTACATGGACTCCTACCATTCTTCGTGCAAACGGCTTCGATACCAGCTTGGCAACCTTGACTACGGTTGTTATGCAGATGGGTATTCCTATCGGTGTTGGTCTTTTGACCTTCTACGTAGAGAAAGTTAACCGTAAGGTTATCCTTATTGGTTCCTATCTTGCAGTAGCTATCTTGGGTCCTGTTTGGGCAATGCTTCCTACCGATAACGTTGCTCTTATCATGGGCTTTGGTTTGCTGGTTTGCGTATTTACGTTCACCAACTCCGTTACCACTGCTGCAATTTACCTTTCCGAGCCTTTCCCAACGGCTTGCCGTATCCGCGGTGCAGGTGTTGCAAATGCAGTTGGTCGTCTGGGCGGTATCTTCAGCCCAATGTGGATCGCATTTTTCGTAGCATCCCCAATTGGCACTATTGGTGCATACTTGGTAAACTCTTGCCTCATTATTGTGACGGCAATCTGGCTGGCAATCTTTGGCGTAGAGACTCGCGGTCGTACGCTGGAAGATATTACTAAGGGTCTTGAAGACTAGTAACGTTAGCCTTCAATAAACTGCTCTTTCTCAGGTGGGGTCCTAATGAGGGCCCCACTCTTCTATTACTGCGTAATTGCGTGATTGAAAAATACGATTTGGCAACAAGCTAAATAAAAATTGGCAATAAGTTGGCGTATCGTGACCATCAGCGCGCCGAAGTGTCAAAAATTTTCGTAGATGTCGCTTCGGGAAATTTGCATGCTAGGTAAAATGTCAGGCTTTTGTCGTACGGTTTCAGAAAATCAATGATGGAAATAGATTACGCAGTAATAGATGAATAGATGTGATTAATACGGATCGATTTATGAATGGAATGGTACAGAAATACGGTATGCTAAATAACGTGTTTCAAACTAGGATGGATAAGTTTAACGAAATCAATCCAAGGTTTGGTTCGATTCGGGGATCACATAAACATTGTTATTCCAGGGGGAGGAATAAAAAGTGAGACTTGACTATTTGCGTTATTTTAACCACTTAGCCAAAGTTTTGAACTTTACGAAAGCGGCGGAAGATTTATTCGTGGCACAGCCCACGTTATCGGTTGCTATAAAGCGTATTGAACAAGAACTGGGAGTTAAGCTGTTCAAGCGCGGGAAAGGAAGCTCTCGCATTGAGCTAACCGAATCGGGCGAGGCGTATTACGAATACGTTTCTCTTGCGCTGAATAATCTTGATACCGGCTTGCGCGTTGCGCGCGAAATTCAAGGTGAAGCTAATTCTTTGGTGCGTGTCGGTACCGTATATTCTATGCAGGGTATGACCTGGTCTCAGGCTATGCAGACATTTCTATCGAAAAAATCTACGCCCCCTAAAATTTCTATTAAGCAGGCATATTCACCGGAATTAATTTCGCGTTTGCGCAAGGGTGAACTTGATGTGGTGTTTGCTGCTCGTATGGATGATTTAGACGACCTTAATTACGTTTTGGTATGGTCGCAGCCTTTGGTGCTGGGTTTACACAAGAACAACCCCTTTGCAAAGCGCAAAGAAATTTCCATTGACGATTTAAAGAATCACGAAATACTTACCTACCCTAAGGAATCGCCCGTAAAGCGTATTGATATTGAACTTCCCGTTGACGATATGAATTTGGTACGTGAATACGACGATGAGATTACCATGAGCACCATCATTTCTTCCGATGAGCAGAAAATGGCGCTGTTTTGTCATTCATTTTTGGTTAATGCGTTTGAAGATGTGGTCTGCCGAAAAGTCCAAGGGCTTTCGGAGGATTTCCACAAGGTGTATTTGGTAAGCAGGAAAGAAACGCATCCTAAAGTGGTAGACGATTATATTTCGTTTATGAGCTCCTATCGCTTCCCAAACATTATGGAGTCAGGGCAAATCACGTAAGCTAGCAGCGCGGCTGTAAACCAATACAAAAGCAAACAGACTAAAAGAAGCGGTTTCTGAAGCCAGTATGCAAGCGCATTTTTTCGTGACAGACGAAGTTTTTTGGCCTATGCAAGGCGTTCGGCCGAGATTTCTTAATAAGTTTCTTTATGCGTTCCTTCTTGAAAAAACTAACTTTAAAGTTATTTCTTCCAAATTTGCTTTCTATAGCACCAGGTAAATAACTTTATAGAAAAATATAATAAATCAAATGAAAAAAGCTATTCGCTCAGGTAAGTAATAAAAGTTCACAATAATACTTCGGAAGTTATAGCTAGAGTGCTTTTATTCGTGGGTGGAAATAAAGGTCCTAGCACTTCAGGGGAAGGTCTTTTGACCTTAGGTATCTTCCGTATGAAAAAGGCATCAAGCCTTATTTCTTTTGCAAGGAATCGAGTTCAACTAAAGAGGACATACGTAACTCCTTTGTATTTGGGGCAAAGGGGCTAAACCTGTTTTGTCTTTTGACGCATTTTGTAGAGGTAGAGTTTGATTTTGCGAACTGCCTCCTTGCAAAACGTGCCGCAGAAGACAAAACTTGTGCGAAAGAAAGGAAGGCGATATTCGCATGGCTTCTGCTGAAGCAAGCAAGTCGTTCCACGGTATCGCAGCACGTCTTGACCGCATGCCTATCTCTGGCTTCCACAAGAAGATTATGTGGTTGCTTGCTGGCATCACGTTCTGCGATTCCGTTGACATGGCTGTTGGCGGTCCTATCGGTGCTGTTTTGCAGACCGAAGGATTCATGACTCTTGAACAGTTTGCGTTCTTTAATTCCATTACGATGGTTGGCTACCTGGTAGGTGGCTTACTTTCCGGTATTGTTTCCGACAATTTTGGTCGTAAGAAGGCCGTTATTGTTTGTGGTTCGGTATTTACCGTTTTCTGCTTTGTAGCTGCTGCAGCTCCTAATGCGGACTTCTTGACTGGTTGCCGCTTCTTCATGGGCTTAGGTCTGGGTGCTGCATTTCCTGCAGGCTATTCTGCACTGACTGAATACACTCCACCTCACAAGCGCGGTAAGTATCAGTCTTACATGGGCCTGATTGCTAACTGCGGTACGCTGTTCGCATCGGTAATGAACCTCATTATTTTGCCTATTGCTGGTTGGCGTGAGGTGTTTGTATTCTGCGGCATTTTAGGCGCTTTGGTAGTAATTCTTGTTCTTACCTGCATGGATGAATCTCCTCGTTGGTTGGCTATGATGGGCCGCAACGACAAGGCAGATGCTATTGTTTCTAAGCTTGAAGCAAAGGCAGTTGCTGGTGGCAAGACCATGCCTGAAGTAACCGATGAAGAAATTGCTGCTCGTGCAGCTGAACAGGAAGTAAAGCAGCTTCCCTTCACGGTTTTGTTTAAGAAGAGCATGATTACCCGTACGCTTACAGCAATGTTCCTTTGCTTTGTAATGAACGTTTTGGTTTACACCATCATTACTTGGACCCCCACCATTTTGGTTGCAAAGGGCTTTGATACCAGCATGTCTACGTTGATGACCGTTGTTATGCAGCTTGGTATTCCTGTGGGCGTTGGCGCACTTACCTTCTATGTTGAAAAGGTTAACCGTAAGACCATTCTTATTGGTTCTTACTTGGCGGTAGCAATTCTTGGTCCTATCTGGTCTTTGCTGCCAACCGACAACACTGCTCTTATTATGGGCTTTGGTTTCTTGGTTTGCGTATTCACGTTTACCAATTCTGTTACCACTGCGGCAATTTATCTTTCCGAGCCTTTCCCCACGGCTTGCCGTATCCGTGGTGCAGGTCTTGCAAACGCATTTGGTCGTGTTGCAGGCATCGTAAGCCCTATGTGGATTGCATTCTTCGTAGCTTCCCCAATCGGAACTATGGGTGCTTATCTTATTAACTCTGCCCTTGCTATTGCTATGTCTATTTGGCTGGCAGTATTTGGCGTTGAAACTCGTGGTCGTACCCTTGAGGACATCACGAAGGGCTTGCTTGACGACTAACTCCGTGACAAGTGGACAGGGCACTTGTCACGCTTTGTACCACGCGTCCATCGCGTGACAGCACACGTGATAAGCGGATGGGTTATCCATCACGACATCGCGACAAGCGGACAGCCGCTTATCGCAAAACAGAGGCAGTCATTGCTACTCCACCCATTTGAAGGCTCCGTGCTTCGTTTGTTGCACGGAGCCTTTTTGCGTTCGCGTGTTTTGCTTCATACGCTAAGTCTTTTACGTTCGCACGTTTCACTTCTGGTACAGAGCCTTTTCTGTATCTGGTTAGTCTACAGACCTCCTTCACGCTCCATCTATGATTCCGCCAATTGTGTAGGGTTTTCGTGGCGAAAAAATCGAGTTGTTCGTTATGTTTCTAAACAAATAACAATAACCTGAAAAGGCAAAACGACCCTCGCGTACAGTAGAATAGGAACACAGTTAAGGACATGGCAAAAAATAGAGAGAGGGTTGTCATGACGCAAGAAAAGAAGGGGACAGGCATCACGGGCCACACCCATATGGTGGCAATGATTGGAAGCCCGGTAGAGCATTCGGCATCTCCTGCTACTCATTCGCTAGCCTACAAAAAGATGGGCATTGATGCGGTATTTTTGGTATTTGATGTTGGTGTAGAAGACGTAGCGAAAGTCATGGAGGCCTTTCGTGTGATGAAGGGCTGGGTAAGCACCACGGTTACTATGCCGCTCAAGCAGGCGGTAATTCCTTATCTTGATGAATTGAGTCATGCTGCTTCTTTGATGGGCGCGGTAAACATGATCAAAAAAGAAGATGATGGCAGGCTGGTTGGTCACAACACTGACGGTCAAGGCTTTATGAATAACCTGAAGAAACATGGGGTACAGGTTGAAGGCGCCACTATGACGCTTGTTGGTCCTGGTGGGGCAGGATCGGCTATTTTTGTTCAGGCAGCACTTGACGGTGTTTCTCGTTTGGATGTGTTTGCGCGACAGGGCGGAAAATCGTTTACTCATGCTGAAGAGTTGAAACGGAAGGTGGAAGAAGCAACTTCGTGCAAGGTATCCTTGTATCCGCTTGAAGATACCGAACAGCTAAAGCGCTCTATTGCAGAGTCGGATATTCTAGCTAATGGAACTAATATTGGCATGGGCGAAGGCAATACCGAAACGCCAGTGCCAGCAGATTTTATAAAACCTGGCATGGTTGTTGCTGATGTTATTTATGCACCTGAAGAAACACAGTTGCTCAAAGAAGCAAAAGTACGTGGATGCAAAGCGCTCAATGGTCTTGGCATGCTTGATGAACAAGCGGTGGTAGCGGATAGAATTCGCTTTGGTATCGAGATTCCCATCGACGAAATTCGCGCCGAACTGCGCTAACAAATTATTCTGAGGGGTTCAATAAACTTATTCCCTCGTTAGTAGTGAAAAATTTAGGCACGCATGGCTTATTGCTGTGCGTGCCTAATGTTATGCAGTGGCCTTTTGCTTTGGCCTTCCGTTAAGCTTTGGAGAACGTTTTCTTTTGTTCAGGGAGTTTTCATCGATAGCCCAAGAATTACCTATTCGTTCAGCTTGCAAATCGCCGGATTCTATCAATGCGCGAATTCTGCGAGGAGAAACACCCAGTTGTTTTGCTGCTTGCGAAGTAGATAACATGAGATGCTCCTTGCTGGATTTAGGTGAAGGCGCAAACCTAAGGTTTGCCATTGTTGGGCGACCCTACTGTAAGGAATCCTAATTTAGCGGTTGTCGACACCGTAGTCCTGCTAACAACTCCAACAGTGTTGCCTATAAAACTATACCGCTAGCGGAATGCTTTTTGTAGGTAGGGAACAATAAAAAAGTATTCCGTTGCCGGAATACTTTTGGGGTTAGTAATTATTAACTTACGACTAAAATGCAAGCGAGCTTTGCGGGAGCGCGAACACGTTGCCATTAATACGAACGCACAACAACTTGTCTAGATAAACTGCATAAGTGGCAAGCTACAACTGGTGCAAATGCGCTACTTCTTCACTTCAGTGCGAGCAATTTTCGCTTTGCGAAGCGTCGGGCGTTCTTCAGCAACTTGCTTCATGAAAAAGGCTGCCATAATAATCAGTATGGCCATGATAAGGCTGCCGGGATCGGGGATGCCAACCGAAGTAAGCAGCATGACCTGATACGCTACTGTTACCACCACAATAATCGCCATGATGATTCTTAGGGCTGTGGCGGATGCCTTATCGTAGAGCCAATGAAAGCCCTTAAAGTTAACAGTGGTACCAAAAATACCCATGAAAATAAGCAGAACGGCTTCAACACGTAAAAGCGTTGCAACAGAATAACCGTTAATCATATTGCCGCCATATACTTCCAAGTCAAACGTGGAAAAATCGCCTTCAAAACCGCCGTATTGCTGGCCTTGTGCATAGGCAATAATGGCGCAACCAGCACCTACAATGGCGCAAATAATAGCCCAAATAAAAATAGCGTTTAAGGTGTTATGCAGGCGATGGCGCTTAGGGGTTAGTGGATACCCATCATCACCAATGCGGTTGCCGTCTTTGTCGTAGTGGATATAAAGCGGCTTCTTTTCAACCTTTTCGGGATTGAGTGCTTTCGATTCGTCTTTAGAGTGGGGGCGTAAACGGAATTTCATACCTGTCCTTCAAGTTACTTACAAACGTTCCTAGTTTAGCGAAGGGTTGCTAAAAACGGCATCCCGGTATAAGAGGAACGGCATATCTCCATGAATGATTTGCTTGTAAATCAAGAGCGAGGCGAATCGAAGGCGTATAGGCAAGCAAGCTTACTGGATTCGTGCACCAGGCTCTTTATATATAGTCTTAATCATACTCATTTCTTATTGGAATGTACGCTTGCAAAAGTTGCAATTCGCAGTATTTTGCCTTCTGCTATATTAAAAAGCTATTGGACAGAATTTAATTTGAGGGGTATTTCACAAAACATGAAACTTGCTCACTTGCGATATTTTAAGCATCTTGCATCGGTTATGAGCTACACCAAAGCGGCGAAGGATTTGTTTATTGCTCAGCCGACGCTTTCTGCTGCAATTATTCGTATGGAGCAAGAATTGGGATTCACGCTTTTCAAACGCTCTGAAGGGGTAGCTTCTCGTATCGAGCTTACTACTCAAGGGAAAATTTATCTGGAATACATCACGCGCGCGCTTGATACCTACGATGAAGGTATTCGTCTTGCAGAGCAGGCTGTTGCTATTAGCGAAAACACCATGCGTTTGGGTACCTTGTATTCCATGAAGGGGCAGTTCTGGTCTCAGGCGGTAAGCGCGTTTGTGGCGCAGTACGACAAGCGTCCTTTGTTGCACATGCAGCAGGCATATTCTGGTGAACTTGCCCGTCAGCTTAAAGAAGGAAAAATTGATGTCGCGTTTGCGGCTCAAACCAAATATGCAAGCGACTTGAATATGACGCTTGTGTGGCAGCAGCCCCTGGTGATTTGCGTCAACAAGGCCCATCCGCTTGCACAAAAGAAGTCAGTTACTTTTGATGATTTAAAGCAATACCGAATTCTTACCTACGGGAAAGATTCTTCGGTGTCGCGTGGCTTAGATGAATTATTCGCGGACAAGGAAGATGAATTCGAGCTGGTTCGCAGCTTTGATGATGAAATCACCTTATCTTCTTTTGCTTCGGCTGACCCCGAAAATGTTTCGCTTTTGGTGTATTCCTTCCTGGTGAATTCTTTCGATGATGTGGTGTGCTTACCAATCGAAGGGGTGCCGGCGGATTTTCACAAGGTTTATCTGATGAGCCGCAAAGAGCCTCATTCTCAGCTGGTAAGCGATTTCATTTCCTTTATGAGTAGCTACGCGTTCCCGGAACTTCTTGTTCATTAGTTTTTTACAGTGATTATTCTAGGGTGTCATCAAAAGCCGCGGATGCTTGAGGAAATGGCGCTAAGCTGCGACGCAGAATACCGTGCATTTCTGCAATAGCAATACCGTAGTTAACAATGGGAACCCCTGCTGCACGACATGAAGCAACGCGATAGCGCATTTCGCGGTCGTTTAGCATGCAAGCACCACAGTGAATTACCAGGTCATATCCTTCTAAAGAGTCGGGGAAGCCGCCGCCTGAAGTAAAGTCAAAATGGGGGCGTACTCCTGTAAAAGCTTCAATCCAGCGAGGAATTTTCACCGTACCAATATCGTCGCATTGACGATGGTGTGTGCAGCCTTCTGCAATAAGAACTTTACTTTCGTTGGTAAGCTTAGCAAGGCGTGCTGCCCCTGCAGCATAGTCCTGCAGATTTCCTTTGTAGCGTGCCATAAGAATCGAAAATGACGTAAGCGCTAACTCGTCAGGCACTAAACGGTTCACCTCTTCAAACGCCTGAGAATCGGTAACTACCAGGCGCGGCTTGCGGGCGCAGGCTTGAAGGGTGGAGGTAAGATTTTCAGGCTGGCAGGCAAGACAAATGGCGTGGCAGTCCAGCGCATCGCGCATAACCATCTGCTGAGGCAAAATAATACGTCCTTTGGGAGCGGAACTATCAATAGGGATTACGAGCACGATAAGATCGTTTTCTTCCAAAAGATCTGCAACAAGACGTTTGTTCGATTCAGCTTGTTTGGCACACTTGCCAATAAGGTCTTTAAGCTCGTAGATTCCCTCACCAGTTTGTGCGCTTACGAAAATAGAGGAGAAGCCGTCACGGGAAGGTTTGGAATTTCCACCCCCGTTTTTAGACTCTTTGGACAACCGTTCGGTTGCGGAATCGTAGGCAGTTGGCTGCTTGTTGTTATGGCCTTGCTTGGCTAGCTGCTTGGCTGGCTTTTTGGCAGAGGCCTGTTGCCTGACCAAGTGTTCCTGCAAAGAGGACTGCATTTCAGCTCGCGCCTTAGGGTCAAGAAGATCCGCTTTATTAAAAGCAATAACGTATGGAATTTCTCGAACTTTAAAAGCTTCAATAAGATCTAGATCGGCAGGCTGAAAACCGCTGGTAGCATCAACTACTAAAACCGCGCAATCGCACTGGCGCAGCGCCTTTTTTGCTTTGGCAACGCGCTGGGTTCCTAAGTCTCCCTCATCGTCAATACCAGGGGTGTCGATAATGACCACCGGACCCAGAGGTAAAAGCTCCATAGCTTTTTTTACGGGGTCGGTGGTAGTGCCTTTGGTGTCGGAAACAATGGAAAGATCTTGATTGGTGATGGCGTTAACCACACTGGATTTTCCGGCGTTTCGAATGCCGAAAAATCCAATATGTAAGCGTTCAGCTGAAGGAGTAGCGTTCAAGCTCATAATGTTCAGATCCTCCTCAGGGGGTGGTCAGCTAGAAGCGATAATCGCGTCCCACGCCCTTTACGATATTTTCGATATACCCTTCTGCCAATTCCTTGGTTTTGGGGTTTGTTACCTTTTGCAGTTCCTGCTGAATGATGGCCATGCCCTTTGCTTTGGTATCGGGAGCTGCATAATCAGTCAAATATTCAGCCAGGGTAATCAAAGCGTTGGGATGACAGAAGTTGGCGATTTCGCCGTTCTTGCAAAACGACATAAACCTATCGCCCGTTCGTCCCGCGCGATAGCAGGCGGTGCAAAAGCTGGGAATGTGGTTGTTGTCTAGAAGCCAGCTAATTACTTCATCTAAGGTGCGCTGGTCGGACACATCAAACTGTTCGGTGTCGTGGGGGCGCTGGTCTTCCACATAGCCACCCACCGAAGTACGGGAACCGCCACTAATTTGAGAAACGCCATACTGCAGGGCATGTTCGCGTACTGCTTGGCTTTCGCGAGTGGAAATAATTATGCCCGTATAGGGAACCGAAATACGAATAAGAGCAATAAGCTTTTCAAATATTTCATCGGGAATGCCATTGTCGAATTCATCGGGATTAATATCCATGGCGGGCTTTACGCGAGGAACACTAATGGTGTGAGGGCCTACGCCATGCACCGCTTCCAGATGTTCTGCGTGCATCAGCAGTCCCGCAAATTCGTAGCGATAGCCTTCCAGGCCAAACAAAACGCCTAAGCCCACATCGTCAATGCCGCCTTCCATGGCGCGATCCATAGCTTCGGTATGCCAGTTGTAATCGCTCTTTGGTCCGGTGGGGTGAAGGCGCTTATAGCTTTCTTTGTGATAGGTTTCCTGGAACAGAATATAGGTGCCAATTTCTGCTTCTTTAAGCATGCGATATTCGTCGACGGTGGTAGCAGCAATGTTTACATTCACGCGCCGGATAGCTCCGTTTTTATGCTTAATGGAATAAATGGTGTGCATGCTTTCCAAAATGTATTCAATGGGATTGTGCTTGGGGTCTTCACCCGCTTCAATCGCAAGACGTTTATGACCCATATCCTGAAGGGCAATAACCTCCGCGCGAATTTCTTCTTGGGTAAGCTTACGTCTTGGAATTTCGCGATTCTTTGCATGATAAGGGCAATACAAGCAGCCATTTACGCAGTAGTTGGAAAGATACAGCGGCGCAAACAATACAATACGATTGCCGTAATAAGCCTGTTTAATATCATGAGCAAGCTTCTTTATTTCTTCGTTAATTTCCGGATCTTGGCAGGCAAGCAGCACCGACGCTTCGCGGTGCGTAATAATGGCGCCGTGATCGTTTGAGGGATGCAGGTTGGTGCGCGCTTTATCCAAAATAGAGCGACACAGTTCGATATCATTTGCATGTGCATCGGCATAGGCTAGGGTTTCTAAAATCTCTTCGTGGTTAATGAATTCATCAGCGCACAGAGACTTGGGATTGTAAGGGAAAGATGCCATGTTGTAGCCTTCCTTTCGGGTCTCCGCGATCGACTACGAGGTGATAGCCAATCGTCTGCATATCGGCATCGAGGAGGCTCAGGTGTTCAGCAGCCTCGGTGCCGGTATGGGCTTTGTTGTTATACAGTTCATAATTTGCACGCACATTCAAAGGGGAAAGATTAGGCATGACCACGTTGGCACCTGCCAGCATGCCTTTAGTTCGGCCCTGCGGATCAAGTGATCCAAGTGCGGTAGTTGCAGGAAGCAGAACCGATGGATGAATAATGCGAATAAGTGAAAGCAGAAAGCACGTTAGCTCAACGCTGCCCGCAGGTTCATTGCGAAAGGGGGTAGCGTGATGAGGAATAAACGGCCCGATGCCACACATTTCTGGCTTGAAGTGTTCTATGAAAGCAAAGTCGTGGGCAAGATCACGCGCGGTTTGAAAAGGCGCGCCCACCATAAAGCCGCAACCCACCGCATAACCAATACGGCGAAGGTCTTCTAGGCACTGAAGCCGGTTTTTAAGCTGCATAGTGTGCGGATGGAGCTTGGTGTAAAGTTCGTCACATACGGTTTCGTGACGCAAAAGATAGCGGTCAGCTCCCGCATCAAACAGACGTTGGTAGCTTTCAGAGCTGCGTTCGCCCAGCGATAAAGTAATTGCGCAGTCGGGGTGGGCTGCTTTAAGAGCATGTAACAGGTCAACAAGACGATCGTCGGTAAACCAAGGGTCTTCGCCGCCTTGTAAAACGAACGTTCTGAAGCCAAGCTGATAACCGGCTTGCGCACACTCGAGAATATCTTCAGGCGCAAGGCGATAGCGCGTGCAGCTGGTGTTGCTTTTGCGAATGCCACAGTAGAGGCAATCGTTTTTGCAATAGTTGCTTATTTCGATAAGACCGCGAATGTATACAGTGGTGCCGTAGACGCTTTCGCGAATTCGGCGTGCCTTGCGAGTGATTAGGTCGGTTATTCCGGCATCGCGAAAGGCGATAAGGGTTTCATATTCTTCAAGGGAAAGCGAATGTGTTTGTATCAGTTTTTCGGCAAGCTTTAAAAGATAGGTATGAGAAACGTGCTTTTTAGTCGAAGAGTGCACGGAGCTCTGAGGCACCTCGATTGAAGTGCTTGCGGGATTCCGAAACGTCTCAGATGAAACGCCCACGGAATCCTGGGACGCATCGAGTGATGCGCCCGCAAAATCGTGAGGCGTGCTCGCAGTGCAAGGTGCGCTTGCAGTGTTGGTATGTTGAACGTCTTGCTTCACAGAGAGAGGCGCTACTTTCCGTACTCTAAAGTTAAACCGGCAGGATACCCGAAAAGTATCCCACCGGTATTTCGAACGCGTAACAATTACTACGCTGTCATTACTTGGTTGCTAAGGCGTTGATTAGCGCCGTTTGTCGTGCCGCTTGCTTTTCGTTTCTGAGCGACGTGCAGCACAACCTTTGTTGAGCTCCAAGCTTTATCTAAATATCCCACTCCGTCTGTTCGGTGTGGAGCCACGCTTCTGCAGTTTTAGAAAGCGGCTTGCCAATCCAGTCGGCATACAGCTTCTGAATATCGGGGTTTTCGTGTGAGAAACGTAACGTATCGTTGGTATCCAAACGGTTCAGAACCTTTGCGCGTTCTGCAGCCATTTCGACGTTAAATTCGATAGGCTGTCCGCCGCCACCAACACAGCCGCCAGGGCAGGCCATAATTTCTACGAAATCATAATCGGCTTCGCCTGCTTCAAGGGCATCCAAAAGCTTTGCGGTGTTTTCCAGACCACTCGCAACTGCAATTTTGATGGTCAGATCGGCAATTTCTAAGGTCTTATCAATCCAAGGACGATCGGGCGTTGCTTCGGTGGTATCGCACGTTGCAAAGTCGGGATTTTTGCCAGTCAAAACGAAGGCAGCAGTGCGAAGCGCCGCTTCCATAACGCCGCCCGTACGACCAAAGATCGTACCTGCACCGGTAGACAATCCCAACGGATTATCGAAAGGAATTTCTTCCAAATCGGTGCACTTTACCTTGAACATGCGCAGCATGCTGTTGAATTCGCGCGTGGTAAGAACCGCATCCACATCGGGACCTGCTTCGGTGGAAAGCTGAGGAACGCCACATTCGTACTTCTTAGCAACGCAGGGCATAACCGACACAACAAACATGCGCTTTTTGCCCGCAGCTTCCATGGGCTCTTTAAGGGTGTTCTTTACTACCGCACCCATCATCTGATGAGGAGACTTACTGCTGGAAAGCTGCTCAACAAACTGAGGATAGTGAAGCTTGGCAAAACGAACCCAACCAGGGCAGCACGAGGTGAACATCGGGCGTTTCTTGCCGGAGGTGTACCACTCAATAAATTCATTGCCTTCTTCCATAATGGTAAGGTCGGCAGCAAAGTCGGTATCGAACACGCGATCAAAGCCAAGTGCCTTTGCGGCAGCTGCCATACGACCTGGGGTTGCTTCTTCGCGGGTAAGACCCATTACTTCGCCCCAGGCGGCACGAATAGCAGGAGCAAACTGAACAACTGTTAGGGTGTCGGGGTCTGCCAGGGCATCCAGAATAGTAGGAATATCGTTGCGTGCGGTAAGAGCGCCGGTGGGGCAGTGGGTAATGCACTGGCCGCACAGCGCGCAGCCTGCTTCACTGATTTCCTTACCTTCGCGTACGGTAATGCCGCGGAAGGAGGAAGGGCCCTTAAAGTCCCAAACGCCACAATGCTGAACCTTGGCGCATTCCACAACACAGCGCCCGCAACGGATACATTTGCTTGCGTCGCGCTGCAGTGGGAAATCTTCATCCCATGCTTCAAAATCGAACACGGGATCAAAATCAAGTTCGCCCACATTCAATTCGGCGGCGGTGTACTGAAGGGCGCAGGTGCCCGTGCGCTGGCACGTGGTGCATTCACTGCGATGGCCTTCAAGAATGGTTCGCATGTTTTCACGACGAGCAGCAACAACGCGTGGCGAATTGGTGCGGATGATCATGCCGTTGCGAACAGGGGTGTTGCAAGCGGCGCTTAATGCATCATCGCCTTCGGTTTCTACCACGCAAATGCGGCAGGAACCAATTTCGTTTAGGTCTTTCATCCAGCACAGCGTAGGGATGGAAACGCCTGCCGCATGGGCTGCATCCAAAATGGTGGAGCCTTCTTCTACGGATACGGCTTTACCGTCAATGGTTACGTTATACATATTGGATTCGGCCTCCTTCCATTACGCCGCAGCCATAATGGTCGCAACGCAAGCAACGACCGCATTCCTGCTGGGCTTCTTCCAGGCTCATTTCAACTTCAACGGCATCGAAGTCGTGTTTACGTTCGCTTGCGGGGCGTTCGACAATATTTACGCGGCCACAAGCAACGCGGTTGTTAGGCTTGGGTGCTGGGGCGGTTGCGCCGCAGTCAAGTTCATGGTCAAAGCCCAGGTAGTCATCAATATTGCGTGCGGCAACTTTGCCGGCACCAATGGCAACAATAACGGTCTTAGGACCAACCTGGCAGTCGCCACCAACAAATACGTTGTCGGGACCGTGGAGCGATTTCAAATATTCATCTGCCTGGAAATAGGTACGGTCTGCTTCCATACCAAACTGTTCGAAGGGAGCAGATTCAATAGACTGACCTACGGCGATAAGGATAATGTCTGCTTCAATGCGATGCAGAGGCTTGTTTGCTTTCTGCGGGGTAGGACGACCACCCTTTACCGGGCCGATCATCTGGGGTTGCGTGTACAGCGCGGTGCAGTGGCCGTTTTCCACTTCAATGTGGTCGGGGGCCTGCAAAACGCACATTTCTACGCCTTCTTGCATGGCAGAATCAATTTCAGCACGCAGCGCCGTCATGTCTTCAATGCGACGACGATACGCAACGGTTACGCTTTCAGCGCCAGCGCGAACGCTGGTACGAGCGCAGTCCATCGCAACGTTGCCGCCACCAATAACGACAACCTTTTTGCCAGTGAAATCGGGGTAGTTGTTTTCGCCAATTTCAGTAAGCAAATCAACAGCGCTCATTACGCCTTCGGCATCAGATCCTTCCATACGAAGCACTTTGCCGCCCTGCGCGCCAATGGCAACGTAGCAGGCATCGTAATCTTTTGAAATCTGAGCCATAGTTTCGGTGTCGATGTCGCTTTCATAATGAACGGTAATATCGCCAGCCGACAAAATGGCACGAATGTCTTCTTCAAGGCGCTCGCGCGGGAAGCGGTAGGCGGGAATGCCGTAGCGCATCATGCCACCTAAGTGCTTGCGGCGCTCAAACACGTGAACTTCATGACCCATCAAAGCGCTGAAGTAAGCGCAGGTTAGGCCAGAGGGGCCGCCGCCAATAATGGCAATCTTTTTGCCGGTAGGTTCTGCTGGCTTGGGGGTTTGAACCTTGTCAGCAGGCATATTATCAACGGCGAACTTCTTAATGCCACGAATGTTTAGAGGTGCATCAATTAAGGTGCGACGGCAACGTTCTTCGCAAGGATGCTCGCATACAAAAGCACAAGCAGTTGGGAAAGGATTATCTTTGCGAATCATGTTAATGGCGCCTGCGTAGTCTCCTTCACCTACCAAAGCAATGTAAGCAGGAACATTTACGTGAGCAGGGCACATGGTTTCGCACGGTACCGTTTGGGTAACGCCTTGCTGGCAAGAAAACTTGGTAACGTGGCTTTCGTATTCGGAAGCAAACGTATCCATTCCCTGAAGAAATACGTCGGCAGCGTGCCAACCAATGGCGCAATCGGCGGTGTCGCGAATGACGCGCGCCTTTTTACGCATGGTTTCCAATAAATCGGGGGTGCCTTCAAAAGCAAGAACAGCTTCAAGCATGCCTTCAAGCTGAGGAATGCCTTCGCGACAAGGAGTGCACTTTCCGCATGTTTGGCAGCCGCTTGCCTGTAAGAGAGACAGCTGCATAGCGACAGGGCACATTCCAGGGGGTGTTGCTTCAATACGGCGAGCGAACTCTTGCATGTAAGCGTTTTGCAAGGCATCGTCTTTGCAGACTGGTGCCACCGATAGTTTGCTCATCCAATCCTCCTAACCTGTGAACATTTGAGTTGTAGCGCTTATCTTGGGGTGGTGCTACAAAGAGGGCTATCTGCGTTCTGGCAGTTTTGTACCAGTTCCGTGGCTAATACGGAAGGCAAGTTCACGCAGAATACTTGTGGTGCTTGCGTGAGGGATAAAACTTAGGAACACAAAACCCGTGTGTAATTGTATAAAATACCGGGTTCTGCTAGGCAAATTAATATATGCAAGTTATCAGCCCTTTTATAAATTTTGTTGAAAAAATTTCATCGACCATCTTCTCGGGCGTACGGTGTCGTTTTTCAGGTGAACGGCGTGGACGCCAGGTGCGAACTTTCGCTTTCGTGCTGTGTGTGCAGATCTTTTATCTTTCGCCCGGCGCGCCATCGAATTTGCTTCTGCGCTATATGTAGGGCCCTTTCGCCTGCCTGGCTCTGGTCAACGGCAGCGATTTGGGGGTAAGTGGTGGTCAAAAATAATAGTTTTGTCCCAAAATATTCAGGTTTTTTAGCAATCCATTCAAAGAAATAAACTATTTTCGTAAAAAAATAGACAAACACGAATTACTGACCATCCCCACGAACCTTTGTGATCGCCATACTAGAAAGGTGATGTAATAAGCCCGACTGCACCACAGGTAAGCAATGAAGCTTTTCGCTGCAGCGCAGAGCGGGTTCCATCGTTAATAACAATGGAAGGAGAAAGTCTGTATGTCCACTACAGATAAACTCAATGGCTTCGGCCCTCTCGCAGGCGTTAAAGTCGTAGAGCTTTGCGAATGGGTAGCAGCTCCTGCTGCAGTACGCTGCCTTTCCGAAATGGGCGCAACCGTCATCAAGACCGAACCTCTTCATGGCGATGCTCAGCGTACCCAGGGTCCTGGCTTTGGTTGCGAAAAGAACGATTTCGAAGATCCTACGTTCGACCTTAACAACACCAATAAGGACTTGGTAGCTATCAACCTCAAGAACGAAGACGGCATGAAGTTCATGAAGAAGCTTCTTGCAGACGCTGACGTTTTTGTTGTTAACCTGCGTGATAAGGCTTTGAAGAAGCTCGGTCTTGACTATGAAACTATTCACGAAGAATTCCCAACGCTCATCTGGGCTCAGATGCGTGGTTATGGTGAATATGGTCCTGAAAAGGATTCTCCTGGATATGACGCAGTATGCTGGGCTGCTCGTGGCGGCGTAGCAAACGTTTTCCGCGAGAAGGGTCAGTCTCCTGCTATCGCTCCTCAGGCATTCGGCGACAACAACGCTGCTTGCATGTTGGCTGGCGGTATTTGCGCTGCTCTGTTCAACCGTACTCGTACTGGTGTTGGCGAAAAGGTTGTAACCAACCTTTATGCTGCTGCAATCTTTGCTTCTGACATTGGTATTTGCGCTCAGCAGTTCGGTGCTGACTATCCTAAGTCTCGTACCGACGTTCCTAATCCTTTCAATAACACCTATCGCACCTCTGACGACAAGTGGATTTACATCTGCATGCCTCAGTACGATAAGTACTATGAAATGATGATGGGTATCTTTGGTCGCGAAGATCAGATCGACAATGTTGACACCAAGGATCTTACTCACCTGAAGGCTTCTGGCAAGAACAAGGAAGTTATTGGTTGGCTTGAAGAGGCATTCGCTAAGCAGCCTTTCGATTACTGGATGGAACAGTTCCGTATTCATCAGGTA
Organism: uncultured Cryptobacterium sp.; assembly: GCA_958410215.1. GTDB lineage: Bacteria > Actinomycetota > Coriobacteriia > Coriobacteriales > Eggerthellaceae > Anaerotardibacter. Next base: position 48,030 of record CATYOF010000010.1, on the reverse strand, counting down.
CCTGCTCAGAAGCTCTTCCGCTTCCCTGACATCCTTCGCGACGAAGAAGCTTACGTAAACGACGCTCTTCGTTATGTTGAATACGACGAATGGGGCAAGCATGCTTTGCCAATGACTCCTCTTCGTTTTGGTTCTGCAGGCGATCCTCCTGTTATCCTTGCTAAGCCTGTTGGTTATCACACCAAGGAAATCATGAAGAAGTATGGCTACACCGACGCAGAAATTTCTCGCATCGAAGATGAAGGCGGCGTAGGCGTTTATCACGGCGAGCCTATTCCTGACACCATCTTTAAGTCTCAGCGTCAGGAAGCTGGCGAAGCTCCATGCACGTGGGAAAAGTAGTCTAAGCTTTAAGTAAACTTCGCTAGGTTAAGCAAGCTTTGTAAGTTTATGCAAGCTTTGCAGCAAGCATGCTAGCTATAGTTCGCAACAAAACGAAAGGCACGCATTATGCGTGCCTTTCTTGTGCTTTTAGTCCGTGTTCACTCCTACATTGGCGCATTTATTTGAATTTATCCCTGTGGTGGCACGTATTTTGAGAAAGTAATGGGCACGAATTCGTGTTCATGCTGGTCATGTAACCATTCAGCAATATTTCGTAACAAAACTGTACGAGTCCGCTTAAGTGAGCATGAAATAGCTAAATCATTATGCTCTAAACGTTACTTTCTCGAAATATGTGCCACACCCCTGCAGATTTTGCAAGAAATGTATAGTTAGATTTTTTAGCTGGGGTAATCTATCGTTAACCTCGGTAACTAAACAAGCTTTTCTTGTCATTTCCTTGCATAAGGTACTGCTTTTTCATTTGGATGAGCCACAGCGCCTATACATTTCTTGCATTTTCTGCAGGACTTGGTGGATTTTTGGCAAAAACTTAAGAAACAGAGGTTAAACCTAGGGTTGAAAATCAAAACCCATCAATGTCATACCTAAGATAGGTAAGTTTTCTACAGGGGTATCTTTTCTATAGGGACATCTTTTCTGTAGGGACACCCCTAAATACTCGAAAAACCTGAAGTAGTTTTAGGTTAGTTACGAGTTGGAGTTAAGTAAGAACGATCTAGACAAAACTAGGCAAGGTCCGATTGAACCTTGCCTAGTTTTGTTTAATTATGGCTAATTCGGTCGAATTCTGCCGAGTTGATACACAAGACCACCGTCCTTGCATGTCCTTGCGTGACCTTGTGTCTAGGTACGTCTACTTGAGTCTATTGATAAGCTCGACCATATCCCTACCAAGCTGGTGGGCAAGTTTTGGTGCAATAGGATCTTCCTCAACACTGCGACGCCAACGGGGTTTTCCGTCTTGCATGCCCGCCATTAATGATCCAGTAATGCCCGATGCAATGACTGGACCTTCGGGACGAGGATGCACAATAAGCATTTCGTGGGTTGCAAAGAAGTTTTCCAATACAGCGTTGGTAGATTCCGCACCGCAATTATCAAGGCCAGACATGGTTAGGAAGCCGCCCACTTTTCCTTTCAGCTGGTTAGAGGTCATATGAAGCGGGCGCGTACGGTCGATAAAATTTTTCATGCGGGCCGTAACGTTGCCAAAGTAATCAGGCGAACCCAAAATAATACCGTCTGCTTCGAGCATTTTTTGCTTGAGCTCGTCCATGTCATCACTCAAAGAGCAGATGGGTTTAAAAAGACATTTGTTACATCCTGAGCAGAAATCGATATCAAGTTCTGCTAAATCAATCAGCTCAGTTTCTGCGCCAAGGGCAGCAGCTTCATCAAGCGCCATCTGCAGCAACTTGCTGGTGTTTTCGCCCACACGATGGCTTCCGTTAATCGCGAGAATTTTCATGTGGTTCCCCCTTCTTTTGTCCTTTTTCGTATTGTATCAAGCGCTTAAGTAACCAAATGCCAAAAAAGCAGGGCTTTTGCGCTGCTGAGGTACTTGAACAAGTTCAAAGACCGTTACAATAAAGGGGAGGGAAAAGGAGGGGCTATGGATATCAATCTTCATTATCAGGAAAAAGGCTCGGGCTATCCTCTTATCTTGCTTCACGGCAATGGTGAAGATGGTTCTCGTTTCAGGCATCAGATTGAATACTTTTCAAAGGAATATCGGGTAATTGCTCTTGATACCCGCGGGCAGGGTGAATCGCCCCGCGGAACGGCGCCCTTTACTTTTGAACAGTTTGCCAAAGACTTGCTTGATTTTATGAACGAGCACAGCATTTTCCGTGCGAACATTCTTGGATTTTCTGACGGCGGTATTACGGCACTTTTGTTTGCGCTTGAAAATCCAGAACGCGTAAACAAGCTTATTTTGAATGGGGTCAACTTGAATTTCGAGGGACTTATCCCTCCTATTCAACATCGCATTACCGAAAAGGCAAAGGAAGCAGAAGCAAAGAAGGACGAAAGCGAAGAAGCCATGAGGCGCTACGAGCTTTTGAACCTTATGGCAACCCAGCCCGCTATTGATCCAGCCAGATTGGCAAAGTTGGAAACTCCAACGTTGGTTATTGTGGGCACGAATGATATGATCTCGGCTGATCATACGGAGCTTATTTACAAGAGCTTGCCTAAGTCGCAGCTTGTTTTGATTCAGGGCGATCATTTTGTTGCTTATGACAATCCTGTTGCTTTCAATTCGGCGGTAGAGAAGTTCCTTAAAGAATTTATGTAAGACGTGCAAGCGTGTAAAGCATGTAAGCGTCTGTATGTAAGATATGAGAGCGCCCGTATGCAAGACGTGCAAGCGTCCGCTTTATGCGGACGCTTTTTCTTATGGGCCGCGGGACCACACGCTTGTGTGATATGTGGCTAGTGCGTACTTCGTGCTTTTGCTGAAGATGAAAGTCATGCATGAGCAAGTGTGTTTCCACGAAATAAAGCTTATGGTTTATTCTTTAGCAACGGCGTATGATTTACGAGGGGAAAGAAAGGGGATCATATGTCTTATCAGTATATTTTGACCGAAGAACGCAACGGTATCTACATTGTTACGCTGAACAGGCCCGAAGCGAAAAATGCTATCAACAGCGCAATGTGGCTCGAACTATGCCAAGCTTTTGATCATCTGGAGCAAACGGATTCTTTACGTGTAGGTATTATTACTAATGTAGGTGATTGTTTCTGTGCAGGCAGTGACTTAAAGGAAATCGCCGCAGGGACCTATCACGAACCTGAAGGGTATGAAAAAAGCGGCTTTGCCGGGATGTGTAAGCGTTACATTAAAAAGCCACTGATTGCGGCAGCGAATGGCCGTGTTCTGGGTGGCGGCGTAGAGGTAGTCGTGGCATGCGATCTTGCTATTGCGGGCACTGATTCGGAATTTTCGTTGCCAGAACCTCGTCGTGGACTTACGGCGGCAGGAGGCGGTCTTTTGATGCGCATTATGCAAATGATGCCCGCAAAACCTGCGATGGAGCTCATGCTTACCTGCGAGCCATTTTCTGCTAAGAAGGCAGAAGAGTGCTTCCTTATTAATAAAGCGGTAGAGCCAGGCACGGTTTTGGATGAGGCCATTAAGATGGCCGAGTTTATCTGTAAGGGTGCGCCGCTTGCTATCGAATGCACCAAGCGTACGGCTTACGAAACTATGGGCGAAAATGTGGTTTATCCTTCCAAGGGTTGGGAGATTTTGGAAGAGATTGAAAAGATCACTCAAACAAGCGAAGACAAGATCGAAGGCGCCACGGCATTTGCTGAAAAACGCGAACCTGTATGGAAGGGCCGCTAAGACCACGTAGTAAATACGCTTTCGCGGAGATTTGCCGTCAAAAGGAACCTATTTGGAGGGTTTCTGCAGTCCACGTAGCGGCACACTTTCGCGAAAGGGTACTAGAAAAGGTTACATATTAAAAAACTTGATGATGGGATGCGGTGCATAAGTGCCGTATCCTTTTTCTGTGCGAATAAGTGCCTGAAAGCTGTTGCAAAACAGTTTCAAGTGACGTGAACAACAAGCAAACGTGTTAAAAACATCAAGGTAGGCAGCATTAGGGCGGGCTGCAACGTGCTTAAATGATGCGTTTACATAAGATAGTGCTTTCCTAAGTGTTTTATAGTGCTAAATGCTTGCGTATGAGGGGTATAAAGTGGAATTCGAACTATCGGATAGTCAAAAAAACATTATTGCGACGTTTCGCGCGTTTGGTGAAGAAGTTTTTACGGCGGATCATGTGTTTCGGTGGCGTCGCGATCAGGGTTTGCCCGATGAAGTGGTAAAAGGTTTTGTTGATAGGTACTTCGCTTTGGATAAGGTACAAAGTGATGGGCATCGTGGGCTTGATATTATGGGTCAGACGCTTATCCTAGAAGAACTTTCCCGTTGTGCGGGCGCAGCGCTGCCTTTCCAAAACGACCTGTTTAACTTGCAAATTCTAAGTGGCTTTGCTGATGAGGGTGTAGTGTCGGAAGTCCTGGAAAACTATCGCAATACGGGCAGACTTATGTTTTCGTTGGCGGTTTCCGAACCAAATGCCGGGTCGGACACCATGAGTATGAGCACTTCAGTGGAAACGCGCGAGGGCAAACTTATTCTTAATGGCCAAAAAACCTATGTAAATAATGGTGAATATTCTCCCAGTATTTTGGTTGCTGCTATCGATAAAGACAATGCGGGGAGTGATAAATACCCGCCACTTTCTTTCTGGCTTATTCCGCACAACTTACCTGGCATTCGTGCCATCCCTATCAATAAAATTGGTCAGTCAATGGTTCCTTTTGCTTCGGTTTCCTTTGATGAAGTGGAACTAAAACCAGAATATCGTCTTGTGGGGCACAAAGGCGGTTTCCGTCATCTGTTTAGACTGTTGGAATACGGTCGTGTGTTTACCTGCGCTTCTTCTCTTGGTATGGCACAAGCTGCCATGGAAGATGCGGTAGAAAATGCTCGTGAGCGCAAAGCATTTGGGGTTCCCATTGGGCAGTTTCAGCAGATTGAACAGATGCTTACCGATATGGAAGTAAGCCTGCGTACTATGCGCGCCATGCTATATCATGCGGCTTGGTCTATCGAAACCAATCACCCAGAAAAGCGATTGGCGGTAGCACTTATGAAGCGCTACATTCCTAAAACCGCTACTCAAGTTGCAAGCGATGCTATGCAGATCTTGGGCGGCTTAGGGTATACCGAGGGGGCTCGTGTTAGCACTATCTGGGAAGATTGTCGCGGAAATCAAATTGCAGAAGGCACAGATCAGATCATGGTGTATATTGCGGCGCCACTCATTATGGATAGCTACGCAGAGTAGCTTGGCCATTTGTGCAAGAGTGAGATACCAAAAGTTGGCTAGCTACAGCTTTTTCTAAAAAAGCGCGTTACCCCTGCAGTTTTTGCGAGAAATGTATACCTTGATGCGGGGACAAGTCCTCTATTATCCTGTGCAAAGTAACTAATTAAGCAATATTCGTAATTAGCCAACATAACCGCAAATCAAAGAACCATAACGACGCAAAACAGAGATTAAAAGTATACATTTCTTGCAAAATCTGCAGGGGTTCGGCTAAAAACGCAAAAAAGTTTTACCTCAATTTAGGGGGCACCCTGCAGAAAAATGCGCTTAGTGAGAGGTTTGAAGTAAAGCAGACAGTCAAAAATGACGTATTTTGCATGGATGGAGACATTTTTTACCTGATTTGTTTATCAAATTAGACAGTAACCTTCTCACTTTCGAGGTTTTTCTGCAGGGTGCCCCCTGAAATCGCAAAACTTCTGAAACAGGTGTGCTTTGCTATTCAGCTAGTTATAAATTGCGACGCAGCTGCGCTTCTTTGATTTCGCTTTCCATGGAGCTATGAATAATGTTTGCGAAAGGTCCTGCGTTGCTGATGAGGTGCTTTGTTCCGGGCTGTTCACATTTACGCGTGAAGTATGACAAAAATGCACAGGTGTAAAATACGCTCAAGAAATCAATATTTTCTTCAGGTAAATAACGGTTTGCCAGAATGATGGTTATATCGTTGCGTAGTGCAGGCAAATACAGCTCATAAAGGTAGTTACGCAAGGCAGCAGGACCAGTTTCGGCAAATGCCTGCATGTAGAAGTTTCGCTCGCGTTCAAGCACGATTGCAAACGTGTCAAAAAACTTGGAATGATCTAATGATCGCACACCAGACTTTTGCGTGATGTAAAACGGAAGCTCAGGGTAGGTGCCCTCGCCTTGTTCTTCGTAAACTAAGATGTTTTCAGGAAAACGCCGCTGAAGTTCGGTGCCAAGATCGTAGCGAAATTTCCAAATAATAAGCGCGTTTTTGTCTTCAAAATGATAATAAAACGTCTTTCGGTTTTTTCCGGTACGCTCTACGATGTCGCTAATAGAAACCTTCTTTAAAGGCTGTTCTTTGCATAAATCCACTAAGGCCTGGGAGATCAGCAGTTTGGTATCGAAGGTGCCCACCGTATCATTCCTTTCGCCTTATAAGCTATCGTGTTACTTTAGCCGTGCTTCTTTGTGCACTATAAAGAGCTTGATAGTTGGTATTGTATCGTGCTCTTAGCAAAAAAAGGTCAAAAGTATAAAAATGTGTATCATTTACCTTCTTACTGGCAACAAATGCGCTGTAGCCTATCCATTTATTCGCTAATCGATAGAACAATCAATGGATATTGACACAAATTGTAGACTGTTCTGTTTTACAATATCTTAATGCGAAGGAGTGCATACGATTGGTCATTACTGATGCAGCCTGAAGTTGGAATCCCGCGTTTGACGATGCGGTCATCGCTATTCAACAGGGAAGCTGGCTTGCAAAAGGGTACGTATAGGGGTTGCCTCAGATACGTTCAATCTGCTCTCATAGATGCTGGAATGAAATTTCACTTTTGTCTTACGAAAGGGGCCGCGAAGTGAAGTACGAATTGTTAAACAAGCCGTTTAAAATCGGCAACGTCGAGCTGCGTAATCGTTTTGTTATGCTGCCAATGACCATCGAGAAGACCGACAACTATCATGTTGGCGATGACTTGGTGGACTTCTACGAGCAGCGTGCAAAGGGCGGTGCTGCTCTTATTGAGCTGGGCTCTTGCTACGTTTGCGACGTATTCAATACGCATCCTAAGTATCACACCACCACTGGTGCCGTAGGTGTTTGGGACGACTGCTTCATCCCAGGTCTTACCCGCACGGCAGAAGTTTGCCACAAGCATGGTGCTAAGCTGGCTGCTCAGCTTCAGCTTTGCTACGAGTGGCGTGCAACTGGTGAAGATGAACTTCACTCCTACGCTCCTTCTAAGGACGTTGTTTCTGGTCCCTTCGTTGGCATGCCTGAAAAGGAATTCACCAAGGAAGAAATTGCTATCGTAGTTAAGCAGTACGGCGAAGCTGCACTGCGTTGCAAGAAGGCTGGCATCGACATCATCGAAATTCATGCTGGTATCGGCTACATGGTAATGCGCTTCATTTCTAAGTACTCTAACCATCGTACCGACGAATATGGTGGATCCACTGAAAACCGCTGCCGTCTGCTTACCGAGATCATCGATGAGATTCATAAGACCTGCGGCGACGACATGCCTATCCTTATTCGTTATTCTGCAGACGACCTTATGCCTGGTGGTCAGCGTATTGAAGACCTCAAAGAGGTTATCGAATGCGTTGAAAAGCACGGCGTAGATGCTTGGTCTATCCAGGCAGGCTTCCATGAGGCTCCTCGTCCTGTTGCTAACCAGCTCGTTCCTGAAGGCGAATTCATCTATCTGTCCAAGGAAGCTAAGAAATACACCACCTTGCCTTGCTTCCCTGGTACTCGTATTAATCACTTGGACGTTTGCGAAAAGATTTTGGCAGACGGTTCTGGCGATGCTGCTGGTATGGCTCGTCACTGGATTGCAGAGCCTGAAATTGGCATCAAGGTTGCTGAAGGCCGCTCCGAAGAAGTTCGTCCTTGCATCGTTTGCTCTCGCTGCCTTGACAACATCTTTATTGGTAAGCCTTGCAAGTGCTCGGTTAACCCTAACGTTTACTTCTCACAGTACGGTTTGCCTGCAGACCATCAGGTAACGGGTGAAGAAGCAGAAAAGAAGATTCTCATCGTTGGTGCTGGTCCTGCTGGTTTGGAAGCTGCTCGCAACTTGAAGATGCGTGGCTTCAAGAACGTAACCGTTGTTGACCAGAAGAAGAAGCCTTGCGGTTTGCTGAACTTGGCTCAGGTTCTCAACGAAGAACTTCCTCCAATGGTTGATTGGTACAACAACGAAATCAAGCGCCTTGGCATTGACGTTCGTTGCAACACCAAGGTTGATGTTAACTACTTGAAGGACTTCGGTGCTGACGAAGTAATCTTGGCTGTTGGTCCTGAAACCACTTCTCCTGATGTTCCTGGTAAGGATCGTAAGAACGTTATCGATTCTCACGCGTTGAAGGAACTCGTTGAAGGTAAGGGCACTCCTGGTAAGGGCTTCATGTGGGGTCTTTCCTGCTTCGGTATGGGTATCCTTGGTGCTCCTCTGGGACTTATGCAGTGGGGTCTTGGTACTCACTTGCTGGTTAAGAAGCGCATGGCTGTTATCGGCGGCGGCTTCGCTGGTATTGAAGTAGCTTCTTCCATGAACGAAGGTCGTGAGGTTACCGTTATCGAGTCCGCCAAGAAGGCTGGCGCTGAAATCGGCATCATCGACAAGAACCCAGAGCTTCGCAAGCTGAAGAAGGAAGGCGTAAAGATTCTTACCCTGACCAAGGTTAAGGCTTACACCGACGAAGGCGTTCTCTGCGAAGATGCTGAAGGTAAGGAATTCACCGTTCCTGCTGACACCATCATTACTGGTACTACCATGATCGATAACACCGATCTGTATGACGAAGCAAAGGGTGTTCTTGGTGAAGAGCATCTCCACCTCATTGGTAATGCTTCTCCTCATACCGACTGGGAAGGTGTTGCTGCAAACGATCCTTATGGTACGCCTGAGTTCAAGCGCCTCCTCGAGGCAATCCGCGACGGCTACCTGGTAGCAATGCAGATGTAATACTGGCTGGCAGCGTGACAAATGGACAGGGCGCTTGTCACAGGGCACTTGTCACGCCGATCACGCTCGTCGGGTCGTTTGTCACGCTAGCGATGTCGATCTGAAGATTGGTAGATAAGCTGCAAGTTTACCTGAAAGCTTGCAGATAAAGCTTTAAAGAGAGTCCGCATTATGTGGGCTCTCTTTTACTATGTGGGCCGTCCTCATTTATTTCACCAAGTTTTCTAATTTTTTATTTCACATGCCTAACTTTTGGATGAAATCTGCCGTAATGAAGGTGAATTGAGAGAACCAAAAGATGCAAGAGACCCCGAAGTGCTAATTCGCTGCCTAAATTAGTGTTTTATTGCAATTTTTGAGGCGATAATTACAGGACAAACAAGGGTTGATTCTAAGCACCTGCACAATGGTTAATTTCATCCAAAAGTTGAGCAATTTTTTGAAAAACTGAAACGCAGAAATTAGCGATTTCGCGCTAAAAAACGTTTGTTTATATGCCTTTGTCACGATAAAAGACACCAAACCTCCTGAGAACGTTTTTCTTACTAGTACAATAAAAGCAAGACGGAATATAGAAGCAGGCTGCAAGGGATTAGCCTGTGAGAAGCCAGCCTACAAGAAGAATATAAGGAAGCAAACTGCTGAAGCTGTAACTATAAGAAAACAAATTGCAGAAGTCGTAACTACAGGGAAGCAAACTTCAGAAATCGTGACTGCAAGAAAGTAAATTGCAATAAAGCAAGCCCACTAAAGGATGCGCGTATGAATTTGGCTCAACTCAAATACTTTCAACACTTAGCTTATGTACGTCACTATACGCGCGCCGCAGCAGATTTGTTCATTACGCAGCCTACTCTATCGCATGCCATTTCAACGCTTTCGGAAGAATTGGGCGTTGAGTTGTTTCATAAATGCGGTCGGGAAATTGTGCTAACCGCCGAAGGTAAAGCTTTTCTTTCTCATGTTGAGCGAGCCTTAAAGGAATTAGACGCTGACGTAGAAGAATTGCAGCTTCTCAAAGGAAAAACATCAGGGAAAATTGAAATTGGTGCTGTTGCTTCGGTGCGGTCCCATTTTGTTCCTGCTGCTATTAGGGCTTTCAGGGAAACCGAAGGGCCTTATGCGGAGTTCGAGCTTTTTCAGGGGTTTACCGCTTCGTTAAGCGAAAGGTTTAATGAAGGGTTTTATGACTTGCTCGTCGTTGGACCGAGCGATATTCCTAATACGGAAAGAATATTACTTTTTTATCAGGAATTAGCAGTCGCAGTTCGTTCTGATAGCTTATTAGCAAGGCGCCCTTATGTTACTCTTTCGGATCTTGCAGGGGAAAATGTGGTTACGTATCGTCCAGGCACTGCAGTGGGCGATCTAGCTACAAAATTCCTTAATGAGCACGATGCACCTGTAGACAACATGCATTTAATTAGAAATTGCGACGATGAAGTTACTATGGGTGCTCAAGTTATAGATGATGGGCTAGCTGCTCTTACCATAGTTAATTCAAATTTGCCCATCAATCCAAAATTGATAATTTTGCCCTTAAAAGTTTCTGGTGCTCAAGAGTTTTATCCTTTGTATTTGGTATATAGAAAAAATGACCAGCTCAGTCCTGCTGCGCGAAAATTTATTGAGATGCTTAAAACTTTTAATGCGCCGAAATATACCCGAGCAGATTATGGCGGTTTACCCGACTGATCACAATCCGACGTTGAATAACTAAAGCTATAAACGGTAATAGTATGCTTATATGTTGGCTTAACCTAGTACGGTATGCTTATTGTTGGCTTAACCTAGTACATGGTGTTTTCTATTTGATTTAAACAGTAATAGTATGTTTGTTATTGGCCCAGTCTATTACGTGATGTTTTCTGCGGGGCTCGACCAGAAAGCGGCTGATTTACTTACTGTGTTTGAACAGGGTAAATAAATAAAATCTATAATGGGGTAGCAAATAGAAGCAAGGGATTTTATTTGCCATAACGCAAACAACAAAATAGTCTAAAAGTAGGTGGAAAATGGAGGGGAATCATTATGTACACCTTGGGGATCGACATTGGCTCAACGTCAAGCAAGGCTGTTATTCTTGAAGACGGTAATCGCATCGTGGCGCGTTCGCTTTATGCGCTTGGTGCTGGTACCAGTGGAGCATCGCGCGTTATCGATAGCCTTTTCGAAGAGTCGCAACTTACCTGGGACGATATAGCCTACTGCGTTGCCACGGGATATGGCCGCCAGCGCTTTGATAAAGCAGATGAAGAAATAAGCGAACTATCCTGCCATGCTCTTGGTATGAATCACCTTCTTCCTGGGGTTCGTACCATTATTGATATTGGTGGCCAAGATGTAAAAGTGCTCAGCTTAAACGACATGGGCATGCTTGATAACTTTGCGATGAATGAAAAATGTGCCGCCGGAACAGGCCGCTTCTTAGATGTAATGGCGGGGGTTCTGGAAACAAGCACGGATAAGCTGGGCAATCTTGATGCGCAGGCAACAGAACCGGTAAAAATCAGTTCAACATGCACGGTGTTTGCAGAATCTGAAGTAATTTCTCACTTGGCGGAGGGAAATAAAATCCCGGATATTGTAGCCGGCATTCATAACTCATGCGCCCAGCGAACTGCTGGTTTGGCGCGTCGCTTAGGGGTTAAAGAACCTGTTGGTATGAGTGGCGGCGTCGCACAAAATGCGGGAGTTGTGCGTGCGCTCGAACGTGAGCTAGGCGTTTCAATTTCTGTGCCTGAGGATTGCCAATTTGCTGGGGCGATAGGTGCGGCACTGAAGGCATACCAGAAAGCGAAGCGAAAATAGAGAAACATACGATCAGGGGCAATCGTGCCCAGGGGGATTGTATTCAGGCGGAATCGTATCTGAGATCAATTGTAATCGAATCAGAATTACAGCCAAAGCGAATCGCAGCACGCGAATCGCGGCAAAAACAACAAGAAGGGGTGTGTTGTATGGGGACTACGGAAGAAAAGGTGTGCGGTATAGATGAATTGTTTTCTGAAATGGAACAAGCTATTGCTAATCCGCAGAAGGCATTCGAAACCTATCGAGCTGAAAATCAAAAAGCAATTGGTTGCATACCGTACTTTGCGCCTTATGAGCTAGTAGATGCGGCGGGGTTGTATCCAATCGAGCTGTGGGGTGGCGACACCGAAATAAGTCGTGCAAACGGCTACTACCCTGCATTTTATTGTTCCATTTTGGTGACGCTGATGGAGCGTGCCCTTCGCGGAGAATATAACTACTTGTCAGGAGTTATTATCCCTACCACGTGCGACGGCCTTCGTAACTTAGAAGAAAACTGGAAATTCGGTGTACCAGATGTTCCTGTTATGAGTTTGGTGCAGCCAACTAACCGAACTCATCCTGCTGCAGAAGAGTATTTGCTTACCGAATTGGAAACCATCAAGGAAAAACTGGAAGAAATTTCTGGCAATACCATCACCGATAAAGCCCTACGAACAAGCATTAATGCTTACAACAAACAGCGTGCTGTTATGCGGGCATTCGATGAAATTGCGGCGCAGCATCCTAGCGTTGTTACCCCTTGGAAGCGCCATGTGGTGTATAAGGCAGCTCAGGTTTTACCCGTTCGTGTTCATACTGAAATGGTTGAGCAGCTTAATGAGCTTTTGGGTGCTCTTCCTGATGATACGTTCAAGGGCTTAAGGTTGGTCACCACGGGCATCCTTTTAGATTCAAAGCCACTTCTTGATGAACTTGAAAAACAAAACATTGCAATTGTGGGCGATGTGTTAACGGCAGAATCAGTTCGATTCGCTCAAGATGCTCCTGGTAACGTGGATCCTTTTGTGTCGCTTGCTCATATTTGGCTGGACGTGCAAAACACTTCGGTGGCACTAGATCCAACTAAGCAACGTGGGGAAACCTTAGCAGCGCTCGCAAAAGAACGTAAGGCCGATGGCGCTCTTATTAATGTAACGAAATTCTGTGAAGAAGAAGAATACGACTACCCCGTTATTAAAAAACAGCTTGCTGATGCAGGAGTTCCCCTTCTGTATTTAGAAACAGCACAACAGGATCATATTAATGAGCAAGCTACCACACGTATTCAGGCTTTCGCGGAAATGATTGGTTAACAGAAAGAGGCACCATCATGGTTGATAAAAATAGCAAAAATTACAGCCCCGCTCGTGCGCGTATGAAAGAAGTTACGGGCGATTTATATCAAGAAGCGCGTGATGCAAAAGCGGCGGGTAAGCCAGTAGGGTATTCCACTTCGAATTTCATTAAGGAACTCTTTGAAGTTTTTGATCTGAATATTATCTATCCAGAAAATCATGCAGCAGCGGTTGCAGCGCACAAGGGGGCTATTCCGTTTTGTGAAAAAGCAGAAGGCTTAGGCTATTCCATGGACTTGTGCTCGTATGCGCGCATCAATTTAGGATTTATCGAACGAGATGAAGACTTTGGTTTTGGGCTTGATATTCCGGAGCCAGACTTCTTGTGCGTTGGCAACAATATTTGCACCACGGTAATTAAATGGTACGAAAACCTTGCTTGGAAGCTTAACATTCCGCTCATCATGTTTGATGTGCCTTACAACACCGATGGGTATTATAAGAAAAGCAAAATTACCTATATGAAAAAGCAAGTGCAAGGCATCGTTGAACAGCTGGAAGAAATTAGTGGGAAGAAGTTTGATTACGACAAATTCCAAGAAGTGATGGAAACGTCTGCAGAAAACGGACGTTTGTTCCAGGAAGCGTTGGATCTTATGGGCAAAACGGTTCCTTCACCAGTGAGCGGATTTGATGCCTATAACTTTATGGCGCTTATGGTAATAGCGCGAGGACGCAAGGAAACAACCGAAGTACTTCGTATGTATGTTGATGAATTGAAGGAAAAAATTGCGTCGGGCGAAAGCACGTTTAAAGGCGAAGAAAAATATCGCATCTTGTTTGACGGACTGTGTTGCTGGCCCTACTTGCGTAGTAATTCAGAAACGCTTGCAGAAAACGGTATCAATCTAGTAGGGACGCCCTATTGCGGCAATTACGGGGTAACGTTCAATGACTTGTATACCCTGTGTGAAGCATATGCTAAGACCAATAATGCTACGGGTATTGAACTTGGTCGCGATTACCGTTTGGGCTTAATAGACGATTATCACTGCGATGGTGTTCTATGTAATGTGATGCGTAGCTGTAAGCCTTGGGTAGGCATTATGTTTGAAATGCAACGACAGTTAGAGCAAGCTCGCGGTTTACCCTACACCACCTTTGATGCCGATCAGGCAGATCCTCGTGTATTTAGCCAAGCGCAATTCGAAACGCGCGTGCAAGGCTTGGCGGAAATCATGGATGCCCGTAAATAGTAAAGCGCAAGTTCTGTGGGAAAAGATACGTAAGAAAAGTTCTATCTCTTCCCCATTAGCAGCTGAATCATAAACATTTTTAACTAGGCTAGGGGGTGTTTTACGCCAAAAACCAGGGACATTTAATGTAAAGGTGCCCGCAAGAGGTATTTGCAAAAGAAGGGAAGGAGATTGCACTATCATGAAAACAGCTACGAGCACTTTCAAGAAATTTTTAGCTTTCGTTGGCCTTTCAGCTACCGCATTATTACTTGCGATAAGCTTGAGTGGCTGCAGTTCGGGAGGGTCTTCCGAAGATTCTTCTGAAGTAGACAGCAAATATGCCGACTTGGAACCAGTAACGCTTATTATGGCGGACTCTGCTGCAAAGGATGCTGCCGGAAATATTTGGTGCCAAGAATTCACTAATCAGGTAAACGAAATCACCGGCGGCAAGTTGACCATCGACTACCACGGCACGGGTGAACTTGGTGGCGATACTGACTTAATTCGCCAAGCACAATCGAACGATATTCAAATTGTAAGTTGTCAACCAGCGCCAATGGTTTCTTTTATTCCCGAAGTGGCAGTGTTTGACTTACCGATGGCTTTCACTGGCTATGAGGGCTCTCAAATTGATGAAGTAGTAAATGGTGACAACGATTTTACGAATGGTTTGCAATCGGCATTTGAAGAAGCCGGCCTTCATAATTTGGGTTGGTTACAGAATGCAACCTATCGTGAAACTACCTCTAATGTTCCTTTGAATTCCATTGAAGACTTCAAGGGCTTACAGATCAGAACAATGGAAAACACCAACCATATGGCGTTCTGGCAAGCAATCGGAGCCGAACCTACTCCGCTTGCTTGGGCTGAAGTTTACTTTGCACTCCAGAATGGTACGGTAGACGCTCAGGAAAATGGTATTGACACTTGCGCTGGTGCAAGTCTTCAGGAAGTTCAAAAGTATCTGGCAATGACCAATCATATTATTTACATCAATAATATGAGCATTAATAAAGAAGCTTGGGATTCTTTGGATCCTGCCTACCAAGAAGCTCTTGAGCAGGCTTTCCAGCAGTCAGTTGAAGTAATGCAGCCAAAAATGCTTGAGTTACAGGAGCAGCAAATTAAAACCTTAACTGACGGTGGCATGGAAGTTATCGAATATGATCAGTCGTTCTTCGATAATATTCTTGCAAATAAGCAGGTACAGGCACTTTATCAGGACATTTCGGAACAGACCGGTGGTCTTTCTGACACCATGGTAGCCGAGCTCGAAAAAACTAAAGAATAAAATTTGAACGCCTAAGGCGTTTTGTACGAGCCCCTTTTTGTGAAAGAACTACGTCAGGCAACCTGGCGTAGTTCTTTCGTGCTAAAAATTGGCTTATAGGGTAAAGAATCTATAGACTGAATCCATGGATGTAATTCATGAAATAAAAACATATTTATGAATCGTACTCATAAACCCATGCAAAAAGCGTTTAATGAACATGTTCTTATAACATTTTCGTTATATATTGATAGGTAATACAGAACTTATGCGTCCTCTGAATAAAGGACCCCTTATTTTTGGAGGATTGCTGGTCAAGCCACGAAATTATACTAAAAAACGAGGTTACAGCGGTGCGCATTGTAGAGAGGGAATAGCGCATCAGATTATTCCAAAAGGGTTAAGTCATCGCTGTAGCATGGAGGGAAGACCTAAACTGAGAAATTTGTCCGGGGGATTTTTAGCAGGACGAATTTTTCAAGGTGTCTGATGCGCCATTACCTTCAATTTTGTCCATGAATGAATTGGAGGTGAAAAAACGGATGAAAGTCATTAAGTGGTTTGACGAGCACTTTGAGGAATTCATTCTTATTGTTTTCCTTGTTCTTATTTCTTGTATTACTTTATTGCAAGTTATTTGCCGTAACGTGCCCGCATTTCCAGTCCTAACGTGGCCAGAAGAACTGTGCCGCTTCCTTTGGATCGCAACAGTATTCCTTTCGTTGCCTTATACCATCCGTACAGAAACGATGCTGAGAGTTACTGCTCTCGTGGACATCATGCCATGGAAGGTACGCAATATCATCAATGTAATTGTTGACGTTGTTACCTTTGTAATGATGGCTGTTCTGACCAACGCAGCAGTAACCGTTTTGATGCGTATCGCAGAGAGCGGAGAAACTTCCCCTGCAATGCTTCTCCCTATGTGGATTATGTATCTCATCGTTCTCATTGGCTTTGCACTTGGTGCACTGCGTAGCATCGAAATGTTCGTTATTCACATCAAGCACATCAATGTTGAGCCTAAGAGCACCATTGAAGAGCAGACTGAATTCGAACTTGAATCTGGCAATTTTGATACGGAGGCAATTCGTAACATGGGCAAGGAGGGGGATAACTAATGCCGGCAATTCTTGTATTTGTAGTATTCCTTGTCGTCCTCGCGTTCTCTGTACCAATTGCTATCGCGATGATCGCGGGCTCCTTGGCTCCTATTTGGATCACAGGAGTTGGCGGCAATGTAACCCAGTTAGTAACCAACGCATTTTCGGGTGCTAACTCAACGCCAATTTTGGCAGTACCTCTGTTCATCTTCGGTGGCATTATCATGGCCGAAGGTGGCATTTCTAAGAAGCTGTTTAACTTCTTTGCTTACTTCGTAGGCCACTTCCCAGGTGGCGTGCCTTGTGCAGTTGTTATTACCTGCTTGTTCTACGGCGCTATTTCTGGTTCCGGTCCTGCAACGGCAGCTGCAGTAGGTTCTATGTGTATCCCATTCTTAGTAGGTTTGGGCTATGAACGTAAATGGAGCTCCGGCTTGATCGTTGTAGCTGGTAGCTTGGGCGTAATTATCCCGCCATCTATTCCATTCGTTCTGTATTCATTAGCAACTGGCGTTTCCACGGGCGCTCTGTTCTTGGGTGGCATTTTCCCTGGCATCCTCATCGGTCTTGTTTTGATGATTTACAGTGTAATTCACTGCAAGCGTAAGGGTGAAGATCGTGAACGTATTGATTCCTCTATGAAGGAACTCCACGACATGGGTCTTGGCCGTCTGTTCATCGACAGCTTCCCTGCTCTGCTTTGCCCTATCATCGTTCTGGGCGGTATTTATGCAGGCTTTGTAACTCCTACTGAAGCTGCATGTATCAGCGTATTCTATGCTCTGATTGTTTCCTTGTGGGTTTACAAGACCATCAAGATCAAGGACATCTGGGGCATCATGGTAACGTCAGTTCGTACGTATGGCGGTTTGGCATTCGTACTGGCTTTCGCAACTGCATTCGGTCGTGTACTTTCTCTTACCGGTGCATCTGCTGCAATTACTAACTTCATCACTTCTACCTTCGGTGAAGCTTGGATTGCTCTTACCTTCTGCATGATCCTGTTCCTTATCCTTGGTATGGTTATGGACACCGGTCCTGCAATCATCATCTTGGCTCCTATCCTGTTGCCTGCAATGGAAGCTTTGGGAGTCGACCCAGTCCACTTTGGTGTAATTCTGGTTTGCTGCTTGGCAATCGGTCTTGCAACTCCACCATTCGGACTCAACCTGTTCGTTGTTTCAAACCTTTCCGGCGAGAAGCCAATGGACATCGCAGCCAAGGCAGTACCTTTCATCATCTCGTTCTTGATTGCCTTGTTGATCATCGTATACATTCCTTGGTTCTCCACGTTCCTCTATCTGGGCCAATAGTGCTACAGTAGATTAAGTGGATAGCTAAGATCCCTGGTGCTCAAGATCACTAGCTTGGGTGCCAGGGAATCAAAAAAGCTTTATCCGAGCTAAGTACAAAACGCTCTGTTGTAAGAAAAGATTTTTTGGAAGGAGATTGAGGGGAATGAAAGCAAAAACACACTCAAAAGCTTTGAACAAGTTTCTATCTTTTATTGGTGTATCTGCTCTTGCACTCGTATTGGCCATGGGCCTAACGGGCTGCAGCGGCGATAGCTCTTCCGAAGGCTCATCTGATGCAGACAGCAAGTATGCCGATCTTGAGCCAGTAACCCTGATCCTTGCAGACTCTACTGCTAAGGATTCAGCTGGTAACCTTTTGGGTCAGGAAATTGCTAACCAGGCAAACGAAATTACTGGTGGTAAGCTGACGATTGACTACCATGGCACTGGCGAACTTGGTGGCGACACCGACTTGGTTCGTCAGGAACAGTCTAACGACATTCAGATGGTAATCATGCAGCCTGCTCCTATGGTATCTTTCGTACCTGACATGGCAGTATTCGACCTCCCAATGGCATTTGCAACTTATGATGCCGACCAAATTGAAGGCGTTCTTAACGGCGACAATGAATTCACTCAGGGCTTGCAGTCTTCCTTCGAGGAAGCTGGTCTTCACAACTTAGGTTTCCTCCAGAATGGTACCTTCCGTGAGACTACTTCTAACAAGGCTCTGAACACTATTGATGACTTCAAGAGCCTCCAGATTCGTACCATGGAAAACGCCAACCACATGGCATTCTGGCAAGCAATTGGAGCCGAACCTACCCCACTTGCTTGGGCTGAAGTTTACTTCGCACTCCAGAATGGTACGGTAGACGCTCAGGAAAATGCTATTGACACCTGCGCTGGCTCCAGCCTCCAGGAAGTTCAGAAGTACCTGGCAATGACCAACCACATTCTGTATGCAAACAACATCAGCATCAATAAGGAATGCTGGGACGGTTTGGACCCTGCTTACCAGGAAGCTTTGACTCAGGCTGTAAATCAGGCAATCGAGGTTATGAAGCCTAAGATGCTTGAGATGCAGGACGAGCAGTTGAAGACTTTGACCGACGGTGGCATGGAAGTTATCGAATACGATCAGTCCTTCTTCGACAACATTCTTGCTAACAAAGACGTTCAGGCTCTCTACTCTGACATTTCTGGTCAGACCGACGGCCTCTCCGACACCTTGGTAGCTGAACTCGAGAAGACAAAAGAGTCATAAGAATCGTGAAATCGTAGTTTAGTTGCAACCTGCTGGTGAATAACTTGCAGGTTGCAATGAAGGCAACGTTTAAACGGCAAGTTTTGTACTACGGCTTTTCTCTCTCTAAAAGAACTGCGCTGGATATGTTTCCAGCGCAGTTCTTGTTTAATGTTATCTAGAGAAGAGCTTAAATATGCACCGTGGGATTTATGAAACGATCACAGGATTATGTATCCAGCGCGGGGCTATGTATCCGGCGCTGAACTTATGTAGCCAACGCGGGGCTTGTGAGGTTTTTTACGGGCGCGATTACGTTTTCAGCTAGGAAACCTATTTGTCGCTGTCCAGGGGTTCTGCAGCGATGCCGCATGTGAATCCATATTTATCGTTGAAGTGCTTAACTACATAGTCCCTAAAGCGAAGCGTGGCCCAACCCATGACGCTGTTTTCTGGCCACTTTAAATAGAGATAGCGCTTACGGTGAATATCACTAATAGGAATGGTTGCAATCTGTTCGCTCCACTTACCCAGCCAGGTGATAGAGGGAGCTAAGGCGATACCAAAATCGTGCGCCACATATGACATAACGCGATTGTAATCCTGGTCTTCAATAACCGTGTTGGGTTCAAATCCAGCCTGGTTGAACATTTCAGAAATTATCTTATAGAACGGCGAATCAAAGAGAGTGCTAACAAACGGTGCATTTGAAAGCGCAATTAAAGGAATGGATTTATACTGTGCAAGTGGATTCGTTTTAGCCACCGCAACACACACTTCTTCCTCGCCAAGCAAAAGATAATTATGTTCCTTGTGCGTGTGAGGACTGGCGAAAAAGGTAATGTCGGGCTGCATGTTCTTCAGTTTTTCAGAATGCCACGAAGCCATGCGCAAACGAACATTGGGATATTCTTCCTTAAACCCAATGATTATTTCTTCGAAACAGCCCATAGGAACGGGAGAGTAGATATCTACCGAAAAGTTTTTGTTCTGAATGAATTCCGAAACGTCTACTTTAATGGACTCAGCGGAATTAAGAACATTGAGTACCTTTGTAAGGGCAAAACGTCCCGTGTCGTTCAATACGATATTACGTCCCACGCGATCGAAAAGGGGAGCACCCAGTTCATCTTCCAAGGAATGCAAACTGCGGCTTAAGCTTGGCTGTGAAGTATGCAGGCGTTGTGCCGCTTTAGTCAGACTTTCGCACTGAGCGATAACGTAAAAGTTTTGAAGTTGTTGCATTTCCATGGCAATACATCTCAATCGCAAAATCGGGGGACATTGATTCAGTTATATAAGTGCCAGTTATTAGAAACTGTAATAGTTATCAGACTAATTTTAGTCTGCTGCAGCAAAAGTACCTATACCAATACTGAATAAGTAAAGCGTAATTTTCGAAATATTTGAATAGAAAAGCCAAGACTACACTTTTAATAAGTATAGATACTTTTCCTGCTTAGAGGGATTTCAGCAGAGAAACAGTATGATACTTATCTTCTTTATGAGAGGGATTTGGGGCAAGCAGTAGCAGGTAAATTTCTTCAGAGTAGCTTGCTGGTGCTTTATTTTGTTGCAAGTGAGGCAAGATATTATGACGCAAGAAAATCAGAGTTTATCAGGTGAAATCGTCGACTATCAGGGGTCGGGAACTAACAATGAAGTAAGCAGCAGTAAAGAAACTTCTATGCTTATTAAGAAAGCTAATGAAGCCTATGAGGCCGATGATTCAAAAACCGTTATTGATCTCTGCAATAAGGTGCTTGAGGACGATCCCGAAAATGCAGAAGCATGGGAACTGCTTGGAAAATTCGGTGGATGGGATTCAAAACTTTATAATTTCGACATCGATTACATTCTGCGAACTATTAAACACGCCATTGGCCTAGTTCCTGACGAGCAAAAATACGATTTAGCGGCAGATATTTATACGGCACGTAAACGCCAGATTTCTTTGCGCATGGAAGAATGCATGATGATGCCATCGTATCAGGGAACAAAGCAACTGCATCAAGTAATGATGGACTGGAAACGCCTGTTGGCAGAAATTCCCTATTTGACTCCGGGTTTAATAGAGAGCGAAGTTACGCTTTGTAGCAATATTTGCACACGTTCAAAAATGGGTGTTATGCCAGGAGATCGTGTGGTGTATTCGGCTTATGCAACGTTTAATCATAAAGAGCCCTATGGGGAAACCTTCCGTAAAGCGCTTGCTTCGCGTGCCGAAAAAGAAATGGAACGCGAGGCAGGCAAGCTAGCTTCTGCAAAAAAGGAATTGGAAGAGAGGCTAGCAAAATATCGCGCGCAGGTAGAAGCAGGAGAAATTACTGCTGATCAAGAAAAGGAATTTCTGCGGGATGAGGCTGAAGCGTTACGTAAGCAATTAGCGGATGTAGTTGGCAGGTCAAACGAAAAACTGTATAAGCAGCAATATGAAGAATTGCAAAATCAGCTTGTGACCTTAAAGCCTTACAAATTCTTTAAGCGTGCTGAAGTAACGGAGCAGCTAAAAGCGGTAGAGGAAAAACTAGACCAGATTAAAACGCAGGTTGAGACCGCAAAAGCAAAGATTCAACCCCAGATTGATGCCATTGAAGCACGAATTGCGGAATTGGGGGCAGAGTAGGGATACTGCACTGGCGCGAATGGCATGCTAATACGGATGTCGTTCTCTCGTGGGTATCGAACGCTGCTGTGGCTGCTTGTGCTACTGATGCTGCTGCACCGCCATATGCGGCAGAATTGGCCACTCACGTTATGGCATATATGGATGTCGAGCCAACACAGGTGGCGTGTGTCGCTACTTGTGCTGTGACATTTTGCTTTGCAAATTGCCTTTAGATGAATGAATTCTGTGGTAAAAAGATTCAAAACTGCAGATAAAATGCGTCAAAATAGAAGATAAGCGAAAACGGTAAGCTTTTGCGAGTGTGCAGGTGAAGCGTGTTTGTAAAAGAAAAGCAAAAGCTAGCAAAAATTCGCTTTTCTTATTTCTAAACCGAATACGCAAATGCTTCTGGAAACAGGTGGCTTACTTGATGGGGAGGGGAAGCCATGTATGCATCGAAAGAATTTGAGGGCTTTGGTCCATTATCAGGCGTTCGTGTAGTTGAGCTAGCCGAATGGGTGGCGGCTCCAGCAGCAGTGCGCTGTTTGGGAGAAATGGGCGCCGAAGTTATCAAGGTCGAAAATCCAGCAGGAGATCCGCAGCGCACTCAGTGCTACGGCTTTGGCGGTAAGCGAACCGAAGAGTGCGATCCAACGTATGAAAACGTCAACGCCAACAAAGACTGGATCAGTTTGAACCTAAAAACCGAAGAAGGCATGACTATTTTTATGGACCTGCTTTCGACGGCGGATGTGTTCGTCAATGGCGTGCGTGATAAAGCGCTAAAACGCATGGGCTTAGATTATGAAACACTCCATGAAAAGTTTCCTCGTTTGGTGTGGGCACAGATGCGCGGCTATGGCGAATTTGGCGAAATGCGAGATGAGCCTGGATATGACGCGGTTTGTTGGGGATCCCGCGGTGGTGTAAACGCGGTATTTCGTCAGGCGGGAGAATCGCCTGCAACAGCACCGCAGGGTTTCGGTGACTTTAATGCGGCAGCTATTTTTGCGGGCGGCATCGTGGCGGCACTATTCGATCGCACTCGCACGGGTGTTGGCAACAAGGTAACGACGAATTTGTATCATGTGGCGCTGTGGGGTCACTCGCATGGTATTCAGTCGCGCCAGTTCGGAGCGCAGTACCCTGGAAGTCGTGCGAAAGCAAACAATCCTTTCAATAATACGTATCAGTCAAAAGACGGCATTTGGTTTTTGATTTGTCTGCCCGACTACAATAGATATTTCTCGTCAATGATGCGCATGTTGGGTCAAGAAGATCTGATCGAAGATGAGCGCATTACTACGCTTGCGGCCATGGCAGAACATGGTTTGCAGGAATATGTGGTTTCCAAAATTGGTGAAGGTTTCGCCCGTAAGGACTATGAAGAGTGGGACCGCATCATGCTGGAAGAGGAAGTTCCTCATCAGAAGCTGTTCGATTACGATGATATTTTGGCTGATGAGGAAGCGTACGACAACGATGCGCTACGCAGGTATGAAAGCAAAGATTTCGGGCCGCGTGTATTTAATACCGCGCCGCTTCGCTTTGGTAGCTACGGCGATCCTCCGTTGGTTTTGGGTAAGCCTGTTGGTTATCATACCGAGCGATTCTTGCGCGATAAGGGTTATTCGGATGAAGAAATTGCTGCGCTGGAAGAAAAGGGTGCTGTTCGTTGCTGGCATGGTGAAGACTTGGATGATATTCCCGTGCTTCGCTCGAAGCGAGACTTGGCAGGGGAGTAGTGCCTAGTTTGGATGCACGCAAACTTTCAGGCTAGAGCGAAAACAACAAAAGATATGACAGGTTCAGTATGAGTGACGAAACGAATAAAGCAGACAACGCGAATATAACGGATAAAAGTGAATCGAAGGAAAAGGCTTCTGTTTCGACGGTGTCGGCTGCAGAAGCCTTAACTGCCGGCGTCGAGGGAAGGCGAGTTGCGAAGTTTACTTTTTCAAGTGAGGCCGCAGGTGGAAGCGACGGAGATAAAAACTCTCCCGCCAAAAAGCCTAATCAGAAACTAGGTATGGCGTTTGCGTTTGCCTTTGCAATCGTGGCAGCTATTGTGCTGGCAGTGTTTATCGCACTTGTTATGGCGCTGGTGTAAATGCTCGTATGGTATAGGTTAAACAAGAAGAATCATATGGTTGAGTAAAGGAGCCGAAAACTTTAATAGCGGTCTCTCTTTCGGCAAGATACAAATTTTTCTTGAAAATGGTGCTATTCAGGTAATTGGGGCTGATTTCTATATATAACAACCAGGTGAAGGTGGTACATTTAGCCTTACTGAAAAATTGGTTTTATTGTGAATAATTGGGAATCTGGTAATGTCTTCACAACTTGATTATTGGAAATCTATTAAGGCTAAAAATGCTGAGAATGCATCTCAGAAAGCACATTCAAATCAAGACGTTCAGGATTCTCAATCTTCAACACAATCGCGTTTTTCTGATACCGATTATTCTCGTCGGGGATATTCTCAGGCGCATCAGCAAGTGCGCTCGCAATCGCCGCAACACGTACAGTCACAATCGCGCGCACAATCACACTCACAATCACGTCTGCAAACGAACCCAAGAACTCGTTCGCAGGAATATTCTTCTACGCGCTCGCAGTTGCGTGGGCAAGTGCAAGTACATGGACAAGCTCAGTTGCATGGGCAGCAGCCACATGCCAATTCGCAGATGCGCTCACAGGTGAACAAGCGCCCTTTGCGCAATGATCGCGTTTTGCGCTCGCAAGATTTTTTGCAAAGTCGCGATGATGAGATTATGGATCATTCTAGCGCGGGATATCGTCACGAAAATCAACCCGATGGAGCTTATCGGGGCGCGTCAGGTCGCTACCGTTCATTCAATGAACGCTATGGCATTGGCGATCAGTCTGGCATCGAGCCAGAAAATGAAACTCGGTTTCGTTCGCCTTCTCGTTTCGGCGAGGTAAATAGAGGTGGCGATTTTCGTGATGCACGCCAAAGGCATGATTACGTTTATGGTGAAAGTGACCGCGAGGCTCGCGATTTTAGTGAAAGCCGCGTCGCTCGCGAAGGTCGTGAAGGTCGTGCCACGCATGAAGGTCGCACCGCTCGTGAGGCCCGCGAAGCCCATACTCCTCGTGGAGTTCGCGGCGTAGCAGCTCGCGTTGCTGGTAATGTTGCCGACAAAATACCTTTTGGTGGACGCGATAGGCATGACGCAGCATCGACTAAAGTTTCTTCTGTCGCGACATCTTCTTCTGTTGTATCTCAAACTGCCACCCCATCCCACTCCGACGCAGGCTCCACCACTAAATCACCGCACGATGCTCGCAAACTGGGCAAATCTTACATGCCTGGCTTGGACGGTCTGCGCGCTTTGGCGGTTTTGGCGGTTTTGCTGTATCACATTTCCCCTAACCAATTTATAGGCGGCTACATTGGCGTTGACCTGTTCTTTGTAATTTCGGGCTTCTTGATTACGTACCGCAATTTGCAAAACATTCAAAACCCAAACAAAACCTTCACGCTGAAAAACTTCTGGCTTCGCCGCGCTAGGCGCCTGATTCCGGCACTCGTGCTGGTAATTTTGGTGTGCGTGCCAATTGGCGCGATTATCTATCCCGATATTCTGGTAGGCGCATTCAGGCAGGTTGCCGGCGCGCTTACCTATTCGACCAACTGGGTGGAAATCATTCATGGTTCGAACTATTTCGACCAGGCGAATCCGTCGCTCTTTAAAAACTTCTGGTCACTTGCCGTTGAAGAGCAGTTCTACATCATTTGGCCTCCGCTATTGCTCTTGCTGCTTTCGCGCAGGCTGAAGAATTCACAGCTTGTTACTATCGTGGCAACCATTGCTGTTGCTTCGATGGTGCTGATGGGCGTTCTGGCAGCTCCTGACAATTACACACGTGTTTACTACGGCACCGATACGCATTGCTTCGGTCTTGCAATGGGCATCATTTTCGCGTTCATTTGGAACAAGGAAAAAGGTTCGCTCTCGAAGGAGTGGTTGAGCGCGCAACCATGGATCCCTGCGCTGGCTCCCGTGGGCCTGATTGGCTTTATTCTTATAGTGATGCTGGTGCCCGATACCGCTGCATTCACTTATCCACTCGGACTTGTTCTTGGATCGTTGTTCAGTTTGTTCCTTGTTGGTGCGGTAATTATCAGGCCAGATGCCCTGTTCACGCGAATCATGGAGCTTGCGCCCCTGCGCTGGATAGGCGTTCGTTCCTATGGTATTTATCTATGGCATTGGCCAATGTTGGTGTTTGGCCGCATTCTTATTCCGACTGCTATGGGTACGGTCGAAAACGTGGCGGTCGATGTGCTGTTCGCGCTTATTTCTTTCGTAGCTTCCGATTTGAGTTATCGCTTCATTGAAGAGCCCATGCGAAAAGATGGCTTTATTAAGTCGCTCGAAAAGCTGGTCGATCGCGTTCGCGAAGGCATCGTTGGGAAAATTCAGACAGCGGTGTGCGTTGTGCTGGTACTTGCGACTATTATTGCTATTGCGACGGCGCCGGCAAAAACGCAGCTCCAGCTGCAGATTGAACAGCAGCAGGCAGAACAGGCTCAGCAGGCGCAAGAGGCGCAGCAAAATGCGGGCAATGGTTCGCCGCAGGATCCTGGATCTATTCCGAATTACGACGAATCGCAGATGACGGGCATTCCCGACAGCTCAACGATTACCGCTATTGGCGACTCGCTTATTTCGGGTAACTCGATTGGTTTTGAGGAAGAATTCCCCGAGATTAACTTCTTGGCAGAACCAATTCGGCAATGGGAACAGGGCGTTGAAGTTGTGAAGGAAGGCAATAATCAGGGTTTGATCCGCCAGAATGTCATCCTTGACTTTGGTACTAATGGCGGCGTTTCGGACGAGGCGCTTGTGCGTCAGGTAATAGACGAACTGGGTCCCAATAGGCGCATTCTGCTCTACAACATTTATAGTCCTTCATCGTTTGTTGACGAAGCGAATGCGATTTACGAAAAGATTGCCGAAGAATACCCGAATGTTTACTTGGTTGACTGGAATTCGGTAGCAAGCGGACACCCGGAGTATCTGCTTTCCGACAGAACGCACACTAACATCGAAGGCCAAAATGCCTTTGTTGCCGCCGCGAAAGAAGTGTTTGAGAAGTCGTAAAGATGACGACTAGAAGTTGTTTCGGGTTAGAAGCTGGTGCTAGGAAAGTCAGAAATCAAACTCTAAACCTAATAATCTGTAAATCAAGATCATTGAATAAGATTTGATGATATTGATGCTGAACTGCTGTTTTACTAAAATCTTTGGAAAATAGCAGTTAAATCCGAACTCAATCCCTTACTTGGAGGAGTTTCAACTTTAGAGGAGTCGCATTAATGAATAGTAATTGCGCGGTGCGTAATTTATATTCTGATTCTTTATTGCAAAAAGTTGAAATTAATCTATGGGGGGGGGGTATGGTTCTTAGCTATATCTCTTTCCGAAAATAAATCTGAGAACAATTGCATAGTAGATTTTGCTAGGAGGCTTTTACTCTCTATAAGAGAGAGCCTCCTTTTTGGTCTGCGCGGCTGCGTTATCCGTGTTTGCATCATCGTTTTCCAAAGCAGACCCGAATTCCTTATTCGTGAATGTGCTTTCACTAAAACTTTGCTCCAACAATCAAATATCAAAACAGAAAAAGGTGGTTGTTATGCGCCTAGATAATGACTTGCGCCTGAAAGCTCTCGATTTGTTTGAACGCGGATTCAGCTATAAAGCGGTTGCTCATCAGCTGCAACTTAGTCCCGAAACGGTGCGTGAATGGGTTTATTTGTGGCGCGCCTTGGGATCTGATCTTTATAAACACTCAGAAAAACGACCACGACGTTACTCGCCAGAAGTGAAATTGGCTGCAGTGAAGGATCGTTTAAGTGGCGTTCCGATGATAGACGTAATGCGTCGTTATCAAATCGCAAACAGAAATCGAATTAAGGAGTGGTGCGTGCAATACGCCAAGCAGGGGCCTTCTGCATTTGGGAAGAAAAAGCAGCGAAAGAAAGAGTAATCGTGACAGTGGAAATTTCAGTGATAATACCTGCATACAATGCGGAAAAGACTATAGGCAGATGCCTTGATTCCGTATTGTGTCAGACCCCTGAAATAGAAATAATCGTTGTTGATGATTGCTCAAATGATCGGACATTCAATATCTGCAAAGAATATCAATCCCGCCATAGCAATATTACCCTCATCCACAACGAAAAGAATATCGGGCAAGGTTTGTCTCGCAATAAGGGAATTGACGCAGCATCTGGTGAGTATCTTGCCTTCATTGATTCGGACGATACGATTTCCCAGTATATGTATGGCGATATGCTATCTCTTGCTTATAGGGGTGGGTACGATGTTGTTCGTTGTAGATTTAAACGAATCTACGGGTTTATGGCATCTCGTATCGAGGTTTCTAAAAGGCTGAACAACATTGAAGAGTTTCATACTTCTCAGGAAATCTACGAAAAGTTGCTCCCACAATTTGTTGGATTTTTACCAGGACAATCCATGGAAAAACGACCTCCATGGTCAGCGTGCACGTACTTATATAAATTGGCTATCGTCAAAGACAAGAACATCAGATTCGCTTCAGAGCGCGTGTTATATAGCGAGGATATGTTTTTCAATCTTGATATCCTCAATAACATTGAAACCTACATTTCGACAGATGCCGAATACTACTTCTATATCGATAACCCATCCTCAACGGTGCATAAATACAATGATCCGCTCACACGATGCCAGAAGTTGGTGTCGTTTGCCGAAGGAAAAAATCAAGACATAATCAAAAGGGTTTATCTTAGCGTACTGAACTCTCTACCTGAAGCCGCTACGCAATTGATTTATGACTCTTCTATTCCGTGGGGTGAAAAGAAAAGAATATTAAAGCAGCTCAGGAATGAACCTCCTTTTGTTACGTGCTTCGCGGCGTATCCCATACACGAATTGCAGTTTTATCTGCGAGCTTTCTTTGTGTGTGCGAAACATAATTTTGTCACGGCAGAATTGCTCTGTGCCTATATCAACATTTTTAGAATGTGGATTATCAAGCAGTTTCGTTGGCGTAGAGACATTGCTCATTTGAACAAAGCGCAAAGGCGTGAGAAAAATGAGCAATAAATCTTTAAACCAATCCAAGACAGGGCAAACTGTTTCTTGTTTAAATGATGCTGCAGATCAAGAAGTAAATACGCCATTATCGCGTATGTCTCGCACTGCGCTTGCGACAAAAAATGCTGCGTTTGGCTTGGCTGGCCAAGTAATTAATCTCTTGGTGGCATTTGCTTCGCGCACGGTATTTATTTACCTGCTTGGGGAATACTATTTAGGCGTTAATTATCTTTTCGTAGATATCTTAAATGTACTCTCATTTGCTGAATTGGGATTTGGATCAGCGATGACGTTTGCTTTGTATTCTCCTGTAGCAAAAGGGCAAAATGATAAAGTTCAGCAGCTAATCTACTTTTATCGCAATGCTTATCGTGTAATTGCGTGCATAGTGCTGTTGTTTGGCTTAGCGCTTCTTCCGTTTCTTCAATATCTGGTTTCGGATGCAGGATCTATTACGCTTTCAGAGCTTCGGCTCTATTTTCTTATTTTTCTTGCCAATACCGTGATTTCGTATTTCGTTACCTATAAGTTTGGCTTACTAAATGCGCTTCAGAAAACGTATGTTCAAACAAACTTTGGAACCATAACAACAATCGGGTGCGCACTAGCACAAATAGCTGCATTGGTTTTGACGCAGAGTTTTCTTGTTTATCTGTTAGTTAATTTTGTTGTGCTTACTGTGTCCCGTTTTGCACTGGCAAGGTATTTGAATGTTCGTTATCCAATACTAAAAAACAAGCCTGAGCAATTATTACCCAAGAGCGAAAAACGAAATATTTTGCATGAAGTGAAAGGTCTTGCGGTTCATCAATTTTCTAGTGTTGCGGTACACGCAACCGACAGCATAATCATTGCCGCTATTCCTACGCTAGGTATTGTTCTAGTTGGTGCGGTTGGTAATTACAACATGATCATAACTACAATTCAAGGGATTGTGCTCGTCGTGGTAAACAGTGTTGTAGCTGGTTTTGGAAATTTGGCAGCACTGGAATCAAAGCAAAAGTTTAGAGAAGTTTTTGATGAAGCAAACTTTATTGGCTTTTGGGTATTTGGGTTATGCACTGTTTGTTTCTTCGTGTTGTTGCCTTCATTTATTGAGTTATGGATTGGCGAAACTTACCTCATAGATACTGCAAGTTTTACGCTAATACTGGTGAATTTCTACTTGCAGGGACTAAGCGTGGTGTACAACAACGCACGCATTGCGAAAGGAAACTTCAATAAAGATAAATGGTGGTCTTTACTGCAAGCGATAACTAACCTTGTTGTTTCAGTGGTGTGTGCACTGCAATTTGGTTTGGTTGGGGTTTTTATAGGGACGGTAGTTTCGCGCTTAGTTTTTGTAATTTCGAGACCCTGTTCAACGTATCGCTTTTTATTTGGATGTTCCCCTTGGCAGTATTTTGTTGATATTGCTAAGTACTGCTTATTTGTTGTATTGGCCGCAGTCGTATCAGTAGGTGCTACATGGGTTTTCTTAGGTGCGCTTAGTATTGCAAACTTCTGCCTAGCTACAATTGTCTGCTTTGTTTTTACCAACGTCGTTTTCTTCGTATGCACGTTCAAAAGCCCTGTTTTCCGCGCAGTGAAAAAGCGCGTTTTTTCTTTGGTGAAACCCCTATTAGGAAGGGGTGATTGCTCATGAGTATGCAAAATGCAAGCGCAAACGTGAAAGTGGAAATGGTTGCGAACGCGACAACAAAGAATAAAAACGCTGACCAATTCACTCCAGGGCTCGTAAGCGTGGTAACTCCTTGCTATAACGGCGAATCTTTTCTCGATCGATATTTTGAAGGCATCCTTGTGCAAACTTATAGACCAATCGAAGTTGTTTTGGTTGACGATGGGTCAACTGATGCAACCTATTCTTTGGCGCTTTCATATAAAGAAAAGCTGGAAGAACAAGGTATTCGGCTTGTTTGTATCCACCAGGAAAACAAAGGCCAAGCTGCGGCTATTAATCGTGGATTACCCGAGGTGACAGGGGAGTTTATAACATGGCCTGATAGCGATGATCTTATGTATCCCGACAACCTAGAGAAGAAAGTGAGCTATTTACATGCTCATCCTGAAGCAGGTTTTGTTTGCTGTCAGGTAAATCGAGTCCACGAGGGAAATCTCAACAAGGTTGTTTCAACTGATAAAGTTTCCGATACCTCGAACCCTTGGATTTTCGATTCACTCATCCGAGATAAGGGTGTTTATTGCTTGGATATTGCATATCTTGCGCGGACGGAAGCTTTGTTTACTGCTTTAGGAGGACGGCGGATAGTTGAAAGTCCAGCAGGTCAATATTATCAATTGCTTCTTCCTCTAGCGTATTGCTATCGTTGTAGTTTTATCAATGAGTCCCTTGTTGCCTATGTTGTACGTGAAGGAAGTCATTCCAACAGCTTTACTTCTTTTGAGGCGCAAATTGAAAGAATTCACGAATTTGAAGATCTGCTCCATAAAGTAATTCGCGCCATTCCAATGCCGAAAGAAGAGCATGAACTTTATGAGCGATATATAGACAAGAAATTCTTGCCAAGACGTTTTGTTCTATGTGCTGAATTTGGTGAAACACAAGGTATGAATAAAGCCAAAAGGCAACTTGACCAGTTGCAAGGGCGTTCTTTTGCCCGAGAAGTAATTACGCTTTTATGTCGTCTTCATCTCGGGGGTGCTTTACCGAAGATCGCTCCTGCTTTTGAAAAGGCGAAAAGCACTTTTACGAGGATCAATAGCACCCTGAAAAGAAAACAAAGCAGAACTTTGAAAAGGGAGAACGGCGATCCGGGAGGACTGAAGCACCAATCCGAAACACTTATTTCACAACAAACAGACAAACAGTCATTAAGGATTGGTAAATAATGAAAGTCGGAATTCTTACTTTTCAAAACGCGAATAATTATGGTGCAGCGCTTCAGGCTTTTGCTTTATGTGGCACGGTGCACAAATTGGGATACAGCGCTGAACTTATTGATTACAAAAATCCTTCGGTAACGGAGTATGAAAATCCGCGGTTACCGCATTTGTCGGAGACGATAACAAATCCTGTTGGTTCTGTATTTCGATTAGTAACCGCAAAGGCTTTCTCGCGTCGAAAAAAAGCCTTCAATTCTTTTAACGAAAAATATGAGCTAATAGGTTCATCGGTTGAAACTCAGGCGGATATCGAAAACGAATACGATGCTGTTATTGTCGGCAGTGATCAGGTGTGGAATCCCATTATTACTGGTGGCGATATGACCTATTTTCTTTCGCAGATCGATTCTTCACAAACATGCAAAATAGCGTATGCAGCGAGCTTTGGCTATGAATCATTTCCAAGCAACTTGGCAAAACAATGCGGTGAAGCGCTAGCTGATTTTGATTGTATTGGAGTTCGTGAAACAGAAGGAAGCATTCTAGTGAGAACTCTGTCAGGTTTTGATTCCTCGGTTGTTTTAGACCCTACGTTGTTGTTTCGAAAAAGTGACTGGAAAACGGTAGCTGCGTCGGGTTCAGCTCGAGACAGTATTTTGCAATTTGCTGAGCTAGACCAGGGATATGTATTTGTCTATATTGCTGCCGAGCGATCAAAAACTATCTCCTTTGCAAAGCGCGTAGCAAAACAAAGAGGTTTAAACATAGTACTTATAAGCGGTTATCGTGGTCTTCCTTTTATTAACTGTGGTAAAGATGTTTCCTTTGTTTCTTTGGAAGAATTTCTCTTCCTGATGCAGCATGCCAGCCTCGTGGTGACGAGCTCTTTTCATGGGTATGCTTTGGCGCTTGCTTTGGAAAAAGATGTTTATTTTTCGCTGGTCGATGGTGGAAATACTAAAAACTCTCGATTGCTATCGCTGGCAAAAATTACAAAGACCGAAAACAGGGAAATCTCCGATCAAACGTCTTTGTGCTCTATGGATTATTCCGCTATAAGAAGGCGAATCGAAACAGAACGCCAGCGGTCTCTTTTGTTTTTGCAGCACGGTTTAGAAAAATGTGCCGTTGCTCGAAAGGAGAGGCAGGTATGAGCAAAGGAATACTATATACCTGTGATTTGATTTGCTATGGCGTTGCATCTCCTGCGGCGTTTCATGACTACATTTCTCTGCTAGAAAAGCGTTCGGGTAAGGTACTGAAGCAGTATATCCATCGTGGGTTTGGGCTCAAAACGCGCGAAGGAGCAAAAGTTGTTTACAAAGACGGAACGATAGAGCAGGACACGTTAGAAGCAAACCTATGGAGCCATCTTTGGTATCACTATTTAACCAGGGAAAGCTGTTATCAATGCAAATATCATTCTCTTGAGCGTCCAGGCAATATAACTATTGGAGATTACTGGGGCGTTGAAAAGGTGCTTCCTGAGTTTAAAGACGAATGGGGAGTATCGTGTATTTTGGTAAACGATAGGCAGGGTCTAGCCTTACTAGATCAAGCAAAGGAATATCTTGTGTTGCATAAAACATCAGCATTGGATGTTGCTAATGCGGCACAGCCTATGTTGTTTAAACAGCCTGAAGGCGACAGACAAAACGTTTTTTGGAAAGTTTACGACAAGGTTGGTTTTGAGGAGACTTGTAAATCCCTTGGATTTCTAGGATGCAAAAAATCTATCGAGCCAGTACGACGAATAGTGTCCTCGGCTTCCCATCTGTTTATATCGGCACTAAAAGCAAAAGCTAGTATTAATAGCAAGGTTAGAAACAATGAGACAAAAGAAGTATGCAAAGGCATAGGCAACTCTGAAGAGGGTAACGAATATAGCGAGACGTTTGGGCAGTGGAACGCCCCTCTAGCTTATGCCGCAAAACATACTAGTGAAGCAATAAGAAAGCAAAGCTCTTCAGGTGGAGTATTTTATGCTCTGGCTCAAACTGTCATTAATCAAGGTGGAGTCGTATACGGCTGCGCGTTTGACGAAAACCTTAACGTTCAACATATTCGCTGTAAAACCATGGATGAAGTTGTTTGTTGTATGGGCTCAAAATACTCGCAAAGTGATCTGGGTGACTCTTTAGAAAAAGTAAACGAAGACATAAATGCTGGTAGAAATGTGTTGTTTACAGGCACTCCCTGCCAGGTAGCTGCAGCCCGCGTTGTTTGTGAAAAACAGAAAAAGCCTTTGAATGTCAAAGCTCCCCAATTGTTTAATAATCCTAATGAGTGTTGTGGCTGTACGGCATGTATGGTCTTATGCCCTCAAGGAGCGATAGAAATGAGGGCTGATTCTAAAGGGTTTATGTATCCACATATTATTTCGAGTTTATGCATGGGATGCATGAAGTGCATAAGGTCATGTGATTTTAAGACCAAACAAGAAGGTTCTGCCGATTTCTTGCGTGAAAACGAAGGGAAAGAGGAACGATGTCGGTAGATATTTCAGTAATAATCCCTGTTTATAATGCAGAAAAAACGCTCGGGCGCTGTATTGATAGCGTTTTGCGTCAAAAACCAAGCTTAGAAGTAATTTTGATAGATGATTATTCCGCAGATAGCTCTCTGCAGGTCTGCAAAGAGTACCAGTCAAGATATAGCAATGTATACGTTATTTGCAATTCAAGTAACGTTGGCCAGGGTTTATCGCGCAATGCGGGGATTAAAAAAGCAACTGGTACATATCTCGCTTTCGTAGATGCAGACGATATGATTTCGGAATACATGTTTGAGGACTTGTTTTCCTTGGCAGGTGCGGGCGATTACGACATTGTTGGCTGCAGGCTTAAAGAAATAAATGAGGATGAGCTCTTAAAAAACAATTTCGATAGTTTTGTTAACCAGCTTGCAAATCAACGGCTTCGGAGTGTTAAGAATTTCAATAAGGAGGCTATCGAGTCGGTTTTGGTATCGGCCTTGATCGGAGGGGTTGTCGAGGAACCTCTTGAAGAAATTCTCCCTTGGTCTTCGTGTACATACCTTTATCGAAATGACTTAGTAAAAGCTAACAATATCGCATTTCTCTCTGAGAGGGTTACTTACAGCGAGGACTTATTCTTCAACCTTGATGCATTTCGAAGGGCAGATAGTTGTGCGATAACAACTACGGAATACTACTTTTATTTAAAAAATCCCCTTTCTACGGTGCACCGTTATCACGATCCTGTAAGCAAGTGCGAAAAGTTGCTTGCATATACGTGCAGCAACAAAAACTTATTCCAAAAAACTCAGCTAAGAATTTTCAATACGTTTGTTGGAAGTTTGTTGCGGTTAGTAACTGATGACTCTATTCCTTGGAGTGAAAAGTATTCTATTGCAAGAAAACTCAATTTTACCAGCGTATTCATTGATTTATTTGCAAATATGCCTACGGAAAGTCTTACTGTTCCAAGCAAGGTTTTTTTGATATTCGCCAGAAAAAAATGGACGCGGCTAGAATTGGCTCTTATTTATGCGGCAGCAAAAAAGAATCAAATTCTTGATTTATTTCATCGAGGAAGAGGAAGTTTGTCTATTGGCGACAAGTAAGGAACGGCAACAATGGAGCACCGCAAAGCATAGTAGTTACATATTCGTATAAGTTCTTGGATATACTGAAGGCCGATATTCTGCCGCGTTCCCTTCTGTCGTTTTTGTACATAATCAACTATTATTTAAAGGTCTTGACGAGCGCGCTGAATTTGGTGTGCTTGTATATAGACGCACATAAAGAAATAGTTGGACAAAGCTTGGATTTAAGGTGTGCTGCCTCCCTAAAAGACGCAGTGCCAAAAGTCTGAGCATTCCAGATTGCTAGAAGGTGTCGAAATGATTCCATTTAACGTTCCCCCTTATGTAGGAACGGAACTCAAATACGTGAAACAGGCGGTAGAAAACCATAAAATTTGCGGCGATGGTCCCTTTACTAAAAAATGTCACACTTGGTTAGAAGAAAACTTGCCTTGCCAGAAGGCGCTTCTCACTACAAGTGGCACTACAGCGTTGGAAATGGCTGCAATTCTTTGCGACCTGCAGCCTGGTGATGAAGTTATTCTGCCAAGCTTCACTTTTTCGACTACAGCAACCGCATTTGTGCTTGTTGGTGCGAAGTTGGTTTTTGTTGATGTTCGTCCAGACACCATGAATATCGATGAGAACAAAATTGAAGCAGCAATCACCGACAAAACTCGCGTAATAGTTCCCGTCCATTATGCTGGTGTGGCGTGTGAAATGGATACCATTATGGATATTGCAAAGCGTCACAATCTGAAAGTTGTAGAAGATGCCGCCCAGGGTGTTATGAGCTCATATAAAGGTAAAGCTCTGGGCACTATTGGAGATTTCGGCTGCTTCTCCTTCCATGAAACAAAAAATTATTCCATGGGCGAAGGTGGCGCCCTGATAATAAACAACGAAGAATACAACGATCGAGCTGAAATTATTCGCGAGAAAGGCACTAATCGTTCTCGTTTCTTCCGCGGCCAAGTAGATAAATACACTTGGGTAGATTACGGGAGTAGCTATTTGCCTAGCGATATGAACGCTGCTTATTTATGGGGCCAGTTAGAAGTTGCAGACGAAATAAACGACAATCGACTTGCTAGTTGGCATACGTACTATGATGCGTTTAAAGAGCTGGAAGAAAAGGGCTTAGTGAAGCTGCCTACCATTCCTGAAGAATGCGTGCATAATGCGCATATGTTTTATTTAAAGTGTCGAAGCCTTGAAGAGCGTACCGAATTCATTTCGTTTCTTAAAGAAAACGACATTGTTCCTACTTTCCATTACATCCCATTGCATTCTTCGCCAGCGGGTATGCGTTTCGGTCGTTTTGATGGAGAAGATGAAGTGACTACATCCGAAAGCGAAAAACTAGTTCGTTTGCCCATGTATTACAACATGAAAGATTCGGATATATCTAAAGTTATCGCGGCAGTCGTGGAGTTTTATAGCAAAAAATAAACGGTAATAGCAGTGGCAATACTAGTCATTTATAAGCAAGTATAAAAATCGCGAAGGAAGCATATATCGTTTTAGTTCGGTGCATCTTCTGAAATTAATACATCAAAATTGTCTATACAGCCAGGAGAAAAATGGAAGCGGAAACAACAAACCCAAGCAATCGTCAGAAAGTATCTGTAGTAATTCCTTGTTACTATTCAGAAAAAACTATTGGGAAAGTAGTTCGTCTAACCAGAGAAGAATTAGTTAAAGCGGGCTATGATTATGAATTTGTTTTGTCTAACGATGGGTCTACGGATGGTACCTTTGAAGAAATAAAAAAGCTTCATGAAGAAGATAGCAAGGTTATTGGAGTAAACCTTGCAAGAAATTTTGGTCAGCATAGCGCGATTATGGCAGGACTTCGCCATACAACAGGCGATTTAGTTATGCTTATGGAT
Source organism: uncultured Cryptobacterium sp. (assembly GCA_958410215.1). Classification (GTDB taxonomy): domain Bacteria; phylum Actinomycetota; class Coriobacteriia; order Coriobacteriales; family Eggerthellaceae; genus Anaerotardibacter. Next base: position 10,847 of record CATYOF010000010.1, on the reverse strand, counting down.
GACGACATGCAAACTCATCCGTCACAGTGCATTAAGCTCCTAGATGCGATGACTGATGGTGTAGATGTGGTATTTGCCACGTTTCCTGATCATCGTGAGTCATGGTGGCGCAAGCTTGGTTCTCGCTTTACGGTTTGGAGTATGCGCGTTTTAACGAAACGACCTAAAGAAATTGAGCCTAGTAACTTTTTGCTTATGAGGGATTTTGTAGCAAAAGAAGTTACAGAATACGATGGCCCCTACGTATATATACAGGGCTTATTGTTCCGCGTCACTAACCGCATGGTTAATGTGTCTGTTAAGCATTTTGATCGAGAAGTGGGAGTTTCGGGTTACAACTTAAAAAGTTTAATTCGACTTTGGTCTACGGTGCTTAACTTTTCGATGGCTCCTCTTAGGTTTGCGGCAGTCATTGGTGCAATTTTGGGTGGTCTAGGCTTGCTAGGAGCGTTGTTCTTGGCTATTCAGCGAATTACTGACCCTTCTATTCAACAAGGCTGGAGTTCTTTGATGGTAACTATGCTGGTTTGTTCGGGCATCATTGTTATGTTTCTTGGTCTTGTTGGTGAATATTTGGGAAGATTGTTTATGACCATCAATAAGGCACCTCAATATATTTTGCGTGATGTTGTTGGGGACGATTCTCCTTTTGCAGAAAAGCCAAAAAGATAAGTCAATCTCAGGAAAATACGTTTAAACATAAGCGACATGCCAGAGTAAAGAATTAAGCTTGAACGTAAAGTTAACGGCATAATTATTTACTGGTAAATCTAGTTAAATTCAACATTGTGCAGCATGGTGGAAAGGAACACGCAGTGTCAAAAGAGCAAGGAAGACATCGCCTGGTAATCTTAGGTTCCATGGATGAGTTCATCGAATTGGTGAAAGTTGCTCAGCGACGAGGAATATACGTCATTGTTTGCGATGGCTATGAAAATGGTCCAGCAAAGAAAGTGGCAGACAAAAGCTATACCATTGATGTTAGGAATACGGACGCTATTGCGCAAATGTGCAAAGACGAGCAGGTTGATGGCATTATTGCTTCGTTTTCCGATTTGCTTGCGGAATGCTTAGTGAACATTGCAGACAAAGCAGGATTACCTTGCTACAGCACGCCAGAAAGATTTGCGACTCTTCGTGAAAAAACACGCATGAAGGAAATGTTTTCCGAGCTAGAAATTCCTTTCCCAAGTTCAACAATTCTTCATAAAGAAACTCTTGCTTCTGATCTCGAAAAAATTGGCTTGCCTTGTGTGGTTAAGCCAGTAAATGGATACGGATCGAGGGGCATTTATAAGTTTGATTCTCTTAGCGAAATCGAAGAACATTTTGACGAAATAACGTCTTATTCGGATTTTGATTATATTCTTGCAGAAGAATACAACGATGGCTTTGAGTTCAATATGATGACTTGGCTTGTTGACGGCGAGCCGCAGGTTCTGAGCATTGCGGATAGGGAAAAATCCGTTGAAATTCCCAATGCGATTCCCCATGTAAGCAGGTGCGCTTATCCTAGCCGCTTGATTGATGCTGTTTATGAAGATGCACGTGCAATCTTAACAAAGGTTGCCAAGTATGTTGGCATGACCTCAGGTCCTTTGTCTATGCAATTCTTCTACAAACCTGAAGAAGGCATTCAGGTTTGCGAGTGTGCAGGCCGCTTATTTGGTTATGAGCACGAGTTAGTAACGCTTGCCAGTGGTTTATCTATAGAAGAGCTTCTTATTGACTATGTATACGATGATGAGGTATTACGCAAAAAGCTCGCGAACCATTCGCCGTTTTTCACTACCTGCAGTGCGGGACTGTATTTTCACGGATATGAAGGTACAGTAGAAAAGGTTTTTGCTCCGAGTGGTATAGAAAATATTAGGCAGATCCTTCCTTATTATCAACCTGGCGAGAATATTAAGCATGGTGTTGGAGCGAAGCCTTATGCGGTGCGTTATTACATTACTGCACCGAATCGGGAGGAATTAGATTCAATTACCGAGCGGCTGTTCAACGAAGTCCATGTTCAGGATGATAAAGGAATAGACTTGCTTTATCGTAATCAGATGACCAAGTATTAAATCTGAGTATGAAATAGCTGAGGAAGATAAAAGAAGCTTTATATTGCTTAAATTGTTAACAATATAGATTTGTGAGCCAAGAGGACAACATGGAATTTACGCCCTTATCACTCGTATACGATGTATGTATCATTTCGGCATTAATCGTAGTCGCAAAGATTATTCGTGCAAGAATTGCCATTTTTCAAAATCTATTTATTCCAACGGCCTTAATTGCAGGATTTCTTGGTGTGATTTTAGGTAAATATGGGTTTAATGTATTGCCTTTGAGCGATCAGGCCTCAAATTATGCTGGCATTCTTATTGCTGTTTTGTTCGCTACTATGTATTTGGGCAAGCGTGAAAAATCGGGTTTTCGCGAAATGTTCAAAAGCGTTGGAGACACCTTCTTGCTAAACAGTGCTGCTGAAATTATGCAGTATGGCCTTGCTTTAGTAATAGGTGCTTTCTTGTTTGCATTTGTTTTCCCTGATGTAATTTCCTGGTTCGCTGTTATGATGCCAGGCGGATTTGTTGGTGGTCATGGTACGGCAGCAGCTATGGGCGCTGTTTTCCAAGATGCGGGTTGGGCTGATGCTATTACTATTGGTCAGACATTTGCAACGTTTGGTTTACTAGGTGGTATTTTTAGTGGCATTGTTGCTATTAATTATTGTGCACGTAAGGGATACACAACAGAAATCAAAAAAATTGGTGATATGCCTGAAGAGTATAAGACAGGACTCGTTCCTGAAGGTAAGCGACTTACCATGGGTGAAAATACCGTCAATCCCATGTCATTAGACCCAATGGCATGGCATTTAGCATTAATTATGGTGGCAGTTGGCGGTGCTTATCTGATAAATGAAGGATTAAAGATCCTTATCCCTTCTGTCTCTATCCCTATTTATGGTCTTGCGCTTATAGTGGGCGTTTTGCTGTTTTCAGTTCTGCGTTTAATTAAATTAGATAAGTATGTAGATAGCAATGTTGTGTCCCGTATGGGTAGCTGCGCTACGGACTACTTGGTAGCTTTTGGTGTTGCAACAATTAACGTGAATGTGGTTATGCAATACTGGCAACCCATTCTTATTCTTTGTGCTTTAGGTTTTGCACAGGTTATTATCTTCTTCTTCCTTTTCTCGCGTCACTTGTTCAGGGATCACTGGGTAGAACGTGGTATCTACATTTGGGGTTGGTCTACTGGTGTAATGAGCATTGCGGTATTACTTCTGAGAATTGTTGACCCAGAATTTAAAACGGGTGTTCTTGAAGATTCGGGCTTTGCGTGGATCTTTGTGTCGTTTATTGATATTGCCTTAGTAACATTTATTCCATTATTTGTTATTCAGGGGTTGGGTCTTGTTGCTGGTGTAACGCTTTGCGTAATTGCTGCCGTACTGCTTGGCCTTGCTGCTGCTATATATGGCGTATTTAACAAGCAAGGTAAAAAAGTATTTCCTCCGCAGGTAGCAAAATAGGATCTGAAATACAGAGTAGTAATTTTTTAAGTGGCAAAAGCAAGCTTTATGAAGAGGCAGATAAACAAATCGGCAGGTGTTTTAATAGCGCTTCATGTGCTCTTACTTTTTTACTCTCTTTCGGGAATTTTTAGCAAAAATGCTGCTTATCAACCATTTTTAAGTGTGTCGTTTATCCTTTTATATGGTGGCATGCTGGCGGTATTGTTTATCTATGCTATTGGCTGGCAGCAAATTATTAAACGTCTTCCTTTAACGGTAGCGTTTGCCAATAAAGCTATTACGGTTGTATGGGGTATTGTTTGGGGAGCCTTAATTTTTGGTGAACAAATTAATATCCAAATGATTATTGGTGCTGTTTTGGTAATAGCAGGTATTGTTTGGTATTCAATCGAGGATGGGAAGCTTTCTGATGAGTTTTCCAATAACGCTTCATGTACGGGCGGAGATACTTTCTGTAAGATAGATGAGCCTAAGCAAATGCAGAAAAGAGCGGAACCTGAAGGTGGTCAACAATAATGGATCCGCTTGTTGTGTATTCAGGGATATATCTTATAGGGGTATTTATTAGTGCAGTTTCGCAGGTACTATTAAAAAAGGCGGCTATGCGTACATATGCTAGTCCTTTACAGGAATATCTGAATCCTTTTGTTATTTTTGCCTACACTATTTTTGTGGCAGCCACCTTGCTAACAATAATTTCCTACAAGGTAGTACCTCTTTCCTTGGGCCCAATATTAGAAGCAACAAGCTATATCTACATTACAGTTTTTGGTGTAGTAATTTTTAAAGAGAAAATGAACAAGAAAAAGCTCTGTGCACTAGGGTTAATAATTGCAGGTATTTGTGTTTATGCATCAGGATTTTAATTTTTTTTGATAAGGCAAATTCGAAAGGAGTACCTATGGCTAAATCAAAACAAACGATAGTGGTATTTGGTGCGACGGGTACTTTAGGGTTGTATCTCATTGATTATTTAGTAGATCATTTGCCCGAAGATTGGCAGATTGTAGCAACAGGCAGAAATCCGAAAGTTGAATATTTTGAATCTGCATACCCTAACAAAGTTATCTATAGGCAGGTTGAGATATCGAATAAACAATCTTTCAAATCTTTACCGCAGGAAGATATTTATGCGGTAGTACATTTTGCGGGAGCTTTGCCAGCATATATGGAAGGCTACGATCCATATCAATACGTTAATTCAAATGTTTTGGGAACTTTGAATGTTCTTGAATATGCACGCACGCATAAAGCGGATCGAATTATGTATACGCAAACCATTTCTGATTATGACGGTTACTTCGATGAGATGGTTGAATTGCAGGATGATATGCCTCGCCGCCTTCCTATGAGCGGCGATCATTCGGTTTATGCTATTACAAAATGTGCCGCAGAGGATCTGTGTTGGAATTATCAAGCTGAATATGATATTTCGTGCTTTGCATTTAGGCTTCCAAATATTTATTGCTATATGCCCGAATCGAAGACGTTGTACCATGATGGTTTACCAGCAAAAAGTTCATACCGTTTGATGATTCATCGTGCCCAACAGGGTGAGCCTCTTGAAGTTTGGGGAGACCCTAATAAGGGCATGGATCTTATCTATGTAAAAGACTTCTGCCAAATGATTTACAAGGCGCTGTTTGCTGACAAGGAAAATTCGGGTATTTATAACGTAGGAACTGGCAAGTTAACTTCGCTAGACAGTCTTGTAGATGGAATAATTTCTGTCTTTTCGCCAGATGATTCAAGATCAGAAAAGATATATTGCCCCGAAAAGCATGATTGTGTGAATTACTACATGAATGTAGATAAGGCGCAGAAAAAATTAGGCTACGCTCCTGCGTTCATAACCCCAGAGTTAGTGTTTGAGGACTACAAAAAAGAAATGCAGCTAAACAGATTTTCAAAGTTTTTCGAAGAACGTTACGGAACTTCTGCTGCATATGAAGAATAGGAATTGAAATGAATTGGGAAGAGTTAGAAAAATTACAGACTCCTTGTTTTATTTTTGATGAAGAGGCATTAAAGGCGAATTTTAATGATTTTAACAATGCACTTCATACTGTCTGGGGAAAGAACTCTTGTGTTGCCTATTCAGTAAAGACCAATCCTTTTCCTTGGGTTCTACAATGCGCAAAATCATGTGGATGTATGGCTGAAGTAGTATCTAACGAGGAGTATTCTCTAGCGTTAGATGAAGGTTTTGCCCCAGAAGAAATTATTTTCAATGGTCCTATAAAGGGCAAGGAATGGTTTATCTGGGCTCTTAAGCATGGTTCAATTGTAAACGTAGATTCCGAACGTGAAGTACGTTGGCTGGAGGAGCTTGCTTCTGATCTTAAGACAAAAGGAAAAGAGGGCGCTGATCAGCTAAATAAAATGTTTGTTGGTGTGCGCGCTAATATAGATTTAGACTCCTTTGTCCCTGGCGAAACAGTAACGGGTAAAAATAAAGGTCGTTTTGGCTTTTCCTTTGAAGGCGGGTCACTTGCCCAAGTGATTACGAGACTTCGCAGTACTGGCGTTGTGATCGCAGGATTGCATATGCATGTAACCACTTTAAGCAGATCACAGAAAGTATATAAGGTTTTAGCATCGCATGCAGCTAAGATTATTTCTGAAAATAATCTTAGTGACACTCTGCGATTTGTTGATATGGGTGGCGGCTTCTACGGTGGTGGTGAGGCAAATCTTGGCGCTTATGATGAATACGCTAAAACTATTACTGCAGAACTGGATGAGGTTTGCGACACCGAAAATGTTGCGTTATATGTTGAACCTGGTGGAGCGGTAATTTGCACTCCTGGGTATTATCTTGGTCGAATAATTGATACTAAAGATGTCTTAGGTAAACGTTTTGTGGTGAGTGAACTTTCCCGAATTAATGTTGACCATGAAATGAAGAAAACCTCTTACGCTCATATGCTTTCTACGCAAAAGAAAGAGAATTATCCTGAACAGGTGCTTTGTGGATATACATGTATGGAAAGTGATCGTATGTGCATCCTTCATGATGAGCCTGAGCTGTCTGAAGGGGATATGGTTTTAATTAAAAATGCAGGTGCCTATTCCATGAGTTTTACTCCCGATTTCTTTATTCAGTATCCTCCTGCAGTATATGCAAAAACGCAGGACGGATTTATTCAGGTGAGAAAACCCTTTGATAAGATGCCGCCTAAATAAACTTGAGCTAAGTAAAAGCAATACTAATAAAAGTAGTGTCCCTCTTAAAAATAATGATAGGGCACTACTTTTTTAGATTGCCTTGTTTGCATGTCCTTATTCGTTTTTGTGAACTTTCCAAACAGTGAAAGTGTCTTTAGGATTAAAGCCTATGAAGCTATCAACTTGTTCAATAGTAGCGTTTGGATAGTAATGCTGTTGAATCAAAGAAAGCACAAAGTTGGGCAGTTCGCTTTCTCGCCTTTTTTCGACAACTAAATATGCGTCGGGATTTTCTGCTAGTCCTCGAATAATATTAGTCATCCCCGCCTGTTCGCGATTTGCCATATTAAAGGGGGCTCTATCGGTCCAACCGCCCAAGCAGAAGTTCTTTTCCAGCATAGTTTCTGATGGAAGGAACTTAAGTCTATAGGCGTGTTCAACATCGAAATAAGTAGATATGCCCCATACAAGAATTTTGCCGTCATTTCGATTGGCGTATTCAACCGCAGGATTGTCTGTTTTGAAAGAATCCTGATTCAAATATGCGGGTAATAAGCCTGGATTAAACATAGGTACTGTCAGAGCTAGAACGAGAAGGGTGGCACCTGCCCACATTCCAGCACCAGCGGTTGCGGCAAGGACTTCTTTGCGTTTATGGGGAGCTGATTGCTTTATTCGAGCAGCTTCGGGATCATCGTCGTAGGCGTTGTGTTTAATAGACAGGAAGATAGCGCAAAGAGAAAAGAGCCAAACAGCCGTTTCGACTCTTTCAGGGAGACGCCCTATAGCAGCAAAATAAGCGCAAATAATAACCGCCAGTAGCATTGATGCTAAAACTTGGGGAAGTGCAGCTTTCTTGCGGGAGGCAAGAATTGCAGCGACGGCAATAACTACTACTACGATAATGTGAGATGGGAGCGAATGTAAGACGCTATCCAAATAAGAAAGGTAATTTCGAAAGTAATCTGCTGGTCCAAAAGCACTTGCTAATGAAGCAATAAATTCCATTGTTTCGGTAGTGTATACTTCCGTGTCGGCAGTTACCCACATCATGGGTCCGAAGTAATCGTTTTGTGAGAGTCCTTGAGCATTAAGCTCATCAACAACTTTTTCGTAATCTGGCATAGGGTAATCTGAGATTTCAGAACGAGCAGAATTGAAATCTTTCCATGCTGCCCATTCGGGATCTTGCCAAGCAACGTTGTTGTAAACGTAAAAACATCCGCATATAACGACAACCGCAATATAAGGAATAGTTGCACGGACAAATGATTCGAACGTTATGGACTTAATATCGTGTTCCTTTTTGCCTTGGCGTGATAAAAAAATGAAGCCCAACGCTATTGCAAAGAAGGGAAGACTTAGCAGGAATACCTCAGAGCGCCAAAGAAAACCTATTGTGCAAAAACAGATTCCCACTATTGGCATAAGAACGGAGTGGCTGCGGGTTTTTGTGGTGCCAACAAGGATGATAAATCCAGCTAATGTTGAAATTCCTGCAACGAAAGTGAAGTTGCTTTCATAAGTACAGCCTGGCAACACGAAAGCTTCAACTGCTCCTATGAGAAGAAAGGCAAAGATCGGCTTCATGTAGGTCAGCGCACTGTAGACTATGGCAAAAAACGCTGCAGCAGTAATAAATAGTTCAATGGCTAAAAACCAATTGAAAGCAGGAAATAGTTCGTTTAAAGCAACAGTAACTTGGCTTACTGCGGCGTTTACAAAAAGGCAGAGCCCGCTATTAGGGTAGCGTCCACTAAGCGCTAAAGAAATAGCCCAGTCATCATCGGAACCACCAGCGTAGCGATTAGTTAAAGTCATCAAGGTGATCAAGACAACAGTAAGAATAAGCGCAAATAACAGTCTTCTGCGTTTTGAGTAAATAAGCTTATTAACCAAATCGGAAATAGTGTTACTAAAGCCTAAGAGAACTTGACTAAATGAAAGTGAAGCCATTGAATACCTTTAATAAAGTTGAAACATTAACACTGTAAAAGTATAGCAATGATTTAAAGACAGATGAAAAAGTTGCTATATAAGCATGAGTTGTTGGGAAATGTAAAGACTCCCATTAATGACAAAGAAATCTTTATTTAGTCGCTAATTGTTTTGAAGTTTTGTTTTTCTATTGATGGCCAATAAGAAAAATATGGTTTTGTATATAAATTGGCTAAAGTCTTTCCTTAGTTTCAAAGAAATTTTTTTGAGAAATTTAGGCAACAACGAACTTTAGGAGTAGCATGCCTTCCTTGTCTCTACCTTATAAGATTACTTCTGCTTTATTGAGTTTATTGTTGATATTTAGCTTTGTTCCGACGTTTGCATTTGCGGATCAAATTGCCACTGATTCCACTTCTGATAATGTGTCAAATTCCGAACAGCAAGACGGCAACAATGGCTCGAATAATCAAAGTGATGGCGTAGATGACCCCGAAGCATCTTCTTCTGATGACGCGGCCTCTAGCACCAATTCTGAAGCAGTGGAGGATCAAGAAGTCAATGATTCAGAAACGTTCGGAATCAATACTTTGACAGAGTCGGGCGAGGACGCGGCGCAAGATGTTTCATCCTTGCAAACCAACGAAAACGAAGCAAACGACCAAGCAAATAGTTGGCGCTTTATAGACGGTGATCAAATCTATTCTTATGAGGGTGCTTCTACTGATGGAGGAGCCCCTGGTGTAAGTTTGTTTGCCGCGTCGCCAGGAGCTTCGTCACACGCTACTTGGTACAAATCGAACGGAACAACTTCCTATACCTATAAGGCAGAGCCAGATGACGCTGGTCAAAACATTAGCGTTAGCGGTGCTAAGCGTGTAGGTATTGATGTTTCTTATCACAATGGAACTATTGATTGGGCAAAAGTAAAGAACAGCGGTGTTTCTTTTGCGATTATTCGCTGTGGCTATGGTAGTGACTTTACTAACCAAGATGATGTCAAATTTTTTGAGAATGTTAGAGGGGCTCAGGAAAACGGAATAGATATTGGAATTTATTTGTATTCATATGCCATGAATACAACAGGGAATGATTCTAGTGCTGCAAGTGAGGCAAGGCATGTGCTCCGCCTTCTTGATGAAGCGGGGCTTGAGCCGAATGATTTAGCTTATCCAGTATTTTTTGATATGGAAGAAAGTAAACAGCTTGATCTTGGATCAAAAAAGCTTGGAGAGTTAGCGTCCACATTTTGTAACGCTATTTCAGCGGAAGGTTATGAAGTAGGTATTTATTCAAACCTTAATTGGTGGTCGAATTATTTAACAGATTCCGCTTTCGATAATTCTAATTGGCACAAATGGGCAGCACGCTATCCAGGATCAAACAAGGCAACTAGTAGCGGAGTACCAGGAACGGAAATATGGCAATTTTCCGACTGTGGTCATGTGGATGGTGTCAACGGAAATGTCGATATGAATTTTGATTATGTAGGTAAATCTGAAGAAGCAAGATTGATTTTAGAGTCTGAAACAAATACGGTTAATTATCCAATTAAAATTCAGGCTTTGACCAATCAAGAAGGTTGCACATATAAATTTGTCTGGTATAGAGACAGTTGGGATAACTGGGGAGTCGCTCAACAGTTTAGCGATAAGAGCGAGATTTCTTACATACCTGAAAAGCCTGGGAATTATGGATTTGTAGCGGATATTAAATGGCCTGATGGAAAAGTCACGAGCATAGAAAAGCGAATAAATATTTATTCGTGGGGTCTCAGTGCTGATTCATTAACAGTTCCAGAATCAATTGAACTAGGTGAAAGCGCAGAACTCAACACAGAAATCATTGGTGAAGCTTCAGATCTAAAGTATTCGTATTACTACCAAAAAGATGGTTCTAACCAATGGAGTGAAATTGCAGCAAATCTTTCAAACCCACTGTATGAATGGATGCCTGACATTGATGGTGTAATAAACATTAAAGCCGTTGTTGAAGATGAAGCTAGTAGAAGTGTAGAAAAAATAAAACAAATTACTATTAGCAATGATTGGGAGATTTCGGAACTTGTTTGTGAAAATGGCGAGGAAATAAAATTTAGCAAGGATTGTGAACTGAACTTTAAGGTGGCTGTAGAAGGAAATTCCTATAAAAAGCAATATAAGTTCGTTTGGGAAAAGAATAACTGGGCAGACTGGGGAGTAGCACA